>NZ_JAHCDD010000020.1 GCF_018413525.1 Acidovorax sp. CCYZU-2555
CGCCGCGCAACATGCCTTCTTCCACCGACGCGCCCCAACTGTTGCGTGCCGAATGGCAGGCCGCGCAATGGCCCAGGCCTTGCACCAGATAGGCACCGCGATTCCATTCGGCCGGCACATCGGCCGCGGGCTGCCATTCCTGCGCGCGGAAATACAGCGCGCGCCAGACGGCCAGTGCCGCCTGGGTATTGAACGGAAACGACAGCTGATGCGCTTTCGCCGGCGCATGAACGGGCGCCAGGCTTTGCAGATAGGCGAACAGCGCATCGGCATCGGCGCGCACGACGCGCGTGTATTGGGGATAGGGAAAGGCCGGGTACAGCAGGCGGCCGTCCTGCGAACGGCCGTGGTGCAGCGCGCGCCAGAACGCATCGGGCGTCCAGCGGCCCAGCCCCGTTTCGGGATCGGGCGTGAGATTGGGCGCATGGATCACGCCAAACGGCGTCTCTATGGCGCGCCCACCTGCATATTCCACTCCGCCCTGCGCGGTATGACAGCCCATGCAGTTGCCGGCGCGCGCCAGATAGGCGCCTTTTTCCAGCATGTCGGGCGAAGCCGGCGCGACGGCCGCGCCCGGTTCGCGGAACAATTGCGGCGCCGAGGCTTCACCGCGCAGGTTGAGCCAGACGACAACGGCCACGCCTGCGAGCAGCAACCCGGCCAGCGCCAGCAGCCAGCGCATTGATGATTTGTGCATTACCGGCCCTCCTTGCGCGCGGCGTTGTCGGCATGCATGCCGGCGCAGGCCATGGGCGCGGCGCCGGGCAGCTGCGCCAGCGGCTTGCCGCCCTGGGGTACGGGCTGCGCGGCCAGCCAGGACGACAGCGCCCCCACCTCCTGCACCGAGAGCTTGCGCGCGATCGCGGCCATGCAATCGGGCGCCTGGGCATGGCGCGCGCCGGTGCGCCAGGCGCCGAGCTGGCTGTTGAGATAGTCGCGCGACAGCCCCAGCAGGCCGGGCACGGCGGGCAGCACGCCCGTCATTGCCGCGCCATGGCAGGCAACACATGCGGGCAGACCGCGCGCCGCATCACCCTGCATGACCAGCGCCTGCCCCTGGGCCAGCACCGCGGCCGAAGCCTGCGGCCGCAGCGGCGCGGGATACGGCACCTCGCGCTGCGCAAAGTAGCCCGCCATTTCGCGCAGATAGTCATCGGTCAGGTTGGCGAGCAGATAGGACATCTGCGTGTGGCTGCGCCGGCCGTCGCGAAAATTGAGCATCTGCCGAAACAGGTAATCGGCCGGCTTGCCCGCGAGCCGCGGGAAATAGCCTTCGGGGCTGGCCCGCCCCTGGTCGCCATGGCAGGCACTGCAGGCCTTGACGCGCCAGGCCATCGAATCGACGGGCGCCATCTCGGGTGGATTTTGCTGCGCCTGCGCGCCCAGTGCCAAGGTACCGAACAGCGCTGCAACACCGAGTGGATGGGAAAAAACGCGGAAAAGGCCGTTGCGATGCACGTATGCGCCCGCCCCCACCCCCATTGATAAACCCATTGGACACGCCTCTGATTGAACTTCGGAACGCTCCAATCTAAGGGGTGCGGCCACGCCTGGGTAGAGGGAGAGTGCCAGTAGCCAAAGGGGCTTGAAACCCTGCAGCCGGCACCTTGTCCCGCGACTCAATGCCTCACCTCGACAACCACCCTGCTCCCGGACTCACGCTCGAGCACATCACTCCACATGGCCACATTCGCTTTGTCCAGGTTGGCATCCCATTCATCCAGAAGAAGATGGGTCACATCCTTTTGCGCAACGATTTCACGAAGTGCCTGCAAAACCTGCTGCCCCGTTGAAGTGCCAGCAACCTCTGCGGACCAATACAGTCCAGGCTCCCCTGGCGGAAAATAAACAGCGCTCTCGCCGATCGCCCTCTTCAACCTCAGCATCATGGTGGATTTTCCAGAGCCATTGCCACCACGAATCGTATACCGACCAGTGCCCTGCTTTACAAGCTCATTGACAAACCCACCCGGATCGCCCATCGGAGAACCATTCACTGTTATTTCATCGGAAACAAAACCATTTTTTTGCGCAGCACCGCGAGACATGCTAAACACCCCCAGGAGCACCTTCACCCTGGCCCACTCCGCAGTCCAGTCCAGACTCTCCGAAACGAGCGCACTCAAAGAGCTCAATATGTGAAAAATTCTCGTCAAATTGACAATAATGACAGCGATCAACGGAGCACTGGCTTGCCCATTGACAGCAAGCCACAAGAGATAAACTGTGGGCAGCACTGAGAACATGGAGAGAAGAAAGCTGATGAATTGCTTCTTTATTTCCAACGCGATCTTGTTTTCATAATAAACAGCAGAGACCGTGTCGAATCGACGCTGCCACGCCTGACGATTCATCCTGTTTCCCAAGGAGACATTCGGCCACATGTCACCCAGCGCCGAGGAATACTTCAAAAAACTGAGCTCGGCTACCGAAGCCGCGTTCTCTATGAAGCGGCGCGTCAGAATTATCAGCACTATGCACAATGCCAGACTGACCACGTACCCATAGAAGATATCTCCCGGCAGGATCAGACCAATCACCAGAAAACTCAAAAAACTGTTCAACACGAAACTTGTAAATCTGTGGACAAATGAAACCACATCATTAATTATCATGAATGAGCTTCTTGCCGCAACGGACTCAACCAGGGATCTCATTTCAGCATCCCTATAAACGTCAGCCCCAGCCCTTATAAAATTCACCAGGGCCTCAATATATTCCACATGGCTTTTTCCAATCCACCTCTGCAACGTCACAAAAGAGAGATAGCCTGGAATATATGGAAAAATCATGGAGCAAAAATACAAAACCAACTTATCGTGTAGTCACGTCCTTCTTGAAAATTCTCAATGGCATCTGTCAAAAACACAGCCGACAATGCAATGATAGCTTGATGAATAAAAATCAAAATCATTGTAAGAATCGAATATTTATTCAAAAATATTCGAACCACCATCTTTGCTTGAGACGTTTCAGTCATGACACCCCCAACCAAAGCTAGAAAAATTTCAATCGCAAGACATTGACGCACAAAATTTCGCCGATTTTTATGGCGCGCGCATGCCCATTCCAATCACATCATTCGCATGCGCAGATCATTTTTCGACCGGCCAACACGGCGCTGCCTTGCCCCGTTTTTACCGACACCCCATGCCAGTTCCCGCCTACATGTCACCGCCGGCCCAGTACCTACATTGAGGCTTCACGCCGCGCCATTGCGGCGACCTTCGGGAGACGAACATGCCTGCCGCTCTGTCCCATGGAAGTCCTATGCCGCGCCAATGGCTGCTGATCCTGATGCTGTGCGGCCTGGTCTTCGCCTGCGGACTGAGCGCCCATACGCATCCCGCGCCGCGGGATATCGCAGTCATCCAGAATTTCGACGCCGCACGCTATGCGGGGCAATGGTTTGTGCTGGCGCGCATCGACCACCCGGCCGAGCAAGGCCTGATACAGACCGGTGTGTACTACCGCAGCAATGACGATGGCTCGCTGGCCATGGTGCAGCGGGGCCTCGATCCCGAGCGCAAGCAGTGGACCAAGCGCGAAAGCCTGGCCCTGCCCGCGGGCGCGGCCCACGAAGGCGCATTGAAAATTTCAGCCCAAGGCGCATACTCTGATTACCATGTGGTGGCGCTCGACACCGACTACCGCTGGGCGCTGGTGGTCGGCGCGAGCACCGATCGCGCCTGGGTTCTGTCGCGCACGCCCAGCCTGCGCGCCGAAGACCGCAGCCGGCTGCTGCAGCAGGCGCGCGCCGCTGGCGTCAACACTGAACAGCTGCTCTGGGTTCCACAGGAACGCCAGGGCGCACCTTTGCTCTAGCCTGTACCTGCCACGGAGAACCTCTGAATGGATTACAAGGACTATTACAAGATCCTGGGTGTCGATCCCGCGGCCAGCGCGCAGGACATCAAGAAAGCCTACCGGCGTCTGGCGCGCAAGCACCACCCCGATCTGAGCAAGGATCCCGAGTCCGCGGCGCGCATGGCAGAGATCAACGAGGCCAACACCGTGCTGTCCGATCCCGAAAAGCGCGCGGCCTACGACCAGTTGAGCGCCGAACCCGCCGAGACCTACGGCGCGCGCGGCGGCTTTCGTCCTCCTCCAGACTGGGACCAAGGCCATTCATTCCAGCAGAACGGCGGCCCGGGCAGCGAAGACTACAGCGACTTCTTCGACGAGTTGTTCGGTCGCAGCGCCTATGCGCGGCAAACCCATGCGCGCGGCCAGACGCCGCCCGACCGCAAGGGGCGCGACCACCATGCAGTCATAGAGCTGGACCTGGAAGACAGCTACCGCGGCACCGAGCGCTCACTGCAGGTGCGCAGCGCCGCGCTCGATGCCCAGGGCCAGGCGGTGGAAAAGACCCGCGAGCTGCAGGTCACCATCCCCAAGGGAGTCAAGGAAGGCCAGCTGATACGCCTTGCCGGCCATGGCAGCCCGGGCCTGGGTCATGGAATGTCGGGCGACCTGCTGCTCGAAGTGCGCTTTCGCCCCGACCCGCGCTGGTACGCCAAGGACAAGGATGTCTACCAGCATGTGGCCATCGCGCCCTGGGAAGCCGCCTTGGGCGGGCCGATCGAAGTCACCACGCTGGCCGGCACGCTCGAAGTCAATGTGCCCGCGGGCTGGAAAAAAGGCCGGCAGCTGCGCCTGCGCGGCAAGGGTCTGCCGGCGGCAACGCCCGGAGATATGTATCTGCTGCTGGAGATCACGCTGCCGCCCGCCAATGACGAAGCCAGTCGCAAGGCCTACGAAGCGTTCTCGCAGGCCTTCCCCGACTTCAACGCGCGCAACGCCTGAACCTGCCATGAGGAAAATGCCATGACTGCCGCCCCTTCCCCTTTCTGCACGCCCTGCGAAGTGCTGGACACGGCCGCGCTCGATCTCGCACAGCTGGCGCACGCCTGCGCCCAGCCCACGGGCTGGGTGGTGCAGCGCGTGCACGAAGAGGTTTTGCAGATCGATGCGGCCAGCGGCGAAGACCGCGGCGAATGGCGTTTCAGCAGCCACACGCTGCTGCGCGCGCGGCGCATTGCGCATCTGGAAACCGCGTTCGATGCCGACCCCCAGCTTGCGGCGCTGGCCGCGGACCTGATGGAGGAAGTGCAGACGCTGCGCAAATTGCTGCATGAACGCGGCGACGGCCGACGTTGACGCGGCGACGCCAAAAAGCAAAAAAGCCCTCGAGAGGGCTTTTTTTTCAGCGAAGCAGCAACGGCTTAGCCTTGGTGCGGACGCTTGCCAGCGTTCTTCTTCGAGCGCGTGGCCACGCCACGTTCCTTGCTCACGCGCTGACCACGGCCAGCCGTAGGCAGGCTGTAACCGTTAGGCAGGGGAGGCTGGGGCGTGAACTTGCGGTCGGCTTCGGTAACGATCTTGTTGCCCATGGGATGTCCTTCAATGAAAAAAGCGATTTGAAGCCGCTATTAGGCCACAGCCTGGGACCGGCCTGAACGGCAAAGTCATACGCGGATGCGCGTTATCGCTGCGAAGCTGAGGTTTGCACGCCTGCAATGCGCTTCTGTCCGACAGCGCAGTCCCACAGGAGAGTGGATAAGAGTCGGCTATGCACATACTCTGGACCTACCTGAAACCCCATGCGCGACTCGCCTGGCTGGCACTGCTGCTGGCCGCGATCAGCCAGGTGCTGGCGCTCGTGGACCCCATCATTTTCGGCAAGATCATCGACGGCTATGCGGTGCATCCCGGCGACAAGACCGATGCCGAACTGATTTCGGGCGTGCTGAGACTGCTGGGCCTGGCCGTGGTCGTGGCCATAGGTTCGCGCCTGGCCAGGGCGCTGCAGGAATATGTGACGCGACTGGTGGTGCAGAAACTCGGCACGCAACTGTTCAACGACGGCCTGCGCCAGGTGATGCGGCTCAAGTACCAGGAGTTCGCCGAAATGCGCACCGGCGAAACCTTGTCGCTGCTGCAGAAGGCGCGCTCCGACAGCGAGCGCTTCATCAACACGTTCATCAACACCGTGTTTGCGGCCGTGGTGGGCATCAGCTTTCTGGTCTGGTATTCGGTCACGCGGCATTGGGCGCTGGTGCCGGTGTTTCTGATCGGCGTGCTGGTGCTCGGCGGCCTCACGGGCCTGCTGAGCCGCGAAATTCGCAACCAGCAGCGCTCCATCGTGCGCGAGACCAACCGCAACTCGGGCTTCATCACCGAGTCGCTGCGCAACATCGAACTGATCAAGAGTCTGGGGCTCACTTTCCCCGAAGTGCGCCGCCTGCAGGCCCAGACCGAGAAGATCTTTGCGCTCGAAATGCTCAAGGTCAAGCGCATTCGGCTGCTGTCGTTCCTGCAGGGCTCGACGCTGAGCCTGCTCAAGCTGGGCATTCTGTTCGCGCTGCTGTGGCTGATCTTTCGCGACGTGCTGAGCACCGGCGAGCTGATCGCCATGCAGTTCATTTCGGTGGCGATCTTCGCGCCGCTGCAGGAGCTGGGCAACATCATCGTCGCCTGGCGCGAGGCCGAAGCGTCGCTGCTGAACTTCGACACGCTGATGAAGAAGCCCGTCGAGAAGCGCCCCGCCAACCCGCAGCGCGTGGGCCTGGTGCAGGACCTGAGTTTCGACCAGGTCGAATTCCAGCACCAGGGCGCGAGCGACAAGGCGCTCGACGGCGTGTCGTTCTCCGCCAAACTGGGCGACACCATCGCCTTTGTCGGGCCTTCGGGCTCGGGCAAGTCGACGCTGGTCAAGCTGCTGGTGGGCCTTTACACGCCGCAGGCCGGCACCATCGCGTTCAACGGCATACCGACGCAGCAGCTGCGCTACAACGAAGTGCGCCGCCAGATCGGCTTCGTGACCCAGGAGACCCATTTGTTCGCCGGCACGCTGCGCGAGAACATGCTGTTCGTCAAACCCGATGCCACCGACACCGACATCCTCACGGCGCTGGAGCAGGCCTCGTGCCTGCACCTGCTCGAACGCTCACCGCTGGGCCTGGATACGCCTATCGGCGAGTCGGGCGTTCGGCTGTCGGGCGGCGAGAAGCAGCGGCTGTCGATTGCGCGCGCGCTGGTGCGCAATCCCCGGCTGCTGATCTTCGACGAAGCCACTTCCGCGCTGGACTCGCTGACTGAAGAACAGATCACCGCGACGGTGCGCCGCGTGTCGCAGCAGGCCAACCGCATCACGCTGCTGATCGCCCACAGACTGTCGACCATCCTGCATGCACAGACCATCATGGTGCTCGAGCGCGGGCGCATCGTCGAATCCGGCAGCCACGCCGAATTGCTCGCGCACAAGGGCCTGTACTACGCGATGTGGCGCCAGCAGATCGGCGAACGTCCGGCCGGCAGACCGCTGGGCGCGTTGACGCCGCAAGCCGCGCCGACCGACGAATAGTGCGCAGCTAGCGCGCCTGGCCGCGCGCAAACGTCGTCCTTCGCTGACCAACGCATGCCAGCAAACACCTACATGCGCTGCGCGCCGCACGGGGTAGATTGTTGATATGGGCGTACCCGCCCTCACTATAAAAGTGCTGATGACCTGTGCCGGGCCTGGGCCCCGCCGCCTTCGCAGGTTTTCGTTCAACGCTGTCCAAGGAGTTCTATGCCGCGTCACACCCCTCGCCAACTGCCCTCGTTCGATGACCTGCGCAGTCGCCTGGACTACGATCAACTGCCGGCCGCGGCCAGGCGCCACGGCTCCACGGCAGCGCTTGCGGTCGGCGCGGGCGCGATTGCCTATCTGGCGTGGATGGCCTTGCGCACCCCGCCCCGCCCGGCCTCGGTGCAGCCCGTGGGCAATTTCGATGTCTCGCGTTATCTGGGCCGCTGGTACGAAGTCGCGCGCATAGACCAGCGTTTCGAAAAAGGCCTGGTGCGCACGCGCGCCGAATACAGCCTCGCGCCCAACGGCAGCGTACAGGTAGTGAACCGCGGCTTCGATCCGCGGCGCAATCGCTGGGAAGAAGCGCGCGGCAAGGCGCAGTTCATCCACAGTTCGGACGAAGCCGCGCTCAAGGTGTCGTTCTTCGGTCCGTTCTACGCGGGCTACCACGTGGTCGCGCTCGACGAGCAGTACCGCTGGGCCATGGTCGTGGGCTCGAGTCTCGACGCCTTCTGGATTCTCTCGCGCACCCCGGTGCTGCCCAGTGGCGTGCGCCAGCATCTGCTGTCCCAGGCCCAGCAGATCGGCATCGATCTGGACCGCATTCTGTGGGTCATGCAAGACGGCGCCAACCCCACGGGCAGCTGAGCGTTCCGCCGGGTCAGGCGCCCTGCCCCTGCAGGAACGGCAGCGCGGCGTCGAGCAGTGCCTGCGGCGCCTCTTCCGCGATGTAGTGGCCGCAAGGCAAGGGATGGCCGCGTACGTTGTCCGCGAGTTTCTGCCATTCCTTGAGCGGCTCAAAGCAGCGGTGGACCACGCCCTGCTCGCCCCACAGCACCAGCAGCGGCATGGTCAGGCGCCGGCCCCGTTCCCGGTCTTCGCGCTCGTGCACCAGGTCTATGCCGGCCGCGGCGCGGTAATCCTCGCAGATGCCATGGGCCGCGCCTGGCAAGGCCAGACAGCGCATGTATTCATTGAGCGCACGCGCATCGAACGGCGCCAGCCCCGCGCTGCGCCCGCCCATCACATCACGCACATAGGCCCCGGCGTCGGCCTCGATCAGGCGCTCGGGCAGCGGCGCGGGCTGGATCAGAAAGAACCAGTGCCAGTAGGCGCGCGCGAAATCCTCGCTGGTCTGCTCGTACATCGCCAGCGTGGGGGCGATGTCGAGCAGCACCAGCCGCTCTATCGCTGAAGCGTGGTCCATGGCCAGCCTGTGGGCAACGCGCGCGCCGCGGTCATGGGCCAGCACGCTGAAGCGTGCATGGCCCAGCTGCTGCATCAGCGCCAGCAAATCGCGCGCCATGCGGCGCTTGCTGTAGTTCGCATGGTCGGCATCGCCCCGGGGCTTGGAAGAATCGCCATAGCCGCGCAGGTCGGGAACGACCAGCGTGAAGTGCCGTGACAGCGTGGGAACGAGCTTGTGCCAGATGACGGCCGTTTGCGGATGGCCATGCACCAGCAGCAGCGCCGGCCCCTGGCCGCCGACCCAGGCGTGCAGTTGCACATCTTCATCGACCACCACCTGCTGCGGGTGCAGGCCCGCCATCAAGTCAGCGGCATCCTTGGCTACGGCAAGGTCTGCAGGGGCGGCGGTCATGGTGTTCTCCTGGTGGCAAATATGCGACCCATGATATGGAGAAACAAATGGGTATCAGTGGCTTTGGATTTACTTCACTAGTGCATTCAATTCACGAATTGAATGCCAAGGACTAAGAGAGCGTCGCCGCGGCCACCAGGCGCTGGGTATAAGGATGGCGCGGGGCGTCGAGCACCTGCGACACGGGGCCGGCTTCCAGCACTTCGCCGTCTTTCATGACCATCACGTCGTGGGCCATGGCGCGTATCACTTCCACGTCGTGGGTGATCAGCAGATAGCTCAGGCCGCGCTCCTTTTGCAGCCGCTGCAGCAAGGCCAGCACCTGCTGCTGCACGGTCACGTCGAGCGCGCTGGTGGGCTCGTCGAGCACCAGCAACTGCGGCTGCACGATCAGCGCGCGCGCAATCGCCAGCCGCTGGCGCTGGCCGCCGGAAAACTCATGCGGATAGCGCTGCAGCAGGCCCGGGTACTGCAGCTCGGTCAGGCCCACATCGGCCAGGGCCTGCTCCACGCGCTGGCGGCGCTCCACCGGCACGCTCGTGGACGCATGCACGTGCAAGCCTTCGCCGACGATCTCCTCGACGGTCAGCCGCGGCGACAGCGAAGAGAACGGGTCCTGGAACACGACTTGCACGCTGCGGCGCAGCGCCTGGTTCGCGGGGCTGTTGCGCGTGGCCGGCTGATGCCAGGCCCGGCCGTTGATGCGCAGCTGGCCTTCGGACGGCAACAGGCCCAGAATGGCCTGGGCCAGCGTCGACTTGCCCGAGCCCGATTCACCCACGATGCCCAGGGTGTGGTGCGGCAGCAGGCGCAGATCGACACCCTTGACGGCGACAAACTCGCCTTTGCGAAACCAGCCGCGCAGCCCGGGCAACGGGGTCGCATAGCGCACCTGCAGCTGCTGGGTCTCGACCAGCGCCTGGTCGGCGCGCGGCGGTGCTTCGACCACATCGCGCTGCGGCACGCTGCCGATCAGGCGGCGCGTATAGGCATGCTGCGGATGGGAAAAAATCTGCTGCACCGGGCCTTGCTCGACCAGCAGGCCACGCTCCATGACCGCGGCGCGATCAGCAAAGCGGCGCACCAGGTTCAGGTCATGGGTGATCAGCAGCAGCGCCATGCCGGTCTGGCGCTGCAGGTCGCCCAGCAGCTCCAGAATCTGCATGCGCAGCGTGACATCGAGCGCCGTCGTCGGTTCGTCGGCGAGCAGCAGCTTGGGCGATGAGGCCAGCGCCATCGCGATCATCGCGCGCTGGCGCTGGCCGCCGCTGAGCTGGTGGGCGAACGAACGCGCACGCCGCTCGGGTTCGGGAATACCGGTGGTCGCGAGCAATTCGACGGCCTGCTTGCCGGCCTGGGCCACCGACAGCGACTGCTTGAGCTGCAGCACTTCGGCGATCTGATCGCCGACGGTCATCAGCGGGTTCAGTGCCGTCATCGGCTCCTGGAAAATCATCGCCACGTCGCCGCCGCGCACGCCGCGCATTTCGCGCTCCGACAGCGCCAGCAGATCGCGGCCGTCGAACAGCACCTGGCCGCTGAGGTGGGCGTCGCCGGCCAGGCGCAGCAGCGACAGCGCGGTCACGGTCTTGCCCGAGCCCGACTCGCCGACCAGGGCCAGCTTCTCGCCGGCGCTCAGCACGAAGTTCACGCCGTGCACCACCTGCTTGTCGCCAAAGCGCACCTGCAGGTCACGCACTTCGAGCAGGGGCGTAGTAGTTGCGTTCATTTGCGTTCCGCCTTGTCCGATATCTGGGCCTTGCGCGGGTCGAGCGCATCGCGCAGCGCGTCTCCCATGAAAGTCAGCAGCAGCAAAGTGCTGACCAGCACGGCGAACGTACCGAGAGAAATCCACCAGGCGTCAATGCTGTTCTTGCCCTGGCTCAGCAGCTCGCCCAGGCTGGGTGTGCCCGGCGGCACGCCCAGGCCCAGGAAGTCGAGCGAAGTCAGCGCCAGAACCGCAGCGCTCATGCGAAACGGCAGGAAAGTGACCACGGGCGTGAGACTGTTGGGCAGGATGTGGCGCCAGATGATCTGCGCATTGCCCACGCCCAGCGCGCGCGCCGCCTTCACATAGTCGAGCTGGCGGTTGCGCAGGAACTCGGCGCGCACATAGTCGGACAGCCCCATCCAGCCGAACAGGCTCAGCAGCACCAGCAGCAAGGAGATGCTGGGCGCGAACAGCGCGCTGAAGATGATCAGCAGATACAGCTCGGGCATGGAGCCCCAGATTTCTATGAAGCGCTGAAAGGCCAAATCGGTCTTGCCGCCGAAAAATCCCTGGATCGCGCCCGTGATCACGCCCAGCAGCACGCCGGTCACCGTGAGCGCCAGCGCGAACAGCACGCTCACGCGAAAGCCATAGATCAGCTGCGCCAGCAGATCGCGGCCGCGGTCGTCGGTGCCCAGCCAGTTGGCCGCGCTGGGCGGCGACGGGTTGGGCAGCTCGGCAAAATAGTTGATCGACTGCGGGCCGTAGCGGTTGAGCGTGTAGACCGCCCAGTTGCCTGGCGCGTCCAGGCGCTGCGCGATGAACGGGTCGAGGTAGTCGGTGGTGGTCTCGAAGTCGCCGCCGAACGTCGTTTCAGGGTAGTCGTTCCACAACGGCCAGTAGGTCTGGCCCTGGTAATGCACGACGATGGGTCGGTCGTTGCTCAACAGCTCGGCGCCCAGGCTCAGCAGCACCATGGCGCAGAAAACGATCAGGCTCCAGTAGCCCAGCCGGTTGCGCTCGAAGCGCTGCCAGGCGCGGCGCGCGGGCGACAGCGAAGGCGCTGGCGCAGCGGCGCGCGCCACCGCGGCTTGAACGGGGTCAGTCGAACTTGACACGTGGATCCACCCAGACATAGCAAAGGTCGCTGATCAGCTTGGTCACCAGGCCGATCAGCGTGAACAGGTACAGGGTTCCGAGCACGACGGGATAGTCGCGCCGGATCACGCTTTCATAGCTCAGCAGCCCCAGGCCGTCGAGCGAGAACAGGGTTTCGATCAGCAGCGAGCCCGCGAAGAAGGCGCCGATGAACGCCGCGGGAAAGCCGGTGATGATGGGAATCAGCGCGTTGCGGAACACATGCTTCCACAGCACCTGGCGCTCGCTCAGGCCCTTGGCGCGCGCGGTGAGCACGTACTGCTTTCTGATTTCTTCAAGGAAGGCATTCTTGGTCAGCATGGCCGTGACGGCAAAGCTGCCCGCGACCATGGCCGTGATCGGCAGCGCGATATGCCAGAGGTAGTCGACGATGCGCGCGCCCCAGCTCAGCTGCTCCCAGTTGGCCGAGGTCAGCCCGCGCAGCGGAAACCACTGCAGCTGGCCGCCGAAGATCACCAGCAGCGCCACGCCCAGCACGAAGCCCGGAATCGCATAGCCCACAAGAATCGCCAGCGTGGTCACCAGATCGAAGCGCGAGCCCGCGCGCACGGCCTTGGCCACGCCCAGCGGCACGGCGACGAGATAGCTGATCAGGAAAGTCCACAGCCCCAGGCTGATCGACACCGGCAGCTTCTCGACCACCAGGTCCCAGACCGCCTTGTTGTGGAAAAAGCTGCGGCCCAGATCGAAGCGCGCGAACTGGCCCAGCATCTGGAAGAAGCGCTCGTGCGCGGGCTTGTCGAAACCGTAGAGCGCCTTGATCTGCTCCAGGCGCTGCGGGTCCACGCCCTGGGCGCCGCGGTAGTTCATGCCGCCGCCGCCGCCCGTCGCACCGCCCACGCCGGCCTTGGCTTCGGCCAGATATTGCTCCACCGGCCCGCCGGGAACGAACTGGATCACGACGAAAGTCAGCAGCAGCACGCCCAGCAGCGTGGGCACCATCAGCAGCAGCCGCTTGAGGATATAGACGAACATGGCGGTCTTTCTAGCGCGGCTGGGCCGAGGTTTGCGGCGGCAGCTTGGCCCACCAGGTGTCCAGGGCCCAGAGCTCGCCCGTGGCGTAAGGCGGCACGGTCTCGGGGCGTTGCAGGCGCCAGGCGTTGTAGACCATGCGGTGCGTGCCCGCGCTCCACTGCGGAATCAGATAGTGGCTGTGCGCGATCACGCGTTCCAGCGCATGGCAGGCGGGCAGCAATTCTTCCTGCGACTTGGCCGTGGTGATGGCCTTGATCAGCGCATCGACGGCCGGGCTCTTGACGCCCGCATAGTTCCCCGAATCTTCGGTGTCGGCGGCCTTGCTGCCGAACAGGTCGGCGAACTCCTGGCCCGGGTTGTGCGTACCCTGGAAGACGATGGTCGCCATGTCGAAATCGAATTTCTGCAGCCGCTGCTGGAACAGCGCGAAATCGACGGCGCGGTATTTGAGCTTGATGCCCAGCTTTTCGAGATTGCGCTGCCAGGGTGCGACGGTGCGCAGGCTGCCTTCGCCGCTGTCGAGGTATTCGAGCTCCAGCTCCTGGCCGGCGGCATTGCGCAGCACGCCTCCCTGCACGGTCCAGCCAGCATCGCGCAGCAGCTGCTGCGCGCGGCGCAGATTCTCGCGCAGCGAGCTGGGTGGATCGGTGCGCGGCGGGCTGTACATTTCGCCGAATGCGGCCGCGGGAATCTGCGCGCGCCAGGGCTCCATCAGCGCCAGCTCGGCGGCGCTGGGCAGGCCGCGGGTCTCGCAGGCCGTGTTGCCGAACATGCCGCGCACGCGGTAGTACGAGCCATAGAACATCTGGCGGTTCATCCACTCGTAGTCCATCGCCAGATCGAGGGCTTCGCGCACCCGGGCGTCCTGCAGCAGCGGTCGGCGCGTGTTGAGCACATAGCTCTGGAAGCCCGAGGGCAGCTTGTGTTCGAACTCGCCCTTGACCAGCTCGCCCGTGGTGAAGCGCTTGCCGCTGATGCGCCGCGCCCAGTCGCCCGCGCTGTACACGCGCATCAAATCGAACTCGCCGGCCTTGAGGGCTTCGAGCCGCGCGGTGTTGTCCTTGTAGATCTTGACGCTCACGCGCTCGAAGTTGGCCGTGCCCTTGCGCACGCCCAGGTCCTTGGCCCAATAGTTGGGGTCGAGCACATAGGTGATGTCTTTGCCGAAACGCACCGGGCCCACACGGTAGGCGCCGCTGCCTATCGGTGTCTCCATCACCACCTGGTCAAACGGCTTGACCTTGCCGTCGGCGCCGCGCGCCCAGTCGGGGCTGAAGATGGGCAAGCCGCCCACGGTCAGCGGCAGCTCGCGGTTGGGCACGTGAAAACGAAAGCGCACCGTGCGCTCATCGACCACGTCGGCGCCAGCGACGTCGATCAGCAGCGTCTTGTAGGCCGGCGACGTGTATTGGCCGATCAGCGTCTCGTAGCTGTACTTCACGTCCTTGGCGAGCACGGGCTTGCCGTTGTGAAAGCGCGCCTCGCGCCGCAGCCGAAACGTGGCCGACAGGCCGTCGGGCGCGACGTCCACATCTTCGGCCAGCAAACCGTAGCCGGTCGCGGTCTCGTCGAGCGAGCCCGTGAGCAGCGTGTCGAACATCAGGTTCGACAGATAAGCGGGCGCATTGCCCTTGATGGTGAACGGGTTGTACTTGTCGAAAGTGGACACCCGAAGGTTGCTCACCAGCCGCAATTCGCCGCCTTTGGGCGCCTGCGGGTTGACGTAATCGAAATGCGTGAAGCCCGCGGGATAGCGCGGCGCCCCCCACAAAGCATACGCATGCGCGCTCCAGGCAGGAGAAGCACCCATCAACAGCAGAGAAAACATCCAGTAGCGCATGAGACAATTCTGCCCTAGCCTTGACCGGATGCGTCCATCGCCCGGTCGCCGCGCACAACAGAATTTGCGAACTGCACATTCCCACCTACTTTCCTGGAGAAAAACAATGGGTTTCCTCACCGGCAAAAAACTGCTGATCACCGGCGTCCTGTCCAACCGTTCCATCGCCTATGGCGTCGCCAAGGCCTGCCATGCGCAAGGCGCCGAACTCGCGTTCAGCTATGTCGGTGAGCGCTTCAAGGACCGCATCACCGAATTCGCCGCCGACTTCGACTCGAAGCTGGTGTTCGACTGCGACGTAGCCGACGACGCGCAGATCGAGAAGCTGTTCGCCGACCTGGGCGAGACCTGGGGCAAGTTCGACGGCTTCCTGCACTCGATCGGCTTTGCGCCGCGCGAAGCGATCGCCGGCAATTTTCTCGACGGCCTGAGCCGCGAGAACTTCCGCATCGCCCACGACATCAGCGCCTACAGCTTCCCCGCGATGGCCAAGGCCGCCCTGCCCTACCTCAACGACAAGTCGTCGCTGCTGACGCTGTCGTACCTGGGTGCGCTGCGCTCCATCCCCAACTACAACACCATGGGCCTGGCCAAGGCCTCGCTCGAAGCCTCGGTGCGTTACCTGGCCGAAGCCGTGGGCCGCACCGAAGACGGTCGCACGATACGCGCCAACGGCATTTCTGCCGGCCCGATCAAGACCCTGGCCGCCAGCGGCATCAAGGACTTCGGCAAGCTGCTCAGCCGCGTGGCCGACGCCTCGCCGCTGCGCCGCAACGTGACGCCCGAAGACGTGGGCAATGTCGCGGCCTTCATGTTCTCCGACCTGGCCGCGGGCGTGACCGCTGAAATCACTTACGTGGACGGCGGCTTCAGCCAGACCGCGGGCCTGAGCGCCGACCAGGTCTGAGCATCACGCTGCGGCGTCGAGTTGAAAGCCATGGGCGTGAGCCCATGGCTTTTTTCATGCACGTGAAGGGTGCAGGGACATGGTGCCGGCCCTGGTCACTCCCCGCATGACGAATTAAGCTGGCTGCAATTTCAGCTCCGCGCGCCGACCCGATGCCCTCCAGCGAACACGACACCCATCACGGCCACGACCATGGCCACCCGCACGGCGAAGCGCACGCACACTCCCACGCGCATGACCATGGCGCTGGCGGGCATTCGCATGCGCCATCGGTCACGGCGTCGAACGCCAAGCGCATCCAGTGGGTCTTCGTGATGACGCTGGGCTATGCGGCGGTGCAGGTGGTCGGCGGCTGGTGGTCGGGCTCGCTGGCCTTGATCGCCGATGCAGGCCATATGCTGTCGGACGCCGCGGCGCTGCTGCTGGCACTGATCGCCTACCGCATTGCGGCGCGCGCGCCCGACAAGCTGCGCACCTATGGCTTTCACCGCGTGCGCGTGCTCGCGGCGCTGGCCAATGGCGCCTCGCTGCTGCTGCTCGTGGCCTGGATCGCCTGGGAAGCCGTGGCGCGTTTTCGCCAGCCCACCGAAGTGCTCGCCGGGCCGATGCTGGCCGTGGCCGTGGTGGGCCTGCTGGTGAATGTGGTCGGTGCCTGGGTGCTGATGCGCGGCCAGCAGAATGACGGCAATCTGCGCGGCGCGCTGCTGCATGTGGTCGGCGACCTGCTGGGTTCGGTGGGCGCGATCGCGGCCGCGATCGGCATCATGTTCACCGGCTGGACCGTGCTCGACCCGATTCTTTCAGTACTGGTCGCGGTGCTGGTGGTGCGCTCGGCCTGGAGTCTGGTGTCGGACGCGCTGTTGATCTTGCTGCAGGCCGTGCCGCGCGGCCTCGATGTGGAAACCGCGCAAGCCGATATCGCCGGCCTGCCAGGCGTCGCCGAAGTCGGCCATTTCCATGCCTGGACGCTGACCGACGAGCGCGTGGTGGCCACGGTCCATGTCACGCCCTCGCCAGGCACCGACAACCTGACGCTGCCGCAACAAGTCGCACAGTTGCTGCGCGACAAGCATGCTATCGAACATGTGACGGTGCAGGTGGACCCGCCCGGCGGGCTGCAGGGCCCGCACTGAGACGCTGGCTTATTCGGCGCGCAACGATGCGTTGAGTTGGTCGATGACTTCGGCCCACTCCGCGTCGGCGCGCAGTTCTTCGCGCAGCAGGCGCGCCTGGGATTCGTTCCAGAAAGGCGCTTCGTGCAGCAGCACGGCGGAGTCCAGAGGTGCGTGTTCGCGGATGAAGTCGGCGATGCCCTGGGGATCATCGGCCAGGCCCAGTTGGGCGAACAGTTCGGAGAAGCGGGGATTGATGGTATCCATGGAAAAGTCCTTTGCACAATCACGTGGGTGGCTTCACGGCCGCGCGCGCGGCCGTGAAAAATGGCGGTGACAGGACTGCCCCGACGGCGTTGCCGTGGTTGCAGCGCTGTTGAAGCATTGTGCAGGATTCCCCCGTGGTCCACGCTCCCCAAACTGTCGGAGAAAGCGCCGATTCAGGCGTCGCTTGGCGCGTAAATCACTCGGGCTGTATGCCCGCGGCCTTGATCACCTTGCCCCATTTGGCGGTTTCGTCTGCCTGGAACTTGGCGAGTTCATCGGGCGTGCCATGCCAGCGGCTGGTGCCCGACAGCGTGTAGAAGCTCGCAGCCTGGCGGCTTTCGACGGCCTTGCCCAGCAGGCTGCTGAGCTGGTTGACGATCTGTGGCGGCGTGCCCGCGGGCAGGTAGGCCGCGAACCAGTAGCCCATGTTGTAGCCCTTGACGCCCGCCTGCTCGATGGTCGGCACGTCGGGCAGCATGGCGCTGCGCTCCTGCGTCGAGAAGCCCAAGGCCTTGAGCTTGCCGGCCTGCACCTGCGGCAGGCCCGTGGAGACGTCGGTGATCATCAGATCGATCTGGCCGCCCAACAGGTCGGTGATCGCCAGCGGGTTGCTCTTGTAAGGCACATGCAGGATGTCGACGCCCGCGAGCTGCTTGAGCATTTCGCCGGCCATGCGGCTGGACGAACTGCCGCTGCCGAAAGTCAGCTTGCCGGGATTGGCCTTGGCATAGGCCACGAGATCCTTGACCGACTGCAGTGGCGATGAGGAATTCACCACCAGCACCTGGCCGCCCTTGCCCAGGCCCGTCACGGGCGCGAAGTCCTTGACCGGGTCGTAAGGCAGCTTCTTGTAGAGGTGCTCGTTGGCTGCGTGCGTGGTGTTGGTGGTGATCAGTACCGTGTAGCCATCGGCTGCGGAGCGCGCCACGCCCTGGGCGGCGAGCATGCCGCTGGCCCCGCCCTTGTTTTCCACGACCACGGCCTGGCCGGTCTCCTGCGTGATCGACTGGCCCAGCGCGCGTGCGATCTGGTCGGTGGCACTGCCGGCCGCGAACGGCACGACGAAAGTCAATGCCTTCGACGGGTACTTGGCGGCGGTCTGGGCAAAGGCCGCGGGCGCGGCGGCCAGCACCAGCGCGGCGGCAAGGCTGGCACCCAAGGTGCGGCGGCGCAGGGATTGAGGAATGGGGTTCATGGTTTTGTCTCCTGGGTTGTAGTAGTTGGAAAATGAACGCTGAAAAAGCCTAGGACTCTTGCGGTCCCTTGCAATGCACCAGCAGATCGGCGGGCAGGTCGATGTCCAGCAGCAGCAGATCGAAGGCCAGCGCCTTGCCATGGGTGTCGAGGTTGAGCGCGCTGTTGACGCCGCCTTCGAGCACATCGTCGATCACGAAATTGAGCGCCTGCAGCCTGGGCAGCACATGGCGCGCAACGTTGCTGGGACTGCGCGCCGCGAAATGCGCGGCCACGCGCTCGGCCGTGACCTGGGCTTCGATCACCGGCCAGAGCAGCGGGTGGTAGGCGATCACGCTGATGTTGCTGCGGTTGCCTTTGTCGCCCGTGCGGCCATGGGCCAGGCGGTAAAGGGGCAGGCTCAGGGTGTTGGAAGTGTTCATGGGAGATGACATGGTTCAGGGCTGGGCCGCGGCGGGACTCCACCAGCGCCAGCCACAGGGAATCTGTTCGCGCGGCAGCAGGCACGACACCGTCGACAAGCGCGAGCGCAGCTGGGTGCGCACGCCGCCGCCGCCGCCGGGCCCGCAGGTGTAGAGCGCGTTGACTTCGCGCAGCAGCACTTCGGCGGCCTGGGCCGTGGGCTGTTCCCAGGCCCAGCGCACGCGCACATCGCGCGGCGCCTGGCCCGCGTGCGGCAGTTGCTGGAGCCACTGGCCCTGGTCATCGCCGAGCACGCTGGTCACGCCGATGAAGTCGCAGCGCAGCGTGCCTTGCGCGCCCAGACGCGTGGCAATGATTTGTCGTGCCAGTTGGGCGCGAGCCAGGGCATGCGCGCCCGCATAGGAAATCTCGGCTTCGGCGAGCCAGCCGCGCTCGCTGCAGACATTGATCTTGAGGTGGCTGGGCCGCGCGTGGCCGCGCACGCCTTCGAGCCGCACCTGATTGAGGCCGACTTCGGTGACCCAGGCTTCGCTGATGTCGGCGACGACATCGGGCGTCAGATAGGCCGCGGGGTCGTGCACCTCATAGAGCAGCTGTTCCTTGACGGTCTGGGCGTTGATCAGCCCGCCCGTGTGCTCGGGCTTGCTGATGGTGCACCGGCCGTCGGCTTCGATGCGCGCGATAGGAAAGCCCACATGGGCCAGATCGGGCACATCCTTGTAGCCCGGATCGGCGAAATAACCGCCCGAGACCTGGGAGCCGCATTCGAGCAGATGCCCGGCCATGGTGCCGCGCGCCAGCAGATCCCAGTCGTCCCAGGCCCAGCCATGCCAGGCCACGGCCGGGCCCAGCACCAGCGCCGGGTCGGCGACGCGGCCCGCGATCACGATCTCGGCGCCGTCCTGCAGCGCCTGGGCGATGGGCTGGGCGCCGATATATGCATTGGCGCTCACGACCCGGGACGCAGGCCATTGCGCGCCGCAGGCGTCCTGCAGCGGCTGCACATGCTCGGCGCCCATCAGGTCGTCGCCATGCACCAGCGCCATGCGCGGCACGCGAATGCCCAGTTCGGCGGCCAGCGCCGCGATGCAGGCCGCCGCGCCCGCGGGATTGGCCGCGCCGAAATTGCTGACGATGCGAATGCCGTGGGCGATGCAGTCGGCAAGCACGGGCCGCAGCAGATCGGCGAGCAGCGGCTCGTAGCCGGCCGCGGGATCGCGCGCTCGCGCCAGTTGCGCCAGCGCCAGCGTGCGCTCGGCCAGGGTTTCGAAAATCAGCACCGCGGGCGCGGCGGCGGCGATCAAGGCGTCGACCACGGGGCGCGCGGCGTCCGTGCGATCGCCCGAGAACCCCGCGCCGCAGCCGACCAGAAGCGGGCCGCGGGGCATGGAGGCAGAAGCCGGCCCCGAGGGCCAGCGCGTGGAATTCAGATCAGGAATGGTGTTCGCCATGAGGCCAATATAGAGAAAGCGATTTATGTTGTAAATTCGATGATTTGGATAGATTGATTTGCATCACCTATGAATCTGACCACCCGCCAACTCCAGGCCTTCGAAGCCCTGCAACAGCATCTGAGCTTCACGCGCGCCGCGCAGCAGTGCCATCTGTCGCAGCCCGCGTTCAGCGCGCTGATCCAGGGCCTGGAACAAGGCCTGGGCTCGCAGCTGTTCGAGCGCAGCACCCGGCATGTGGTGCTCACTTCCGCGGGCCAGGACTTTGCGCCCCATGCCCAACGCCTGCTCGCCGCGATAGACCAGGCCGTGGAGTCGATGCAAGGCGCGGCCCAGCTGCGCGCCAGCCGCGTCACCGTGGCGCTGCTGCCATCGCTTGCCGCCCACTGGCTGCCGTCGCTGCTCGCGCAGTTTGCGCAAAGCCATCCCCAGATCCAGGTACAGGTGCGCGATGCCTTGAACACGCCCTGCCTCGAAAGCGTGCAGCAGGGCCAGGCCGACTGGGCGCTGTGCACGGCGCTGGCGCGCCACCCCGACCTGCATGCGGCGGCCGTGGCCGAGGAAACGTTCTATCTTGTGTGCCCGCATGATCATGCACTGGCGCAGACCAGCGCGCCGATCGCGCCCCAGGCGCTGCGCGCCATACCGTTCGTGCAACTCGCGGCCCACACCAGCATTCGCGCCAGCGTCGAGGCCTGGCAGGCCGCGGTGTTCACGCAACCGCTGCTGCAGACCTGCATGGAAGTCGAGCAGCTCGCGACCGTCATGGGCATGGTGCGCGCCGGCCTGGGCGTGAGCCTGGTGCCTGCGCTGTCGCTGGCGTACTTTCAGGACCCAGGCATCGCGATACGCCGGCTCGAAGGCCTGGCGCCGTCGCGCACGATCTACTGGGTGCGCCACCGCCACCAGAGCCTTGGCCCCGCGGCCCAGGCGTTCTACGACAGCGCCCAGCATTCGTTGCAGGCCTGGCTGCAGGGCCAGGAAGAAATGCAGTCTCTGGGCCGCACGTGAAAAGCCATATCGCCCGCGTCTGGCTATGATGGCCTGAGCCCCCACCACGGCAGCCCGCACGATGAGCCCACTGCCCCTTTTTCCCTTGCGCAGCGAATGCCCGCCCGGTGCCTGCACCTGCGGGCGCGACGCGTTGCTGCAGGACCCGCAGGCCGACCTGCGCATCATGCGGCTCACGCGCGAAGACGAAAAACGCCTGGTGCAGCGGCTAGAAAACCTCAGCAGCCTGGCCGATCTGCGCCACATGCAGCAGCGCATGCAGCTGCAGCTGGGGCTGGAGCTGGAGATACAGACCAGCGCGCGCGAAGTGCGCACGCTGCGCGGCATCACCATCCTCGTTCTCGAACGCCCGGGCCTGTGCCGCAAGACGCGCCAGGCGATTCCCGCGGCAATCAAGCGCAGCTTCGAACAGCGGCCCGAAATTGCGTTTGAACTGCTCGATGAAGAAAGCCTGTTTGCGCCGCAAGCTGATGCGCCCGTGACACGCTGACGCTCCAAGCCAGCTGCGCCGGCGAGAACGTCAGCCGGTGCATGTTGCCAGCCACATGCGCCGAAAGAAATAACGGTTTTTCTCGCCATGCCATTGGATGCACCCAGGTACTTTCAGCGCCACCCTATTGATAGATTAAAACTATCAAAATACAATAACTAATGAGTAATAACTCAAATACACCAAACGGTGGCACGCAATGCAGCCGCCGGTGACACACCAACAGTGCCGCAAACATCAACCCAAGACTTGCGCTGTGCCCGTTTGATTTTCGCCAACCCAAGGACAAGCACCATGACCGATACCCTCCAGCCCCGCGCCGATCGTAGTGATACCTGGCCGCGCTCAAGGCCGGGCGGTAACTCCGCATGATTGTTCTCCTGAGCCCTGAAACCTGGCCATTTGGCGCAGCCCTGGCAGCCGTGGTCGGGCTGACCGTGATCGAAGGCGCGGGTCTGCTGTTCGCGCAAAGTCCCTCGCACGGGCTCGATAGCCTGCTGCCCGATATGCCCGAAGGGCTGGAACGGGCGTTGGGCTGGCTATATCTCGGCAAGGTCCCGGTCCTGGTACTGCTGATCCTTTTTTTAGCCGGCTTTTCCGTGTCGGGCTATGCCGTGCAGGCGCTGGCTGGCACCTTGTTCGGCAGCTTGCTGCCATGGTGGCTGGCTTCGCTGCCCGCAGCGCTCGCAGGCCTGTCCTGCGTGCGGGCGCTGGGCGGCCTGCTCGCGCGGGTACTGCCCGACCATGAGACCACGGCGGTCAGCGAGCAGTCCCTGGTGGGCCGCACCGGCATGGTCACACAAGGCATTGCACGCAGCGGCGTGGCAGCCCAGACCAAGGTGCGCGACGCGAACGGCGGCTTGCACTACGTGCTCGTCGAGCCCGAGATCGCGACCGAGACCTTTGCCGAAGGCGACTCGGTGCTGCTCGTGCGCAAGGCCGGCGCGCGCTTTTACGGCATACGCAACCCACACCCCGAACTGCTTTAGTGCGGTCAACACCATTCAAACAGAGGAAAAAATGCTCAGCGATACACAGATGAACGAAATGCTGATCAACATCGGCGTTCCGACCGGCATTGCACTGCTTGCCCTGCTGGCCATAGGCCTCATCGTTGCGCGCCTTTACCAGCGCGCCAGCAAAGAGACCGCCTTCGTGCGCACCGGCCTTGGGGGCCAGAAAGTCATCATCAACGGAGGCGCGCTGGTGTTGCCGGTTTTTCACGAAATCATTCCGGTCAACATGAACACGCTCAAGCTCGAGGTCTCGCGCAAGGAAGAGCAAAGTCTGATCGCACTCGACCGCATGCGCGTCGACGTGGCAGCCGCGTTCTTCGTGCGCGTCAAGCAAATGGCCGAATCGGTCAGCACTGCCGCACAAACCCTGGGCCGCAAGACCATGGAGCCGCAGCAACTCAAACTGTTGGTGGAAGACAAGTTTGTCGACGCCCTGCGGGCCACCGCCGCGACCATGACCATGCAGGAATTGCAGGACAAGCGCCGGGAGTTCGTCCAGGCCGTGCAAAACGCGGTGGCCGAAGATCTGGAAAAGAACGGACTGGAGCTGGAATCGGTGTCGCTCACCAGCATGGATCAGACCGCCAAGGATTTCTTCAACCCCGACAACGCGTTCGACGCCGAAGGCTTGACGCGCTTGACGCAAGAAACCGAGGCCCGCCGCAAGCAGCGCAACGATATCGAGCAGGATACGGAAGTGCAGGTGCGCACAAAGAACCTTGAGGCCGAACGCGTCAAGCTCGACATCTCGAAGAATCAGGAGTTTGCCAAGCTGACGCAATTGCAGGCGATCGCCAATGCCAAGGCCGAGCAAATTGCCGAAATCGCAAAAACCGAGGCAGAACGCCAACGCGAAGCCGAAGAAGTGCGTATCACGTCAGACCGTCAGGTCAAGGAGCGGCGCATTGAGGCCGATCGCACGGTGAACAGCGCAGAAATCGACAAGAACCTGGCCATCCAGAAAAAGAACATCGAAGCGGAGCGCGAAACGCGCATCAAGCAAGCCGAGCAACGGCAATCGGTGGAGCTCGCCAACCAGGACGCCGCCATTGCCATCGCCCGAAAATCCGAAGAACAATCACAGGCCGACGCCACCGCCAACGCGGCCTTGGCGGATTCCGTGCGTTCGGAAGAGCTCGTCAAAACGGCGCGCGAAATGGCGGTGGCTGAACGCGGCAAGGCCATTCAACTGATCGATGCCGCAAAAGAAGCCGAGCAGCAGGCCATAGGCGTCAAGGTGGCGGCGCAGGCCGAACGCGAAGCCGCCGAGAATCGCGCCGCCGCGATCACCGTGGAAGCCCATGCGCGCAAAGACGCGGCGTTGGCCGAAGCCGAAGGTATTGCCGCCATCAACGAAGCCAAGAACCGCCTCGGTGTGGCCCAGATCGATTTGGCCGTGCGCCTGCAACTCATTGAGTCCCTGCCCCAGATCCTGGAGCAGGCGGCCAAGCCGATGGAGAAAATCGATTCCATTCGACTCTTCCAGGTCAACGGCTTGCCGGGCATGGGTGCGGGCGCGGGCGCGGGCGGTCATGGCAACGGCCCGGCAACTGGCGGCACGCTGCCGGAGCAGGTGGTGAACTCCGCCTTGCAGTATCAAGTGGCCAAACCCATTGTCGACGCCATCATGAAAGATGCCGGCTTGGCCCATCCTTCGCTGACCGGTATCGCGCAGTCGATTGCCGGCATGGTGGCGCTTCCCGCCGCGCCGGCAACCGATGCGCCTATGCTTGGAGCCAACCCGCTGCCAGCGCAGGAGTCCGTTGCCGAGAATGCCTGACGCTGTCGGGACTTCGGCAGGCACGGGGCTCGGGACGAGCGGCCGTGCCCGCCTCTCCGATCAACCGAGCTGCGTCTTGAAAAACGCAATCGTGCGATCCCAGGCCAGCTTGGCTGCGGCCGCGTCATAGCGGGGCGTGGTGTCGTTGTTGAAACCGTGCTGCGTGCCCGCGTAGTGGTGCACCTCGTATTTCGCGCCGGCCGCCTTGAGCGCGGCTTCGTAGGCGGGCCAGGCGGCATTGATGCGTTCGTCGACGGCCGCCAGATGCACCAATAGCGGCGCCTTGACCTTCGCGGCCTGGGCGGGATCGGGCGTGTTGCCGTAGAACGGCACGGCGGCGCGCAGCTCGGGCAGTTGCGTTGCCAGCCAATGCGACATGCCGCCGCCGTAGCAAAAGCCCACCACGCCCAGCTTGCCGTCGCCATCGGCGCGCATGCGCAGCCACTGCGCGGCGGCCAGGAAGTCTTCGCGCGTGCTGACCTGGTCGAGCTTGGCAAAGGCTTCGCGCGCCTTGTCTTCATCGCCGGGATAGCCGCCCAGCGGCGTGAGCGCGTCGGGCGCGAAGGCCATGAAGCCCTCGAGCGCCAGGCGCCGGGTCACGTCTTCGATATGGGGATTGAGGCCGCGGTTTTCATGCACCACCAACACCATGGGCAGGCGCGCCGCGCCGGCCGCGGCCGGGCGGGCGAGATAGCCGTTGATGCTGTTGTAAACCGAAGGGGTGGGCAGCGAGACGCGCTGCGTGGTCACGCGGCTGTCTTGCGCCGGCACCTGCTGGCCCGCGGCGAAATTGGGGCTCAGCGCCGCGAGTAGGCCCGCAGCCGTGACGCCGGCCTTCGCATAGCGCTGCGCCTGGCCCAGAAAGCTGCGCCGGTCCATGTCGCCATGCACGTAGGCGTCAAAAAGAATCAGCAGTTCCTGGTCGAAATCGGCGGCAGTCAAGCGAGTGGTCATTGGCGGCTCCTGAACAAGGGATGGGAAGCAACGATCTTACGACCATGCGCGCCCATCCACCAGCGCCGCGGGGTCGTCAGGGCCGTGCCAGGCGCCAGACGTTGCCCACGCCTTCACCCGTGGCGTCGCCCGGACGGCTGTCCTTGGCCCAGAAGTACAGCGGCCGGCCCTTGTACGCCCATTGGGTCGCGCCGTCGTCGCGCGTGATGACGCTCCAGTCGCCTATGGGCTTGGCACCCGCGGGCGCCATCAGCGGCGGCCAATTGGTCGCGCAGCCGCCGTTGCAAACGCTCTTGCCGCTGCCCACCGCATCGCGGTCGAACACATACAGCGTCATCTGGTTGGGGCCGACAAGCATGCCGTTCATCGTCGTGGCCGGCGAAGCCTGGGACTGGGCCATGGGGGCCTTGCTGCTGGGCGCCGTATTACACGCGGTCAATGCGACCGAAGCCAGAAAAGCGATTGAAGCCATACGTAGCATGGAGTACTCCTTGAATGAGGAAAGCCGGAAAAAGGCGCGTGATTCCATCAACCTGGGCGCCCGTTGAAGTCGCCAAGGCAGTATCTGCCTTTTTGCGCTTGCGGTGGTAACGAACTTCTACCGCGCGTCGCCCATGGACCTCACCACAGCGGCCGGCGTCGCAGCATGGCCTGGAATTTCTCGTGCACCACGATGCCGCTGTTCAATCGCATCCAGGGGCTGGTGACGCCGGGATCGACGCTGAAGATGCGCCCGGGCGCGACCGTGATCTGCTCGGCCGTGAGGTATTCGGACAGCGCCAGCGAATCCTCCAGGCCGTCGAAGCGCACCCACATATAGAGGCTTTCCTCGGGCGCGCAGAAAAAGCGCGCGCCCGCATCGGCCAGCAATTGGCGCGACTGGCGCGTGGCCTGGGCCACATGCGACTTCAGCGCGCTGATGTGCTTGGCATAGGTGCGTTCGCGCAGGATGGTGTCCACCGTGCGCTCCGCGTACTCCGAACTGCTCACATGCACGATGGACTTCAGATCGGCAAGTTCGGACGCCATGTCGGCGCTGCAGGCGAGAAAGCCCACGCGCAAGGCCGCGGACAGCGACTTCGAAAACGAGCCGATATAGATCGTGCGCTGCAACTGGTCCAGCGCCGACAGCCGCGTCTGATCGTGCGGCTTGAGATCGGCCAGCGGGTCCATGTCGACCAGCAGCAGATTGTATTTTTCGGCCAGTGCCAGCAGGCGCCTGGCCTTGTCGGCGCTGATGTCGGAGCCCGTGGGGTTGTGGCCCACCGACTGCACGAAGAACAGCCGCGGGCGCTTGCGAATCAGCACCTGCTCGAGCACTTCCAGATCGGGGCCGTCGGGCTGGCGCGGAATGCCCGCGATTTCCGCGCCATGCACCTTGAGCTTGGCGAACAGGAAGTAGTAGCCCGGGTCATCGACCAGCACCGTCGCGCCCGGCGGAATCATGTAGCGCAGCACCAGGTCCATTGCCTGGTTCGCGCCATGGGTCATGAGAATCTGGCGCGGGTCGGTCTCAATGCCCAGATTGCCGAGCTTGCGCACCAGTTGCTGGCGCAGCGGCAGATAGCCTTGGCGGTTGCCATAGCTGAACAGCGCCCCCAGCCCGCCGCGCGCGACCTTGTGGTGCACGCGGTCCAGGCGCGCGCCCGCAAGCCATTCGGGCGGCGGCATGCCGTCGGCGGCGCGAATCGCGTGCGGATCGTCCTTGAGCTGCTCGCGTATCAGCCAGACCCAGTCCTTGGCGCGCCCCAGCGCGTGGTCGTCCATGTCGGGCGGCTCGGCGATGTCTTTCACATAGAAACCCGCGCCGCGCCGCGGCTCGACCAGGCCGCGCGCGACCAGCAGTTCGAAGGCCGCGATCACGGTGTTCTTGCCATAGGCGCGCTCGCGCGTGATCTCGCGCAGCGACGGCAATTTCTCGCCGACCTTGTACGCGCCCTGGCGGATTTCCCGCTCCAGCGATTCGGCGAGGATCTTGAAACCGGCAAGCGGTGTTGGCATGGATCTGTTCTCAATAACTGTACCTGCTGCAAAGGGTACAGCACGCCTAAAGTAACGGGCAGTCCCGCTTCGCCGGGAATACCCTGATCCACCCTCACCTGCGCTCCAAGGATTTTCATGACCCGTGACTCCCGCCTGCCCAATATGCGTTCCCTGACTCCGCAGGAACGCCTGCACCGCGTCGCCGAAGCCGCGGGCCTCGATGCCCAGGACCGCGCGCTGCTGGCCCAGGCCGGCGCGCTGCCGCTGGACGTGGCCGACGGCATGATCGAAAACGTCGTCGGCACGTTCGAGCTGCCGCTGGGCATCGCCAGCAACTTCCGCGTCAACGGCAAGGATGTGCTGGTGCCCATGGCCGTCGAGGAACCCTCGGTCGTCGCCGCGGCCTCGTTCATGGCCAAGCTCGCGCGCGACAGCGGCGGCTTCTTCACTTCGTCCACCGCGCCGCTGATGCGCGCCCAGATCCAGATCGTCGGAATGACCGACCCCTATGGCGTGCGCCAGATCGTGCTGGAGAACAAGGCCGAGATCATCGAGCGCGCCAACGCCAGGGACACGGTGCTGATCGGCCTGGGCGGCGGCTGCAAGGACATCGAAGTCCATGTGTTCGACAGCACGCCGCGCGGCCCCATGGTGGTCGCCCACCTGATCGTCGACGTGCGCGACGCCATGGGCGCGAACACCGTCAACACCATGGCCGAAACGGTGTCGGCATACATCGAGCAGATCACGTCGGCCACGGTGCGCCTGCGCATTCTGTCCAACCTCGCCGACCTGCGCCTGGCGCGCGCGCGCGTGACGCTGTCACCCGAGACGCTGAAGACCGCCGAGTACAGCGGCGAGGAAGTGATCGAAGGCGTGCTCGACGCCTATACCTTCGCCAAGATCGACCCCTACCGCGCGGCCACGCACAACAAGGGCATCATGAACGGCATAGACCCGGTGATCGTCGCCACGGGCAACGACTGGCGCGCAGTCGAAGCCGGCGCCCATGCCTACGCCGCGCAGTCGGGCCGCTACACCTCGCTCACGCGCTGGGAAAAGAACCGTGACGGCCATCTGGTCGGCAGCATAGAGCTGCCCATGCCCGTGGGCCTGGTCGGCGGCGCGACCAAGACCCACCCGCTGGCGCGCTGGGCGCTGCGCGTGATGCAGGTGCAAAGCGCGCAGGAACTTGGCGAAATCGCCGCGGCCGTGGGCCTGGCGCAAAACCTGGGCGCGCTGCGCGCGCTGTCGACCGAAGGCATTCAGCGCGGCCACATGGCCTTGCATGCGCGCAACATCGCCCTGCTCGCGGGCGCGGCTGGCGCCGACATCCAGCGCATCGCGGCGCAGATGGCGCAGGAGAAGAATGTGAGTGTGGACCGGGCGAAGGCGTTGTTGGCTGGCGTATAAAAACGCGGACGAACGGTCGTCCGTTCGTGGTGAGCCTGGCGCGGCGGAGAAATCCGTTCGGGCTGAGCTTGTCGAAGCCCGGTATTCCACAGACCCGGCGGCGTCTCCTCACCCGCGCTTTTTCATCGCCCGCAAATCCAGCATCCCCTGGGCCTCGCGCGGATCCGTGCCGCGCGCGAAGATCGCGTGCTTCTGGATCTTCTGCGTGCCCGTGGTGGGAATCTGCGGCGTGAACCAGATCCAGCCCGGGGCCTTGTAGTACGCCATGGCGCGGTGGCAGTGCTGGAAGATTTCCTGCGCCAGCGCCATCGTCTCGCCCATGTCGGGCACGCCGGACTTGAGCACGATGCAGGCCAGCACTTCCTCTTCGCGCACTTCATCGGCCACGGCCATCACGGCGGCCTGCTCGACCCAGGGATGGGTCAGCAGCATGGCTTCGACTTCGGCCGCGGCGATGTTCTCGCCCGAGCGCCGGATGATGTTCTTGCGCCGGTCGACGAAATGGAACATGCCGCCCGCGTCGCGCACCACCATGTCGCCCGTGTGGAACCAGCCGCCGCGCCAGGCGCTTTCGGTGGCCGCGGGGTCGTCGAGGTATTCGCTGAAGAAGTCTTTGCGCGGCGTTTCTGCAGAATGGCGAATGACCAGCTCGCCCGGCGTGCCGTCGGGCACTTCCTGGTCGAGATCGTCGACGGCGCGCGCCTGCACGCCCTCCACCGCGCAGCCGAACGCGCGGCTGCCCACCTGGCGCGGCGCATGGCAATCGACCATGATGCGCACCATCTCTGTCATGCCCCATAACTCGAGCAGTGGAAAGCCGAAGCGCTCTTCGAACGCCGCATGCAGCTGAGGCTCCACGCCCGCGCCGAAGCCAAAGCGCACGCCATGATTTCTGTCGTCCGCCGACGGCGGCTGCAGCAGCAACAGCTGGATCACCACGCCCAGGTAATGAACGATGGTCGCGCGCGTCTGGCGCACTTCCTGCCACCAGCGCGAAGGCTGGAAGCGATCGGTCTGCACCTGGCAGCCGCCGGTCAGCAGCATGCAGTAGAACGAAAGAATCGAAGCGTTCACATGGAACAGCGGCAGCGGGTTGTAGAGCCGCTCCGTGCCTTCGCGGATGCTGGCCATGCCGCCGCGCGTCGCATAGGCATGGCCCGCGGCGACTTCGTAGTGGTGCGACAGCACGCAGCCCTTGGGCCGGCCCGTGGTGCCTGATGTGTAGAGAATGCTGGCCGGCGTATCGGGCCCCGCTTCGCCGGCCTGCGCGGGCCGCGGCGCCGGGGGAACGCCTTGCGCCCATTGCTGCAGCACCGAGAGCACGGGCTGGTGGCGGCTTTCGCGCAGCGCGGCTTCGGCGGCAGCGACATGGCTTTCGAGCACCAGCAGCAGATCGATCTGCGCATGGTCGATCAAGTACGCGAACTCGGCGGGCCGGTAGTCGGGGTTCACGGGCACGCAGCACACGCCCAGCGCGTTGAGCGCGAGCTTGTGCAGCATGTGCTCGGGCCGGCTTTCGAGCAGCAGGCCCACGCGGTGGCCCAGGCCGTAGCCCGCCTGCCGGTAGTCGCGCATCAGTTCCCGGACCTGCGCGGCCGCATCGGCGTAGCTGATCTCGTAGCCCTGCGGGTGGTAGCCGCGCGCCGGGTTCACCGGCACGGCCATCAGGCTGTTGGCGGCGTATTTCTCCGCGGCCAGGAAGAACACTTCGCCAATGGTGCTGGCATCATGAATGGCAATCACATGCAGTCCTTGCGTTCAATGGCTGCCCAGATAGGCGGCGCGGATCTTGGGGTCGGCGCGCAGCTCCTTGCCCGGCCCCTGCATCGTGATGCAGCCCGTCTCCAGCACATAGGCGCGATCGGCCACGGCCAGCGCCTGGTTGGCCATCTGCTCGACGAGCAAGATGGTCACGTCCTTTTGCTGCAGGCCGCGAATGATGGCGAAGATCTCCTTGACGATCAGCGGCGCGAGACCCAGCGAAGGCTCGTCGAGCAGCAGCAGCTTGGGCTTGGCCATCAGCGCGCGCGCGATCGCGAGCATCTGCTGCTCGCCGCCCGACATGGTTCCGGCCATCTGGTCCTGGCGCTCGCGCAGCCGCGGAAACGCGTCGAACTGCGCCTCGATATCGGCATCGATCAGCGCGCGTCCCACCTTGCGGTGGTAGGCGCCCAGGATCAGGTTGTCGCGCACGGTCTGGTCGGCGAACACCTGGCGGCCTTCGGGCGACTGCGCGATGCCCAGCGCCACGCGCTGGTGGCCGGGCAGGCGCGTGATGTCCTGGCCGTCGAACACGATGGCGCCGCTGCTTGCGGGCTCCAGGCCCGACAACGCTTTCATCAGCGTGCTCTTTCCCGCGCCGTTGCCGCCGATCATGGTGACGATTTCGCCCGCATGCACTTCGAGGCTGATGCCGCGCAAGGCCTGCACCGCGCCGTAGTGCACCTGCAGATCGGTGACTTTGAGCAAGGCTTTCTCAGACATGGCGTTCTCCCTGGCCCATGGGGGCCGCTTCTTCTTCTTCGTCATCCGTGCCCAGATAGGCGGCAATCACGCGCGGATTGCTCTGCACCGCGAGCGGCGCGCCCTCGGCGATCTTCTCGCCGTAATCGAGCACGATCACATGGTCCGAAATCGCCATCACCAGATCCATATGGTGTTCGATCAGCAAGATGGTGATGCCCAGATCGCGGATGCTGCGAATCACTTCGACCAGCTCCGCCGTCTCCTGCGGATTGAGGCCCGCGGCGGGCTCGTCGAGCAGCAGCAGCGTGGGCCGCGTGGCGAGAGCCCGCGCGAGTTCCACGCGCCGCTGCAATCCATACGGCAGGCTGCCCGCGAGCGCGCGCGCATGCTCCTGCAGGCCCAGAAACTGCAGGATCTGCAGCGACTCGGCCGTGGCCTTGACTTCATCCCTGGCCGCCGCGGGCAGGCCCAGCAGATACGACCAGAAGCCGGTGCGGATATGCTGGTGCAAACCCACCTTCACGTTGTCGATCACCGACATGTCGGCAAACAGCTTGAGGTTCTGGAAAGTGCGGCCCAGGCCCATGTTGCAGATGCGGTAGACGGGCTGGCCCACGGTGCTCCTGCCGCGAAACTCCATCGTGCCCCTGCTCGGCGGCACGATGCCCGACAGGATGTTGAGCAGCGTGGTCTTGCCCGCGCCGTTGGGGCCGATCAGCGAATGCACATGGCCCGACTGGATCTCGATGTCGAGGTTGTTGGTCGGCACCACGCCGCCATAAGCTTTGTACAGGCCTTGCGTGCGCAGCAGCACTTCGCCGCCGGGCACGGCATCGCCGGCCACCTGCAGACGCCAGGGGGCGATGGGTGCGCGTTCGGGGCCCGGCACGCGGCGGTCGGACCAGCGCAGGCGACGAAACAGCGAGGTCAGCGCGCCCGACAGGCCGTTGGGCATCGCATACAGCGCGAACAGCAGCAGCGCACCATAGGTGAAATGCTGCACGCCGGGCCAGCGCGCGAGAAACGCGTCGAGCAGCGTCAGCACCACGGCGCCCAGCAGCGGCCCGTAGACCGAACGGCCGCCGAACAGCACGATCAGCAGGAAGAACACCGACAGATTGAAGGTGATGAAGTCGGAGTTGATGTACTGGTTCTGCTGGGTGATCAGCGCGCCCGCGAAGCCGCAGGTCACGGCGCTGATGACGAAGGCCAGCACCTTGTACTTGTAGACGCTCACGCCCACGCTTTCGGCGGCCACTTCGGCGGTGTTCACGGCCATGAACGCGCGGCCGTACTTGCCGCGCAGCAGAAAGCGCAGCATCAGGTGGGCGGCAATGCCCAGCGCCAGCACCACCCAGACCCATTGCCGCGCGTCGAGCGGCTGGCCGCCGAACGTCAGCGGCAGCACGCCGTAGATGCCCTGCTGGCCGGCGAACACATCCTGCCATTCGGAAACGACTTTCTCCACGACCACGCCGAAGCCTATGGTCACCATCGCCAGCGCCGGCCCCTTGACGCGCAGCGCGGGCAAGGCGATCACCACGCCGAACAGCCCGGCCATCGCGCCGGCCGCGGCGAACGCCAGCCAGGGATTCCAGCCGAGCTTGGCGGTGAACAGCGCCGCCGTGTAGGCACCGACGGCGAACAGCCCCGCATGGCCCAGCGACTTCTGCCCGGCATAGCCAACCAGCACGTTGAGGCCCGCGGCGGCGAGGTAGTTCACGCCGATAAGGAACAGGACCTTGAGATAGAAACCATTGTCGGTGATGACCGGAATCAGCCCCACCAGCGCCGCGAACGCGACGACGCCCAAAAGATGCTTGTACTGGTTCATCAGACCTTCTCCACCACGCGCTGACCCAGCAGGCCTTCAGGCTTGAGCACCAGAACAAAAATGATCAACAGGAAGATGCTGATTTCGCGCAGCTCCGCATGCCACAGGCCCACCATGGCCTCGATCAGACCCAGCAGAAAGCCGCCCAGCATGCAGCCGCGCGGATTGCTCAGGCCGCCGACGATGGCCGACGAGAACGCCTTGAGCGCCAGCGTCAACCCCATGAACACCGAAGCGGTAGTGATCGGCGCGATCAGCAGCCCGGCGATGCCGGCCAGGCTGGCGCTGACGACAAACGCCAGCACCACGATGGCCGTCACGTTGATGCCCATCAGCGTCGCCGCGGTGCTGCTTTGCGCCACGGCGCGCACGGCCTTGCCCAGGCGCGTCTTGCGCATCACCACGTCGAGGCACAGCATCAGCGCGATGCTCACGCACAGCACCAGAATTTCCTGCGGCAGAATGCCCGCGCCGCCTATGCGCAGCACTTCGTTGCCCAGCGGCGACGGCATGACCATGGGCGACGGGCCCCAGATGGCCAGCGCGATGTTCTGGATGATGATGCCGAAGCCAATCGTGCTCATCACCCAGGCCAGGCCGGGCTGGCCTATGAACGGGCGGATCGCGGCGTAATACACCACGACGCCCAACAGGCCCATGATCGCCACCGTGGCGATCAGGCTCAGGCCGTAGCGCGCCAACGTGACTTCGGCCTGCTGCAGCGTGCCCTTGAAGTCATGGCCGGCGAGCAGCAGCAGCGTAGACACCGCGATGAAGGCGCCAGCGACGAGAAACTCGCCCTGGCCGAAATTGAAGGTTTTGGTGGTGTTGTGGGTGATGTTGAAACCCAGGGCCACCAGGGCATAGATGCTGCCCAATGCCAGGCCGCTGAACAGGGCCTGAAGAATACTGACTGCCATACGCGCAACTCCCGATCGCTCGCCATACCAACGCCAGGCGCTGACGGGCCGCGGCTGCGGTCCGTCAGCGAACCGGCTTTACTTCTTGAAGTCAGCGGGCTGGAAGCCCTTGGTCACGGAGTCTTCGAACTTCACGACGGTGTCGCCCTTCCAGCGCGCGAGGTAGAAGTCGCTGACGCTCAGGCCTTCGTGCATGGTCTTGGTGAAGGGCTTGTTGTAGGTCTTGATCACGCCTTCGACGCCCTGCAGGTTTTCCAGCGCCGCGGCCACCTTGGGGCCGTCGGTGCTGTTGGCCTGCTTCATCGCCGCGGCCAGCAGCATCACCGAGTCATAGCTTTGCGCCGCGCAGGGGAAGGTCGTGAGCGTGGGGAAGTTCTTGCGCACGCGCTCGCCCAGCGCCTTGGTCTTGGCGTTGGTGTCTTCGGTGGTCGACGCCGCCATGATCAGATGCTCGGACAGCTTGGCGCCGGTCATCTTGGGGAACAGCGAACTCAGATTGCCCCAGGCGCCCAGCGTGGTCGGCAGGTAGTTGATCTTCTCCATGCTGCGCAGCACCTGCGCCGTGCCGTCGGCCAGGCCGTAGACGATCACGGTGTCGGCGCCCGCGGCCTTGATCTTCGACAGCTGCGAGGTGATGTCGGTGTCCTTGGGGCCGAACTTCTCCACGGCCACCGGCTTGACGCCATGCAACTCCAGAATCGCCGTCGCGTCCTTGGTGCCGCCCTGGCCGTAGCCCGTGGAATCGGCGAGCACGGCAATCTTCTTGCCGGCCGAATGCTTGACCGCATAGGCGGCGAGCAGCGCCGATTGTTCACGGTCCACCATGGAGATGCGGAACAGGTAGTTCTGTGCATCGTTGGCGTAGCGCGTGGTGATCTCGGAGCCGGTGGCGATGGGCACCACGACAGGAATCTTCTTTTGCTGCGGCAGGTGCAGCCAGGCCAGCGCATTGCCGGAGTTCGCCGGGCCGACGACGGCCGAGACCTTCTCGTTGTCGATCAGCTCGGTCATGTTCTGGATCGACTTGGGCGGCGTGCCCAGGTCGTCGCGGATCACGCCCACGACCTTGCGGCCCAAGATGCCGCCGGCCTTGTTGATGTCCTCGATCGCGGCCTCGAAGCCCCAGCGCCCCGAGATCCCCAGCTCGGCGACACCGCTGCCCGACATGTCGGCGTTGTAGCCGATCTTGATGTCCTGCGCGTAGGCCGTGCCCGATACGATGGCGGCGGCAATCGCCGTTTTGGCAAATCCTTTGAACCAGTTCATGCTTGTCTCCTTTGACGGCTTTTGTGAGGTCACTTATCAAAGCGCCTTGGCCTTGGGTTTGTGACCCATTTGGTGTCTGGTCAATATAGACAAACTGTATCCATCCCGACAGGTACAGTTGCGCGGTACAGCGCAGCCACCGATCCTGCGGCGCACGCCCTGGCCACCGGAAGAGACCTCACTGGCATCGCAGCGTGCGCGGGCGTAAGCTGTGCTGCCGGTCGAACGGATGCGCGCCCTGCGGCGCCCGACGGCAGCGATCGCGCGAAAGGACTCGCCATGCTGTCCAACTCCAGCGTGACCACCATGCTTCCAGTCATGGACATGGAGCGCGCACGCCGTTTCTACGAAGGCAGCCTGGGGCTGCGACCCGGCGGCTTGCGCCCCGATGGGAAATTCGTCTACCAGGTGGGCGGCACCACGCTCGCGCTGTTCCCCAAAGCCGAAGGCACCAAGGCCGACCACACCGCCATCAGCTTCCGCGTCGCGGATATCGCCGCGAGCATCGCCCAGTTGAAGCGCGCGGGCGTGGCCTTCGAAGACTACGATTTCCCGGAGCTCAAAACAGTCGACCATGTCTGTGTGCTGGGCGCCGAGAAGGCCGCCTGGTTCAAGGACACCGAAGGCAATTATCTGTGCCTGCATGAAGACCTGCCCGAAGGCTAGCGCGGCCCGCATGGGTACAGTTGCGCCCGCCGCTGTCAGTCCAGGCCATCGAGCAGCCTGTCGAGCGCCAGCCCGTACTGCTGCGCCATGGCCTCGATCTGCGCCGGGGCCGCGGCCAGCGCCAGGCCGCTGCCATGCGCATGGTCGACGAGAATGTCGCGCCACAGCAGGGGCTGATCCGTGATCCGCTGCAGCAGCGCGGTCAGGCGCGCGGTGATCTCCTGTGTCACGCCGGCGAAGGCCTGCGGCGTCGCAAAGATCGCCAGCGTCAATTGCGGATAGCGGCCCACGGCCTGGTGATACCGAGTGAGCAGCGCGCGGATTTGCGCGCGTTCATCGGCGCACTCGCCCAGGCCCTCGAGCGCCTGGGCGTAGACCCGGTCCGCGAGCGCGCGCAGCAGCCCGGCCTGGTCGCCCACATGGCGGTAAAGACTCATGGGCGTGACGCCCAGCCGCGTGGCCAGCGCGCGCATCGTCAGGGCCTGGCCGGCTTCTTCGCCCATCAAGTCCAGCGCCGCCGCGAGGATCTCGTCGCGCGCAATGCCCTGGCCGCGTGCCGGCCGTCCGCGTGCGAGGCTCATGCCTTGCGCCGGTAGCAAGACTGCACCAGTCCAGAAGCAAAGCTGCGGCTCGACACCAGCGTCCAATCGATGTCGCCGGACAGCGCGCCGAACAGGCGCCGCCCCGACCCGAGCAGCACGGGCACGCTGCTGATCACCATGTCGGCGACCAGTGCGTCGCGCAGGAACGATTGCACCAGTTGCCCACCATCGACATAGATGCGCTGCACGCCCTGTGCCGCCAATGTGTCCATCAACTCGCGTGGCGTGCTGCCGCTGAACCGCACCTTGCCCTCAAGCGCCTGCGGCACGGCCACACCAGCCAGCTGTTTCGACAGCACCAGCACGGGCCGGTCATAAGCCCAGGGCCCCAGCGTCAACACCTTCTCGTAGGTGCCGCGGCCCATCACGATCAAGTCCTTGTCGGCAATGAAATCCGCGTAGCCATGGTCCTCGTTCGGGTCATCGCGCTGCAGCAACCAGTCGATATCGCCATCGGCGCGCGCAATGAAGCCATCCAGACTGGTGGCAATGAAAACATGGGCGGTGGTCATGGGCAGCTCATTAAATATACAACGTATATTATTCCACAGGAAAGGCCTTCATGCCGCGATCCGGCGGATGGACCCGCCATGCACAGGAATCGGAAATGGGCGTCGACACCTAGGGAAAACAAGGAGTTGCATACGAATGCATAAAAACAAAACTGCATACGTATGCACAACCCAGCCAGGAGATTTCCTTGATCCGCTACCTCAAACGTGGACGCGACGTCCAGGCCCGCAACGCCGACGACACCATGGTGCGCGGCACTGTCGAAGGCATCATCCGTGACATAGAAAGCCGTGGCGATGCGGCCGTGCGCGACTACAGCAAGAAGTTCGACAACTGGGATCCCGCGGATTTCCGGCTGTCGCAGGCCGCCATCGAACGCGCGCTGAAAAGCCTGTCGGCGCGCGAACTCGAAGACATCCGCTTCGCCCAGGCGCAGGTGCGTAACTTCGCCCAGATCCAGCGCGACTCCATGCTGGACGTGGAAGTCGAAACCCGTCCCGGCGTGTTTCTCGGCCATCGCCACATTCCCATCAACGCGGTGGGCTGCTACATTCCCGGCGGCAAATACCCGCTGCTGGCCTCGGCCCACATGAGCGTGCTCACGGCCAAGGTCGCGGGCGTCAAGCGCGTCGTGGCGACCGCGCCGCCGTTCCACGGCGAGCCCCACCCGGCCATCGTGGCGGCGATGCACATGGCGGGCGCCGATGAGATCCTGGTGCTGGGCGGCGTGCAGGCCGTGGTGGCGATGGCCGTGGGCACATCCACCATCGCACCTGTCGACATGCTGGTCGGCCCGGGCAACATGTTCGTCGCCGAAGCCAAGCGTCAGCTGTTCGGCCGCGTAGGCATAGACCTGTTCGCGGGCCCCACCGAAACGCTGGTGATCGCCGACGACTCGGTGGACGGCGAAATATGCGCTGTCGATCTGCTGGGCCAGGCCGAGCATGGCCTGACCACACCGGCCGTGCTGCTCACCAACAGCGAAGCGCTGGCGCACGCGACCATGGCCGAGATCGAGCGGCAACTGAAGATCCTGCCCACGGCCGAGATCGCGGCCCGGGCCTGGGCCGACTTCGGCGAAGTCATCGTCTGCGACACGCGCGAGGAGATGCTGCTCAAGGCCGACGAGATCGCGTCGGAACATGTGCAGGTCATGACCCATGACCCCGACTGGTTCCTGACGCACATGAGCAACTACGGCGCGCTGTTCCTGGGCCCGCGCACCAACGTCGCGTTCGGCGACAAGGTCATAGGCACCAATCACACGCTGCCCACCAACAAGGCCGCGCGCTATACCGGCGGCCTGTGGGTCGGCAAGTTCCTCAAGACCTGCACTTTCCAGCGCGTGACCACCGACGCCGCCAGCGCCGAGATCGGCGAGTACTGCTCGCGCCTGTGCCACATGGAGAACTTCGCCGGCCACGGCGAGCAGGCCAACATCCGCGTGCGCCGCTACGGCACCCGCGCCGAAGTGCCATGGTACGAGCCGGTGCCGGCGCTGCAGGAATGAGCAGCGCTGCCGACCTGCCCGCGTTCGGCGGCTTCAGGCTCGACGGCAAGCGCGCGCTGGTCACCGGCGGCGGTCGGGGCCTGGGGCTCGCTGCAGCGGCGGCGCTGACCCAGGCCGGCGCCCATGTGACGCTCGCGGCGCGCTCGGCCGGGCAGCTCGAAGCCGCGTGCGCGGCCATTCAGCGGCAAGGCGGCAGCGCCGAGCATCTGGTGCTCGACGTCACCGACCCGATCGCCGTGCAGCGCGAAATCAGCCAGCGCGCGCCATTCCAGATACTGGTCAACAACGCGGGCATGAACCGGCCCAGGCTGCTGACGGAAACGCCGGACGACGACATAGACGCCGTGCTGGCGCTCAACGTCAAGGCCTGCTTCTACGTGGCGCGCGAAGTCGCGCGCGGGCTGCAGGCCGCGGGCCTGCCCGGCTCCATCATCAATGTCTCGTCGCAGATGGGCCATGTGGGCAGCCCGCGGCGCACGCTCTACTGCGCCAGCAAACATGCTGTCGAAGGCATGAGCAAGGCGCTGGCCTGGGAGCTGGGCGCGGCGGGGATCCGCGTCAACACGCTGTGCCCGACTTTCATCGAAACCGCGCTGACGGCGACGATGTTCGAAGACCAGGGCTTTCGCCAGTTCGTGCTCGACAGGATTGCGCTGGGCCGGCTGGGGCGCATCGACGAAGTCATGGGGCCCGTGGTGTTCCTGGCCAGCGACGCGTCCAGCCTGATGACCGGCAGCGCGCTGATGCTCGACGGCGGCTGGAGCGCGGCATGAAAGCCAAGCTGACCGCCCATGACGTCGCGCGCCTGGCCCAGGTGTCGCAGTCGGCCGTGAGCCGGGCCTTCACGCCCGGCGCCAGCGTCGCACCCGAAACGCGCGAACGCATCCATTCGGCCGCGCGCCAGCTGGGCTACCGGCCCAATGCGATTGCGCGCAGCCTGATCACGCGGCGCAGCCGCATCATCGGCCTGGTCATGAGCTACCTCGAGAACCAGTTCTACCCGCTGGTCATCGAACGCCTGAGCCAGGCGCTGCAGCGCGACGGCTACCACGTGCTGCTGTTCATCAGCGAGACCACCGAAGCCGACAGCGTGCTCACCGACATCCTGCAGTACCAGGTCGACGGCATCGTCATGGCCTCGACCACGCTGTCGTCGGCGCTGGCCAATGACTGCACGCGCGCCGGCATTCCCGTGGTGCTGTTCAACCGCGTCGCGCAGATGGGCGCCATGGGCCGCTACTCGACGAGTTCGGTCACGTCGCAGAACCGCGCAGGCGGCCGCATGGTCGGTGAATTGCTGCTGCGCACCGGCCACCGCCGCATCGCCTGGCTGGCCGGCGAGGAGAACGCCTCGACCAGCCTGGAGCGCGAAGCCGGCCTGTGCGAAGCCTTGGCCGCCGCGGACAAGGGCTTGTACGCCAGGGCCGTGGGCCGCTACGACTTCGGCGAAGCGCAGCGCGCGGTGCTGGCGCTGTTCGCCGACCCGGCAACGCGCCCCGATGCGCTGGCCGTCGCCAACGACCACATGGCCATCGCGGCGCTCGAAACCCTGCGCGCCGAACTGGGCCTGCGCGTGCCGCACGACGTGTCGGTGGTGGGCTTCGACAACGTACCCCAGGCCGCGTGGCCGTCGTTCGACCTGACCACGGTGCAACAGGACGTGGACCAGATGGTGGACGCCACGCGTGCCCTGCTTTTCGAACATATCGGCGGCGAGGTCGTGCCGCGCAGCGTGGCCGTGCCCTGCGTGCTGATCGAGCGCGGCACGGTGCGCACCCGCGAACCAAAAAGGAGACAGACAACATGATCGACAAGGAAAAGATCCGGCAACTGTGCGCCGGCCGCCCGGTGGCCATCGTCGGCGCCGGCCTGGTAGGCGCGGGCTGGGCCGTGGTCTATGCGCGCGCCGGCCTGAACGTGAAGATGTTCGACGCCAACGCCGAAATCACGCGCAACGCCATGCCGCTGATCGCCGACCAACTCGCCGGCCTGCAGCGCCATGGCCTGCTCGATGAAGCGCCGGCCGCGGTGCTGGCGCGCATCGCGCCCGTGGCCACGCTGGCCGAGGCGCTGGACGGCGTGGCCTATGTGCAGGAGTCGGTGCTCGAACGCGTCGATGTCAAGCGCCAGCTGATGCTGGACATCGACGCCCTGGCCGCCCCTGATCTGGTCGTCGGCAGCTCCACTTCCGGCATTCCCGGCTCGGCTTTTGCGCTGGGCCTGGCGATCTCGCCGCGCGTGCTGATCGCCCATCCCGTGAACCCGCCCTATCTGGTGCCGGTGGTCGAACTGGTGGCCTCGCCCGAGACCTCAACCGCCACCGTGGCCTTTGCCGACGCGTTGATGCAGGCCGTGGGGCAGAGCGTGGTGCATGTGCGCAAGGAAGTCGAAGGCTTTGTGCTGAACCGGCTGCAGGCCGTGCTGCTGCGCGAAGCCTGGGCGCTGGTGCAGGAAGGCGTGGCCACCTGCGAAGACGTGGACAAGACGGTGCGCGACGGCCTGGGCTGGCGCTGGTCCTTCATGGGCCCGTTCGAGACCATCGATCTGAACGCGCCCGGCGGCGTGGCCGACTACGCCCAGCGCCTGGGCGCGCTCTACCAGCGCATCGCCGACGCGCGCAGCCACCCTGAACCCTGGGATGCGGCGCTGATCAGCGAGGTCGAGAGCCAACGCCGCGAACAGCTGGCGCACACCGATCTGGCCGCGCGCCGCGCCTGGCGCGACGAACGGCTGATGGAATTTGCCGCGGCACGCCAGCGGCCTGCGCCCGCGGCGCCGTAAAGCCCGCACCCCGATCGCCCGCAACGCCCCATAACCAGAGACAAGCCCCATCATGACACTGCGCCCCGCCTCCCTCCGCCGCCATCTGCTCGGCGCCACCATTGCCCTGGCCGCCTGCGGCCTGCCCGTCGCGCATGCCCAGGGCGACTACCCGAACAAGCCCATACGCCTGATCGTGCCCTTCGCGACCGCGGGCGTGACCGACACCAGCGCGCGCATCGTCGCCGAGAAGCTGGGCCAGCAGCTGGGCCAGTCGGTGGTGGTCGACAACAAGCCCGGCGCGGCCGGCAACATCGGCACCCAGCTCGCGGCGCAGGCACAGCCCGACGGCTACACGCTGCTGCTGGGCTATGACGGCACGCTGGTGATCAATCCCAATCTGTATGCCAAGGTGCCCTTCGATTCGGTCAAGGACTTCGCGCCCATAGGCAAGATCGGCGACGCCACGCTGCTGATCGTCGCCAACCCCAAGCTGGGCGTTAGCACCATGGCCGAGCTGCAGCAATACGCCAAGACCGTGTCCGGCGGCCTGTCCTATGGCAGCGCGGGCACTGGCAGCACCACCCACCTGGCCGGCGAAATGCTGCACCAGCGCACCGGCATTCCCATGACCCACGTGCCCTACAAGGGCGGCGGCCAGGCCGTGGCGGACGTGGTCGGCGGCACGCTGCCGGTGACGTTTTCGGCGGTGACCGGCGCGATCCCGTTCATCAAGGGCGGCCAACTCAAGGCCGTGGCCGTGACATCGCGCCAGCGCGCGCCCGCGCTGCCCGATGTGCCCACGTTCATCGAAGCCGGCCTCAAGGACTTCGAGATCAACTCCTGGGTGGGCCTGCTGGCGCCCGCGCGCACGCCCAAGCCCGTGCTCGACAAGCTCAACGCGGCGCTGCAGAAAGTGCTGACCGCACCCGAAATGCGCGATCGCCTGGCCGCGCTGGGCATCGTCGCCATGCCAGGCACGGCCGATGCCTTCGGCCGCGAGATCGTGCGCGATCTCGAAAAGAACAAGGCCATCGTCAAGGCCGCGAACATCCAGCTCGATTGAATCCGCCAGTGATGCGCCCCACTACAAATAGAACCACCCCATGACCACCTTGTTTGACAAGATCTGGGCGACCCACGCGGTCGCCCGCAACGAAGCCGGCGAAGACCTGGTCTACATCGACCGGCACCTGGTGCAGGAAGTCTCCAGCCCGCAGGCATTCGCCAGCATGGCCGAGTCCGGCCACACGCTGCGTTCGTCGCCGCGCCACATCGCGGTGCAGGACCACAACGTGCCGACTTCGGCCGATCGCCTCACCAATATTCCGAATGCCGAAAGCCGCGAGCAGATCGCCACGCTGCGGCGCAACACCCAGGCCACGGGCATGCGGCTGTTCGACCTGGATCACCCGCTGCAAGGCATAGTCCATGTGATCGCGCCCGAGCTGGGCTATGTGCTGCCGGGCAGCACCGTGGTCTGCGGCGACTCGCACAGCGCCACGCTGGGCGCGCTGGGCGCGCTGGCCTGGGGCATAGGCACATCGGAAGTCGCGCATGTGATGAGCACCCAGGGCCTGTGGATGCGCAAGCCGCGCACCATGGGCATAGACATCTCGGGCGCGCTGGCCGCGGGTGTCTATTCCAAGGACCTGGCGCTGGCCATCATCCACCACATAGGCACCAGCGGCGGCACCGGCCACGGCATCGAATACTTCGGCCCCACGGTGCAGGCGCTGTCGATGGAAGCGCGGCTGACGCTGTGCAACATGACCATAGAAGCCGGCTCGCGTTTCGGCCTGATCGCACCCGACGCCACCACCCTGGCCTACCTGCGTGAACGCGTGCAGGGCGCGGCGCGCACCCACTTCGAGCAGGCGGCACACAGCTGGAGCACGCTGCGCACCGACGCGGCCAGCGACTACGACCGCTGCGTGCCGTTCGACGCCGCCACCGTGACCCCGCGCGTGACCTGGGGCACGACCCCGGCCGACAGCAGCGCCTTCAGCGGCCGCGTCGGCGACGGCGCCGCGCCCGCCGATGCCGCCGAGCGCGCGCGCATGGAGGAGAGCCTGGCCTACATGGGCCTGCAGCATGGTCAGGCGCTGTCGTCCGTACCCATCGACGTGGCCTTCATCGGCTCCTGCACCAACGGCCGGCTCGAAGACCTGCGCGCCGCCGCCGCGGTGGCGCGCGGTGGTCGCGTTGCCGCAGGCGTGCGCGCACTGGTGGTGCCGGGCTCGGGCAGCGTCAAGCGCGCGGCCGAAGCCGAAGGCCTGGCGCAGATCTTCGTCGACGCGGGTTTCGAATGGCGCGAATCGGGCTGCTCCATGTGCATAGGCATGAACGGCGACAGCCTGGAGCCCGGCCAGCGCTGCGCCTCCACCTCCAACCGCAACTTCGAGAACCGCCAGGGCCAGGGTGGGCGCACCCATCTGATGAGCCCGGCCGCCGTTGCCGCCTCGGCCCTGCAGGGCCGGCTGACCGATCCCCGGGAGTACCTCGCATGAAAGCCGTGATCACACAGGCCCAGGGCCGCGCCGCCGTCATGCAGCGCGACGATATAGACACCGACGCCATCTTTCCGGGCCGCTTCCTGCGCCTGGTACAGCGCACCGGCCTTGGCGTGCACCTGTTCGCCGACTGGCGCGCCGAAGGCCGGCCCGAAGTGGACTTCATGGCGCAGCCCACACCCGCGCGCGTGCTGGTGGCGCTGCACAACTTCGGCTGCGGCTCGTCGCGCGAGCATGCGGTCTGGGCGCTGGCCGACTACGGCGTGCAGGCCGTGGTGGCACTGTCTTTCGGCGACATCTTCCGCAACAACTGCGTGAAGAACGGCATCGTGGCCGCGACCGTGGCGCCCGCCGACCATGCGCGCCTGCTGCAGGCCCTGGCCGCGGCCGGCGGCGCGCCGCTGTGCCTGCAAGTTGCCGCCAGCAGCCTGCAGCTGCCCGACGGCAGCGCGCTGACGATCACGCTGGCCGACGGCCATGCCGAACAACTGCTCTCGGCCGAGGACGAAGTGGACCGCACCCTGCGCCACGAGGCCGCGCTGCGCGCCTACGAGGAGCGCGTGCAGCGCGACCAGCCCTGGCTGGCCTCGATGGACTGACCCGCCCTTCTTTTTTTGACTTCTTGCTATAGGACCCCCCAATGGCCAATCCCATTCTTCGACAAAAACTCGCCGCCGGCGAATTCATGGTCATCCCCGGCGTGCAGGACATGATCGCCACGGTCATGACCAACAAGGTCGGCTTCGACATCATCTACGGCACGGGCTACTGGCTCACCGCCTCGAGCCTGGGCCTGCCCGATGCCGGCATCGCCACCTATACCCAGATGGTGGACCGCATGCGCACCATCACGCGCACCAGCAAGGCGGCACTGATCGCCGATGCCGACACCGGCTACGGCGGCCTGCTCAACGTGCACCACACGGTGCGCGGCTACGAGGAAGCCGGCGTCACGGCGATACAGATCGAAGACCAGGAGTTTCCCAAGAAGTGCGGCCACACGCCGTTCAAGCGCTGCGTGCCCACGGCCGACATGGTCGAGAAGATCAAGGTCGCCTCCGAGGCGCGCGAAGACAAGGAGAACTTCCTCATCATCGCCCGCACCGACGCGCGCGCGGGCCTGGGCATGGACGATGCCATGCGCCGCATGGAGGCCTATGCCGAAGCCGGCGCAGACATCCTGTTCTTCGAGGCCCCGCAGTCCGAAGACGAGATGCGCCGCGCCTGCGAAGCCTTCGATCTGCCCATGATGGCCAACATGGCCGATGGCGGCAAGACGCCCATCCTGCCGGCCGAAGTGCTCAAGGAAATCGGCTATTCGCTCGCCATCTTCCCTGCCATGACCAGCCTGGTCGCTGCAGCGGCCATGGAAAAGTCGCTGCGCCATCTCAAGCAGGCCGGCACCAGCCTGTCGCCCGACATTCCCATGACCGACTTCAACGAGTTCTGCGAACTGATCGGCTTCCAGGAAGTCTGGGACTTCGAGAAGCGCTGGGCGCGCTGACCGCGCGCGCCAGCAAAAACAATATCAGGAGACAAAGCATGCCCTTCAAGCCCCGCACCGCAATCCGTTGCCACCACATCGCCACGCTCGCCGCCATCGCGGCAGCCGCCGCGCCCGCGCTCGCCGACTGGAAACCCACGCGCCCCGTCACCATCGTCGTGCCCTACGTGGCCGGCGGCGGCACCGACACCACGGCGCGCGCCACGGCCAGGCTGCTCAGCGAGCAATGGGGCCAGCCCGTGGTGGTGGAGAACGTTCCCGGTGCCGACGGCCTGATAGGCACGCGCCGCGTCAACGAGTCCAAACCCGACGGCCATACGCTGCTGCTGCAGACGCCGGCCATCGTGCTGACCAAGCACGCTCCGGCGTTCAAGGGCGCCGACCCGCTCGCGCGCCTGGTGCCGGTGACCAACATCGCGCAGTCGCCGGGCGTGATCGTGGCCAACGGCAAATTCCCGGCCAGCACGCTGCCCGAGCTCATCAGCTACTGCCGGGCCGCGGCCCAGCCCTGCTCCATGGGCACGGGCGAGAACGTCGCCAAGCTGTTCGGCCGGCAGCTGCAGGCCGAGGCCATTCCCAATCTCATCGTCGTCAACTACAAGGGCACGGCGGCCATCATCACCGACATGATCGCCAACAACGTGAACTTCGCCGTGACGGGCGTGGCCTCGGCCTTGCCGCACCAGAAAGCCGGCACGCTGAAGATCGTCGCCAGCCAGGGCGTGAACCGTTCTAGCGGCGCCCCCGAGGTGCGCACCGTAATCGAGACCGGACTGCCACAATACGAATACACCACCTGGTTCGGCCTGTTCGCGGTCAAGGACACGCCGCCGGCCGTGACCCAGGGCATCTACGCCGCGGTGCGCGAAGCCATGCGCAACCCCGATCTGCAAAAAGCCATTGCCGCGGCCGGCGCCGAGCCGCTGGTGAACACGCCCGACGAATTCGCGGCCCAGGTGCGCAAGGAAGATGAGCGCTTCACCGCCTTGGCGAAACGTTTTCCGCTCGACTGACGCGCGACCGTTATTGCAGCTCGATATGGCTGATGCGCACCACCGCGCGCGCGATCAGCGCCAGCACCGCGGCTTCGGCGCCCTGCGGGTCATGCGCTTCAATCGAATGCAATAGCGAACGGTGCAATTCCAGCGCCTGGGCATCGGGCCCCCAGGCGTCGCTGGACGCCTGAAAACTCGTCTTCCAGACCGCCGACAGCGCGGTCTCCAGTTGCTGGATGAACTGGTTGTCGCAGGAGCGCACCACGGCGCCATGAAAGCGCAGATCGGCCTCGATGTACGACGCCTGGGTCTGGGCCTGGGCCATGGCCTCGAACGCTTCGCGAATTTCAGCCACCTGCCGCGGCTCGGCGCGCGCCGCAGCCAGGCGCGCGGCCAACGGTTCTATGGTCTGGCGCAGCTCCATCAGATCGGCGATCAGCTTCTTGTCGGGCGGCGCTTCGCTTTGCCAGCCCAGCACCGCGGGGTCGAACAGATTCCATTCGGCGCGCGGCAGCACATGGGTGCCGGTGCGCGGGCGAATCGACACCAGCCCCTTGGCCGCGAGGCTCTTCATTGCTTCGCGAATGATCAGCCGGCTCGCGCCATAGGTTTCGGCAAGCTGGGGTTCGGTCGGCAACTGCGCGCCTTCGGCATAGCGCCCGGCAACGATGCTCGCGCCCACGGCGTCAACGATTTGGTGGTGAAAGTTGCGCAAACGGGGTGGAGCCATAGGCTGCAAGCATAACCGCTGCCCTCTGTGAGACTGACAAATACCGCCTTGACGTCAATCATATGATGATTGTATTATTGCCACCGACGATCAGCACCGTCCCATAAATCAACCAAGAGCTGGAGACAAAATCATGAACAAGAGCCTTGCGGCCGTTGCGCTCGCATTCGGCGCGACCCTGGTCCTGCATCCCGTGGCGCACGCCCAGGACTACCCTTCCAAGCCGATACGCATGATCGTTCCCGTGCCGCCCGGCGGCTCGGGCGATCTGGTGTCGCGCCTCACCGCCAACGCGGCCGCGAAGGAACTGGGCCAGGCCATCGTGGTCGAGAACCGCCCGGGTGCGACCGGCAACATCGGCACGGCCGTCGCAGTGAAGGCCCCGGCCGATGGCTACACCATCTTCCTGTGCAGCATAGGCAACTGCTCGGTCAACTCCAGCCTCTATGCCAACCCCGGCTTCGACCTGTTCAAGGACATCGCGCCCGTGGTGCTGCTGGGCTCGTCGATCAACGTGCTCACGGCCAGCCCCAAGTCCGAAATCAACAGCGTCGAAGACCTGGTCGCCAAGGCCAAGCGCGGCCAACTGACCTACGCCTCTTCCGGCGTGGGCGCGTCCAACCATCTGGCGGGTGAAATGTTCAAGAAGATGGCCGGCGTCGAGCTGCTGCATGTGCCCTACAAGGGTTCGGGCCCGGCGATCACCGACCTGCTGGGCGGGCAGATCGATGTGTTCTTCGACAACGAGCCATCGATCGCGCCCTTCGTCAAGACCGGCAAGGTCAAGGGCCTGGCGGTCACGGGCAAGGGCCGTTCGGCCAATCTGCCCGAGCTGCGCTCGATGGAAGAGATTGGCTACAAGAGCTTCATCATCGAGCCCTGGTTCGCGATCGGCGCGCCCGCCGGCACGCCGCCGGCGCTGATCCAGAAGCTCAACGCCGCGTTCAACAAGGGCCTGCAGGACCCCACGGTGCGCAAGACCATGCAGGACGCCGGCATCAATCCCCTGGGCGGAGCGCCTGCCGTGCTCGGCAAGCACATCCGCTCGGAGCACGACAAGTGGGCGGACCTGATCCGCTCGCAAAAGATTTCCGCGGAGTAACCACGAATGCGCATCACAGCGATTGAAACCACACGCCTCAAGACCCAGCCCAACCTGTTGTGGGTGGAGATTGAAACCGACGCCGGCATCATCGGCCTGGGCGAGACCTTCCGCGGCGCCGAAGCCGTGGAGACCTACATCCACTCGATGGCCGGGCCGCTGATCCTGGGCCAGAGCGCGCTCGACATCGAACGCCTGCACAAGATCCTGCTGCGCGGCTATCTGGGCTTCAACGGCAGCGGCGTGGAAACGCGCGCCGCCTCGGCCATAGACATCGCGCTGTGGGACATCCTGGGCCAGGCCACGGGCCAGCCCATTTACCAGCTGCTGGGCGGCGCCTGCCACGACCGCATGCGCGCCTACAACACCTGCGCGGGCGTCGACTACAACAGCAAGAGCATTCAGCGCCGGCTGGTACAGCCCGGCGACGCCAAGGTGCGTCACCGCTACGACGACCAGATCGCGTTCATCGAAAGCCCGGGCGAACTCGCGCAAAGCCTGATCGAAGAGGGTTTTAGCGCGATGAAGATCTGGCCGTTCGACGGCGCGGCCACCGAGTCAGACGGACAGTATGTGAGCGCCAAGGCCATGCGCCAGGGCCTCGAAGTGTTCGAGAAGATCCGCCTGGCCGTGGGCGACAGGATCGAAGTGATGTGCGAGTTCCATTCGATGTGGAACGTGACATCGGCGCTGTCGATCGCGCGCGAACTCAAGCAGTACCGCCCGTTCTGGGCCGAAGACCCGATCAAGATGGACAGCCCGGGCGCGCTCGCCGACTACCGCCGCCTGGCGCAGATTCCGGTCTGCGGCAGCGAGACGCTGGCCGCGCAGGGTGCGTTTCGCGACCACCTCGCAGCGCATGCGCTGGACTACGTCATGCTCGATCTTTCGTGGTGCGGGGGCATCACCGAAGCGCGCAAGATCGCGAGCCTGGCCGACGCCTACCAGAAGCCCATCGCGCCGCATGACTGCACGGGCCCGGTCGTGCTCATGGCTTCGCTGCACCTGGGGCTGGCCTCGCCCAACGCCATCTTCCAGGAAGTGGTGCGCGCGTTTCTCAGCACGTTCTACAAGGACCTGGTGACCGAACTGCCGGTGCTCGAAAACGGCTACCTGCTGCGCCCCGACAAGCCGGGCCTGGGCACCGCGCTGGCGCCCGGCGTCAAGCGCGATCCCGCGGCCAGCACGCGCCGCAGCACCGCGCCTTAAGACCAAGCCCCCTGCTTCGGGCCGGCGCTCGCCGGCCCTGCCCCGCTACGCCCACAAAAAAGCCGCAATGACGGCTGGGCGCAGCCATGCCCGATTACAACAAGGAGACAAGAAAATGCGCCACAAGATTCACCAACACATCGCCCTGAGCGCCCTGCTCGCCTGTTCCACTGCCGCGTTCGCGCAGTCCGGCGTCACCCTCTACGGCCGCGCCGATGCGGGCGTGTACCACCAGTCGCGTTCCAATCCCGGCGCCAACCAATGGTCGCTGTCTTCGGACACCAGCTACTTCGGCCTGCGCGGCAACGAGGATCTGGGCGGGGGCTTGAGCGCGACGTTCAAGCTGGAAAGCCAGGTCGATCTGTCGAGCGGCGCCAGCAGCGCGACCTTCTTCAATCGCGAAGCCTATGTGGGCCTGTCCGATCGCCGTCTGGGCACGCTGCAGTTGGGCTCGATGTGGGGCCCGTCGGTCTGGATTTCGGGCAAGGCCGATGCGTTCGGCCGCGCCCAGCTCGGCGCCGTGCAGACGCTGCTGCAGGGCGCGAACAATCGCGGCAACACCTTCAAGTTCGACAACGCCGTGCAATACATCAGCCCCAAGATCGGCAACGTGTTCGGCCGCGCCTACGTGCAGGCCGCCGAAGGCGCGACCACGGGCCGCAACTACGCGCTGGCGCTCGACTACAGCAGCGGCCCGGCCTTCCTGGGCCTGGCCTTCGACAGCGCGCAGATCGCGGGCTCGGCCGTAGGCCTGGCCGCAGCCGCAGTGCGCGCCAAGACGCTGGGCCTGGGCGGCGCCTACAACTTCGGCGTGGCGCGCATCCATGGCTACTACCAGCGCAATCAGATTTCGGGCCTGGCCGACGCGAACTCCATCAACGCCAGCGCCGCCCTGCCCGTGGGTTCGGGCGAGTTCCGCCTCGCCGTGGGCCGCTGGTCGCGCCCCGGCGACGCCGACGCCAAGCGCCTGGCATTGGGCTACGCCCACTTCCTGTCCAAGCGCACCCAGCTCTACGGCACTTTTGCAGTGCTCAAGAACGGCAGCCGCTCGACCACCATGCTGTTCCCCATCAGCCAGGACTCGGCACCCGCCGTGGCGGGCCAGGATGTGAAGGCGTTTGGCATAGGCATGCGGCATATGTTCTGAACGCTGGCGGCGAAAGGTGAACGGCCCGCGCTCCAGACACGAGAACGGGCCCCTGCAGCCCAAGGGCTTGCACACCGCGGAACATGCGGATTCCGCATATGCAAGCACTGAAATGATCGTTGGAAATTGGGGCGCGCAGACCCAAACTCGTTTCACATTTTTCACTCCCCATCGGAGCCCATGTGAACGACGCCGTCAAGCGCCAGGAAGCGCCACCCCATTTCTTCTGGTTCATTCCCACGCACGGCGACGGTGCGTACCTGGGCTCGGAAACGCGCCAGCGTCCACCGGACTTCAACTACTTCCGCAACGTCGCCACCTCGGTGGAGCACCTGGGCTATGAAGGCGTGCTGCTGCCCACGGGCCAGGCCTGCGAAGACTCGTGGATCACGGCCACCGGCCTGGCGACCGCGACCAGCCGGCTCAAGTTCCTCGTGGCCCTTCGCCCTGGCGTGGTCCAGCCGACCTATGCAGCGCGTCAGACCGCGGCGCTGGACCGACTGAGCAACGGGCGCCTGCTGCTCAACGTGGTCGTGGGCGGCAACCCTACTGAGCTGGCCGGCGACGGCCTGTTTCTGTCGCACGACGAACGCTATGAGCAGGCCGGCGAATTCCTGCACATTTGGCAGTCGCTGCTGGCCGGTGAAACCGTGGATTTCACGGGCAAGCATTACACCGTCAAAGGCGCAAGACTGGACTTCCCGCCCGTGCAACAGCCCCGGCCGCCGCTGTACTTCGGCGGCTCGTCCGAAGCCGGACAGGCGCTGGCCACGGACCAGACCGAGCTCTATCTCACCTGGGGCGAGCCCGTGGAGCAGGTCGCCGAGAAGATTGCCTGCGTGCGCGCCCAGGCCGCGGCACGCGGGCGCACCATGCGCTTTGGCATTCGCCTGCACTTCATCGTGCGCGAAACCGACGCCGAGGCACGCGCCGCCGCCGAACACCTGATCAGCCATGTGACCGACGAGCAGATCGCCCGGGCCCAGCAGCGCTTCACCCAGGAAATGGACTCGGTGGGCCAGCGCCGCATGTCGGCGCTGCACGGCGGCGACCGCGAGCGGCTGTGGGTAGGACCCAACCTCTGGGCCGGCATAGGCCTGGTGCGCGGCGGCGCGGGCACGGCGCTGGTGGGCGATGCCGACAGCGTGGCCCAGCGCATACGCGAATACCAGGCGGCGGGCATAGACACCATCATCGGCTCGGGCTACCCGCATCTCGAAGAAGCCTACCGCACGGCCGAGTTGCTGTTCCCGCGCCTGGGCCTGTCGACGCGCCGGCCCGATGCGCCGCCGCGCGCCTATGGCAACGAGTTTTCCGGACTCACCACGACACGCCTGCAGTCGGCGTCGTAAGTACCTCACTTCCAAATAGAAATACTTCCATGACTTCCAGAAGACAGTTCAACGCCGGCCTGCTGGCCCTGGCCGCCACCGGTTTTCCGACGCTGGGCCAGGCCCAGCAGGCCGCGCCCAAGGAATTCAAGATCGGCTGGCAAAAAGGCTCGGTGATCATGGTGCTGGCCAAGCACAATCAGGTCTTCGAAAAGCGCCTGAAAACACTGGGCGTGGACAGCGTGAAATGGGTCGAGTTCCAGTTCGGCCCGCCGCTGCTCGAAGGCCTGGGCGTGGGTGCAGTCGACATCGGTGCCGTGGGCGACACACCGCCCATCTTTGCCCAGGTCGCCGGCGCCAAGGTGGCCTATGTCGCCACCACGCCGTCGTCGCTGAGCGCCATCCTGGTGCCCAAGGATTCGCCCATCAAGACCGTGGCCGATCTCAAGGGCAAGCGCGTGGCCTTCGGCCGGGGCTCGAGCGCCCATGCGGTGACGGTGCGCGCGCTGGCCCATGTCGGCCTGACGCTCAAGGACATCGAGCCGGTGTATCTCTCGCCCGCGGACGCCACGGCCGCTTTCAACGGCGGCCGGGTCGACGCCTGGACCGTCTGGGACCCCTACTTCGCCATCGCCCAGCAGCGCTACAACGCGCGCGTGCTGATCGACACCACGGCGGCGCATTTGTCGAGCCACTCCTACTACCTGGCCAACCGGGATACCGCGCAGAAGTACCCGGTGGTGCTGTCGGCCGTGCTGGAAGAAATCGGCAAGCTGATCGCCTGGGCGGGCAACAACCGCAAGGAACTCGCGGAGTTCTACGCCAAGGAAACCGGCGTCGAGCTGGAGTCCACGCTGCTCGCCTTCCAGCGCGCCCCGTATGCCTGGGGACCGGTCACCGAGACACATGTCCGTCTGCAGCGTGAACTCGCGACATCCTTTTACGAACTCGGCATCGTTCCCAAGAAAGTCGACCCCAAGGAGATACTGTGGAAAGCAACGGCACTTTGAGCGCGGTAGACACCGCCGTCGCGGCCCGGCCCGCACCACCACCGGCCTGGCTGACCACATGGCGGCGCTGGCTCGCCGACGGCGGCATGGGCTGGCTGCTGCCCGTGGGCCTGCTGCTGCTCTGGGAAGCGGCCTCGGTGCTCGATCTGCTGCCGCCAACCATCCTGCCCGCGCCCAGCGCGGTGTTCGCCGCCGGCTGGCGCCTGCTGCTCAAGGGCGAACTGCTGACGCATATCGGCGTCAGCGGCGTGCGCGCCCTCGCGGGCTTCGTGGTGGGCGGGCTGATCGGCTTCGCGCTGGGCCTGGCCAACGGCCTGTCGGCACGCAGCCGCAGCCTGACCGACACCACCTTGCAGATGGTGCGCAACGTGCCGCATCTCGCGCTCGTGCCGCTGGTCATCATCTGGTTCGGCATCGACGAAGGCGCCAAGCTGTTCCTCGTGGCGCTGGGCGTGTTCTTCCCCATCTACGTCAACACGCTGCTGGGCATTCTCACCGTCGACACGCAGCTGATCGAAATGGGCCGCGCCTACGGCATGTCGCGCCGCACGCTGTTCCTGCGCGTGCTGCTGCCCGGCGCCCTGCCCTCGATCTTTGTCGGGCTGCGCTACGGCCTTGGCATCATGTGGCTCACGCTGATCGTCGCCGAAACCATTGCCGCCTCGTCCGGCCTGGGCTACATGGCCATGCAGGCGCGCGAGTTCCTGCTGGTCGACGTGGTCGTGCTGGCCATCCTGATCTACGCCCTGCTCGGCAAACTTGCCGACAGCGTGGCGCGCGCGCTCGAACGCCGCACGCTGCAGTGGCACCCTTCGTTCAGAAAGTAGACGCCCCATGTCAGATACAGATCAAGGTGCGGCCTTCCGGCTCGAAGGCGTCGTCAAGGAGTTCGGCAACAAGACCGTGTTGCGCGGCATCGACCTGGTCGTGCCCGCCGGCCAGTTCGTCGCCGTCATCGGCCGCAGCGGCTGCGGCAAGAGCACGCTGCTGCGCCTGCTCGCGGGCCTGGACGCGCCCTCGCGCGGCCGCGTTCAGCTCGGGGCCGGCAACGGCCCGCAGTCGAGCAGCGCACGCATCATGTTCCAGGAGCCGCGCCTGCTGCCCTGGGCGCGCGTGATCGAGAACGTCGAAGTCGGCGTGCCCGAAACCGAATCACCCGCCGAGCGCCGCAAGCGCGCGCTGGAACTGCTGAACGAAGTAGGCCTGGCCGACCGCGCCGACGACTGGCCCGGCGTGCTCTCGGGTGGCCAGCGCCAGCGCGTGGCCCTGGCCCGCGCCCTTGCCAGCCGCCCCCGCCTGCTGCTGCTCGACGAGCCCCTGGGCGCGCTCGATGCGCTGACCCGCATCGAAATGCACCGGCTGCTCGAAAGCATTTGGCTGCACCAGGGCTTCTCGGCCGTGCTGGTCACCCACGACGTCAGCGAAGCCCTGGCGCTGGCCGACCGCATCGTGCTGATCGACGACGGCGCCATTGCGCTCGACGTTCTGGTGTCCGTACCGCGACCGCGCCGGCGTGGGCAGGTGGAGCTGGGACAGTTGGAGGACGAGATTCTGGGGCACCTGTTCGAGGGCGCGGGGGCTGCGGCGCACTAGAGGATTGCTACGCAGATCGAGCAGGCCCATGCTGGGGATGCCCTGCGCCGTGAATTGCCAAACGCCCGATGAGGTTCATCGGGCATTTTTCTTTGCTGGCGTTTCGCCAGGCTGTTCACTCACAAAGACCGTGGCGTTGACACCTTGGAGATTTTCGCGCGCACCTTGGAAAATAAAGAATTAAGAGGAAAAACCAATTTTTCTAGGAAAATAAATGACTTCCTACGAAAAAATAGCCATGACTGCGACTTCCTTGGGTTTTACACGGGTGGCAGAAATGCTCGGCATCGCGCTGGTTCAGCCACTTTTTTCGCGCAGCCAGCTGGGGCCCGCCAATCGCATCGAGAGACATCCGTCGGCAGAGATCCGCAGCTGGACTGCGCAGTACATGCCCGACGACAGCTTTCGCGGGCATTTCGAGTTCGGCCTCAAATACGAGCGGCTGAACTTTGAGTTCTTCTCCCGGGTTTTCGAACGGATTGACCCGCAGGAAATCGTCGCCTGGGTCAATGACTCGCCCACGGGCGCTTACGCGAGGCGCACGGCCTTCTTCTACGAATGGTTCACTGACAAGACATTGGATGCGCCAGACACGGCTCCCAATGTGGGCTATGTGGATGCGCTGGACCCCGACCTCTACTTGACGGCCACGGAGCCCACGAACAACAGGCGCTGGAAAGTGCGCCAAAACCTGCCCGGCCTTCGCAGCTACTGTCCTCTGGTGTATCTGGGTCCAGCCAAAGCCCGCGATTGGATCTATGACGTAAAGGCCGGGGTGGAACGCCTGAACAAGACCTATGGCACTGATCTGCTGCTGCGCAGCTCGGTATGGTTGACCCTGAAGGAGTCACGCGCCAGCTTTGCCATCGAGCGCGAGCAAGACCAAAGCGACCGAGTCAAGCGATTCGCCGCAGCCATTGGCGAATTGAGCGGACGCATGGAAGCACCATTGGAAGCGCAAGGTCTGCAGACCCTGCAAAACGCCATTCTGGGGACTGCGGTGCTGCGCCTGGGAATCCGCCAATCCCCGGTCTTCGTGGGCCAGTCAAGCGTCCAGGGACAGGTAGTCCACTACATCGCGCCAGCGGCGCAAGTAGTGCAAGAGATGCTTCAAGGCCTGCGAGATTTCGAAAGCCGCACGCAAGGGCAAAACACAGTGGCCCGCACTGCAGCGGTGTCGTTCGCCTTCGTATACCTGCATCCGTTGTCGGATGGCAATGGCCGCGTGCACCGTTTCTTGCTGAATCACATGCTCGCAGCGGATGGCGTGGTAGCGCCAAACATCATTATTCCTGTGTCTGCCACCATTGCCGGCTCCCCTGCCGGACGGGCGGAATATGACCGCGTGCTGGAATCGTTCTCCAGACCCCTGATGCGCCGCTATGAAGGGGAATACAACTTTGCCACTTCGCACATCTACCCTGACGGCGTGCACAGCGACTTCAACTTCACTGCCGACCAGGACGCGCAGCACGCCTGGCGCTACCCGGATTTGACGGTGCACGCCCGCTATGTCAGCGAATTGCTGCGCACCACGGTGGAACATGAAATGGCGCTGGAAGCAGCCACCTTGCGTGACAACGATGCATCGCGGGATGCGATCAAGCAAATCGTAGAGATGCCCGACCCGGATGCGGATCGCATCATTGCATCACTGCGCAGCAATGGCTGGGTGGTCAGCGGCAAGCTGCGCCGTGATCAACCGGCCATCTTCGCACCCGAGGGACGGCTGCACCATCTGCAAGACCGCATTGTGGACGCCGTAAGGGAAGCGTTGACCAGGCACGATCAGCCAAAAAAATAAGATATTTTTTGGAAACTCAGCAATTTCTAATAGAAAAAATGGATTTCTAACAAAAAATGGTCCACCGCGTGTTCTTTCTTCCGCATATGACGCGATGAGTCAGAGACAGCTTGCGCTTCCACCGTCTGCATGCATTGGTGCAACGATGAACGCCCACGGTCTTATGCCCATAGGCTGATACAAAACCAGTTAATTAACTACGGACTCCAAAGCCAAGTGCTACTGAAAACGGGGGGACGTCGATCTTGGAATATTGACACCTTTACTGCAGCCCCTAGGTGCATTTGCTGTCACAGCAGGCAGCATCCATCTTGCTCGAGATTTTCAACTGCCGCAAACGCATCCACCATTGATGGGTAGATTGATGGGTAAAACAGAAAAGCCCCGCCTATTGCTAGACGGGGCTTTGTGTTTTGGCGGAGAGGGCGGGATTCGAACCCGCGGTGGGGATAAACCCACACACGCTTTCCAGGCGTGCGACTTAAGCCACTCATCCACCTCTCCGAAGACCGCAATTGTAGCAACAGTTTTGCCGCCCGAAGGCGAACTGTGCAAATTTAGCGAAATTAGTTGCGCGTGCCGCCCACTTGCACCATCTTCATCGCCGAAGTGATGAGGCTGGAGACTTCGGTCATGTTGCTGGGAACGATCAGCGTGGTCTGGGCGTCGGCCGCTACCTTACCGTAGGCTTCTACGGCGCTTTGCGCGACCTTGAGCTGCACGGCTTGTTCGCCGCCGGGTTGGCGGATGGCTTCGGCGATGCGTTCGAGCGCGGTGGCGGTGGCGTCGGCCACGGTGGTGATGGCAGCAGCTTCGCCCTGGGCGTTGTTGATCGCGGCCTGCTTTTCACCCTCGGAGCGGGCGATCGAGGCTTCGCGTTCGCCGGTGGCGATGTTGATCTGTTCCTGGCGACGGCCTTCGGAGGCGGCGATCAGCGCGCGCTTTTCGCGCTCGGCGGTGATCTGGGCCTGCATGGAGCGCAGGATTTCGGCGGGCGGCGTCAAATCCTTGATCTCGTAGCGCAGCACCTTCACGCCCCAGTTCAGCGCGGCTTCGTCAATCGCCGAGACCACCTGGGCGTTGATCATGTCGCGCTCCTCGAAGGTCTTGTCGAGTTCGAGCTTGCCGATCACGCTGCGCAGCGAAGTCTGGGCCAGTTGCGTCACGGCCATGATGTAGTTCGACGAACCGTAGCTCGCGCGCATAGGGTCGGTCACCTGGAAGTACAGGATGCCGTCGACCTGCAGCTGCGTGTTGTCGCGCGTGATGCAGACCTGGCTGGGCACGTCGAGCGGAATTTCCTTGAGGCTGTGCTTATAGGCCACGCGGTCGACGAACGGCACGAGGAAATTCAGGCCCGGAGTGAGCGTGCCGGCGTATTTGCCCAGGCGTTCCTTTACCCAGGCGTTCTGCTGGGGCACGACCTTGATCGAGCGCGCAATGAAGATGGCCGCAATGACCAGAAGAATGATGGCAACTTCCATGGTGTCTCCCTCCCCGAAGGGGATTGGTTGAAATTCACTGACAAAGAAATTCTGCGGGCCAGGGCGGCGAAATGCCGCCAGCGCCCGCGGCAGTCTAGAGCTTGTCTACGAGCAGGCGATTGCCTATGACTTCGGCCACGCGGTGCGTGCCGGGCGTCGGTGCATTGCCGGGGCGCAGCACCACGGTCCACTGCGCGCCGCGGTAGCGCACCTGCGCCGTGCCGTCGGCGGCCCAGTTCTCGACCTGTACCGATTCGCCGATGTCGAGATTCATGCTGCGATCGCTTTCCGCGGGCTGCATGCGCGCCTGGCGCCGACGCAGCAGATAGCAGGCAACGACGGCGGCCGTGCCGACCAAGGCCGCAGAAAGGATCTGCCCGGTTTCGGACGCACCGAGGTGGGCGGCGATCGCGCCCGCCACGGCACCGATGGCCAGCATCAGCAAATAAAAACTGCCCGTGAGCAGCTCGGCGGCGACCAATACGCCGGCAATCAGCCACCACACTGTAAAACTTGCCATGTACCCTCCTCTTGTCCATTTGGATGTTTGTAGTTCACCACAGTTATGGGGTGATAAGGTCCTGCTTTCACAGGCGCAATAAGGATATTCCTTACACTCGCGCCTGTTTCGTTTTTTTAAGCCCGACACAACGGAGGCTGCGCATGAAATTTCGCTTTCCCATCATCATCATAGATGAAGACTATCGCTCTGAGAACACCTCAGGCCTGGGCATTCGTGCCCTGGCGCAGGCCATTGAGACTGAAGGCTTCGAAGTACTGGGCGTGACCAGTTACGGCGACCTGACGCAATTCGCCCAGCAGCAAAGTCGGGCGAGCGCATTCATTCTTTCTATCGATGACGAAGAATTCACGCTGGGCTCGGGGCTGGACCCCATCGTCCTGAGCCTGCGCAAGTTCATCGAGGAAGTGCGCCGCAAGAACGCCGATGTGCCGATCTACGTGCACGGCGAGACCAAGACCAGCCGTCACCTGCCCAACGACATCCTGCGCGAGCTGCATGGCTTCATCCACATGTTCGAGGACACCCCCGAATTTGTCGCCAAGCACATCATCCGCGAAGCCAAGAATTATCTGGAGAGCGTGCAGCCGCCGTTCTTCAAAGCGCTGCTCGACTATGCCGAAGACGGCTCGTACAGCTGGCACTGCCCCGGACACTCGGGCGGCGTGGCCTTCCTCAAGAGCCCCGTGGGCCAGATGTACCACCAGTTCTACGGTGAGAACATGCTGCGCGCCGACGTCTGCAATGCGGTCGAGGAACTGGGCCAGCTGCTGGACCACAACGGCGCCATCGGTGCGAGCGAGCGCAATGCGGCGCGCATCTTCAATGCCGACCACTGCTTCTTCGTGACCAATGGCACGTCCACTTCGAACAAGATCGTCTGGCACCACACCGTGGCCTCGGGCGACGTGGTCGTGGTCGACCGCAACTGCCACAAGTCGGTGCTGCACGCGATCATCATGACGGGCGCCATTCCGGTGTTCCTCAAGCCCACGCGCAACCACTTCGGCATCATCGGCCCCATTCCGCAAAACGAATTCACGCCTGAAACCATCCAGGCCAAGATCGCCGCGAATCCGCTGCTGCAAGGCGTGGACGCAAAGGCCGTGAAGCCGCGCGTGCTGACGCTCACGCAGTCCACCTACGACGGCGTGCTCTACAACACCGAAACCATCAAGAGCATGGTCGACGGCTATGTGGAAAACCTGCACTTCGACGAAGCCTGGTTGCCGCACGCGGCCTTCCACCCCTTCTATGGCAGCTACCACGCCATGGGCAAGAAGCGCGCACGCCCCAAGCATTCGGTGGTCTACGCGACGCAGTCCATCCACAAGCTGCTGGCCGGCATCAGCCAGGCCTCGCATGTGCTGGTGCAGGATTCGCAGACGCAAAAGCTCGACCGCCATCTGTTCAACGAGGCGTACCTGATGCACACCTCGACCAGCCCGCAGTACAGCATCATTGCGAGCTGCGACGTGGCCGCGGCGATGATGGAGCCGCCCGCAGGCACGGCGCTGGTGGAGGAAAGCCTGGCCGAAGCGCTGGACTTCCGCCGCGCGATGCGCAAGGTCGAAGACGAATTCGGCAAGAACGACTGGTGGTTCAAGGTCTGGGGCCCTGACGACATCATCGAAGAAGGCCTGGGTACCGCCGAAGACTGGATCTTCCGCGCCAAGTCCAAGGCCAAGGGCAAGAAGGCTTCGGCCAAATGGCATGGCTTCGGCGATCTGGCCGACGGCTTCAACATGCTCGACCCGATCAAGTCGACCATCGTCACGCCCGGCCTGAACCTGGACGGCGCGTTCGACAAGAACGGCATTCCCGCGTCCATCGTCACCAAGTACCTGTCGGAGCACGGCGTGGTGGTCGAGAAGACCGGCCTGTACTCGTTCTTCATCATGTTCACCATCGGCATCACCAAGGGCCGCTGGAACACCATGCTCACGGCCTTGCAGCAATTCAAGGACGATTACGAGAAGAACCAGCCGATGTACCGCATCCTGCCCGAGTTCTGCCAGCAGCACCGGCAGTACGAGCGCATGGGTCTGCGCGACCTGTGCCAGCATGTGCACCAGATGTACGCCAAGTACGACATCGCGCGCCTCACGACCGAGATGTACCTCTCGGACCTGACGCCCTCGATGAAGCCTTCGGACGCCTACGCCCACATCGCGCAGCGCAAGACCGAACGCGTCGAAATCGACCGCCTCGAAGGCCGCACCACGGTCGGTCTGGTCACGCCCTACCCACCGGGCATTCCGCTGCTGATTCCCGGCGAAGTCTTCAACAAGAAGATCGTCGACTATCTGCTGTTCGCGCGCGAATTCGCGAAGATGTGCCCCGGCTTTGAAACCGACATCCACGGCCTGGTCGAGGAAGAAGACGAAGCCGGCGTGGTGCGCTACTACGCCGACTGCGTGGCCGAAGCGCCCAAGGTTGCGGCCAAGCCAGCGGCGACAGCGCGCGCCAAGGCACCAGCCAAGGCCGCTGTGAAGACCGCTCCGGCCAAGGCCGCGGCCAAGACGCCTGCCAAGACCGCTGCAAAAACAGCGGCCAAGGCACCTGCAAAAACCGCTGCCAAAACAGCGGCCAAGGCACCCGCCAAGGCCGCGGTCAAAGCCGTGACGCAGGAAGAAGTCGCGAACATGACCGAAGACCGGACCACGGCCAAGCGCACGGCACGTGCCACGGCCACGCCGGGCAAGGGCAAGAAGACGCTGGTTCAGGTCGGCGCTGACGAGTTCAGCCGAAAAATCTGACCACGCAACGCGTACCCACCTGGGCCTGGCGCCTGGCCGCATTCTGCTGGGCCGCCGCCATGGCCTGGGGCTGCCTGCAGGAAGCGACCGGCGCGTCGCCCGGCTGGTGGCGCCTGCCGCATATCGACAAGCTGGCGCATGCGGGCATGCATGCCCTGCTCGCCTGGCTGCTGTGGCGCGGCGTGGCAAGCGACACCCTGCGCACCGGTGTCGTGATCGTGCTGATGTGCGCGGCCTACGGCCTGGCCATCGAATGGGGCCAGTGGCAATTCACGCTCACGCGCAGCGCCGAAGCCTTCGATGTACTCGCCAACACGCTGGGCGCAATGCTTGGCGTGACGCTGGCCCGCTGGAATCCGCGCAACGCCGGCGCACGGCAGGCCTCTGCCTCGTAGAAAACGCAATGCCGCACAGAATGTGCGCGCAAAGAATCTGTTGCCGGGTGGCAACTTGCGCGCGCTCTGGCCAGCGGCAATCGAGGCCGGCTGGATGAGGCGGCCGTAATCTACGTTCTTTGAACTCCAAGGGTTGGCTGCGCCCAGACGCCTGCCTCACGACCCATGCCACTGTTCAATGTCATTCGCCAGGGCATGGCCTGCCTGGCCTTGCTCTGCACGCTGCAGGCGCAAGCGCGCGCCGCCGACCCCGCCGCGGGCGCAAGAATCGCGGCCCGCGGCGGTGCGGCCTGTGCCAGCTGCCACGGCCGTGAAGGCGAAGGCAGTGCCCACTACCCTCCCCTGGCCGGCCAACCCGCAGCCTACCTGCAGCGTCAGCTGCAAGCCATGGCCAGCGGGCAGCGCCAGGCACCGCTGATGGGCCCGGTGGCCAGATCCCTCAGCGCGCAGGAGAGATCCGATGTGGCCGCTTACTACGCCAGCCTTGCCCTCGCCGTAAAGCCCAGGCAAGGCCCGTTGCCCACGGCCCGCAGCAGCGACGGCGCCTGGCTGGTCGAACGCGGCCGCTGGGCCGACGGCATCGCGGCCTGCGCCAAATGCCATGGTCCCGGTGGCGCTGGCGTGGGCCAGGATTTTCCGGCGATCGCGCACCTCACGGCCAGCTATATGCAGGCCCAGATCGACGCCTGGAAACACCAAGGCCGCGAAGCCGGGCCCTTGGGACTGATGGGCGAGATTGCCCGCAAGCTCACGCCCAAGGACATCGAAGACATTGCCGCCTACTACCGGCAGCTGCACTCCGCCGCGGGCCCGACGCTCGCGCAGCGCCCGGCACCCGCAGCGCGAACCGAGGCATCCCATCCGCCCGACGCGCGCGCGATTCCCGACTCCCGGCTGGGCGAGTGGATACAGCGCGGCGAAGCCATCTTCACGCGCACGCCCGAAAATGCCAGCGGCTTCGCCGGCAATTCGCTCAGTTGCACCCATTGCCACCTCGACGCGGGCCGCCTCAAGAATGCCGCGCCGCTGTGGGGCGCCTACCCCATGTATCCGGCCTACCGCCAGAAAAGCGGCCGCGTCGAAACCTTTGCCGAACGCGTGCGCGGCTGCTTCGTGTTCAGCCTCAACGGCCGGGCACCGGACCCTGGCCACGATCTGCTGGTCGCTCTCGAAACCTACGCCTACTGGATGGCCGCCAAAGCGCCGCTGGGCGAAAGGCGGCCCGGTGCGGGCCTGGTCAAGCTGGCCCCACCTCCACAGCGGCCCACCTTCGCCGCGGGCCAGGCGGTCTATGCAAAGCATTGCGCGCTGTGCCACGGCACGCAGGGCCAGGGCCGGAAAAGCGGTGGCATCACGGTGTTCCCCGCGCTGTGGGGCAAAGACTCCTACAACTGGGGCGCGGGCATGCACGAGATCGACAAGGCGGCCGGATTCATCCGGTCCAACATGCCATACGGGCAGCACAACGTGCTCAGCGAACAGCAGGCCTGGGACGTCGCCACCTTCATCAACAGCTTCGAGCGACCGCAGGACCCACGCTTCACCGGCGACGTGGCGCAGACCCGCAAGCAGTTCCACGACACGCCGCATTCCATGTATGGCGTTCGGGTCAACGGCAAGCTGCTGGGCACAGGGCCGTAAACAGCGCCGCGGCTGACTGCGCTGCAAACCATTCGCACGCACAATGGCGGCAAACCGCGCCGCGCCCCGCGCTGCGCTCTTCTAAACTTCCCCACTGATACCTGGACATGACCGAATTGCCTCCCATCCTGCTGCACGCCCCCACTCTCGAAGCCCTGGCCCGCGCGCGCAACAGCCTCATGAACGCCCAGGAAGCCAACCCCGGCGTGCGCATCCGCATCATCGCCAACGCCCAGGCCGTGGCCGCCGCGCTCGATATTCCCCATGCCCAGGCCGATGCACATACGTCGCTGTGCCCCAACACGCTGATGCACCTGCAGCGCGCGCCGCACGCGCCGCTGCAAGTGCTTGCCAGCCCGGCCGTGCTGGAAATCGCCGCGCTGCAGGCCGCGGGCTGGGTCTACATCCGCTCCTGACCGCTCTGCCCGGCGATGGACCAGATCCTGCAACTCGGCCCCATGGCCCTGCCAGTGTCCTGGCTGGTGCTGTTTGTCGCCTGGCAGGCCGGCAGCTTCGTCGCCGAACGCCGCGTGCGCCGCCAGGGCCAGACGCTGGGCCTGCATGGCTGGCTGCTGCCCCTTGCGGGCTGGGCCGGCGCGCGCGCGGGCTTTGTCGCGGCGCATTGGGACGGCTACGCGGGCAGCGCGGCCAGCCTGCTGGGCATTCTCGATATCCGCGACGGCGGCTGGTATGCCTGGACCGGGCTGCTGGTCGCCTCGATCTATGGCCTGGTACTGGCCTGGCGTGCCCAGCCCGCGGGCCGGCCGCTGCTGTGGGGCCTGGGATTGTTCTGCGCGCTGTGGCTGGGAGCACAGGCCGTGTCGCGGGCTCTCTCCGGTCCGCCCGACCCGTTGCCGACGTTCAGCGGCGTGGCGCTCGATGCCAGCACCATCGCGCTGCCTACGCTGACCGGCACGCCCGTGGTCATCAACCTCTGGGCCAGCTGGTGCCCGCCCTGCCGGCGCGAGATGCCGGTGCTGCTGCAGGCGCAGCGCGACCATCCGCAGATCCGCTTTCTGTGGGTCAATCAGGGCGAAGCGCCCGAAGTCGTGCAGCGCTTTTCCGCCTTGCATGGCCTGCCGCCCGAAGCCGTGTTGCTCGACGTCGAAGGCCGCCTGGGCCAGATGCTGGGACGCAGCACCTTGCCCACGACCTTGTTCTACGACGCCCAAGGCCGGCTGGCCGATCTGCGCACGGGCGAAGTCTCGGCCGGCTCGCTGGGTCAGCATTTGCAGCGCATCCAGCCGCCCGCTGAAATCCGTTCACCCTAGCCTGTCGAAGGGCGCTGCGCGGCGTCTCAGAGCCCTGGCGGCAAGGCCCCGTGGTTGAAAAATGCGTTGATCGGCACTTGGATGTAGGCGCGCCCGTCCTCTTCGGCGGGCGGTAGCTTGCCGGCGCGCACATTCACCTGCACAGCCGGCAAAATCAACGTGGGCATGGCCAGCGTCGCGTCGCGCGCGCTGCGCATCTGCACGAAAGCTTCCTGCGAGATGCCGTCGCGCACATGGATATTGCCGCTGCGCTGCTGGCCCACCGTGCTGACCCAGGCTGCGCCGCGCTCCGCGGGCGGGTAGTCGTGGCACACATGCAGGCGCGTGTCGTCCGGCAAGCTGAGCAGGCGCTGTATCGATTGGTAGAGCGTGGCGGCATCGCCACCGGGAAAATCCGCGCGCGCCGTGCCCACGTCGGGCATGAACAGCGTGTCGCCGACGAATACTGCATCCTGCACGCGATACGCCATGTCGGCCGGCGTATGGCCGGGCACCCACAGTGCCGTGACTTCCAGCTCGCCAATGAAAAAGCGTTCGCCGTCTTCGAACAGATGGTCGAACTGGCTGCCGTCGGGCAGGAAGCTGCGCTCGAAATGAAAGACGCTGCGAAACATCTGCTGCACTTCGCGGATGCGTGCTCCGATCGCCACCTTGCCGCCCAGCGCATGGCGCACATGCTGGGCTGCGGAAAGGTGGTCGGCATGGGCATGGGTTTCAAGCACCCACTGCAACGTCCAGCCACGCGAACGCACGTAGTCGATCACGCGGTCCGCCGAATCGCTGGTCAGCGTGCCCGACTGGGGCTCGAAATCCAGCACGGGATCGATGACCGCGGCCTGGCCGGTTTGACCATCAGCGACCACATGGGTCACCGTGCCCGTGACCGGGTCGTGGAAAGATTCAATCTGCATGCGTTGTGCGCTCATCCGGTGCTCCTGCAACCCCTGCTCCCATGGCACGCCTGTCGCGGTACGACAGGGTCATGGAGCCAAAGAGCGGGATTGTCTCAGCATCTACGGGCGCAGGGAACGCAATGCGATGGCGTCTTCAGATATTCGGCGCCTTGGCCGGGTCTGGCGGCGCCTCGAGGGGCGGCGTGTCGGTGGGCGGATCGATGGGCTCGGGCGAAGGCTCTTCTTCCTTGCGCGGGTCCTTGTGAATCATTGACATGGATCGGTTCTCCTTTGAAAACCCGTTATATCAACACAAAACCGTCAATGAGGTAGGACTTGGCAGCACATTCACACCGGTGAATCGCGCGACCACATTTTGTCTCGCGAATGAAAGAGCCAAACGCATTTTTTATCATGCCACCGACGCTGTATTTAACCGTAGCGCCCTCGGCTGTTTTCACGGTCATTGTCGACGGCCTTTGATTCTGTGCGAACGAACTCTGGCCTGGCAAGAAAGGACCGCCACTGCAATGGCACAAAAGTATGCGGCGGCAGGCTGGCCGGCGACACCCATCAGGTGGTGGGGGGCGAGGGAACGGGCTCGCGCATCGTGACAAACTCTTCCGCCACGGTCGGATGAATCCCTATGGTGCTGTCAAACAAGGCTTTGGTCGCGCCGGCCTTCATCGCCACCGCAAAACCCTGCACGATCTCGCCGGCTTCCGCACCCACCATATGCAGACCCACCACGCGGTCGGTCGCGGTTTGCACCACCAGCTTCATCAGCGTGCGTTCGGCGCTGCCGGAGAGCGTGTGCTTGAGCGCCTTGAACTCGCTGCGAAAGATGGTCACATCGCCAAACATCTTGCGCGCCTGTTCTTCGCTGTGGCCCACCGTGCCTATGCTGGGATGGGTGAACACGGCCGTGGGAATGAACTCGTAGCTCATGCTGCGCGCGGCCTTGCCCGCGGCGGGCCCAAACAGCTGGTCGACCACCACCATGGCTTCGCCCAGCGCCACCGGCGTGAGCTGCACACGGTTGGTGACATCACCGACCGCATGGATAGAGGAAACGCTGGTCTGGTAGCACTCGTCGACGATCACCGCACCTTCCTTGCCGACGGCGACACCGGCCGCCTCCAGGCCCAGGCCCTGCACGAGCGGCACGCGGCCCGTGGCATAGAGCACGGCGTCGGCCATGACCTCGCCGCCATCCCTGAGCTTCACCTGCAAGCCCTCGGCGGTCCTGGTGATGGCCGCCACCTCGACACCCAGGCGCAGGTCCACGCCGGCCTTGACCATCTCCTTGGAGACGAAATGGCGGATCTCGTCGTCAAAGCCGCGCAGCACCTGCTCACCGCGGTAAAGCTGCGTGACTTTCGCACCCAGGCCATTGAAGATCGAGGCGAATTCGCAGGCGATGTAGCCGCCGCCCACCACCAGCAGGCGCTGCGGAAAAGGCTCCAGGTCGAAGATGGCATTGGAGTCGATGACATGCTCGCGGCCTTCGATATCGGGCACATGGGGCCTGCCGCCCGTGGCGATCAGGATGTGCTTCGCGGTAAGACGCCGTTCGGCGGATTCGCCATTGACCTTGAGCATGACCGCATGCGGTCCGTCAAGGCGCGCGAAAGCATCAAACACGGTCACGCCCACACTCGTCAGCAGGTTGCCGTAGATGAGATTCAAGCGTGATATTTCGCGCGCCCGATTGGCCTTGAGCGCGGCCCAGTTCAGCACCGGCGCCGGCCCTTCCCAGCCGAAACCGTGCGACTCCTCGAAAGCCTCGGCGTAATGCGCGGCGTAGCTGTAGAGTTTTTTGGGCACGCAGCCCACATTGACGCAGGTGCCGCCCAGGCCGTCGCTGCCCTGCATCTCGGCCAGCGCCACGCGCGCGCCGCGCTGCGCGGCCATGCGCGCGGCGCGCACGCCGCCACTGCCGCCGCCGATCACGATCAGATCAAAATCATGGGTGTTCATCATGTAGTACTTTCCAAGGGGGCAAACGCCCATGTCTCACCATTCACGGCCGCGCCGCGCCAAAGGAATCGTACCCACAATGGCGGCCAGGTGCATGGTCGATGCAGGCCATCATCTGCGGCCAGTTGCCCGGCAGTCTGGCGCAGCCAAAGAGCGCTGCATATCCAGCAAAACCGCCAGCTGAAAAGCCGTCCCGGCTTTCGCAGGAACGGCTTTCGAATTGTTGCCCCGAACCGGGATCGAGCATGCAGCAGCACCCACTTCGCGCGGGCCCGCGAAGCGGCAAGCCAGATGGTTGACGAGCCCGGTCAGTTGAAGGCGCGGTAACGGGGCTTGCTCATGCAGGCAACAACGCCTGCTGCCAACCTATCAGCGCAAGAGAGCCAAGACTTGCTGGGGCAAGGCATTGGCCTGGCTCAGCATGGCTGCACCTGCTTGCTGCAACAACTGTGCACGCGTCGATACCGAAGTCTCTGATGCATCGCCCGCGTCAAGGATGCGGGGGCGGATGGCCGAGGGATCGACGGTGCTTGGCTGTTGCAGGTCGCTGAACGACTGACTCAGGGCATTTTGCTGCGCGCCCAGATCCGAGCGCATCGCGGTCACCGTTTCCATGGCCTTGCGGATATCGTCCGTCGATTGGAGAGCGCCGTCACGCGTTCCCAGCGCAGCCGTGTAGTCGGGGCGATAAGCCAACGGGTTATGGGCGTCGGCGATGCGGTTGATCTCGTCGTTGCTTTCCTCGAACGCCTTCTCCAGCGCTTCGCGGTCTTGCGCATTCAAATTTCCGCTATCGGCTTGACTGCGCAGTTCCAGCATGCGATTGAGCATCCCAGAGACCTCGTTGAGCTCGCCATCCCGGGTCTGTACTTCGGCAATCGCCTGGTTGTTATTTTTCTGGGATTGGCTCAGCCTGTCGGTTTGGGCCTGCACCCGGTCAGCAATGGACGGTCCTGCGGCATCGTTCTGGGCACTGCCGATCCGAATGCCAGAAGACAAGCGCGAGATGGAGTTGCTCAAGCTTGCTTGTGACGCGCTCAGCCGCTGCTGTGCGATCAGGCTGTTGTTGATGCTGGAGAGGGCCATAAAAGTCCTTAAAGCCGAAACAAGGGGAGTTTATGCAGTCATTTTACAACTTGCAAAACTTTTTACCAGTGTAAGAGGCTTGTCTTGTCGGTGGCGGGTGACATCGTATGGGGCCTCAGAGACTTGCGCGCGACCACCGTGAATGACGCGCGCGAAATCATGATGGCGCAGGTAGGGTCACGAAGCCGAGCCAATGGCCGCGGATTGCATCGGCCACGAGGTCGGGAAGGAGGGAAAGCCAGTGCGGTAATTGCGCAATAGCGGAATGAATCAAGGGGCTTGCAAGATCGCGCAAAGATCGCTGCAAGCCGTTGATTTCACTGACAATTGGTGCCCCGAGCCGGGGTCGAACCGGCACGCCCCTTAACGGAAAGCGGCGGATTTTAAGTCCGCAGTGTCTACCAATTTCACCATCGGGGCTCTGTGCATGCATGGCGTTGCACCATGCCGCAAGACAGAAATTCTATCGTATTCAACGCACATCAAACCTGTGCGTTGCACCATGAAAAAAGGGAAGCTGTGAAGCTTCCCTTTTTAAAATCTGGAGCGGGAAAACGGGTTCGAACCGTCGACCTATACCTTGGCAAGGTATCGCTCTACCAACTGAGCTATTCCCGCATTCATCTGCAGCTTGGTGTCTTGCAGAACAAGCAGCGATTATAGCCCGGTTTTTTCCGCCGTTTTGAAAAACGGCAAATTTTTCGTCACAAGGTCGTCATGCGAGCGGCTGCGCATCTGCCGGGCCGCATCTTCCACGCCCCTTGCACCCTTAAGCCCCACTCAAGGCGCGCTCTTGACGATAGGCAAGATGCCGCTGGCGCGCACCGCGTCGCGACCCCCGACACGCAAGACGCATTCGGCAAAACACAGGCGTCCACCGGACTTGGTCAGGCGCACATGCGATTCAAGCCAGTCCTCCAGCTCCACCGCCTCGAGAAAATCGATGGACAAATGCGCCGTGACCACGCCTTGCTGGCGCGCGCGCGCAATGTTGTAGCCCAGTGCGTTGTCGATCAGCACGGACAGCATGCCGCCATGGGCCTTGCCATGCAGGTTCAGATGCTGCGGGGCGATGCGCAGGCCGAACACCACCATGCCCTGCTCGTCCTCACGCTGGAACATGGGGCCCAGATGGGCGATATAGGGGCTGACCGACTGGTAGGGCGAAAATCCCGGTGGAACCACCACGGTGGCAGGGCGATCGCTAGGGCGGAGACTGTTTTCGGACGTCATTCGTTGCTTCTCTCGTCAGGCGCATCGGCTTACCGCGCCACAAAGCAAAAAAGCCAGAATCCTGGTGAATTCTGGCTTCTTGCTATGAAATCTGGAGGCGCGAACCAGAGTCGAACTGGTCTAACCGGATTTGCAATCCGGGGCATAACCGCTTTGCTATCGCGCCAAAACTTTCACTTAGAAAAATGGGAAGCATTTGCTTCCCATTCTAATTTGGAGCGGGAAAACGGGTTCGAACCGTCGACCTATACCTTGGCAAGGTATCGCTCTACCAACTGAGCTATTCCCGCAAAATCCTGAGAAACTTTCATCTCTCCGGAATTTCGCCGGCCACCGAAGCGGCCGACTAAAAACTGGAGCGGGAAAACGGGTTCGAACCGTCGACCTATACCTTGGCAAGGTATCGCTCTACCAACTGAGCTATTCCCGCAAAACCTCAAAAAACTTTCATTTCTCAAGGTTTGCGCCAGCCGCTAAAAGCAACTGGCTAAAAACCTGGAGCGGGAAAACGGGTTCGAACCGTCGACCTATACCTTGGCAAGGTATCGCTCTACCAACTGAGCTATTCCCGCATTTCCTCTGCAGCCTCACATTCTACAATGTTTCGTTGCTGCGATGGAATGAATTGTAGCGTACTTTTTTGCCTGCTATTCGTAAGCGCCGAATTTTTTCAAATTCAGTGCTGCACCGTGGCCGCGGCACCCGCGGCCTTGGCGTTTGCCACCATGGCCGCGACTTCCTCGTCCGTCAGTGGTTCGGGCACGCGTTCGAGCGCATGCTTGAGCACCTGGTCGACCCAGCGCACCGGCACGATCTCGAGGCCGCTCTTGACGTTCTCGGGAATGTCTTGCAGGTCCTTGACGTTTTCTTCAGGAATCAGCACGGTCTTGATGCCGCCGCGCAGCGCTGCCAGCAGCTTTTCCTTCAGACCACCAATGCCCGTGACTTCGCCGCGCAAGGTGATTTCACCGGTCATCGCGACATCGGCGCGCACCGGAATGCCCGTGAGCGCCGACACGAAGGCCGTGGCCATGGCCGCGCCCGCGCTGGGGCCATCCTTGGGCGTCGCGCCGTCGGGCACATGCACGTGGATGTCGCGCTTCTCGAACGCTTCGTCCTTGATGCCCAGCAGACGCGCGCGGCTGCGGATCACGGTGCGCGCGGCTTCGACCGATTCCTTCATCACATCGCCGAGCGAACCCGTGCGCGTGATGACGCCCTTGCCCGGCATCGTCGCGGCTTCGATGGTCAGCAGATCGCCGCCCACTTCGGTCCACGCGAGTCCGACCACCTGGCCGACCTGATTTTGCTGTTCGGCGCGGCCATAGGTGTGCTTTTGCACGCCCAGGAAGTCGGACAGATTGGATTCGGAGACCACCACGGGAGCGGTGAGCTTCGACAGCTGCACGGCCTTGACCACCTTGCGGCAAATCTTCGACAGCTCGCGCTCGAGCGAACGCACGCCGGCTTCGCGGGTGTAGTAACGCACCACATCGCGAATCGCGGACTCCTGCACTTCGAGCTCGCCTTCCTTCAGACCGTTGTTGGTCAGCTGCTTGGGCAGCAGGTAGCGCATCGCGATGTTGACCTTTTCGTCTTCGGTGTAACCCGACAGGCGAATGACTTCCATGCGGTCCAGCAGCGCCGGCGGAATGTTCATCGAGTTCGAGGTGGCGACGAACATCACGTCGCTCAGGTCGAAGTCGAGTTCCACATAGTGATCGCCGAAAGCATGGTTCTGCTCGGGGTCCAGCACCTCGAGCAGCGCGCTCGATGGGTCGCCGCGGAAGTCCATGCCCAGCTTGTCGATTTCGTCGAGCAGGAACAGCGGATTGCGCGTGCCGACCTTCTCCAGGCTCTGCAACACCTTGCCCGGCATGGCGCCGATATAGGTGCGGCGGTGGCCGCGGATCTCGGCTTCGTCGCGCATGCCGCCCAGCGCCATGCGCACGTACTTGCGGCCCGTGGCCTTGGCGATCGACTGACCCAGCGAGGTCTTGCCCACGCCCGGTGGGCCGACCAGGCACAGGATGGGCGCCTTGACCTTGTCGACGCGCTGCTGCACGGCAAGGTATTCCATGATCCGGTCCTTGACCTTGTCCAGACCGTAGTGGTCCTCGTTGAGCACCTGCTCGGCGTTCACCAGGTCGTGCTTGATCTTGGTCTTCTTGCTCCAGGGCAGGCCCGTGAGCACGTCGATGTAGTTGCGCACCACGGTGGCTTCGGCCGACATTGGCGACATCAGCTTGAGCTTCTTGAGCTCGGCTTCGGCCTTCTTGCGCGCGTCCGCGGGCATCTTGGCCAGGCGGATGCGCTTTTCGATTTCCTCGAGGTCAGCGCCCTCTTCGCCTTCGCCAAGTTCCTTCTGGATGGCCTTGACCTGCTCGTTCAGATAGAAGTCGCGCTGGCTCTTTTCCATCTGGCGCTTGACGCGGCCGCGGATCTTCTTGTCGACGTTCAGGATGTCGACTTCGCGGTCGAGTTGCTCGAACAGGTTTTCGAGTCGGGCCTTGATGTCGGCCAGATCGAGCACGGCCTGCTTGGCTTCGAGCTTGAGCGGCAGATGCGCGGCGATGGTGTCGGCCAGGCGACCGGCGTCGTCGATGCTCGAAATCGAGGTCAGGATTTCTGCCGGGATCTTCTTGTTGAGCTTGACGTACTGGTCGAACTGCTGCGTCACCGCACGGCGCAAGGCCTCGATTTCGCTGGGCTTGTGGGCCGCTTCATCGACTTCGACCGGCAGAACCGTCGACAGGAAATGGGTTTCATGGTCGACGATGGCTTCGACACGCGCACGCTGCTGGCCTTCGACCAGCACCTTGACGGTGCCGTCGGGCAGCTTGAGCATCTGCAGGATAGTGCAGACACAACCTACCTCGAACATGTCCGACACGGCGGGCTCGTCCTTGGAGGCGGTCTTCTGCGCTACCAGCATGATGCGGCGATCGCCCTCCATCGCCAGTTCCAGTGCCTTGATGCTTTTGGCACGGCCCACGAACAAGGGGATGACCATGTGCGGGAACACCACCACATCGCGCAACGGCAGCAGCGGCAAATCGAGAGAGGAGGAAGGCAAGAGCTTGGATCCTGACATGGAATTCCTTGGTAACTTTGCGGAACATTGGTCCGCTTGCGGCGTATTTCAACCCGATGGCCATGCATATTTAAATGACATGGAACGCGGGGCCGGCGCAACCCGGCACCAGGCCGGATTGCGCCAACGCCATGGCAAAGATCAGGCTTTCTTGGCGGCTTCGCGGTAAACGAGCAGCGGCGGCTTGCCATCTTCAATGGTGGACTCATCGAGCACCACTTTTTCCACGTTGTCGGTATTGGGCAATTCAAACATCGTGTCGATCAGCGACAGCTCGAGCAGCGAGCGCAGTCCGCGCGCACCGGTCTTGCGTGCCAGCGCCTTGCGGGCAATGGCGCGCAGGGCAGCGGGACGAATCTCGAGCTCCACGCCTTCCATTGCGAGCAACTTGCTGTACTGCTTGACCAGCGCGTTCTTGGGCTCGGTCAGGATCTGCACCAGCGCATCTTCGCTGAGTTCAGCCAGCGCCGTGACCACGGGCATACGGCCCACCAGCTCGGGGATGATGCCGAACTTGATCAGATCTTCGGGCTCGATTTCCTGGAACATGTCCGAAACCGAGCGCTGCTTCTTGCTCTTGACGACTGCGCCGAAACCTATGCCCGACGCTTCGGTGCGGTTCTCGATCACTTTTTCGAGGCCCGCGAACGCGCCGCCGCAGATGAACAGGATGTTGGTCGTGTCGACCTGCAGGAAATCCTGGTTCGGATGCTTGCGACCGCCTTGGGGCGGAATGCTGGCCATCGTGCCTTCGATGAGCTTGAGCAGCGCCTGCTGCACGCCTTCACCGGAGACATCGCGCGTGATGCTGGGGTTGTCGGACTTGCGCGAAATCTTGTCGATTTCGTCGATGTAGACAATGCCGCGCTGCGCGCGCTCGACTTCGTAGTTGCAGCTTTGCAGCAGCTTCTGGACGATGTTCTCGACGTCTTCGCCCACATAGCCGGCTTCGGTCAGCGTGGTCGCATCGGCCATCACGAACGGAACGTCGAGCATGCGGGCCAGCGTCTGCGCGAGCAGCGTCTTGCCCGAACCCGTGGGGCCGATCAGCAGGATGTTGCTCTTGGACAGTTCGACATCGTCCTTGCCAGCCTTCTCTTTGTGACGCAGGCGCTTGTAGTGGTTGTAGACCGCCACCGACAACGTGCGCTTGGCGACCTCCTGGCCGATCACATAGCTGTCCAAATTCGCCTTGATCTCGGCGGGCGTGGGCAGATCGCCGCGCGCGTCGCGTGCCTCATCCGCGGGCTTTTCGTCCCGGATGATTTCGTTGCACAGATCAATACACTCGTCGCAGATAAAGACCGACGGACCGGCGATCAGCTTCTTCACTTCATGCTGGCTTTTGCCGCAGAAAGTGCAGTAGAGGTTTTTTTCGCTGGAAGTGCCTTTTTTCTCGGCCATGGGGGCGGTGCCTTGTTACAAAAGTGTGGAAAAGGATGATACCGAAATAAAAAACGGCGCCTCCCTCCAGGGGAAACGCCGCCGCCGGAGGGAAGTAGGCTCAGGCGCGCTTGCTGATCACTTGATCAATCAGGCCGTAGTCCTTGGCTTCGTCCGCCGACAGGAAGTAGTCGCGTTCGGTATCGCGCTGGATCTTTTCCAGCGGCTGGCCGGTCTGCTCCGCCAACACGCGGTTGAGCTGCTCACGGGTCTTGAGGATTTCACGCGCGTGAATCTCGATTTCCGTCGCCTGGCCCTGCATGCCGCCCAGTGGCTGGTGGATCATGACCTTGGAGTTGGGCAAAGCATAACGCTTGCCCTTTGCCCCTGCCGACAGCAGGAATGCACCCATGCTGGCCGCCATGCCGGTGCACAGCGTCGACACTTCGGGCTTGATGAAGTTCATGGTATCGAAGATCGCCATGCCGGCGCTCACCGAGCCGCCAGGAGAGTTGATGTAGAACGAAATGTCCTTTTCAGGGTTTTCGCTCTCCAGAAACAGCAACTGGGCGACAACCAGGTTGGCCGTCTGGTCATTGACCGGGCCGACCAAAAAGATCACGCGCTCCTTGAGCAGGCGCGAATAAATGTCGTAAGACCGTTCGCCACGACCCGATTGTTCGATGACCATCGGGACCATGCCAAGGCCTTGTGTATCCAGTGCGCTCATGTTTTCTCCATTCAATGGGGGTACTGTACCCAGAAAAGAAATGGGGCCTGTGCACGAAAGCACAAGCCCCAAGCCAGGAAAGCTCTGCACAAATCATCACGCCGTGTGCATCTGCGGCCTCAGGCGGTCTGCGTCGTTGCAAATCCTCGCGATAGCTAGGGCTATCGC
>NZ_JAHCDD010000021.1:0-72500 GCF_018413525.1 Acidovorax sp. CCYZU-2555
CTCGATTCATGCAGAGCTTTCCCGGGGTTTTCCCAAGAAGCTCGAAGCTTTCATGGGAAACAGGGCACCTGGCTTACGCTTGACCCATCAGTTCGTCGAACGACACCGACTTGTCGCTGATCTTGGCCTTGCCCAGAACGAACTCGGTCACGTTGTTTTCAACGACAACGGCTTCGACTTCGGCCAGACGTTGGCGATCGCCAAAGTACCAGCGCACGACTTCTTCGGGCTTCTCGTAGCTGGCGGACAGCTCTTCGACGTGGGCCTTGAGTTGCTCCGGCGTGGCGTGCAGTTCGTTGGCGCGCACCAGTTCGGCGACCACCAGGCCCAGGCGCACGCGGCGCTCGGCTTGGGGACGGAACACGTCTTCAGGGATTTCGGCCTTGTCGGCGTCCTTGATGCCGCGCTGCTTGAGTTCGGCGCGTGCGCCTTCGAGCAGACGAGCGACTTCAGCTTGCACGCTGGCGTTGGGCAGATCGAGTTCTGCCTTGGCGACCAGTGCATCCATCACGGCTTGTTTGTTGCGAGCCTGCAGGCGGAACTTGACTTCGCGCTCGAGGTTCTTCTTGATGTCGGCGCGCAGACCGTCGACGGTGCCGTCGGCGATGCCCAGGGACTTGGCCAGGGCTTCGTTGACTTCGGGCAGGTTCGCGGCTTCGACCTTCTTGAGGGTCACGAGGAAGTCAGCGGTCTTGCCGGCGACGTCCTTGCCGTGGTAGTCCTCGGGGAAGGCCAGGGGGAAAGTCTTGCTTTCGCCGGTCTTCATGCCGCGCACTGCGTCTTCGAATTCCTTGAGCATCTGGCCTTCGCCGACCAGGAACTGGAAGTCTTCAGCCTTGCCGCCGGCGAAAGTTTCGCCGTCGATCTTGCCTTCGAAGTCCACGGTCACGCGGTCGCCGTCGGCAGCCGCTTCGTCTTGTGCGCGCTGGGCGAACGTACGACGCTGCTTGCGCAGGATGTCGATGGTCTTGTCGATGGCGGCGTCGTCGACTTCAGCCGACAGCTTGTCGACTTCGGCGGTGGTCAGATCTTCGATCTTGACTTCGGGCAGCACTTCGAACACGGCGTCGAATTGCGCTTCGCCTTCGGGTGCGCCTTCTTTTTCAGTGATACGGGGCTGGCCGGCCACGCGCAGCTTGGCTTCGCTCACGGCCTGGGCGAAAGCTTCGCCGACCTTGTCGTTCAGCACTTCGTACTGCAGCGAGTAGCCATAGCGCTGTGCCACGACGTTCATGGGAACCTTGCCGGGACGGAAGCCGTCCATCTTGACCGTGCGGGCAACGCGCTTCAGACGCGCATCGACTTCGGACTGGATTGCGGACAAAGGCAAGCTCAGCGTGATCTTGCGCTCGAGCTTTTCGAGGGTTTCAACAGTAACGGCCATGGTTCTTCCTAATCAGGGATATGTGGACCGTGCCGGCTGCAGTGCAGCCTGCACCGTGTTCCGCAAAGTCTCACATGGATGGTGCGCGGAGACTTCCGCACACCAAGAAAATCAATAGCTTAGGCAGCGGGCGTTCAGTCCACAAGGATGAAAGCGCTTCGCGCACTAAAAATCGAATCTGCAATTATAGCGAGCCGATAAACCTCCCAGACGACAGGCCACCAAGGGAAACCCTGCGCGCGGTGAGAAGCGCGGCGCGCGGCGCAGGCTGCGGCGCGATTTCGCGCAGCGCCCTCCCCCCTTGTACGGCGCCAGAGTCCGCGGCTTTAACCCTGCCGCCCGGCGCCGCTCCAAGCCTGTTTTGGAAAAAAGCGCCGATTTGCCAAAAGCCCCGGTATGTTTGACATACAATAGCATCTTCGTCGGCGTGTAGCGCAGCCTGGTAGCGCACTTGCATGGGGTGCAAGGGGTCGAAGGTTCGAATCCTTTCTCGCCGACCATTTATTCCAAAAAAGGACTTGGCTTTGCCAAGTCCTTTTTTCGTTTGCGCTCGGTCACCGCACTTTTGCCGTGACAAAAAATGCCCAGGCAACCACCATTGCCCAGGCATTTGAACAATCCCCTGTTGCTCACTTGCTCTTGCCGGAATTCTCCTTGTCTCCGCCCTTGCCTCGGCTCTCCTCCTCGGGACGAGAACGCCCCGACCTCCACTGACTGAATTCGTCCGCGAACTTCTGGTAGCGCTCGCCGCGCCAGGCGCGGTAGTCGTCATCCAGCGCGCTCAGCTGCTCGTCGCGCCATTGGTGGTAATCAGCATCGAATTGGCGTGACTTCTCGCGCCCGCCGCGGTCTTGCGCGGCGTAGCGACCGGGGTCGTCAGGACCGGAATCACCGCGCGTGCCATATCCACCAGCAGAACTGCGCTGACGGTAGGCCTGCGGATCGTCATAGGGCTCAGGGCCACGCCGCAGCGGCCCAGGGCCGGCATGGCGCCCGGGGTCATAGCCCTGCTCGCCACCGCCATAGCCGCCGCGGCCCTCATAGCCGCGGTAGTACTCGTTGCCACCACCCCTGGACGCAGGATCTGCATCGCGATAACCATAATCACTGCGCTGGGGATAACGCTCATCCTGGCCGGCATTTTCACGGCCGTAAATTGGCGGCGGGTAGGAATAATCGCCGTCATCGCGACCGCCACGACCCGAGTGACTGGATTCACTGCGCACATTCGGCGGCCCTCGCCGATAATCACTTTCCTCATAGCTACGTGAAACCATTTGAATATCTCCAAAAGTTCATTTCACCGTCAAAAAGAAAATTCAACCTTCACGAATGATCCGGTTGAATTCGAGGTCTTGCTCCCGCCGCCGCTCTAGCTCTGGCGACCGGACTGCGAAGAAGACTTGTCGTCGTTCTTGTGACTCTGGCGTCCAGCTTCGGCATGCTGTTCGCTGGTGCCGCCGCGCGTTCCGCTCGTGCTGCCCGGCGTGGTGCGCTTGCTGTTGGCATCCGCACTCTCCGTCTTCTTCTTGTCGGTATATTGATTATGTCCATGAGGGTTATTGACAGCCATTTTCATCTCCTTGAAAGTTGAGTGCAAAGAACGATCTGCACGGTTAAATTCTATAAACCGCTTCATTTTTATTATGTCGTCAAGCACCTACTTTCTTGCCAGACAAGCGCTCCAGCAAATGGCAGATTAAATCAAAGTTGATGCCCGCAAAATTCTGGCAGGGAAAATACCGAGAACTCACTAAATACCAGTATAGGAAGCAGAAATACAAATCAAATAACCAGGAGTACGCAGGTAATGCGGTCTGCCAAAGGTGTTGAGCTTTTCAGACAGCGCCAGCAACCAGGCCGGCAGCCCAATGGCGTCTCGACAAAATGGAGGGACCGGCAACAAGGCCATGCCCGGCGTCATGGAGGTGACGCGGCATAGATGGCGGGCGCACAGCGCGAAAAGACAGCATTGCGCGCGCAGCGTCGCAATGCACGCGGCTGGCAGCGGTGGCCAGCAGCGTCGGGACCAGGCCGAGGCAACGCCCGCAAGGGCATGCCGGGGCGGCCCGCTGCTTACTTGTTCTTTTCCTTGCCGCGTGGGATCACCGAAGTGACGGGCGGCATAGGGCGATCGGAAGGACTGCCGGTTTTAGGAGCCGAAGTGTCCTTCTTGGGTTTCTTGGACATCTTCTCGTTGCGCTGTTCTTTGGACATAAATACTCCCGATGGTGTCTCGAAATAAGACTCGTAGAAGCGATGGTAAGCGACAAAAGCGCGCGATGGAATGACACGCTGCAACAGCCGAACACCCGGCCATGCAAGACCTGCTGAACGCTCTCCGAGCCCCGTCTGCGGCAAGCGCGAAGGGCTGCGTTCAAAGGCCTGCGCCCGAAACAAAAAAACGCCGACCGCGCACATGCCCGCCGCGATCTCGGTGCCAACCCCTGCTTCCGTGCGCTAAGGTAGGTGCATGAACACACAAGGTATTTCGCACTGGACCCCACACACCCTGCGAGAAGCCGCGCGCGCCGGCTCCGAAGCAGAATGCGACGCGTGCCACGCATTGCGCCGCCCAGGCTGGGAAGCCCTGCCCTCGACTTTCGACGAAGCCAGCCTCGCCCCCGTGGGCACGCTGCGCCAAACCGACGCCGACGGCGGCACGCCCGAGCCCACACTGGACGAATTTCACCCGGCGCGCACCAATTACTGGTCGGCCGATGCACCGATTGCCGCCAGCTACCACCCCTACAACCGCTGCGATGTCTGGGCCTGCAAGTCCTGCGCGCGGGTGTTTCTGCGCTATACCGAATATGGCGGCTATTACGTCGAGCAAAGAATCCGCGCGGTCGATCCCGCGCTGGTGGTCGATCCCGATTAAAAAAAAGGCCGCATCCCTGAAGGAAGCGGCCTTTTCTGAAAATGCGCGACGCGGCAAGCGTGGGCATCGTTTCTGTTCTGGTGCGCGGGGCGGGACTCGAACCCGCACAGTGTTGCCACCGTCAGGACCTAAACCTGGTGCGTCTACCAATTTCGCCACCCGCGCGGTTTGTGGGTTGGCGCAGCGCCAGACCCTAGGTCAACCGTCTATTTTACCTGCTGGATTCTGCGTTTTTTCCAATCCCTTGCAAGTTTTTAGGCCGCTGGCTCGGGCCGGCGCACGCGGAAGAACGCAGCGTACATGGCCGGCAGCGCCAGCAGCGTCAGCACCGTCGCAACCACCAGGCCGCCCATGATGGCCACGGCCATGGGGCCCCAGAACACGCTGCGCGACAGCGGAATCATGGCCAGCACGGCGGCCGCGGCGGTGAGCACGATGGGCCGCAGGCGGCCCACGGTGGCTTCGATGATGGCGTCCCAGGCCGGCATGCCGCGCGCGCGGTCGACTTCGATCTGGTCGATCAGGATCACCGAGTTGCGCTGGATCATGCCCATCAGCGCGATCACGCCCAGCAGCGCGACAAAGCCGAACGGCCGGTTGAGCAGCAGCAGCGCCGCCGCCACGCCGGCAATGCCCATGGGTCCGGTGAGGAACACCAGCAGCGCGCGGCTGAAGCTGTGCAGCTGCAGCATCAGCAGCGTGAACGTGAGGAACAGCATGACGGGCACGCCGGCGGCGATGGAAGACGAGCCTTTGGAGCTTTCCTCGACCGCGCCCGCGACTTCGATGTGATAGGCGTTCGCGCCTTCGGCGTGCCAACGCTTTTCGACTTCGCGCAGCGCGGGCAGCAGCGCCTGGGTCACGGTCGCGCCCTGCAGGCCCTCGCGCACGTCGCCCTGCACGGTGATCGCATAGCTGCGGCCTTCGCGCCACAGCACGCCGGGCTCCCAGGCCATGACGGGCTTGGCGATCTGGGTCAGCGGAATCGACTTGCCCGAACTCGTGGGCAGGTAGGCGTTGCCGATGTCGGTGATCGCATCGCGCTCGTCGAGCGGCGGACGCAGCACGATGTCGATCAGCTTGTCGCCTTCGCGGTACTGGCCGACCGTGGCGCCCGTGAGCATCACGTTGGCCGCCTGGGCGATCGACTGGCTGCTCACGCCCAGCGCGCGCGCCTTGTCCTGGTCGACTTCGAGGCGCAAGGCCTTGACCGATTCGTTCCAGTTGTCGTTGACGCCGCGCATGTCGGCGTTGTCGCGCAGCAGCTGCTTGACTTCATCGGCGCGCACGCGCAGCGTGGTCGGGTCGGGGCCCTTCACGCGAAACTGCACGGGATACGGCACGGGCGGCCCCGAAGACAGCAGCGTCACGCGGCCGCGCGCCTGCGGATAGTCCTGCGCCAGCATGCCGGGCAGTTGCAGGCGCAGCCGTTCACGCTCCGCCAGCGTCTTGGCGACGACGATGAATTGCGAGACGTTGGTCTGCGGAAAGACCTGGTCCAGCGGCAGATAGAAGCGCGGCACGCCCGAGCCGAACCAGGTGCTCACGGTCTCCACGCCGTCCTGCGCGAGCAGGCGCTTTTCGACGTCCTTGGTGGTCTGCTCGTTGGCAATGAACGAGGTGCCTTCGGGGAACCACAGGTCGACCATGATCTCGAGCCGGGTCGAGTCGGGGAAGAACTGCTGCTGCACGCGCGTCATGCCGAACAGGCCCAGCGCGAACACCAGCACGGTCGCGCCTATGGTGATCCAGCGGTGCTCCACGCACCAGTCGACGGTGCGCCGGAAGCGGTTGTAGAACGGGCTGTCGAAGACTTCATGCTGGCTCGCTGGCGGCGTCGCGCCCAGGGCCACGGCCGCCAGCGTTTCGGGCGGCGCTTCGGCCAGCGCTTCTTCGGAAGGCGCCTCGGGCGCATGCGGCGGACGCTTGAGCAGCAACATGCCCAGGTAAGGCACGAAGTACACCGAGGCCAGCCAGCTCAGCACCAGCGCCACCACGGTCACCGCAAAGATCGCGAAGGTGTACTCACCGGTCATCGACTTGGCCAGGCCGATGGGCAGAAAGCCCGCAGCCGTGATCAGCGTGCCGGTCAGCATGGGCATGGCCGTGATCTCGTAGGCGAAGGTCGCCGCGCGCAGCTTGTCGTAGCCCTCCTCCATCTTGCGCACCATCATTTCGACGGCAATGATGGCGTCGTCGACCAGCAGGCCCAACGCGATGATCAGCGAGCCCAGCGAGATCTTGTGCAAGCCAATGCCCCAGTACCACATGGCCAGGAAGGTCGCGGCCAGCACCAGCGGAATGGTGATGCCCACGACCAGGCCCGGGCGCGGATCGATGTACCAGCGCCGCCACCAGCGCTGCTCGCCGGGGCGCTTGTGCAGGCCCAGGCTGATGAAGCTCACGGCCAGCACCACGGCCACGGCCTCGATCAGCACCGCAATGAATTCGTTGACCGAGCTCGACACGGCGCGCGGCTGGTCCTGCACATTGACCAGCTGCATGCCCGCGGGCAGCTCATGGGCCATGCGCTCGCTGGCCGCATGCAAGGCCTTGCCCAGGCGGATGATGTCTCCGCCCTTGGTCATGGCCACGCCCAGCGCGATCGAGTCCTGGCCCTGATGGCGCACCTTCACCGTCGGCGGGTCGACATAACCACGGCGGATTTCGGCGATGTCGCCCAGGCGCAGCTGCGCGCCCGAAGCGCCGCGAATCGGCATGGCGCGCAGGTCTTCGACCGCATTGAACTGGCCGGCGACGCGCACCTGCACCTGCTCGGCCCCGGCCTGGACCACGCCTGCGCTCTGCAGCGCGTTCTGCTGATCGAGCTGGGCCAGCACCTGGTTCATGTCGAGGCCCAGCTGCGACAGGCGCAGCTGCGACAGCTCGATGTAGAGCTTCTCGTCCTGCACGCCGAACATCTCGACCTTGGCGACATCGGCCACGCGCAGCAGCTGCTGGCGCACGTCGTCGGCGACGTTCTTGAGTTCCGCGTAAGTGAAACCTTCGCCCTGCAGCGCATAGATCACGCCGTAGACATCGCCGAAGTCGTCGTTGAAGAACGGCCCCTGCACGCCTTGCGGCAGCGTGTAGCGGATGTCGCCTATCTTCTTGCGCACCGTGTACCAGAGGTTGGAGACGTCCGAAGGCTTGGAGTTGTCTTTCAGCTGGAAGATGATCTGCGACTCGCCGGGCTTCGAATAGCTGCGGATCTTGTCGGCATAGGGCACCTCCTGCAAGGTGCGCTCGAGCTTGTCGGTCACCTGCTCGGCGACCTGCTGGGCCGTGGCGCCGGGCCAGTAGGTGCGCACCACCATGGCGCGGAAAGTGAACGGCGGATCTTCGTCCTGGCCGAGCTGGAAATAGGCGGCAAAGCCCAGCAGCACGATGGACACCAGCAGGTAACGCGTGAGCGCCACATGCTCGAGCGCCCAGCGCGAGAGATTGAAGCCTTGTTTGGGCTGCTGTGGATTCATGGCGGACTCAGCGGGTGGCGGGAACGGGCTGTGCGGCGGCAGCCGCGGCAGCGGGCGGCACCTTGGCGGCCGACGCGGCGCGCGCGGCTTCCACGGGGCTCTGGTACACCGTCACCTTCTGGCCCGGCGCGAGCACATGGCCGCCGGTCGCGACAATGCGCATGCCCGGCGTCAGGCCTTGCGCGATCACGATCTCGTTGCCATCGGCCGTGGCCACCACCACGGGCTGGGAACGCACGGTGCTCGACGCGGCGTCGAACACCCACACGGCCGAGCCGCCGTTTTCCTGGTGCAGCGCCGTGGTCGGCAGCTTGATCACGGGCTGGCCAGTCGCACCCATTCCTTCGGGCCGCGCATGCACCGTGGCGCCCAGCGCGGGCAAGGCCTGGCCGGCCACGCGCTCCAGCGCCACCTTGACGAGATAGGTGCGCGTCACGGCATCGGCGCTGGCCGCGACTTCGCGCACCCGGCCGCTGTAGCGCTGGTCGCTGGCCCACAGGCGCACCGCCACCGCCTGGCCGGCGCGCACGCGCGCGATCTTGTCTTCGGGCACGGAGAACACCACGTCGCGCTCGCCGTCCTGGGCGATGCGCACCACGGGGCTGCCCGCGGAAACCACCTGGCCGGGCTCGGCATCTATGCCCGTGACCACGCCCGCGACATCGGCGACGAGGCGCGTGTAATCGGTCTGCAGCGACTGGCCCGCGGCCTGCGCACGCGCCTGGTCCAGGCTGGCCTGGGCCGACTTGAGCGTGGCTTCGCGGCGCTCGAGCTCGGCGCCGCTGATGAAGTTCTGCGCCTTGAGCGTGCGATAGCGCTGCACGTCGGCCGCGGCCAGATCGCGCTGCGTCGTCGCCGCGCTCACCTGAGCACGCCCGGCGTCGGCCGCAAGCCGGTAGTCCTGCGCATCGAGTTGCGCCAACAGCTGACCGGCCTTCACTTGCTGGCCCAGCTCGACCTGGCGCGACACCAGCTTGCCCGGCACGCGAAAGCCCAGCCGCGATTCGATGCGCGCGCGCACTTCGCCCGCGTATTCAATCTGCGCATCGAACGCGCCGACGCCGACTTCAAGCAGCTTGACCGCGCGCACGGGCTCGGGCGCAGGTTCGGGGCGGGAACAGGCGGCAAGCGCACAGGCAAGCACCACAGCGGAAAGCACCCCATGGGGGCGGGAAAGGATCAAGGACGGCATGCGGTGCTCAAAAAAACGGGCGCCGCGCCATCAGCGCGCCGCCACCGGGTAATCGTCGCCAAAGGGGGCAACGGCCCACAACACGATAAAACGACGAAGGTCTGCTTGCCTTCTCTTTTCTGTGGGAATGGTCACTAATGACTCAACGGTTAGTAATTATCGAAAGCCGCGCGCACTTGTCAAGCGACAATGAAGGCGTGAAACCTGCCGCCCAGCCATCCTCCCCCGCTCCGACTCTCGCTGCCCCTGTCACGCACTACGAGAATTTCCCCGTGGCCTCGCTGCTGTGCCCGCCGCACCTGCGCCAGCCCATCGCGGCCATCTACGGTTTTGCGCGCACCGCCGACGACATCGCCGATGAAGGCGATGCGACGCCGGCCGAACGCCTGGCCGAACTCGATGCCTACCGCGACGAACTGCTGGCCATTGCCGCGGGCCAGGCGCCAGGCGCGCGCTGGGCCACGGTGTTCGGGCCGCTGCAACACGCGATACGCCAGCACGGCCTGCCCGTGCCGCTGCTCGCCGATCTGCTCAGCGCCTTTTCCCAGGACATCCACAAGACCGCGGCCGGCGCCACCTATGCCGACCGCGCCGAACTGCTCGACTATTGCCGGCGCTCGGCCAACCCCGTGGGCCGGCTGCTGCTGCACCTTTACGGCGTGCACGATGAAACGGCATTGGCGCAAAGCGATGCGATCTGCAGCGCGCTGCAGCTGATCAACTTCTGGCAGGACCTGAGCGTGGACATTCCGCGCGGCCGCCATTACCTCAGCGACGCCGATTGCGTGCGCCATGGCGTGGGCCGCGCCGAACTCGCCGCGCTGGCCAGCACGCCCGCCAACCGCCAACTGGTTGTCGACAACGCGCGCTGGGCGCGTGAGTGCATGCTCCAGGGCCTGCCGCTGGTGCACCGCCTGCCCGGGCGCGCGGGCTGGGAGCTGCGCCTGGTGGTGCAAGGCGGGCTGCGCATTCTCGACAAGGTCGATGCGTTGCAAGGCGCGAGCCTGCACACCCGGCCCAAGCTGGGCAAGGCCGACTGGCTGCGCATGCTGGGGCGCTGCCTGCGCATGTAGCACCCGCGCGCAAAGGCCCTGGGCCGGGGCGTTTTGGCGTGGCTGGCGCACAATCCCCCTATTACAGGCGCTGGCCTGCGCCTGCGTGCGTCCGGCCTTTGCGCCCGGCTCTTGCGCCCACCACTTTCTTTGCCAATACATGCCTTTTTCTTCCCTCGGCCTTTCCCCGGCCCTCGCCCGCGCCGCCAGTGAACTGGGGTTTGACCAACCCACGCCCATCCAGTCGCAGGCCATTCCCGCCATCGTGCAAGGCCGCGATGTCTGGGCTTCGGCGCGCACCGGCTCGGGCAAGACCGCGGCGTTCGCGCTGCCCGCGCTGCTGCAGCACCAGAACCTGACGCTGGCCCAGCCCACCGGAGGCGCGCGCAGCGTGCACACGTTGGTCGTCGTGCCCACGCGCGAACTCGCGGCCCAGGTCGGTGAAGTGCTGCGCAGCCTGGGGCAGAACCTGTCCCAGCCGCCGAAGATCGCCGTGGTGTTCGGCGGCGTGTCGATCAACCCGCAGATGATGGCGCTGCGCGGCGGTGCCGACATCGTCGTGGCCACGCCCGGCCGCCTGCTGGATCTGGTCGAGCAGCGCGCGCTGCGCCTGTCGCAGGTGCAGCTGCTGGTGCTCGATGAGGCCGACCGCCTGCTCGACCTGGGCTTTGCCGACGAACTGCAGCGCACGCTGGCCCTTCTGCCCAAGCAGCGCCAGACGCTGTTCTTTTCCGCCACGTTCCCGCAAGAAGTGCAGGCGCTGGCGCAAAGCCTGCTGCGCGATCCGCTGCGCGTGGACATCGCCACCGACGCCAGCGAAAGCCAGGCCATCATCGAGCAGCGCGCCATCGCCGTCGACACCAGCCGGCGCACGCAACTGCTGCGCCAGATGCTCAAGGACCCGGCCTGGACGCGCGTGCTGGTGTTCGTCGCCACCAAGCACACGGCCAACATCGTGGCCGAAAAGCTCTACAAGAACGGCGTCTTCGCCACGCCTTTCCATGGCGAGCTGAGCCAGGGCGCGCGCCAGCAGGTGCTCGAGGAATTCAAGGCCGAGCGCTGGCAGGTGGTCGTGACCACCGACCTCGCGGCGCGCGGCATCGACATCGCCCAGCTGCCGGTCGTGGTGAACTACGACCTGCCGCGTTCGGCCGTCGACTACGTGCACCGCATAGGCCGCACGGGCCGCGCGGGCGAAAGCGGCCTGGCCGTGAGCTTTGTCACGCCGGCCAGCGATGCCCATTGGCAGCTGATCGAAAAACGCCAGCACCTGGCGCTGCCGCGTGAAATCGTCGAAGGCTTCGAGCCCGTCGAGGAAATCCCCGCTCCCGTGGCGGGCGCGACCGATGGCAATGGCGGAATCAAGGGCAAGCGCCCGAGCAAGAAGGACAAGCTGCGCGCCGCGGCGCAGGCATCGGCTGACGGACAGCACGACGAGTCTTGAGCCTGTCGACGGCCCCGCACGCCAAAGCCCCATCGAAGGGCCTCCACGCCAAAGACCCATCCGGGATCATGGGAGAATCAGCGCCAATATGAATCCGGCCCAGTACGTCCAAGAAAAAGCTGCCGCTTCGGGCAGCAGCTTTTATTACGCCTTTCTTTTCCTGCCCCAGCAGCGGCGCGCGGCCATCACCGCGTTCTATGCGTTCTGCCGGGAGATCGATGATGTCGTGGACGAAGTCAGCGACCCCGGCGTGGCCGCGACCAAGCTCGCCTGGTGGCGCGGCGAAGTCGCCAAGTCCTATGCGGGCGAGCCTTCGCACCCCGTGATGCAGGCGCTGATGCCCTGCAGCGCCGAATACGGCATCACGCAGGCACAGCTGCTGGCCGTGATCGACGGCTGCCAGATGGACCTGGACCAGACACGCTACCTCGACTATGTGGGCCTGCAGCGCTACTGCCATCTGGTGGCTGGCGTGGTCGGCGAAGTCGCGGCGCGCATCTTCGGCCAGACCGACGAGGCAACGACCGCCTACGCGCACAAGCTGGGCCAGGCCCTGCAGCTGACCAACATCATTCGCGACGTGGGTGAAGACGCGCTGCGCGGGCGCATCTACCTGCCGGTGAGCGAGCTGCAGCAGTTCGACGTCAAGGCCCACGAAATTCTCAAGCGCCAGTATTCGGAGCGCTTCACGGCGCTGATGCGCTTTCAGGCCGAACGCGCCCACCGCCTTTACGACGAAGCGCTGGCGATGCTGCCCGAAGCCGACCGGCGCACGCAAAAGCCCGGCCTGATGATGGCCAGCATCTACCGCACGCTGCTGCGCGAGATCGAGCACGAAGACTTCAAGGTGCTGCACCAGCGCATCAAGCTCACGCCGCTGCGCAAGCTCTGGCTCGCGTGGAAGATGCAGGCCCTGGGGCGGATGTGAGCGCGCGCGTCGCCGTCATCGGCGGCGGCTGGGCGGGCATGGCCGCGGCGGTGACGCTGGCCCAGGCGGGCCGCCAGGTCACGGTCTTCGAGTCCGCGCGCCAATGGGGCGGACGCGCGCGCGCACTCACGCTGGCCACGCCCGAAGGGCCGCTGACGCTCGACAACGGCCAACATATCCTGATCGGCGCCTACAGCGACTGCCTGGCGCTGATGCGCACTGTCGGCGTGACGGAGAACGCAGCACTGCGCCGCCTGCCGATGACGCTGCGCTACGCCGACGGCACGGGCCTGGCGTTTCCCGACTGGGCGCCGCCCTTCGATGCGCTGGCCGGCATTCTCGGCGCGCGCGGCTGGCGCTGGCGCGACCGGCTGGCGCTGCTGGCCTGGGCCACGCGCTGGCGGCTGCGCGGCTTTCGCTGCGCTGAGCATGCCAGCGTCGCCGATCTGTGCGCGTCGCTGCCCGACAAATTGATGGCCGAGTTCATCGAGCCGCTGTGCATTTCCGCGCTCAACACGCCGCCCAAGCAATCGAGCGGCGCGGTGTTCCTGCGCGTGCTGCGCGACGCGCTGTTCAGCGGCCGCGGCGGCTCGCATTTCCTGCTGCCCACCTGCGATCTGGGCCAGCTGTTTCCCACTACTGCCGCGGCCTGGCTGCAGGCGCGCGGCCATGACCTGCGCCTGGGCGCGCGCGTCGAAGCGCTGCAGGCCGACGGCAAGGCGTGGTGCGTCGATGGCGAACATTTCGATGCCGTTCTGCTGGCCACGCCCAACAGCGAAGCCGCGCGCCTCGCGGGCCAGACGCACAGCCTCAGCGACTGGTCGGCCAGCGCCGCCGGGCTCGCGCACACCGCGATCGCCACGGTCTATGCGCGCACCGCCCGGCCCGAACAGCGCCTGCCCGCCGCGCTGCCGCTGCTGGCGCTGCGCCCCGGGGCCGGCGCGCCCGCGCAGTTTGTGTTCGACCGCGGCCACCTGGGCGGACCCGCAGGGCTCATGGCCTTCGTGGTCAGCGCCAGCGAGGCCGCGCGCGCCGACACCGAAGCCCAGGTGCTGGCCCAGGCCGCGCGCGAACTGGGCTGGCACGGCATGCAGCCGCTGACCACGGTCATCGACAAGCGCGCCACGTTCGCCTGCACGCCCGGACTGCAGCGCCCGGGCCAGGCGCTCGCACCCGGCCTGCTGGCCTGCGGCGACTATGTGGACGGCCCCTACCCCGCGACGCTGGAAGGCGCGGTCAGAAGCGGGATGGCGGCGGCGCGGACGCTCGGCCTGCACGGATAGGCACGCAGACTCACTGCGCAATCACGCGCGGCTTTCCATCTGATTGCCCCAGGTGCCCACATTGGCCGACTTGAGCAGCGGCGAGGCGTCGCCGGCCACAGCCAATTCGGCCGCAGCCTCCATCAGCGCCGGGCCGAATTCGGCCATGGCGTTCTGCGAGAGCCGCATCGACGGCCCTGCGACCACGACCACGCCGGTCGTGGGCTCGCCCGAACGGCGCACAGGCGCGGCCATGGAGCTCATGCCGGCCGCATACATGTCCTGGATCACACAGTAGCCGCGCTTGCGGTGGCCGTCGAGCAGCTTCATCAGCGCCTTGATCGAGGTGGGTGCATTCGGCCCGAACTGCTTCGGACTGCCCAGGCCCTGGCGGCTGACCAGCGCGATCGCCTGGTCTTCAGGCAGCGTCATGAGCCAGGCATGGCCCGCGGCGCTGCACGACAGCTGCAGGTCTATGCCCATGTCGGGGTCATAGAGCAGGCCCGACTTCGCGCCCTGGGCCTTGGCGACCAGCGTCAGGCGTTCGCCGTCGACGATGGCCAGCCGGGCCAGCTCGCCCGTGGCCTGCGCCAGGCGCTGGATCACGGGCTGGGCGATGTCGATCACGCCCGACTTGCTCAGAAAGCTCAGCCCCATCGACGACAGCTTGGTGGTCAGCGCGTAGTCGCCTTTTTGCGGCATCTGGCGCACATAGCCATAGCCGATCAGCTCATGCAGGGTGCGGTGACAGCCGCTGCGCAGCTGATTGAGATCGGTAGAAATCTTGACCAAGGCCACGCCATCCGGGTACCCCACGAGGTACTCGAGGATGGCCAACGATTTTTCCATCGCGCCGCTCATTTCACTTCTCCTTGGCAACAAAAGTTGCGCCCATCATAACCGTTCAAAATTTGAACGATGTTGAAAATTTGAACGTCATTCAACTTTATGGATATGATGGCTTCGAATTCACTGCGCCCCCCTTTCTCATCACTACAACGCAAAGGCAGAGACATGAAGACCACCCCCTCCCTGATTCGCCGTGCCATCGTCGGTGCCGCCGGTGCCTTGCTGCTGGCGCAAGCGCCTGCGGCCATGGCGCAGGACGTGAAGGAGCGCAATCTCAAATTCGCGTTCAGCCTGGCCAAGGACCACCCGCTGGGCCAGGGCGCGCAGAAGTTCTCCGACCTGGTCGCGCAAAAGAGCGGCGGCAAGATCAAGATCTCGATCTATGCCAATGCAGTGCTGGGCGGCGATCCGCAGAACCTGTCGGCGGTGCGCGGCGGCACGCTGGACTTCACGTCGATGGCCACCGGCCTGCTCGCGGGCATGGACAAGCAGTTCATGGTGTTCGACTTCCCCTTCCTGTTCAACAACGCGCAGGAAGCCTATGCGCTGTCGGACGGCCCGGTGGGCACGCAGCTGCTCGACGGCCTGTCGAAGTTCGGTCTGGTGGGCCTGGGCATCTGGGACCTGGGCTTTCGCAACATGACCAACAGCAAGCGCCCCATCGCCAAGGTCGAAGACCTGCAAGGCCTCAAGGTGCGCGTGATCGCCGCGCCCCTCTACCTCGACATGTTCAACACGCTGGGCGCCAACCCCGTGCCCATGACCTTCGGCGAAGTCTATGGCGCGCTCGAGTCCAAGGCCATCGACGGCCAGGACAACCCCGTGGGCGTGATCGAGTCGGCGAAGTTCGCCGAAGTGCAGAAGTATCTGTCGCTGACGCGGCACATCTACACCGGCATGCCGCTGCTGATGAGCAAGAAGACCTGGGACAGCATGTCGGCCACCGAGCGCAGGATCATCACCGAGGCCGCGAACGAAGCCAAGATTGAGGAGCGCAGGATCTCGCAGATCAAGGAGGCCGAGGCCATCGACGGACTGAAAAAGTCCATGCAGGTCAACGAAGTCAGCGCCGCGGAAGTCGCGCGCCTGCGCCAGAAAGTGCAGCCCGTGGTCGACAAGTTCAGCAAGGAAGTCGGCGATGCGGTGATGCAGCAGGTGAACACAGAGCTGTCGCGCCTGCGCGCCGCGAAGTGACGCGCCCGTAACGGAAAGACCATCATGGCTCTACTTGGCAAGGCCGCGATCGCGATGTGGTGGGACATGGCCGCAGACTGGCGCGCGGAGTTCGAAGACTGGCATTCGCACGAGCATTTTCTGGAACGCATGGGCATACCGGGGTTCAGGCGCGGCTCGCGCTGGGCCGATGCCGACGGTGGCGAAGGCTTCTTCATCCTGTACGAACTGGAGCGCTACGCCACGCTGGTGTCCGAAGGCTATCTGAGCCGCCTCAATCAGCCCACACCCTGGTCGTCGCGGCTCATGCCCGAGCACAGGAACATGGTGCGCAGCCAATGCCATGTGCTCGAAAGCGCGGGCAGCGCCATGGGCCGATATCTGCTGACCGTGCGCTGCTCGCCGGCCAGCGGCGGCGCGCAGGCGCTGCGCGACTATCTGCGGCTTCAGGCCGAAGGCTTTGCGCTGCGCCCCGGCACCACGGGCGCGCATCTGCTGCAGACCCAGACGCCCGATATCGCGGCCACCACGGAGCAGAAAATCCGCGGCGGCGACCAGGCCGCCGACTGGATCTATCTGGTCTGCGGTTACGACCAGCGCGCGCTCGAAGCCAGCCTGGCCAGCGTGCTCGCGCCCGCGGCGCTCCAGGCCCATGGCGCCGAAGCCGCGCCGTTCGCGCGCATCTTCACGCTGTGCCATTCGGCGGAAAGCGCGGGCCCGCTCTCGGCTTAGAAGCTGTGCGACACGCCCGCGATCGCCTGCGCCACGCGATTGCCCGCGGCCACGGCCGGGCCCGCATTGCTCGCGCTGTTGACGGTGAAACCCGCGTTCCTGTCGTTGCGGATGATGCTGTAGCCCGTATAGAGCCGCGTGCGCTTGCTCAGCACGTAGTCGTAGCGCAGGCTCAGCGAACTGCCGCCGGTGTCGGCGCGCGCCTTGCCTTTGGCTTCGCCATAGGCCAGCCACAGCACGTTGGTGCCCAGCGGCACGGCGGCGGAAATTTCATAGGCGTTGCGCGCCAGCGAAGTTGCGTTGGGCAGGTCGTCGCGCAGCGTGTAGTAGGCCAGCGAAGTGCTGACCGGCCCGAAATCGTAGCTGCCGCCCAGGGTGGTGTAGCGCTCGGTGTTGGCCGCCGTCTTGTGGCGCTGCATGAAACTCGCGCCTATTTTCAGCTTGCCGTTGCGGTAGTCGAACGAGGGATTGACGACATTGCCAGTCGAGTCGGCCTGCTCGCCAAACGCCTTCATCAGCTTGAAGCTCAGGCCCGCGAAGTCGGGCGACTCGTAGCGCAGCGAGTTGTCCAGGCGCAGCACCGTGCCGTCGCGAAAGTAGTTGAGCGCATGACCCCAGATCAGCCCGCCTTCGGTATAGGCCGACAGCGTGGTGTGCAGCACCGAATAGTGGCGGCCCATGGTCAGCCGGCCGAAGCGGGGATTGCTGAAGCCGACGAACGCCTGGCGCCCGAAGCCCAGGCCGCCCTGGCCCAGCGCGCCCGTGTCGTTGTTGAGCCCCATCTCCAGCGTGTACAGCGCCTGGGTGCCGCCGCCCAGGTCTTCATTGCCGCGAAAGCCCACGCGCGAGCCCAGGATGATGCCGCTGTCCATCGAGGTGGTGCGCGTCGCGCCTATGCGCGTGCTCACCACACCGGTATCGACGACGCCGAACAACGTGGGCCCGGACTGCGCCTGCGCGCCCAGGGCCGCGCCCAGCAGCAGGGAAAAAGCACCGACTTGACGAATTTTTTGCATGGTTGTCTCTTTAGTAAGTTATCAAGAAAGGGCCCGCGCCAACCCGGCGGGAACGGGGAAATCAATGCGTGGGCGCGCAGCCGCGCACGGCAAAGCCGGGCGCCTGCGGCGGCGCCATGAAAGTCAGCGGGAAATGGGTCGCCCGGCGCTCAGCGCCGGGCGTGGTGCAAGGTCAGCAGGCGGTGCAGTCGCAGCACCGGTTGCAGCGCCGCGATCTCGGCCGGCAGCGCGCCCGCGAGCGCGCGCAGATGCTCCAGCGACTGCGCCTCGACCATGAGCAGATGCGTCGCTGGCGCCTCGACCGCCAACGGCGCGCCGCCATGCCAGGGCAAGGGCGCGACGGCCGTGTCTTCACGGCCCGAATGCACGCCGACCACGCCCGCGGCGGCAGCCAGCTCGCGCATTCCGGCCTGCAGCGCGACGGCGTCGCCGCCGCGTATCTGCAGGCTCATCAACGCCGTGCCGCGCACGCCCGCGGCAGATTCGATCACCTGGCAGGGAATGCGCAACAGCTCGCCGAACGAGGTGCGCATGCGCCGCGTCCAGTCTGTCGGTTGCTGCAGCAGCGCCTGGTATTCGGCCGATGCGAGCACGTCTATGGATGCCATCTCGTACAGAGTGAAGTACGGATAGACCGCATCGTCGACCGCGCGGTAGCGGCTGGCGCGCAGCATGCCGGGCACCGTGAGGCGCTCGGGCACATGCTCGCGCGCGTGCCAGTCGTTGTACTCGGCGTCGAGCGCGGGATCGAAGCCGTTCCACAGCGCCAGCCAGGCGCTGGCCGCACCCAAGGCATCACGCATGATCGCCGCCATGGTCGGGGCGCAGCAGCACCTTGCTGGCCTGCTTGCCATGCGCCAGCGCGAACGCCGCAGCCGCGTCTTCGAGCGGCAGCACATGGCTGACCATGGGCCGCATGACATCGCCGAGCGCATCGAGCAAGGCCAGCGCCTTGGGCCAGTCAGACTCAGGGGGGCGAAACGAGCCGCGCAGCTGGTGCTGGCGGCGCACCAGCGTCGTGAGGTCCAGCGCCAGCGGACGTGAATGGATTCCGGTCACGACCACGATGCCATTGCGCGCCAGCAGCGGCAAGGCTTCGTTGATGGTCTCGGGCACGCCCGTGGCCTCGAACACCACATCGAATGGCGCCTCGCCGATATGCGGCGCGCAGACAGCTGCCAGCGACTGGGCCGCGACATCGACCACGGCGTCAAAGCCCATTTGGCGCAGCACCGCCAGGCGCGGTCCATCGTCGAAGCCGCTGACCACGACCTGGGCCGCCCCGCCCTGGCGCGCGAGCACCGCAATGCCCTGCCCTATGGTGCCCGGCCCCATCACCAGCACGCGCTTGCCGCTCACATCGCCGGCGACACGCAAGGCCTGCATAGAGATCGACACCGGCTCGGCCAGCGCGGCGAGCTCGTCGCTCAGGCCTTCGGGCACGGCAACGCAATTGCGCGCCGGCACGCGCACCCAGGGTGCGAACGCTCCATCGCGCGTCATGCCCAGGCCCGTGCGCCGATCGCAGGCGTCGGCATTGCCGGCGACGCAGGCCGCGCAGCTGCCGCAGGTGACCGAGGGCCGCACGACCACGCGCCGGCCTGCGTCAACACCCGAAGCGACCACGCCCACGAACTCATGGCCCAGCGTCACGGGCAGGCTCGCGGTGATGAACGCATAGCTGGGCGTCCAGTCGTCGACATGCAGATCGCTGCCGCAGATGCCGGTGGCGAGCACGCGCACCAGCACGTCATCGTTTGACGTGATCGTCGGCAGGGCCACATCGACCAGTTCTAGGCCGGCCGCGGCCTGGATTTTTCTCAGCGCTTTCATGGTGTTCTCGGTGGCGTCAATGGATTGCGCAAGGTCAGTCAATCGTGATTCCGACCTTCTTGATGATCGCGCCCCACTTGCGCGTCTCGCGCTCGATCAGGGTGCGGAATTCGGCCGATGTGCCGCCACCTGCATGCAGGCCCTGGCGCGCAAACATCTCCACCACCGACGGGTCGGCCAGTGCGACGTTGAAGTCAGCATTGATTCGCGCAGCTACTTCAGGCGGCGTGCCTGCAGGCGCGAAGATGCCGTTCCAGGTCAGCGACTCGAAGCCCGGATAGCCCGACTCGGCGACCGTGGGCAGGTTCTTCATGCCGTCGGCGCGCTGCGCGCTGGTGACACCGATCAGCTTGATGCGCCCGGCCTGCACCAGCGGCAGCAGCGCGGGCTGGACGGTGAACAGCGCCTGCACTTCGCCAGAGACCAGTGCATTCACGGCCGGCGGCGAACCGGCGTAGGGCACATGCACGGCCTCGATGCCCGCGGTGCTCTTGAGCAGCTCCATGGTCAGGTGCGAGGAACTGCCCGCGCCCACCGAGGCATAGCTGAGCTTGTCGCCCTGCTTGCGCGCCCAGGTGACGAATTCGCTGACGTTGTTCGCGGGATGGTTGGCGGGCACGGCCAGCACGTTGGGCTGCGACGTGGTCAGCACCACGGGCAGCAGATCGCGCGCCGGGTCATAGGACATCTTCTTGTACATGAACGGACCGAACGCGATCGGGCCGTTGAAGCCCACGCCCAGCGTATAGCCGTCGGGCCTGGCCTTGGCCACGGCATCCATGCCTATCATGCCGCCCGCCCCGGGCTTGTTCTCCACCACGACAGGCTGCTTCCAGCGCACCGACAGGCGCTGGCCCAAGGTACGGGCAATCACGTCCAGGGAACTGCCCGCGGGTGCGGGCACCACCACGCGCACCGGCTTCTCGGGCCAGGCTTCGGCCATGGCCGCGGTTGCCAGGGTGCAGGCCAACAGAACTACGCCAACTCGTTTCATTTTTGTCTCCTATGTTTGTTTTTCCGAATTCTTGGTCAAGGCATCGGATACTTCAAGAATCGATTGTGTATGACATCCATACTTCAAAAGTAGAGCCAGGAGACAACGCCCCATGGAACTTCGCCATCTGCGCTACTTCGTCGCCGTCGCCGAAAGCGGCAGCCTCAGCCGCGCGGCCGAAAAACTGTTCATCGCCCAGCCGCCGCTGTCGCTGCAGATCCGCCATTTCGAAGAAGAGCTGGGCGTGGCCCTTTTCATTCGCCACCCCAAGGGCGTGCGCCTCACGCTCGCGGGCCAGGCGCTGCTGCCCGAGGCGCGCTATCTGCTGGAGCGCGCGGGCCGCATAGGCAATGTGGCGCGGCAGTCGCGCGAGAACCGGCCGGTGTCGCTGAGCATGGGCTTCGTGCCATCTTCGAGCCACACCGTGCTGCCCATACTGATACGCAAACTGCGCGCCAAATATCCGGGGCTCGAACTCGAACTGCGCGAGATGATCAGCGAAGAGCAGATCAGCGCCATTGCCGACGGACGCATCGATGTAGGCATCGCGCGCAGCGGCTCCAAGCACCCGCGCGTGCTCGCGAGCCTGCAGATGTCCGACCCGTTCTGCCTGGCAATGCCGGCGTCTGTCGACACGGCGCCCGAAGGCGCGGTCGATCTGCGCAACTACAGCGACCAGGCGTTTGTCGGCTTCTCACGCAGCCACGGCCCGGCCTACTTCGACCAGTCGATCCATCTGTGCAGCCAGGCCGGCTTCAGCCCGCGCATACGCTACGAAGCCAGCAACGTGCGCGGCGTGCTCGACCTGGTGAGCGCGGGCCTGGGCATTGCGCTGGTGCCCGCGTCCACAGTGCAGCTGGGCGTCAAGGGCCTGGCCTGGCGGCGGCTCACGCAAAAGCCGTACGGCGTGCTTTCGGTGCTGCGCCGTAAAGGCGATACCCAGCCCGCGGTGCAGACGCTGGAGACCGTGGTGGAGAAGATCTTCAAGGACTTGCGGCACAAGGTCGATGCCAAGTTGGCATCGGCATCGCGCGCACGGTCGCGGCGCGGCGAAGCCGCAGGCCTGGAGTGACGCCAATGAACTCGTGAATCATCGGATTTTGCATCGAGACTCGCCCCCTTGGCTCAGCCACCACCCCTGACCCTCACCCGCGTCGCAAACCAGCAAAGAATCGCGCCGCCGCACACCATGCAAGCGCCGAGCCAGAACGACGCCGTCAACGGCACGCCCAGCACCAGGGCCGCCAGCGCGGCGGAGAAGACCGGCGTGAAATACGACGCGCCGGCCAGAATGGTGACATTGCCATGCAGGATGCCGATATTCCAGGCCGCGTAGCCAAAGCCCATGGCGGCGGCGGCCAAGGCCAGGTAAACGGCGGTCGGCACGGTCCAGTGCATTGCGGCATCGCCGAACGCCAGATACTTCACCCACAGCACCAGCGCCGTCAGTATGAAGAACAGCGTGATGCCGTTCTTTCCCTGGGCGATGCGCGCCGTGACCGTGCAATACGCGGCCCAGATGAAAGCGCCGGCGAGCGCCAGCCCGTAGCTCAAGGGGTTGTCCTGGACGTTCGCCAGCATTCCCGACAGGTCCATGCCCTTCTCGCCCGCCAGCACCCAGAAGATGCCGGCCAGCGATGTCAGCAGCCCGGGCAGCACCAGCCAGTTCGCGCGCTGGCCGTTGAACGCGATCGCCGCGAGCATGGTGAACGTGGGCCACAGATAGTTGACCATGCCCACCTCGATCGCCTGCTGCCCCGAGTTTGCATAGCCTATGGACAGCGCCAGGCACAGCTCGTAGGAAACAAACAGCGCGCTGCCCCAGTACAGATACTTTCGCGGCATGGCGCGCAGCGGCGTGAAGCCCACGGTGAACAGCAGCAGCAGCGATGCCGCCGTGTAGATCATGGCCGCGCCGCCGGTCGCGCCCAGGCCTTCGCTGACGCTGCGAATCAGGCCCACGAGCGAGGACCACAGGACGATGGCCGCGAGACCGATCAGGGTCGCGGTTTTCTTGTCGGGAACGCGCATTCTCAGCAGCCCTGACCCGGCCCGTGGCGGCCGGGCGCCGCGCTCAGCACTGCCACAGGAACTTGCCGGAGATGCCGGAACAATGGCACTCGAACAGATAGCCGCAACCGCCGGCGAAGTTCATCTCGGTTTGATAGTCGGGGCCCGACTCCAGCTGGGCAACGAACTGCATGGGCGCCTCGCAGGCAGTGCAAGCCGGGGTGTCGTCGCTCTGAATCCAATCGGCTGCGCCGCCGATCTGCCCCAGCACTTCGCGCCGGCGCCCCTCATAGGCGGAAAACGCGTCCGAATACTCCTGCGCCACCACTGTCTGCAGGCGCGCGCCATAGCGCGTGTCGCGCACGGTTTCGCCTTCGGCGGGCGCAGTCGCGAGCTGCAGGTGATCGGCCTGCACGGTGATCACCGCATTGCCGCCGCCGTCGGCCTCGAACTGATAGCACTCGCCGGGATGGTTGGTGCACATGAAAAGCAGGTGCAGATGCAGCGCACCGGGCGGGCGAATCTGCCCCTGGAATTGCATGGGCTCGCCGCACGAACGGCAGCGCGGCCAGGCGAAACCTGCGCCTGCCGAAGGCAGGCCACCGAAGCGCGTTTCGGGCGAGGCATCGGCAGTCACGTCCCGATCGACGATCAGCAGCGCTATGGTTTTCAATGCGCTTTCGGGCGCCGGGCCGGCCGGCGTCTTCTGAAAGGCGCCGAGGATCTTCTGGAGGAAATTCATGCGTACCCGAGTGCGGCTGCAGCGCCTATTTTTCCATCCACCACTGGATCACCACCTTCGCCAGGAAGCCGATGAAACCCACGCCCAGACCGAGAAAGATCACGAACGTGCCGAACTTGCCCGCCTTCGATTGGCGCGCGAGCTGCAGGATGATGAACACCATGAAAAGAATGAACGCTCCCACCCCGTAGGTGAGAAAGAAGTGCGCAAGCTGCTCTTCTGTATACCCGAAAATCACAACGACAAGTCCTACAACGCCCTGCCCGGCTCCGGCTGCTCGCGAGAAGGAAACGCCGAGGCGTCGACCAGATCACGGTAGGCATGCCAGCTCGCATGCCCGAGCATGGGCACCACGGCCACCAGCCCGATGAGAAGCGAGCCCAGGCCCAACAGGGTAAACAACACAATCAACGCCGCCCAGAACGCCATGGGCGCCGGGTTGGTGATCACCACAGTCCAGCTCGTGAGCACGGCCTGCAGCACGGTCACACGGCGGTCCAGCAACAGCGGCATGGCCACGACGCTGGACGCAAAAATAGGCGCGGCCAGAAAACTGCCCAGCGCCATCCAGAAAACAAACAATTGCCCATCGCCAGCGAGCACGACATGCTGCAGAAAATCCAGGGGCGTCTGCACGCGCACGGGCGACAGCACGGTGATCAGCGACGCCGAAATCACCACCCAGCCCGTGGCCGCGAGCGACAGCAGCAGACCGAAGCGCACCAGGCACCAATAGCCCGCATGGCGATCCGCGCCCGCGTGGCCGCTTTGCCAGCGCGTCCAGGTGTCGCGCACCAGGCCCAGCCCTGTAGCCTCGCCGCGCTCCAGCGCACGGCTGATCGCATAGAGGCTGGTCGCCACCACCGGGCCTATCACCAGAAAGCCCGAGAGCGCACCGGCCATCAGCCAGAAGCGATTGTGCCCCACGGCCAGGATGGCTGCGCTGATCAGCGTCAATACCAGACCATGCGCGAAAGCCAGCAGCGGCGCGCGGCAGATATCGCGCCAGGCCAGCACAAGCCAGGAAAGCGGCTGCATCAGGCCTATGGAATGAACCAGGGGGAGAGGAGCGGGAGCGCGCGGGCGGGAACGCAGGGTACTGGGCATGGATCTCGGCTCGCTAACAGCATCAGAAAGAATCAGCCTTCGGCCAGACCCTGACATAACTGCGCGAGACTGGCCACCGTCACGGAAGGGCTGGCCCCACCGTGGGCCCAGTCTACGCCCGCGCGGTTGAGCCAGACTGCGTGCATACCCGCATCCATCGCGCCGCGCGCGTCGAGCAGCGCGTCGTCGCCCACATGCAGCACGTTCTCGGCAGGAACGCCAGCGGCCTGGGCCGCGAGCGCGAAGATCCGCGGGTCGGGCTTGGCCACGCCCACGCGGTGGGCGCTGATGCTTGCATGAAAGAAACGTCCGAGCCCGACGACATTCACATCGGCCGTGCCATTACTCAGCGCCACCAGCGGCCAGCGCGCGGCAAGAAACTCGAGCGCGGGCAGCGCGTCTTCGTACAGCTCGACGCGCTGGCGCTCGGCGAAGAACACGTCGAACGCGGTCTCGGCCAGGCTGGGATCGTCGCTGGCGCGCGTCAGCGCCAGGCGAATCGACTCGCGCCGCAGGCCGTTGAGGTCATGCGCGAGATCGGGCCGCAGGCCGACGATTTCGGTGCGCACCGCGCGCACCGCGGTCTGGGTCTGCAGCGACTGCGCGGTCGCCGGCGCATGGGTCTGCAGCCACTGCAGCAGCACGCGCTCGGCACGCTCTATCGTCGGCCAGATGGGCCACAGCGTGTCGTCGAGATCGAGGGTGATGGCACGGATACCGCGGGCGCGGATGCCGGAGAAAGCGTTGGAGTCGAGAGGAGCGTGCATAGGTAGCCCGAGAATACCGCAGCCATCGCGGGCCTGTGGCGGCGCGCCGGCCCGCGCCTTGGCACAATCGCCCCATGCCTTCACGCTTTGCGCCAGAACCCCCTACCCCCCACGGCAGCGCCGCGCGCACCGCCGTGCTGCTGTGCAATCTCGGCACGCCCGATGCGCCCACGCCTTCGGCCGTGCGCCGCTACCTTGCGCAGTTTCTCAGCGACGACCGCGTCGTGGAGATCCCCAAACTCGCCTGGTGGCCCATCCTGCACGGCATCATCCTGCGCACGCGCCCGGCGAAATCGGCCGCGAAGTACGCGACCGTGTGGCATCCCCAGGACGGCTCGCCGCTCGCACACTGGACTGCGCGCCAGGCGCTGCTGCTGCGCGGCTGGCTGGGCGAAGCCGGCCACAACGTGCTGGTGCGCCACGCGATGCGCTACGGCAATCCGTCGATCGCGAGCGAACTCGACGCACTCAAGGCCGAAGGCGCGACGCGCATTCTGATCCTGCCGCTGTACCCGCAATACTCGGGCACGACCACGGCCAGCGTGTTCGACGCGGTGTACGACTGGGCGCGCACGCAGCGCCATGTTCCCGAGCTGCGCTTCGTCAACCGCTACCACGACGATGCTGGCTATATCGATGCGCTGGCCCAGCGCGTCGAAGCACATTGGCGCAACGCCGGGCGCAGCGCGCATCTGGTGATGAGCTTTCACGGCGTGCCCGAGCGCACGCTGTACCTGGGCGATCCCTACCACTGCGAAAGCCAGAAGACCGGCCGCCTGCTGGCCGAGCGCCTGGGACTGACGCCATCGCAGTACACCGTCACTTTCCAATCGCGCTTCGGCAAGGCCAAGTGGCTGGAGCCCTATACCGAGCCCACGCTGATCGCCATGGCGCAGCGCGGCGTGCAAAGCGTCGACGTGGTCTGCCCGGGCTTCACCAGCGACTGCCTGGAAACGCTGGAAGAGATCAGCCAGGAAGCGCGCGAAGCGTTTCTGCATGCGGGCGGCAAGGCGTTTGCCTATATTCCCTGCGTCAACGACAGCGCGCCCTGGATCACGGCGCTGAGCCAGATCGCGCAGCAGCATCTCGCGGGCTGGCCCGTGGGCCGGCCCGCCGAGGCGGCGCTGCGCCAGACTGCGGAGCGCGCCAAGGCCATGGGCGCGAAAAGCTAGGAATGTAATCTTCAGCGCCGGCGCAGATGGCCCGTGGGCAGCGCCGTCGTGTACTTCACCTGGCTCAACGCGAAGCTGGAGCGGATGCTCGCGACGCTCGGTATCTGCGTGAGGCATTCGAGCAGCAGGGCCTGGTACTTGATCAGGTCTTCGATCACGACGCGCAGCATGAAGTCGGCCTCGCCGCTCATCAGATAGCACTCCATGACTTCGGGCCGCTGGGCAATGGCGCGCGTGAAGACTTCGAGCGACTCCTTGTCCTGCTGTTTCAGCGAGACATGCACGAACACGTTCACGGCCAGACCCAGCTTGAGCGGATCGACCAGCGAGACCGAAGCGCGCAGCACGCCGCTTTGCTTCAAATCGGTGACCCGGCGCCAGCAGGGTGACGCGGACAGGCCCACGCGCTCGGCCAGTTCGGCATTGCTCAGCTCCGCGTTTTTCTGCAATTCGTCCAGGATACGCAGGCTCGCTTCGTCGAGGGAAATGTCGCTCAAGGTATTTTTCTCCCGCATTCAAACAAGATCCGGTATTTTCTTCTCAAACCAGACAAATTCATGGTGAAGCAGACAAAGTAATTTCCGCATGACTGGGTAAAACTACCTGCAAATAGGTAGTTACCCGAAAATCATGCGCACGTCTCCCGTCTCATTGAACATTCCCCGCTCCGACAGCGCGCATTCGGCGCAAGGGCGCACCCTGCTGTGGCTGGCGGTCATGGTCGTGCTGTGGGGACTGAGCTGGCCGGCCACAAAGATCGCATTGAACTCCGTACCGCCGCTTTGGCTGGCCGCGATGCGCTTCGGCAGCGCCGCGCTATGCCTGTTTGCATTTCTCGCCATCCGCGGCCGGCTCGCGTTTCCGCCGCGCAAGGACTGGCCCATTGTCGCCAGCATGGGCCTGCTGCAGATGATGGTGTTCACCGGCCTGGGAATGATCGCCATGACGCATGTGGATACCAGCCGCGCGGTGGTCCTGGCCTACACCACGCCGCTGTGGGGTGTCGTCGCGGGCTGGATGATGTACCGCAACGCGCCCACCCGCTGGCAGCTGTTCGCGCTGGCAGTGGGTTTGGCCGGCATAGGCCTGATCTGCTCGCCCTGGGAGATGGACTGGTCGGCACCGGGCGCGATCATGGGCTCGGCCTTTCTGATCATCGGCGCGATCTGCTGGTCGGTGGTGATCATGCATATCAAGCGCCATCGCTGGACGGCGTCGCCGCTGTCGCTCGCTCCGTGGCAGATGCTGCTGGCCAGCGTGCCGCTCGCGGGCTTCGCGCTGGCACTCGAAGGCTCGCCCGCTACCATCGTGTTCGACCAGCGTCTGCTGGAGCTGCTGCTGTTCATCGGGCCGGTCGCGACCTCGGCCTGCTTCGTGATCGCCGCCGAACACGGCCGGCGCATCAGCACCTTCGCCATGTCCAACTTCACGCTGGGCGTGCCGCTGATCGGCATCATGGCGTCCATGCTGCTGCTGGGCAATCAGATGTCGGCGCTGTTTGCGGCCGGTCTGTGCCTGGTGTTTTCGGGCATGGTGCTGGCGGCCGTGGCCGCGGCGCGCACCAAGGCCTGAGGCGGCAAGCGCCCCCTTATTACCTTTGCGCATGAACTAAGAGCGCAAACATCGTTGGTCTTCGGTGCGCAAAAACCGACAATGAGGGATTCGGGATCGAATCCCTCGGAGTGACCATGAAGAAAATGCTTGCCTTTGCCGCGGCGCTGACCGCGGCCCAATGGGCTTTCGCGGCCCAACCGCTGCTGACGCCGGCGCAGCTGCACGCGATTCCCGCATCGGCGCCCACGCTGCGCGTGATCGACATCCGCGATCCGCAAGCCTATGCCAAGCAGCATATTCCCGGCGCGGTGAACGCGCCCTACGGCAAGTGGCGCGGCCCGGCGAGCAATCCCGGCGAACTGCCCGATGTCTCCAAGCTCACGCAACTCGTGCAGTCGCTGGGCCTCACGCCCGCCACCCATGCGGTGGTCGTGTCCAGCGGCGCCGATGCCACCGATTTCGGCGCCACGGCGCGCGTCTACTGGACGCTCAAGACGCTGGGGCTCAAGGAGCTGTCCATCGTCAACGGCGGCATGAAGGCCTGGGCCGACGCCAAGCTGCCGCAGGACAACGCGGCCGTGCAAGTCGCGGCCAGCGGCTGGCAGCCCCAGCTCGACAGCAGCCTGATCGCGACGCGCGAAGACATTCGCAAGAATCTCGACTTGAGCAATGCGGCGCTGGTCGATTCGCGCCCCGACGCGTTCTACCAGGGCAAGACGCGCGCGCCCGCGGCCAAGCTGTCGGGCACGCTGCCCGGCGCGCAGCAGCTCGATTTCAACCAGTGGTTTGTTCCGGGCACGTCGACCTTTGTCGACACCGCCGCCGCCAAGCAGATCGCCGCCAAGGTGCAGCGCAAGCAAGGCGAAGACATGGTCGCGTTCTGCAACACCGGCCACTGGGCCGCGACCGACTGGTTCGGCCTGAGCGAAGTCGCGGGCCTGCCCAACGTCAAGCTGTATGCGGGCTCCATGGTCGACTGGACCCAGCAGCCCGGCACGCCTGAACTCGAAAACCAGCCCAGCCGCGCCGAGTCGCTGGCCTATGACGCACGCCAATGGTGGCAGCGCAAATTCAAGTAATCCATGAAACGTCTACCCCTTGCGGCCTTGATGGCCGTTTTCTTTGGCTGGCTGCTGTGGACCGTGTCCGTGCGCCAGGCCGCGCTGTTTGCGGTCGGCATTGGCCTGGGTGCGGTGCTCGCGGGCCAGCGCTTTGGCTTCACCACGGGCTGGCGCTTGCTGATCGAAGAAAAGGATGCAAGCGGCGTCTTCGGCCAGTTGCTGCTGCTGGCCCTGGCCGCAGCCCTGGCGATGCCGCTGCTCGGCAGCTTCCCCGAACTCACGGCCGCGCTGGGCCCGCCCAGCATCAGTCTGCTGATCGGCGCCTTTGTCTTCGGCCTGTGCATGCAGATCGCCGACGGCTGCGGCAGCGGCACGCTCTACAAGGCCGGCATGGGCATTCCCATGAACGCAGCCATCCTGCCGATGTTCGCCATCGGCAGCTTTGTCGGCTCGCTGCACCTGGGCTGGTGGCTGGATCTGGGCCGCGTGCAGCCCGTGGGCCTGGTGAGCAGCTGGGGCTGGCCCGCGGCGCTGGGCGCCACACTGCTCGCACTGGCGCTGGTGGCCGTCGGCGTGCGCTGGTATGTGGGCCAAGCCAATGCCAAGCTGCAGCGCGCCACGCAGCCACTGTGGCAGCGCAAATGGGTCGTGGGCGCGGTGCTGCTGGCCATTCTGGCCACGGCCAACTTGGTCATTGCCGGCCAGCCCTGGGGCGTGGTCTATGGCTTCGGCCTGTGGGCCGCGAAAGTGGCCAACGCCACGGGCGCGGTGGACCTGGCGCAGAACTGGTTCTGGAGCCAGCCCGGCAATGCCGCGCGCCTGCAGGAAACCGTGCTGCTCGACGTCACCAGCATCACCAACATCGGCATCCTGGCCGGCGCGCTGTGGATCGCGGCGAACAAGCCGCCCTCGTCCAAGGCGCTGACGGGAACACAATGGATCGTGGCGCTGGTCGCCGGCCTGGTGCTGGGCTATAGCTCGCGCCTGGCATTCGGCTGCAATGTGGGCGCGATGCTGTCGGGCATCAGCACGGGCAGCATCCATGGCTGGATCTGGGTGCCGCTGGCCTTCGTCGGCACCGTCTTCGGCCTGCGCATACGCCGGCGCTTCGGCTTCTGAAAGGGCTGCACACCATGACGCAACAAACCACTTTGCGCATCGCCTTCTGGGCCGTGCTGGTCGCTTTCCTGGCCTGGGACTACACCCACTCCGCGCCCGTCGATCTGCGCTACGAAGCGCCCCTCATCGCCGCGGGCTCGGGGCAGGCTTCGCAGGGCGGGCATTGTTCGATGCCGGATTAGGTAGGCCAACAGCCCCGCTTGCGGGGCTTTTTTACGCCCCCTGCGCGCCCAGAGGCCGTTCAGTCCTGAGCCCGTCGAAGGATCGAAGCGCGCTCTCCCCCGCCCGCAAAACCCCCTTCACCGCCTGCCACTGCTTGAGCACATTGAGCGCCGGCGCATGGCCGCAGCCCGACACTTCGAGCCATTGCAACAGCCCGCGCGCGCCCGGCCCGCGCGCCAGCATCTGCTGTGCCGTCGACGCCAGCACCAGGTCAGACGCTTCGCCGCGCAGCAGCAGCACGGGCACCTGAATGGCGTCGTAATGCGGCCAGATCAGATAGTCGTTTTCGTGGCCCGTGAACTGCTCGATCATGCGCGGGTCGTAGTGCGGCGTAACGCGGCCGTCGGGCAGGCGGCGCATGCTGCTCTCCGTCAGCGCACGCCACTGCGCTTCGGGCAGCCAGCCATAGGGCGCATAGGCGCTGCGGAAAAACGCTTCGAGTTCGGCCATGGTGGCAAACACCGGCGGCTGGCCCGCATAGCCCTTGATGCGTTCGAGCGCGGGCGCGGCGAGTTCGGGCGCGTTGTCGTTGAGCACCAGGCTGCATATGCGCTGCGCCAGCGTGGGCTCGAACAAGCCCGACGCGCACACCGTGCCGATGGCACCGCCCATCGACGTGCCCACCCAATGGATCTGCTCCAGGCCAAGCGCATCGGCCAGTTCGCACGCAAGCCGCGCATAAAAGCGCAGCTGGTATTCATAGCCCGGCGCGCGGCTCCATTCGCTCAGGCCGCGGCCCAGCGTGTCGGGGCAGATCACGCGGTAGCCCTGCGCGGCCAGATAGCGGGCCAAGGGATCCATATCGCGCCCGGTGCGCGCCAGACCATGCCAGGCGATCACCGTGGGCAGGGCCGACGCGCCACCCGCGGGCACCCAATCCATGTAATGGATCTCATACCCCGCGCATTGCGCATAGCGCGAAGCCGGTGCGGGCACGCGGCCCAGTTGAACGGCCCAGCCGGCCTGCTCGTCGGCCGAGGGAATCGCGCATTCGAGCCGGGTTGCTGCATTGTTCATGGCGCGCTCCTGCGCAGCGCCGCGGCGCGCAGGCGCCCGACGATGCCCGTGGGAAAGTAATAGACCGACAGCACGAACAGCACGCCCAGCCACAGCAGCCAGCGGTCGGGGCTCAATAGCGCAGCCAGCCAGGGCAGGCCTGCTGCGGCTTCGCTGCCCATGCGCAGCAGGTCTTGCAGATAGCTCTGCGCGATCAGAAACAGCACCGCGCCTATCGCGCTGCCGTAGATCGTGCCCATGCCGCCTATGACCACGATCAGCAGACAGTCCATCATGATCTCGAACGACAGCGACGTCTCGGGCCCGTTGTAGCGCAGCCAGAGCGCGAGCATCGCGCCCGCAAGGCAGGCGAACAGCGCCGACAGCACGCTCGACAAGGTGCGGTAGACCACGACGCGGTAGCCCAGCGCCTCGGCGCGAAACTCGTTCTCGCGAATCGCCTGCAGCACGCGCCCGAACGGCGAATTGACGATGCGCAGCAGCGCCAGGATCAACACCAGCGCGACGACGAACAGCAGGTAGTAAGTGATGAGCTTGCCGTCGATCATGCGGCCCAGGAACTCGCTGTCGAACGGCTCGAAGCTCGGTGACAGCCACTCGGGCAGCTTGAACGTGAGCCCGTCTTCGCCGCCGGTCCACTCCGACAATTGCGAAGCCAGCGTCTGGAACGCCGCGGCCACGGCCAGCGTGATCATCGCGAAGAAGATAGCGCGCACGCGCAGCGAGAACAGCCCCACGGCCAGCGACAGCAGCAGGCTGAGCAGCAGCGCGCAGCCTATGCCCAGCGCCAGCGCGCTCCACGTCGGGCCCAGCCGGCCCGCGGCGATCGCCACGCCGTACGCGCCTATGCCAAAGAACATGGTGTGGGCAAAGCTCACGATGCCGGTATAGCCCAGCAGCAGATCGAAGCTCGCGACCAGCACCACGAAGATCAGCACCTTGGCGGCGACGTTCAGCGCCTTGACGCCGGGAAACAGAAATGGCGCCACCGCCAGGCCCACCAGAATGGCGAGCAGAATCACCGCCAGCGGTCGGCTGCGCGGCATATCGCCGGAAAGCAATCGGTTCAACATGCTTGTGACTCCTGGTTCAACGGTTGGCGACCGGGTACACGCCCTGGGGCCGCCACAGCAGGATGGCGACCATCAGCGCGATGTTCGAGAACAGCGCCACCTTGGGCACCAGAAAGCCGGTGTAGTTGGCCATCAGCCCGACCAGCAGCGCGCCTATCAGCGCCCCGCCCGTGGAGCCCAGGCCGCCGATGATGATCACGATGAAGATCAGCACATTCACCTGCGCGCCCATCTGCGGAATCACGTTCTGCTGGTACAGCCCCCACATCACGCCGCCCAGGCCCGCAAGCGCCGAGCCGACGACGAACACGCCCACGAACAGCCGCCGAATGCGGTAGCCCAGGGCTTCCACCATTTCGCGGTCCTGCACGCCCGCGCGAATCAGCAGGCCGACCTTGGTGCGCGCCAGCGTGTAGGCCAGCGCGGCGAACACCGCCAGGCCTACCAGCACCGCGACCACGCGGTATTTCTCCACGGCCGCATCGCCCAGCAGCCAGGCGCCGCGCATGCCTTCGGGCAGCGGCAGCGGAATCTGCTGCGGGCCCCAGATGACCTTGATCAGCTCCTCGCCGATGATCATTCCGCCCATGGTGATCAGGATCTGCTTGAGGTGCTGGCCATACACGGGCCGCACGATGAAGCGCTCGAAGGCCAGTCCCACGGCCGCGGCGACGAGCATCGCGATCAGCATGGCAGGCAGCACGGCCAGCAGGTTGCGCCATAGGTCGGCCGAGCCCGTGTAATCGCCCATCGCGCCGAGCACGCTGGCCGCGACGAAGGCGCCCAGCGCGATGAACACGCCATGGCCGAAGTTCAGCACGTCCATCAGGCCGAACACCAGCGTCAGGCCCGAAGCGATGATGAAGATGATCATGCCCATCGCCAGCCCGGCCACGGTGAGCGTGAGCCAGGTGCTGGGCGAGCCCACGAGCGGCAGCGTAACCAGCGCCAATGCCGGCACCAGCGCCAGCGGTTTCCAGTCCAGTTCCTTGAGATTCATGTGTGCTCCTTGCCGCGCGTCACAGCGCCAGACCCAGCAGCGATTGCTGCAAGGCGGTATCGGCCGCGAGATCGGCCATGCGGCCCGCGTGCACCACGCGGCCGTTGTCCATCACGGCCACGCTGTCGCCCAGGCGCGTGGCGAAGGCCAGGTTCTGCTCGACCAGCAGGATCGTCACGCCCGCGGCCTTGAGCTGCTCGAACGCCGCGATCATGTTCTGGATGATGGCCGGCGCCAGGCCCTTGCTGGGCTCGTCGATGATCAGCAGATCGCGCGGCTCGACGATGGCGCGCGCCACGGCCACCATCTGCTTTTGCCCACCCGACAGCTTGCCCGCGGGGTGGTTCCAGAACTTCTCCACGGCCGGAAACAGGCCGAAGATCCACTGCAGCCGCGCCTCGTCCATCTGCGCCGCGTGGCTCGCCTGGCGCGCGGCCAGCAGCAGGTTTTCCTTGACACTCAAGTCGGCAAAAATCCCCATGTTTTCGGGCACATAGGCCACGCTGCGCTGGGCGATGGCGGGCGTGGCCAGGCGCGTGATGTCCTGGCCGTCGAGCTGCACGCTGCCCTGCGACGCCTGCCACAGGCCCATGATGGTGCGCAGCGTCGTGGTCTTGCCCGCGCCGTTGCGCCCCAGCAGCATGGTGAGTTCGCCGCGCGGCACTTCGAGATCGACGCCGTGCAGGATGTGGTACGCGCCGATATGCGTGTGCACGCCGCGCAGGGACAGCATGGAAGCGGTGGAATTCATGCGGCCTCCTCTTGCGGCGCTATGCCCAGGTAAGCCTGCTGCACCACGGGCGAAGCCATGACTTCGGCCGGCAGGCCGTCGGCCACCAGCGTGCCGTTCGTCAGCACGATGATGCGGTCGGCGAGTTCGCGCACCACGTCCATCTTGTGTTCGACCAGCAGAATGATCTTGCTGCGGTCGGCTTTCAGGTCGCGTATCAGATCGAGAATCACCGGCGCCTCGTCATGGCCCATGCCGGCCGTGGGTTCGTCGAACATGTAGACCTCGGGCTCCAGCGCCATCAGCAGCGCGACTTCGAGCTTGCGCTGATCGCCATGCGGCAGGCTGGCCACGGGCTCGGCGCGCCGCGGCCACAGCGCCACCTGCTCCAGCACTTCCTGGGCACGCGCCGTGAGCTGGCCGTGGTCGCTCCAGATGCTCCACAGATTGAGCCCGCGCCTATGCTTGCCCGGCAGCCGCGCCTGCACCGCGAGCCGCACGTTTTCCAGCACGCTCAGATTCGGAAACAGATTGGTGAGCTGGAACGCCCGGCCCAGCCCCGCATGCGTGCGCGCCGAAGGCGCAAGCCCCGTCAGCTCCCGGTCACCGAGCAGCACGCGCCCGGCCGTGGCCTTGAGCTGGCCCGAGATCAGATTGAAGAACGTCGTCTTGCCCGCGCCATTGGGGCCGACGATGGCCGTGAGCGTGCCCGGCGCAAAGCGGCAGCTCACATCGTTGACGGCCACATGGCCGCCAAAACGAATCGTCAGGTTCTGGGTTTCAAGCATAAAAAGGATGTGGCGGGCCGCAACGCCTGCGGGCAGGCGTTGGCGGCGGTGGGTCCGGATAGAGCGCGTTTCAGGGCAGTGCTTCTAAATCACAACTGCCGTTCGCCCTGAGCTTGTCGAAGGGCGTTTCAGGGCGAGCCCCTAAAACGCCATCAGCCTAATCAACGCCCATTCCGAATCGGAATCTGCATTTCCTCAGGCTTGATCTCCCGCACCAGCTCCGGCACGCCCCAGGCAAATGCCGGGTCGTTCTTCACGCGGAAGTGGTACATGCTCTGCATGGCCTGGTGGTCTTCCTTGCGGAAGGTCATCGTGCCCTTGGGCGTGTCGAACGACATGCCTTCCATGGCCTTGATCAGCGTGTTCGACTTGGTGTCGCCATTGGTCTTCTTGAGCGCGGTCACCAGCGCCATCGCCGCCGAGAAGCCGCCCGCCGTGAAGAAGTCCGGCGGCGTCTTGAACTGCTTGTAGTGCATGGACACCAGCGCGTCATTGACCGGGTTCTTCGGTATGCCGAAGTAGTAGTAGCTCGCGCCTTCCATGCCCGGCAGGTTCTTGTACGCGGCCATGGCGGGCAGGATATTGCCGCCCGAAGCGATCTCTATGCCATAGCGCTTGAGATCCAGATCGGCGATCTTGAACGGATTGCCCGCGCCGGCCCAGACGATCCAGATGATCTTCTTGCCCGGCTGGTCCTTGAGCTTGTCGATCAGCCGCTGCGCGCCGGCCGTGAAGTCGGTGGTCGCGGCCGGCAGGTATTCCTCGTGCACCAGCTTGCCCTTCTTCACCGCGTCCTTGAACGCCTTGACGCCGTCGCGGCCGAACGCGTTGTCCTGGGCCAGCGTGGCAATCGTCACGCCCGCGCGATCGATCGCCACGGCATTGCTGATCGCGTCCTGGCTCGAATTGCGGCCGGTGCGAAAGATGTACTTGTTCCACTTGTCGCCCGTGATCGAGTCGGCCACCGCGGGCTCGACCAGCAGGATCTTCTTGTACTCCTCGGCCACGGGCAGCATCGCCAGCGCCACGCCCGAAGCGCTGGGGCCGACCGCGATGTCGGCCTTGTCGTCCGAATACGCCGTCGCCAGCTGGCTCTTGCCCAGATCGGGCTTGCCCTGGTCGTCCTTCTCTATCACCACCAGCTTCTTGCCGGCCACGGTCATGCTGCCGCCGGTCGCGTACTCCAGGCCCATCATCAGGCCCGCCTGGGTCTGCTTGCCATAGGCTTCGAGCGGGCCGGTCTTGCTGTAGACATGGGCAATGCGGATCTCGCCCGACTGCGCCAGGGCGGCTTGCGCGCCTGTCAAAGCCAGCGCACAGAGAACGGCGGAATGAACCAGGGTACGGCGTTGCATGGTGCTTGTCTCCTTTTGAATAGTGGACAAGACAGAGCAGGCTTTGTGCCAGGCTGCACTCGTTGGGCACCACACGCGCAAGCCCTTGATTTCGTTCAGCACGCGATAAGCATCATCCTTGGCAAACTGCGATATGCCTGTTTTCCAGACAACAACAACCGACTGAAATTCAGACAGATGTCTGTTTTCGACACAGGGTTTGCACCAAAGTGCAGCAGCCGCTTTCAGGCCGTCTGATCGATGCGCGCGTACAAGGTGGCACGCGAAATCTGCAACTGGCGCGCGGTCGCGAGCTTGTTGCCGCCATTGGCCGCGAGCGATGCGGCAATCGCCTGCTGTTCGAGTTCAGCCACCTGCACATGCAGGGGCCGCAGCAGGCGCTGGCTGTCGTCTGGCGATGCGTCGGTGCCTGGCAGACCCGCGGCGAAATCGGTCAGCGCCGGCTTGGGCTCCACGCCCGCGGCGCGCAGCACTTCACCCAGCAAACGCGCATCGACCACGCCGCTGTCGCCGCGCATCGCGGCCTGCTCCAGCACATTGCGCAGTTCGCGGATATTGCCGCGCCACTCCTGCGCCGCGAGCAGCGCCAGCGCATCGGCATGCCACTCGGGCGGAGGCATGTCGTTGCGCAGACCCATGTCGTCGCTGAGCACTTCGACCAGCGCGGGAATGTCGGCGCGGCGCTCGCGCAGCGGCGGCACGCGAATCGGCAGCACATGCAGACGATAGAACAGGTCTTCGCGAAACTGGCCCGCGCGCACCATCGCCGGCAGATCACGCGACGTGGCCGCGACCACGCGCACATTCAGCGGCAGCAGCTGGTTCGAGCCCAGAGGCTCGATCTCGCCTTCCTGCAAGGCACGCAGCAGCTTGGCCTGCAGGCTCGCGGGCATGTCGCCGATCTCGTCGAGAAACAGCGTGCCGCCATCGGCCAGCTTGAACTTGCCGTCGCGCCCGCGCCGGTCGGCGCCGGTGTAGGCGCCGGGCGCGACGCCAAAGAATTCGGCTTCCAGCAGCGTATCGGGAATGGCCGCGATATTGAGCCCCACGAACGGGCCCGCGGCGCGCGGCGAGGCGGCATGAATCGCATGCGCCAGCAGCTCCTTGCCCGTGCCGGTCTCGCCCAGCAGCAGCACCGGGCTCGAAGACTGCGCGGCACGCCGCGCCTGGCGTTTGACTTCGGTGGCGGCAGGACTCGCGCCGACAAAGCTCGCGAACGTATGCTTGGCCTGGCGCAGCCCGGCGCCGGCCTGGGCCAGCGCGCGGCCGCGCTGCGCGGCGAGTTCGCGGCGTGCATCGTCGAGGTCGCGCTGCAGGCGCGCGAACTTGCTGATCAGCGGCTGCAGCGTGGTCTCGGGGTGATCGAACAGCACGATGCCGATCGCGCCTATCACCAGGCCTGCGTCGTCATGCAGCGGCAGCCGGCTGACGACGAACGTGCCGGCCTGGTTTGTGAGCAGATCGATCAGCACCGGCTGGCCGGTCTCGAGCACGCGGCGCATCTGCGTGTTGGGAATCACCTCCTCGACCATATGCCCGAGGAAGTCGTCGACCGAGGCCACACCCAGCGCCGGCAGAAAGCGCCGATAGCCTTCGTTGACCCAGACCACGCGCCCCGAACGATCGGCCAGGAACATGCCCTGGCTCATGCTCGAGAACAGATGGAACATCGAGCGCGCCGCGAGCGCCAGGATGCTGTCGGCGTCGAGCGGCAGCCCATGGGCCGCGGGCGGAGGGGGTTCGCGAAGCGCAGGCGTCTCAGACATGAGCGCGATGGTAACGCCTGCGCAAGGCAGGCCCCCGGGGCAGCGCCCCGCTGCGCGTCAGGCCTTGTCGAAACCCAGCAGGCGCACGGCATTGCCCTTCAAGATGCCGGGCATGACTTCAGGCTTGAAACCAGCGACTTCGAAGTCTTTCATCCAGCGCTCGGGCGTGATCAGCGGAAAGTCGCTGCCGAACAGCACGCGGTCCTTGAGCAGCGTGTTCGCGTACTGCACCAGCTGCTTGGGAAAGTACTTGGGGCTCCAGCCCGACAGATCGATCCAGACATTGGGCTTGTGCATCGCCACCGACAGCGCCTCGTCCTGCCACGGAAAGCTGGGGTGGGCCATGACGATCTGCATGTCACCAAAATCGACGGCCACGTTGTCGAGCAGCATCGGGTTGCTGTACGACAGCCGCAGCCCGCCGCCGCAGCGCATGCCGCTGCCAATGCCGCTGTGGCCCGTGTGAAAGATCGCGGGCAGCTTGTGCGCATTGATCACTTCATAGATCGGCCAGGCCATGCGGTCGTAGGGATCGTAGCCCTGCACGGTGGGATGGAACTTGAAGCCCTTGACACCCTCCTCCTTGATCAGCCGCTCGGCTTCGCGCGCGCCCATCTTGCCCTTGTGCGGATCGACACTGGCGAACGCCACCATCATGTCGCTGTTGGCGCGCGCGGCTTCGGCGATCTCCTCGTTGGGAATGCGCCGACGCCCCATCTGCGACTCGGCATCCACGGTGAACATCACCAGCCCCAGCTTGCGCTCGCGGTAATACGCCACAGTCTCGGCAATCGTCGGCCGCGCCGAACTGCCGAAGTACTTGTCGGCCGCGCGATCGAACTCCTCGCCGTAGTTGTCGAACGGGTTGCGGCAGCTGACTTCGGCATGGGTATGGAAGTCGATGGCGACCAGATCTTGGTGGTTCATGGCATGGCTTTCGTGGTCGCGGGAATGGCTGTCAGGCACTAAGGCCAGGCCATTCACCTGGCTGGAAATAGATATATTTCATAACTATATTCCAAGCATTTTCCACGTCAGCAGGGGAAACCCTGGGTCGGGTGTTGCTGCTGCTGCGGAACGCCCAACTCAGCGGCACCGCTGGAAATTCCACGGTCGATACAATCCAGTTCAACGAACGTCTGCTTTCCGTGTTGGCGAAAATGCCGATGCTACAAACGATGACCATACCAACGCTGCTTCGCGCACTGACTATTGGGGTGCTCGTCATAATTCTTTCGGCGTGCGCGCGCACCCGACATTACACCGAGACGTTCTCAACGCTGGGCATGTCATCGGATTCGAGCATGTTCGTGGTGCTCGGCGACCAATATCACTACATTTTTGAAACCGATTCGATCATGGCGTCGTCGTTGAGTGCCGGCTTCCGTCGCCACCTGACCGCCGAGATGATCAGGCCTTTCAATGTCGGTGCGGGGGGCAAGACCGCCGGTTACGTCAGGCTCCAATTGGCGCCGGAAGCGACTGCGCAGGATAAGGCCCAGGCCAGGAAGCTGGGCTATGGTGAAACGCAAGACGGCCTCATCTACTACACCGCCTTCATGGTGGGCAACCGCTATGTACCACGCCAGGATACGACGCCCGCCAGCGCGATGGCACTGAGCAAGCGCTATCAAGTCGAAGTGATGGATTCCCAAGGCAGCGCCGACGCCATGCGGCTGCTTTCGCCGATTTACATGGCTGCAGGCGTGGGCCTGGTCGTAGCCAATCCGGCCGTTCTTCTGGTGACTCTTCCCGTCGGAGGATTGAAACCTTGAACGGCTTCAGAAAACCAACAGCCTGCTTTGAGACGACCGAGCGGCAAGCCGCCAATCAGTGCACCATCCATCGTCTATTGCGGCGCTGCAATCAGCGCCTTCGCAAAGGCTCCCGTCCCTGCGACGGTTAGCACCAGCTTCTGTGTCGCCCGGGTTGCGGCCACATAGAACAACTTGGCCTCGTCTGCCGGATCTTCGCCGTCACGGGGCATTTGGCCAATCCCGGCGACTGCCACCACTGGAAACTCCAGACCTTTGCTCGCATGCATCCGACGTCCCCCCGAATTTGAGCAGCAGCCGCATTTTGGACAAGTGCCCATGCAAAACAATGACCTGGCGACTGCGTAAAACGAAAGATCAGTGACTTCCCCCCCCCCCGCTCTAGGCCCGCAGGCCCCCTGGAGACTGCTGCCTCAAGTCCAGCCCGAGTCCCGTCCGCTGCCCTTGAAACAAGAGAAAGCTCGCTGGACAGAAAGCACCGCTGAAGCTCAAGGACATCTGGGCCCCCCCCCTGTGACTGCCAGTTCTCCTATGCGAGGCTGTGTGCCGGGATGCTTCACCCCAGACAACAGTGCAAAGCGCGTCGGAATGCGCCAGGCGACTGAGCTTCTGCGGCAAGTCACTCTGCTTTCGTTTTCTCCGGGCGTGGAGGCCTGATCGCCACCCTTGATCTGATCACCGACGGCAAGCATTGCAGTCGTCCTTTGTCTGCCTGCCGATGGTTGCTCATCGCATGAAGCGATGCATGCACAGTAAAATACGATTAATTCTCATTTGGCAAATCCAAGCCACCCCATGCCCGCCTCCCCTCACGTCGCCATCGGTCTGCCCGACCACCCTGTGGGTCTTCTCTACCAGGAGCACCACGGCTGGCTTGTCGCGCTGCTGCGCCGCAAGCTCCAATGCCGGGACGGCGCGGCGGACATGGCGCACGACACCTTTTTGCGCGTGGTGCTCAAAGCCGATGTACTGCCCGAGTTGCGCGAGCCGCGCGCGTATCTCGCCACGGTGGCACGTGGTCTGCTGAATGACCACTGGCGACGGCGCACGCTGGAGCAGGCCTGGCTGGACACGCTGGCGATCTTGCCGCAGGACCTCGCGCCATCGCCGGAAGATACGCTGTCCATGCTCCAGACCTTGCAGCGACTCGACGACATGCTCAGCAGCCTCGCGCCCAAGGCCAGGCAAGTGTTTCTGCTTTCACAACTGCAGGGCCTGGGCTATGCCGAGATCGCCAAGCAGACAGGCATCAGCGAACGCACGGTCAAGCGCTATATGGGGCAAGGATTCGAGCTGTGCCTGACGCTCATGGATTGAAGTCTTCGGCCATGGCAACGACCTCCTCCGACGCCACCGTCATCCGTGCCGCCGCACAGTGGCTGGTGCGACTGCATTCGGGCCAGGCCGGCCCCGACGATGTGGCCGCCTGCAACCACTGGCGCGCCGCCGATCCTGCACATGAAAGGGCATGGCAGAAAGCCGAGCGCCTGGCGCGCGACTTCGGCTCGGTGCCGCCCGCGCTGGGCATGCCGGTGCTTTCGCGCCAGGCGACCAGCGTCAACCGCCGCGCTCTGATACGTACCCTGGCGGCACTGGGTGTCGCCGTTCCCGCCATGTGGTCGGGATGGCGGCATGCGCCATGGCAAGGCTGGGTCGCCGACTATGCCACCGCGAAGGGCGAACGCCGCGAAATCGTGCTGACCGACGGCAGCCGCCTGACCCTCAACACCGACAGCGCCGTGGACGTAGTGTGGAGCGACAGCCTGCGGCTGGTGCGTCTGCAGCGTGGCGAAATCCATGTGCGCACCGCGCCCGACAGCGCCGATCGGCCCTTCGTCGTCGATACACCGCAAAGCCGCCTGCGCGCGCTGGGCACACGGTTTCTGGTGCGCCTGCCGTCGGCGCAGGACACCCTGCTGACCGTACTGGAGCATCGTGTGGAGGCGTCGCCGCACAATGGCGGCGCCAGAGTCATCGTGGGCGCGGGCCAGCATGCGCATATCACCCAGGATGGGGTGGGTGCGGTCCAGCCCCATTTCGCGCTGCCCGGCAGCGCGCCCGATGGAGAACCCGGATGGCTGCAGGGCGTGCTCTATGCCGACGGCATGCGGCTCGCCGATTTCCTGGCCGAACTCTCGCGCTATCGCCCTGGCGTGATCCGCTGCGCACCGGAGGTGGCGGGACTGCTGATCTCCGGCGGCTTCCAGTTGGCCGATACCGATTACGTGCTGGCCACGGTGCAGGAAATCTTGCCCGTGGATGTGACGCTGCGCACCCGCTGGTGGGTCATGGTCACGCCGCGCGGCAATGCCGCGTCGAACGCTTCCTGAATTTTTTTGCTGGCGGTTGGCACTTTTGCACTGCGCTGTTCGGCAAGTGGTGGATCGCCCCAATCAAGGGGGCTTGCATTCACCGAAGGAAGTGACCGACCGCATGAAGACATCTCTCACATCAAGCTTGACCATAGGCGCGCTGCGCCCCGTGGCCCTGGCCACCTGGCTTGCCGCCACGGCAGGCGCCGTGGCGCTCGCGCCGCCAGTTGCTCATGCGCAGCAATCCGGCAGCCCGGCTGCCGTGCGCAGCTACAGCATCGCCGCGGGCCCTCTGGGGCCGGCACTGTCGACGTTCGCCGGCCAATCAGACATCACGTTGGCGTTCACTCCGGACCAAGCCAACAACCTGCGCACCCCGGGCCTGCAAGGCACATACAGCATCACGCAGGCCTTGGCACAGTTGCTGGCCGGCACCGGCCTGCAAGCCGTGGCGCGTGAGGGCGGTGCCTACACGCTGCGCAGCGCTCCGGTGGTGGCCGCGGCCACAGCCACCACGGTGCCAAGCCTGGCGGAAGTGCGCGTGGCCGCACAGACCGTGTACAACGACGGCACCACAGAAGGCACGGGCAGCTATACCGCCGTCGGCACTAGCACTCTGGCGACAGGCCTGGGCCTGTCGCTGCGAGAGACACCGCAGTCCATCACTGTGTTCACACGTGCACAGATCGAAGACCAGGCGTTGTACAACCTGCCTGCCGTGCTCAAGCAGACACCCGGGATCAACTTTGAACAGGCCGACAGCGAGCGCTTCAGCATTTTTTCCCGCGGTTTTGGTGTCGACAGTTTCCTGGTGGACGGCATGCCGATGTCCAGTCATGCGGCCGGTGCCTATGAGCTGCTCTACCAAAGCCAAATGGATATGGTGGCGTTTGACCGTGTGGAGATCGTCAAGGGCGCCACTGGCCTGATGCGCGGCGCGGGCTCGCCCTCGGCGTCCGTCAACATGGTACGCAAGAGGCCCACAAAAGAGTTGCAGGCCACGGCGCAGGCAACGCTGGGCACGTGGAACCTGCGGCGCCTGGAAGGGGATATATCCGGCCCCCTCAATGAAGCCGCAAGCGTACGCGGCCGTGTGGCGATGGTCGACGAAAAGGCCGACTCCCATGTCGACCGCTACAACCGTGACAAGAAATCCGTGTTCGCCGTGGTGGAGGCAGACATCACGTCGGCAACGACGCTTTCGGTGAGCGCCAACCACATGGACAACACCGTCAACGGCATGCCGTTCAACGGTGCCGTGCCGATGTTCTACCGCGACGGTACGCGTATCGATCTTCCACGCACCTGGTCACAGGTGCCGTCGTGGTCGCGCTGGCATTCAAAGAGTACGTTTCTAGGGGCTGACCTGGAACATCATCTGGATTCGGGATGGATCGCCAAGCTCTCCTATTCGAACCAGCAAAGCGACAGCACGCTCACCGGCTTGACATGGGACGGCTACCCTGACCGCAACGGCAGTGGCAGAACCGGCTGGCGTGATGCGTATCTGGATGACACGCGGCGCGACAGCTGGCGGCTGAATGTCTCGGGCCCGTTTGATCTGCTGGGGCGCAGGCACGAAGCCATGTTCGGTGCCGGTACGGTCGACTCCACCCTGACGACCGACGCGTACTACGACTGGGACGGGTACTCGCCGACCAATTTCTTTGCAGAAGCAGCCGGTGTCCCGTCACTGGCACAGACCGAGCGCGTCTGGGTGGATACGACCGTGCTGCATACGCGTGAGAAAAACGCCTATGGCGCGCTTCGCCTGCGTCCGACCGATGCGCTCTCGGTCATTCTCGGAACCCGGGTCAGAAACTGGTCGACAGACAACTCTTCCACGACGCGCAATGTGACCCCCAATACCGTCACCACGACGGCATACAAGCACAACAACGTATTGACGTCCTACGTCGGTGCCGTGCTGGACCTCAATACCCATTACTCGGTGTATGCGAGCTATACCGATATTTTCACGCCGCAGAACTATCGTGATGCACGTGGTGATTTGATCGGCCCGGTGGATGGCAGCGCTTATGAGGCCGGCCTGAAAGGGGAGTTCTACGACAAGAAACTCAACACCACGATGGCGGTCTATCGCGTCAAGCAAAATAATCTGGGCGAGAGCACCGATGAGACATTCAACGGCCAGCCGGTGTATGTCGGTATTCCCGGAGCGGTGGCAACGGGTATTGAAGCCGAAATTGCGGGAGAACTGCAGCCCGGATGGCAGATCCAGGCAGGCATTGGACACAACACTGTTCGCGATGCCAACGGCAATGCAGCGTTGACGAACAGCGCGCGCAATACGTTCAAGCTGTTCACAACGTATCGCCTGCCGGGCCAGTGGGCGCAACTGACGCTGGGCGGTGGTGTACGCTGGCAAAGCAGCACCTACCGGGATGGTGCGGGCCCGAACAATGACAGGATCTTGGGGACGCCAGACGATCGCCTCGAGCAGCCGGCTTACAGCGTGGTGGACCTGATGGCGAACTACAAAATTTCGCCGAAGATGTCCCTGGTGCTGAACTTGAACAATCTGTTCGACAAGTCATACATCACGACTTTGCGGCAAGGGGCCCAATACGGCAGTCCCAGGTCCATCAGTGCAAGTCTCAGGGTCCGCTACTGATTCGACGAGGACAGACCACGCCGCTGAAGGTGAAGGACAGCCGTAACTACAGCGCCGGTCAAGGCCGGGGGATCATCAGAACAGCCGCTAGGCCGGGAACGGCACAAGCTCCATCCGGTCCCGCCCCTTGCGCTTCGATGCGTAAAGGGCTTCGTCGGCGCGCTTGAGCCAGTGCGACAGCTCCGTGTCGGGCTGGTCGAACAGGCTTGCGCCTATGCTCAGGGACACCGGCTCCGGCGTCGCGAACATCGCGCGCGCCTGCTGCGCGAACGCCTCGCGCAAGTCCTGGCCCAGCGCCTGCGCGCCGGCGCCCGAGACGCCGCGCAGCAGAATCACGAACTCGTCCCCGCCCAGCCGCGCGGCCAACGCGCCGTGGGGCAGCGCGCCGCGGATGATGTCGCTCAAGGCCATCAGCAGGCGGTCGCCGGCATCGTGACCGTGCAGGTCGTTGACCTGCTTGAAATGGTCGATGTCGATCAGCAGCAGCGCGCCAGGGCGGGCCGGCGAGGCCTGCTTCAGCAGCTCCGGTGCGCGCAGATAGAGCGCGCGGCGATTGTCGAGGGCCGTGAGCGGGTCGCGGGCGGCGATCTGCGCGATGCGTTCCTCACGCCGATGGCGCTCGGTGCCGGTCATGGACATCGCGAGCAGCATGATCGCCATCACGCCTTCCACCAGCGAGATGGGAATCATCGCGCCGCGGAAACTGGCCAGGTTGACGAAGGCGTCCGGCACCAGGGTCGATCCGGCCTTGGCGAGGTAGAAAATGCCGTGCGCCAGCAGGACGAAACGCAGTTGCGCCGCACTCACGCTCAGCGCGACGCCATGCGCGTGCAGCAGCAGGCCGGCGCGCAAGGTGATGACTGCGATCAGCAGCGACTGCACGCCCAGCATCGCCTTGGACCACCAGGGGCTGTCGGGCAGAAACAGCATCGCCAGCCAGACAGCGGCCACCAGCCACCAGGCGTTCGGCAACCGCACACGCGTGAACCCGGCGACGCCCGCCAGGAAAAACCAGTGGGCGCAGATCAGCATGCCGTTGGGGAACCAGATGCCGAACAACACATAGCCGCGCGAACGCAGCAGGGCCAGCACGCAGCCCACGGAGATGATGGCAAACCCCGTGCTCCAGAGCAGCAGAGAGCGTTCGCGCACGCTATTCCATTCGGCGGCCAGGTACAGCGCCGAGGCGGCAGCCATGGCCGCGGTGATGACGAGCAGGGTGAAGGGGTCGAGAACCATGGATGATGAATGTATCGGCTCAGGCGGGCTGCGCGCGGCCAGGAGCAGTGCGCGGGAGCGTATCAGCTGCTCGGCGGCGACGGTCGGGCCGTCGCCTTGAAATCGGGCGCGGTCGCGCGCGAGGCAAATTGTCGCAGGACGCGGATTCTCCGGCATCTCCTGTGGGCCGGGCCGTCGGGCGCAAGCAACGGATGGTCATGGATGAAATCCGCTGCGTCGCCCTCATCAGGGCCTATGCCGCCCGGAACGCCCGCCCCTGGGATAAACCCAGCCGCACAAAACTGTATAAAAAACCAATAGACTTTGGACTTGATCGCATCAGAAAAAGTCCAGACATGTCAGCAGAACTCGAGCAAGAAGAAGTCTCAATCTTCGAAGACCGCCTTTGGCATCACAAGGGTTGGGAAGCCCGCGTCATCAAGAATGAAGACGACGATGGCTGGGCTGTGGCCATGACCCAGGACGGCCAGGCGGAACCAGCCCTGATCGGCCCATGGACCATGGGGCGTGACAAGAAGAGCCCCAAGCCGCTTGACGTGTCAGCCTTCAACACGCTGGTGAAGACTGCCAGCGAAATAATACGCCGCAACGAGCAGCACCTCGCAGCGCTGCTGCACAAAGATATAGAGATCGAAGTCCGCGGATTGCGTGTGACGGTGGCTCTCGATATCGAGCCCGATGAAGAGAGCGCCAGCGCGACGCTCACGGCCACCGCAGCGGACGGCAGCCAGTTGGCCCAGATACGTGTCAGGCCCGACCATAGCCTCACTCGTTCATCTGCACAGCGCTGGGCAGACGCCGGCTACCCGCGTGAAAGCGAAGACTGAACCTCGCAAGCAGGTGCTTGGCTTCAGAGCGTCAGGCTTTTGATCAAGGAAGGCTCAAGTCCAGACCGAGCATCCTGGCAAGCGCGAAGGCGCCGAACCCCAGGCCCAGCAGCAACAGCATGAAGATGGCAACCACCTTGCCGCCAGCGAGCAGCACCGCGCGCCTGTCGGCCCCCTTCTTCCCCTGGTCGTAATGCCACTTGACGGCGAAGAACATGCACGTGCTGAGCGTGAGAACCTTGAACAGAACGAAACCTACAGGTATCCAATCGATCATTTTGAGAATTTCCAGCCTATGACTTGACACTGTCTATCGTGAGGAGCGCCACCTCCCGGATGAGAGGCGAAACGCCAGCGCCAGCCATACAAGAATGGTGTCGCTGCACCATACTACTTAAAAGCAATTTCCATACATTGAGCGCAAACGTGGGCGTTGAAATCCATGCAAGATGACCATTTGCCAGTCTGGCTGCCGCGATTGGCCCTGCAGGGCGGCCCACGTTTTCTGCAGATTGCGGATGCGCTGCAGGCGGCGGTGGAAGACGGATCGCTGAAACCGGGTGACCGCCTGCCTCCGCAGCGCCATTTGGCAGCACAACTGGATGTCGACCTGACGACGATCACGCGCGCATACGACGAAGCCAGACGCCGCCACTTGCTCGAGGGACGCGGCGCGCGCGGCACTTATGTCGCGGCGCCTAAAGTCGAATTGACTTCGGTGCTCGATCTGAGCATGAACACCCCGCCACCACCGGAGGGCGTGGACTTCGACGACATGTTGAAGCAAGGTCTGTCGCAAGTATTGATGCGGGCAGACACTGAACTGCTGATGACTTACCACCTGGGTGGCGGAAGCGACTCCGACCGCAAGGCCGGGGCCAAATGGCTGGAGCCCATGTTTGGAGCGCTGGATTCTCGGCAGGTCGTGGTCTGCCCAGGGGCGCAGGCAGCGATCGCCGCCTTGATTCTTGCGCTGACGGCGCCTGGCGATGTGATCCTGGCGGAGCCGGCAAGTTACCCCGGCCTGCGTACCGCAGCAACCCAATTCGGCCGGCGCATCATGGCAGTGGAAACCGACCAGCAAGGCATGGTGCCTGAGGCGCTTGAGCAAGCCTGCCGCCAGCACCAACCTGGGCTGGTCTACCTCAATCCGACATTGCAGAACCCTACCGCCATCACCATGGGAGAACGCCGGCGCCAGGAGATCGCCAGCATCGCCAGGCGCTGCAATGTACGCATCGTCGAGGACGACCCCTACTGGCTTCTTGCCGAGGCCCCGCCGCCGCCCATCGCCACGTTGGCGCCGGAACAGGTGTACTACATCTCTACCCTGTCGAAATGCCTGACGCCCGGCTTGCGCGTCGCCTTCGTGCTGATACGTGACCCGCATGAACGCGAACGTTTCCTGGTCGCGCTACGCTCCTTTGCGCTGATGGTCGCACCCCTGACGGCAGCACTCGCCACGCAGTGGATCTTCGACGGCACGGCGGACCGATTGATGGCCGGCATACGCCAGGAGGCGCGACTGCGCCACCGCATGGCCAGGGATATCCTGGCCGGGCGCTACAGCGGCGCTGGCGACGGCCTGCATGTCTGGCTCGAGTTGCCGGGATATTGGAGCTCCTCGCAGCTTGCGCGCGCCGCCGAAAGCGAAGGCATAGCCGTCACGCCGGCGCAGGCATTCGCCACCGGCAGCGTATCCGTGAATGCCATCCGTATCTCCTTGGGCAGCATCAAGGACCGCGCACGCTTACGGGCGGGCCTTCAACGGCTGTCTCAGCTGCTGGCGCGGCGGCCCGAGTCTCCCAACGCGGCGGTGGTTTAGCGGCCCGGGAAACTCGGTAGGTCTCACTTCGGCGGCGACTGCTCCGCCTTCTCCAGAAAGTCGAGCACGCCCTGCAGGTAGGCGCTGCGATGCGATTCACCGCGCCACTCTTCGATGAGCTGCACGCGCGGCGCCAGTGTCGCCAGTTCGCGCGAGATCTCGGCCGGGTGGTGCACATCGTTGCCTGCAAGCACCAGCAATGGCGTGGGCGTGTTGCGCACGAAGTCGCGCGAGACGCTGAAGACGAAGTCCTCGCCACCGAACAGGTTCTGCTCCAGCGCCTGAAGGTGCGCAGGCGCAACGCCGGCCAGACGGTCCGCCGCGCCGTCCACCCAGACCTGGAAGTTGTGGCTGCGCAAGAGCGCATTGCGTGGCGACCAGCCTATGGGCTGCTGCAGCACGGCCGAAGCCACGCGCTGCGGCGCCAGCTCGGCCAGGCGCAAGGCGAACGACGAGCCTATGCACGCCCCCAGCACATGGAAGCGCTCTATGCCCAGCGCATCCAGCAGGCCCAGCTGATCGGCGGCAAAGCTGTCCCAGTTGTCCTGCGGGCCCACGGGCGCGAACGACTGGCCGGCGTTGCGCTGGTCCATGGCGATGACCCGGCGCGCACGCGCCAGTTCCACGGTCGGGTCGGGCCAGTTGCGCGCGCGGCCGTCGTGCGTGTGGCGCCACAGGCCTATGCGCGAACGCAGGCCGCCCGGCGCCAGCAGCAGCACGGGCAGTCGCGGCGCGGCGTCGGCATCCGGGCCGTAGGTTTCGTAGTGGAGCCGTGCTCCGAGGTGAAGGGTAGGCATGTGCGTCACTCCACTCGGGCACCGAGGCTCTTGAGCAGCGGCGGAAAGGTGGCGACATCGCGGTCCAGCTGGCGCGCGAACGCCTGCGACGAACTGCCCACGGGCTCGAAGCCTTGGCGCGCGAGCTGCGTGCGAAACTCCGGATCGGCCAGCACACTGGTGACGGCCTGCTGCACGCGGTCCACCACGGCCTGCGGCGTGCCGGCAGGCGCGAGCAAGCCGAACCAGCCGTTTTCGAGATCGATGGTGATGCCCGCTTGCGCCAGAGTAGGTACGTCCGGAGCCAGGCTGCTGCGCCGCTCCTGCACCACGGCCAGTGCGCGCAGGCGCCCTGCCTGAATATGTGGCTGGGCCGCGGGCAGCGCCACGATGGCCGCGTCGGTCTCGCCCCCCAGCAAACCCACCAGTGCCGGCCCGGCGCCCTTGTAGGGAATGTGGCGCCAGTCGCCTCCCTGGGCGCGGTGCAGCTTCACCAGCGCGAGGTGATTGCCGTTGCCAAAGCCCGGCGTTCCCACGCTGATGCCGCCGGCGCCGCGCGCCTGGGCGGCCAGCGTCGCCATGTCGCGTGCCGTCGCATCGCTGCGCACCACGATGACGGTGGGTGAACTGGCGATGATGCTCACGGGCACGAAGCTGCGCACGGGGTCGTAGCGCACTTTGCCCTCGAACAGCGTGACATTGGCCACCAGCGCATTGCTGGTCAGCAGCAGCGTGTGGCCGTCGGGCTTCTCGCCCGCCACCAGTTCATGGGCCAGATTGCCGCCCGCGCCCGCACGGTTCTCGACCACAAAACTGGCACCAAGCCGCGGGCCCAGCGCATTCGCCAGCCCCCGGCCCAGCACATCCATTGCGCCACCCGGCGCCAATGGCAGCACCAGGCGCACATTGCGGTCATTGCCAATGGCAGCTCCCGCCGTCGTGCTGCCGGCCGCCGCCGCGAGGGCCGCCGCGGTGCGCAGCCAGGCACGCCGCGTTGCGATTGCATTCATCATGGCCACTCCCGCTCAGGCCGCCGTGGCCGGCACAAGGTGGATGATCATGGGCGCGATGGCGACTGGAGCAAGCGGGAAAGAAATCGAGAAACGCATACCGGAAACGTGCAGAAAGACAAACAGACATTCATCTTGCGATAGACCTGCGCGCCCGGGCAACGAAGCTTTTCGCGCTTGTTTATGCGTTTCGGGAAGCAAGCGCAATGCCGCCCATTCATCGGCTGCGGCCAGCGCCATCAGGCCTCGTTGCAATGCATCTGTAGATGCCGCGATGGCCGTTCGCCGCCCCGCCGTAGGCCCGGTCTACGTCAACTCTCGGCTTGAAGGTATGCCAGCACCATCCTGGTCAACTCCCGCGTCATGGCCTGGTCCTGAAAACGCAGCGGCCCGGGGTCGTTGAGCGTGGCATGGACCAGCGTGCCCACCAGCATCTGATAGGCGGCCTGCACGCGCAGCACGCGCTGGGACGCGTCGACATGCGCGATGAGCGGCACGAGCAGGGCCACCAACTCCTTGCGGTACATGTCACCCAGCTGCCTGAAGGGCTCCCAGCTGCCATCGGCCGCCTGGCGCAATGCCGAGCGGTAGATGCCGGCATTGGTCTGGTAGCGCCCGACGATCCACAGCGTCAACTCCTCGCACACTGTCTGCAGACCGGGCTCCTTTGCAGCGAGGATACGGGCGCTGAACTCGTTGAAGGCCACCTGCGAGCGCAGGCTGGTCACGCGCTGCAATACGCGAAAGTAGCTCTTATTGTCTTCGAAGCGGCCGTAGAACGCACCGATGGTGACGCCGGCCTCCTCGCACAGGTCTTCCAGTGAAAGCGCTTCGAAAACCCGGTGTTCCAGCAGCCGCAAACCCGCGTCTACGAGTGCCTGGGCCGTGCGCACGCTGCGCTCCTGTACGCCGGGTTTGACTTCCGGCAGCAAGCCTTCGCGCAGCCACTGGGCGAAGCGCGCGTCCACCCCTTCTGCAAGCCGCATCATCGCGGCGCCAAGCGCGTTTTTCGCACTTGCTTACTCGTAAACGGCATATCGGATTTCTAAAAATATAGTCAATACTATAATTTTGCAGGCGGTCATGAACCCTCACAAAACGGCCGCGGGCCGTCATGGATCAGGGGTGCGCCAGCAAAGCCACCCCATCGTTTGAACTGATCATGACACACACTCGTCGCGCCGCCCTCACCGCTCTGGCGGGCATTTCGTGGGCTGCCAGCCAGGGTACCCTGGCTGCCTCGCAACCCATTCGCCTGGTGATTCCCTACGGCGGCGGCGGCATGGGAACGATCTTCGCCAACCTGGTCACCGAGATCCTCACGGTGGAACTCGGCACCTCCGTCTATGCAGACTACAAACCGGGCGCCAATGGCGCCGTGGGCACCGAACTGGTGGCGCGTTCCGCACCGGACGGCCGCACGCTGGTGATGGTGACCACCAGCGCACTGAGCATCAACCCGGCCTTCATGCCCGCGTTGCGCTACGACCCGCTGCAGGACTTCGCGCCGGTGGGCATGGTCTGGCTGGCCCGCAATGTGCTGTACGGCAACCCGCAGACCGCCCCCACGCTTGCCGCTCTGGTCAAGCTCGGCAAGTCGCGGCTGCTGAACTATGGCTCGCTGGGTGTCGGCTCGCTGGCCCACCTGACGGCGGAAATGCTCTTGCGCAAGGCGGGCATCGAGGCGGTACATGTCCCGTACAAAGGCCAGGGCCAGGTGATGGCCGAAGTCGCGGGCGGCCGACTCGACTTTGCGTTCACCGACCCTTAGGGTCTCCCATTGGCGGCGGCCGGGCGCGTGGCGGCGCTGGCCGTCACCGGGCCCACGCGCCTGCCCTCCGCTCCCCAGCTGGCGACGCTGGAGGAGCAAGGCTTTGCCGGCGTGGGCGCGCTCAGCTGGATAGGCATCGCCGCGCCCGCGGGCACGCCGGCGGCCATGCTCGAGCGCGTCAGCGCCGCGCTGGCAAAGGGATTCAGCTCCGCAGCCATGAAAGCCAAGGTGCTGGAGCTGGGCTGCGAAGTCGCGCCCGACATGAGCCCGCGCCACCTGCGGGAAACACTGGCACGCGAAGTGCCGCAGTGGAAGCGTTTTCAAGCCGAGACGCGCATCTCGATCAACTAAAGCACAACGAGCCCTCAACGATGCATCCAGCCCACCCCGCCACCCTTGCCGCGCACGCACAAACGGCGTCCGAACTCAATTTCAACGACACCCGTGATTTTGCTGACGCCCGACGCGGCTTCATAGGCACCATTGAGGATGCCCACATCGAAGCCGATGCCGGCGGCGTGGCATGGACCATGCGCCAGCATGCCTTTGTGCAAGGCGATGCACCGCACACTGTGAACCCTAGCCTCTGGCGTCTCTCCAAGCTCAATGCGATCCACGGCCTGTTCGAGGTGACTGCCGGCATCTACCAGGTGCGAGGCTTCTGCCTGGCCAACGTCACCTTCGTCGAAGGCACGGCGGGCGTGATCGTGATCGACCCGCTGACGTTCACTGAGCATGCCCGCGCGGCGCTCGCCCTGTACCGCCGCCACCGCGGAGACCGGCCGGTCACGGCCGTCATCTATACCCACAGCCACCGCGACCACTACGGCGGCGTGCGCGGAGTCATCACGCCCGAGGAAGTGAAAACGCGCGGCGTGCCCATCATTGCGCCCAATGGCTTCACGCAGGAGGCGTTCTCCGAAAGCATTCTTGCGGGCGTGCCCATGCGCCGGCGCTCGCTGTTCCAGTTCGGCACTTCGCTGGAACCCGGCCCCATGGGCCACATCGACAGCGGCCTGGGCAAGGCGGTGGGCCGCGGCGGAGATGGCTTCATCGCGCCGAACATGGTGATCACGGCGACCCGCGAGCACCACCATGTCGATGGCGTAGAGATCACGTTCCAGATGACGCCCGGCGCCGAGGCCCCCGCGGAAATGAACCTGTTCTTCCCCCGGCACCGCGCATTGAATCTTGCGGAAAACGCCTGCCACACCATGCACAACCTGTGCCCGCTGCGCGGCGCCAAGACGCGCGATGCACTGGCCTGGGCGCGCTACCTCGACGAAGCACTGGACCAGTTCGCTGCGCATGCCGACGTGGTGCTGGCGCAGCACCACTGGCCCGTGTGGGGCGCGGCGCGCATCGGCGAGTTTCTCGGCGGCCAGCGCGACCTGTACCGCTATCTCCATGACCAGACGCTGCGCCTGATGAGCCATGGCCTGACGCCGCATGAAATCGCCGACACGCTGATGATGCCGAACAAGCTCTCGCAGCAATGGTTCGCGCGCGGCTACTACGGCGCCGTGGCGCACAATGTGCAGGCTATCTATGCGCACTACCTGGGCCCGTATGACGGCAACCCGGCACGGCTCAACCCCTTGGCGCCGGACAAGGCCGCCCAGCGTTATGTCGACTACATGGGCGGCGCCGACGCGGTGATCGCGCGCGCGCGCCAGGACTTTGCAGCCGGCGAATTCCGCTGGGTCGTCCAGGTGCTGGACCATGTGGTGTTTGCCGATCCGGGTAATTGGCCGGCCCGCGAACTCGCCGCCAATGCGATGGAACAACTCGGTTACCAGGCCGAGTCGGCCACCTGGCGCAACAGCTATCTGCTGGGCGCGCGCGAGCTGCGCCAGCGCCATAAACCCAAGGTGCCGCAGGGCATCGCCATCAGCCCCGATGTCGTGGCCGAACTTCCGCTGGCCAGCTTCCTCGAATTTCTGGCCATTCGCGTCAACGGGCTGCAGGCGCAAGACCTCAAGGCGCGCTTCGATTGGCAGCTCGATGACGGCGATTGCCAACGCCTGACCTTGTCGAACGGCGCACTCAACCATCTGGCGGGCAGCCACGGCAGCGCCGCGGACGCCACCATCCGCACTTCTCGCGCTCAGTTGGCCCGCTGGCTGCAAGCCCCGCTGCTGCTGCTGGACGACCTGGCGTCCGAGCATCTACGCATCGACGGCAACAAGGCCCTGGTGGCCGCCTTCCTGCAGACGCTCGAGGTCTTCGACCCCATGTTCAATATCGTGCAAGCCTAGGCCAGGCCGCGCCCTTTTCGTGGGCCGGCCTGCATTCCTGTCGTACTCAGGGTGGACAGACTTCGCACCACTTCGTCGCTACGCTGGCCAGACAACAACAGGAGACGACATGTCGGCTGACAGCTACGCAAAAATAGCGGCGGTACTTTCTTCAATCGCACTGATCGCCGGCTGCGGCGCAGGCGGGGCGAGCCTGGCACCACCCGCGAACGCAGGCACAGGAAACACCCCGCTTCCTGCGGGGCCCGGCGCCCGAACGACGCTCGATGCCGCCGCGTGCGCCGCGCTCGCCGGGCACTCGCTGGGTGACGGCTCTGCACAGCAAGGCTTGGGGAAAGTGGCTACGGCGGTCTGGACTGCAGGGGAGAAAGCGTCCAACCCTGCCCAGTCCACACCGGATCATTGCCTTGTAGAAGGAACGATGAACGCCAGGACCAACGGCCTGGATGGCAGCGAGGGCTCGGCAGCGACATCCGGCGCCGCCGCATACGGCATCGACTTCCGCATCAGACTGCCCGCAGCATGGAACACCAAGACTTTTTTTGAAGGCATCGGAGGAACCGCGGGCTCCTTGAACGCCGCGCGCGGCGACTTGCGCGTCGCAGGCGCGCAAGACAACGCGCTCATGCGCGGCTACGCGGTCGTCGCCACGGACACCGGACATCGAACGATGCCGGGCACCAACGGCAGCTTTCGGTTTGGCTTCGACCCACAGGCACGGCTCGAATACGGGCACTTGTTTTTGCCCATCGTTGCCAATGCATTCAAGACGGTGGTGCAAGCGGCCTACCTGCAGGCGCCCCGCCGCTCTTACTTTATTGGCAGCTCGGGCGGCGGGCGCCAAGGCATGAAAGCCACCCAGATGTACCCCGATCTATTCGATGCGGTGGCCGTCGTGGTTCCCGGGTTTCGCGTTGCCTCGGCGACGATTGCGAACATGGTCATGGTGCAGGAGCAGGCCTCCATCTCGCGCACCGGCGTGGACGCGGTGACGCCCGATATAGCGACCGCATTCAGCCGCGCTGAACTCAATTTTGCGGCCGGCAAGATCCTCGAGCAATGCGATGCGCTGGATGGGGTCGCCGATGGGATGATCTTCAGCCCTTCGCGCTGCGCCTTCGACTCCCAGCGCTTGCTTTGCAGCGCAGCCAACCCCGCCTCGGGCTGCTTCAGCCAGCCGAAGATCGACGTCTTCAAGCGCATCCACGACGGCATTCCCCAATACTCGCCCTGGAGCTTCGATCCAGGCCTGGCCGCGGACAACGGCTGGCCCAGCCATCGTCTGGGCGCGGTGAACACCGTGGCGGGGGCGCCCAACACCGCAAACATCGCGGGACAAATGGCAGGCCACCTGGCGTTTGATCTGGTGATTCCGCCTGTCGAAGACCCGTTCGCCAATCCCTACCTGTACATGCTCAACGGCGACCCGGCAGCCGCGTTTGCCAAGCTCTCCGCCACGTCGACGAAGTTCCCGCACTCTGCCTTCAGCCTGATGAACGCCGATTCGCCCAACCTCGACAAGTTCGCCGCTCGCAAGGGGCGGCTGCTGATGGTGCACGGCCTTGCGGATCCCTATTTCTCGCCCGCGGATTCCACCCGGTATCTCGATCAGCTCAACAAGCGATATGGGGCCGAGGCGGCCGCCGACATCGTCCGCCTCTTTCTGGTTCCGGGCATGAACCACGGAACAGGGGGGCCCACCACCGACGTGTATGACACGCTGCAGCTCATTGACAACTGGGTCGAAACGGGAATTGCTCCCAACTCCTACGTGGCCGGAGTGAATCCCGGCAACGCGGCCCTGCCCGCCAACTGGTCACGGTCGCGTACACGGCTGATCTGCGCCTATCCGACAGAAGCCCACTACCGTGGCGGCGCCATCGAGCAGGCGGCAAGTTTCGAATGCCGGTAAGCACGCGCGGCCCGGTACGGGCGCCTAGGCGCTGCGCCCCCGCAGCGCCGTGCGCCCCAACCAGAGCGCGGCCAAAGCCCCGAGACACACCGACGCCAGCAGCCACATGACCCGCTGGTAGCCCGCGGCGAATCCCCCGCCCTGCGCTGCAAGGCGATACAGCACGGTCCCGATCGCCAGCCCCAGCGCCCCGCCCACGTTGTGCAATGTGGTCGCCATTCCCAGCGCCGTGCCCGCAAGCGCTTGCGGCAGTGCTGTCAGCGCGGCCGTCATCGACGGCCCGAGCACGCAGCCCCAGCCCAGACCCATGAAGCCAAATGCGGCCAGTACCCAGGGCCAGGACGTGCTGGCGTCAAACACGGTTTGCATCAGGGCCGACACCAGCAGCGCCGCAAAGCCCGCGCCCATCACCGGCCCGGTGCCCCAGCGATCGCAGCCGCGGCCGGCCAGCGGCGAGACCAGCGCCATCACGGCCGTGGTTGGCAGCAGCAGCCAGCCCGTGGCCGCGCTGTCCTGGCCGCGCAGTTCCCCCAGGTACAGCGGCATCAGAAAGAACGCCACGCAATAGAAGAACGCCAGCGCCGCGGTCGCGCACGCGGCCACGGCAAAGCGCGGCTGCACGAACAGCGGCCAGCGCAACAGCGGCGCCGGCGCGCGCTTCTCGACCACGACCAACGCCGCCCCCGCCAGCACGGCGACGGCCAGCAGGCCCAGCGTTGCGCGCGACGCCCAGCCCCAGTCGCCGCCGTGTATCAGCGCCGCGAGCGCGCCGGGCAGCACCGCCAGCAACAGCACCGCGCCCAGCCAATCAAAGCGCGCGCGTGCAGCAGGCGCGGCAGCGAGCGCAAGCCGCCCCATGCACAGCGCAAAACTTGCGGCGATCAGCGGAACATTGACCAGAAAGATCGCGCGCCAGCCCCAGGCCTCGACCAGCAGGCCGCCGGCCACGGGCCCCAGCGCCAGCCCCAGTCCGTTGATGCTGAACAGCAGGCCCAGCGCCCTGCCGCGCTGCGCTTCGGGAAACATCGCCGCCACCAATGCCGCCGACGCGGTGTACAGGCCGGCGCAGGCCATGCCCTGCACGGCGCGCCAAGAGATCAGCCAGCCGAGGCTGGACGCCAGGCCCGCGCCCAGCGAAGCCAGCGCGAACAGCGCCATGCTGGCAAACATCACTTCGCGCCGGCCGTAACGGTCGGCGAGTTGCCCCACGGCAATGGTGCAGCTCGACAGCGCGACGACAAACGCCGTGACTATCCATTGCACATGCGCAATGTCGGCCTGCAAGGCCGACTGGATCGCAGGCACGGCGGTGTTGACGATGGTGAAGTCTATGCAGCCCAGAAAGCTGGCGATGGCGATGCCGGCCATGGCCAGCCAGCGCTGGCGGTGTGGCGAAATGTGCATGGTTGAGGAACTCCTGGGAAAGCAGACCATGCTAATAAATAAGCCATGGATCGAATCCATAGAATCAACCACAACACAAGAGCATCCAACTATCGAATCTCCCATGCAGTCCTTTGATCGGTTTCACGGCATTCAGGCGTTTGTGCGCGCGGTGGAGTGCGGCAGTTTCAGCCTCGCTTCGCGCCAGTTGGGCCTGTCGGCCTCCAGCGTGGGCAAGGCCGTCGCACGGCTGGAGCAGCGCCTGGGCGTGCGCCTGTTCGAACGCACGACGCGACGCATGGCGCTGACCGACGAAGGCCAGGCCTTTCACGAAAGCTGCCTGCGCGCGCTCGCCGAGCTGGACCAGGCCGAATCGGCACTCGCCGAACGTCGCGTGCTGCCCACGGGGCGGGTGCGCATCGCCCTGCCCACGCTGTACGGGCGCATCTGCGTGCTGCCGGTGCTCAGCGGATTGCTGGCGCGCCACCCCGCGCTCGATCTCGATCTGCTGCTGTCGAGCCGCGCCGTCGATCTGGTCGAAGAGCATGTCGACATCGCGCTGCGCATAGGCAAGCTCGAAGACAGCGCCTCGCATGTCGCGCGCCGGCTCGGCGAACAGACGCTGTGCCTGTGCGCCGCGCCCGCTTACCTGGAGCGTCGCGGCGAGCCGCGCACCCTCGATGCGCTGCGCGATCACGACGGCATTGCGCGCCTGCGCGGCGATCTCGCCGAAGCCTGGCAATTCAACGATGCGGCCGGCGCGCAGCGGCCCCCGCAGCGCGCACGGATGCGCGTGAGCGATCTGGCCGCGGTCAAGGACGCCGCGCTCGCCGGCCAGGGGCTGGCGCAATTGCCGGGCTGGTTTGTCGAAGACGAAGTGCGCGCGGGACGGCTGCAGATGGTGCTGGGCGACGCCCAGCCCGCGCCCCTGCCCATCCACCTGCTCTGGTCCAAGACCACGCGCATGACCGCGCGCCAGCGCGTCACCATTGACGCGCTGATCGACGGCCTGCAGCGCGCATAAAAAAAGCCCGCGAGAGACTCGCGGGCTAAAAGGCAAACACAGGAAGAAACGATCAGGTTCTGGCGCGGCGCTGCAGCAGGCGCGGCACGATCAGCACCGCCAGCACGATGATGATGAGCGTCAGCGACATAGGGCGTTGCAGGAAAATCATCCAGCTGCCTTCGCCTATCGACACCGCATTGCGCATCTGCGCTTCGGCCAGGGGGCCCAGAATCATGCCGACCACCACGGGCGCCGTGGGGAAGTCGAAGCGCCGCATCAACACGCCCAGCAGGCCGATGCCGTAGAGCAGGAACAGATCGAACGCGCTTTGGCGCATGCCGTAGGCACCGACGGTGGCGAAAATCAGAATGCCCGCATACAGCTGCGGCTTGGGAATCTTCAGCAGCTTGACCCACAGGCCCACCATGGGCAGGTTGAGCACCAGCAGCATCAGATTGCCGATGTACAGCGAAGCGATCAGCGCCCAGACCAGCGTGGCCGACGTGGTGAACAGCTGCGGACCGGGGTTGATGCCGTAGTTCTGGAACGCGCCCAGCAACACGGCCGTGGTGTTCGACGTGGGAATGCCCAGCGTCAGCAGCGGAATCAGCGCGGCCGTCACGGTCGCATTGTTCGCCGCCTCGGGGCCGGCCACGCCTTCGATCGCACCCTGGCGGCCGAACTCGTCCTTGTTGGCACCCTTGGCCAGCTTCTTTTCCGCCGCATAGCTCAGGAACGTAGGAATCTCGGTGCCGCCCGCGGGAATACAGCCGAAAGGCGTGCCGATCACGGTGCCGCGCAGCCAGGCGGGCACCGAACGTTTCCAGTCCAGGCGCGTCATGTGCACCCGGCCCATGTGGTTCTGCGTATCCTTGGTACGGCCTTCATACAGCGCCGCATAGAGCACTTCGGCCACGGCGAACAGACCCACGGCCACCAGCACGATGTCGATGCCGTCGAGCAGTTCCATCTTGCCGCCGGTGTAGCGTGCCGCACCCGAAATCTGGTCCATGCCTATGCAGCCCGCGGCCAGACCGATGAACAGCGCGGTCATGCCGCGCACGCGGCTTTGACCCAGCACGGCGCTCACCGTGGTGAACGCCAGCACCATCAACATGAAGTATTCCGGCGGGCCAAGGCGCACCGCGAATTCGGCGACGGTAGGCGCGAACAAGGTGACCACCACGGTCGCAATCGTTCCCGCAACAAACGAGCCAATGGCCGCCGTGGCCAGCGCCGCGCCTGCGCGCCCGCTCTTGGCCATCTTGTTGCCTTCCATGGCCGTGACCATGCTCGCCGTCTCCCCGGGGGTGTTCAGCAAGATGGACGTGGTCGAGCCGCCGTACATGGCGCCGTAATAGATACCGGCGAAGAAGATCATCGAGGCCGTGACTTCGACCTTGGCGGTGATGGGCAGCAGCATGGCGACGGCCACAGCCGGGCCGATGCCGGGCAGCACGCCCACGGCCGTTCCCAGCGCACAGCCCACGAGGGCCCACAGCAGATTGCCTGGCGTAATGGCTGTCGCAAAGCCCGCCATCAAGGCATCAAGAATTTCCATTACAGCCACCCCGTCCCGGTCAGACCCGGCAAATTGATCGCCAAAAACTGCGTGAAGATCCAGAAGACCGGCGCCGAAATGCACAGTCCCGTGAACAGATCGACAGCCCAGGTGCGCGGCTCACGCGCCCCAACCTGGCCCGCAGCGCGGCGCAGTCCCTGCACCGCCAGCACGTAGCACAGCGTGCAGCTCAGAATGAAACCCAGCGTGGTGATCAGCGCTGCATTGAGCAGCAGCCCGGCCGAAACCCAGACCGCCGCGCTCCAGTCAGCCTTGGCACTGCCCGTGGGCTCGCCCATCGCGCGGTAGCCGCCGGTGCGCGCTTCCCACACCAGCCAGCCGCCGCACAGCGCCAGCACCAGCGCACAGACCCAGGGCAGGAAGTTGGGGCCCACGCCGCCATAGCCCGCATCGCCGGGAATGCCCAGTGCGCCAAACGCCAGGCCGGCCGCGACCAGCAGCACGCCAGCACCGACCACGGTCTGCAGTTGCACACCGGGAATCGCGCTCTCATGCGAGGAAATAGAAATATCGGAAGAATCGTGGGGGCTGGGATCGGTCATCTGCGTACCTGCACCAAACACGCGCCGCGCACAAACCCCCTGGCCTCAGACCACGGACTTCGCAACTCGGCACGATGGAAAAAACCGGCGCGCTGCGCCGGCACTGGCCTGGCCCGGGCATGCCCCGGCCACCAGGCTTGCGGCCTTACACCATGCCGGACTTGACCATGGTCGCGCGCAGGCTCGCGAACTCGTTGTCGACGAAGTTGGCGAACGCATCGCCGGCCAGCCAGGCCGATGTCCAGTCGTTCTTCTTCATCGCTTCGGCCCACGACTTGCTCTTGACAGCCTTGTCGAGCGAAGCGATCAGCGCATCGCGCTGCTCGCGGCTGATGCCGGGAGCGCCGTAGACACCGCGCCAGTTGCCGATTTCCACGTCGATGCCCTGCTCCTTGAGCGTGGGCACATTGGAGCCCGCGAGGCGCTGGGCCGATGTCACCGCGATGGGCTTCATCTTGCCGGTGGCGATGTATTCGGCGAACTCGCTGAAGCCGCTGCCGCCCACGGTGACGTTGCCGCCCAGGATGGCCGAGATGGCTTCACCGCCGCCACGGAAGGCAACGTAGTTGATCTTGGCGGGGTCCACGCCCACGGCGCGCGCAATCATCGCCGCAGCGATGTGCTCGGTCGATCCACGCGAACCGCCGCCCCACTTGATGCTGCCCGGGTCCTTCTTGAGCTGGGCCACGACATCGGCCATGGTCTTGTAAGGCGAGTTGGTGGGCAGCACGAACACGTTGTATTCGCTGGTCAGGCGCGCCAGCGGCGTGGCCTGGGTCAGGTTCACGGGTGGCTTGCCCGTGATGATGCCGCCCAACATCACCGCGCCCATCACCATCATCGCGTTCGGATCGCCCTTGCTGCCATTGACGAACTGCGCCAGGCCGATCGCGCCGGCGGCGCCGCCCTTGTTGTCATAAGTGACCGAGGAGGCCACGCCCGCGTCCTGCAAGGCCTTGCCCAGCGCCCGGCCCGTGCTGTCCCAGCCGCCGCCCGGGTTGGCCGGCAGCATCATCTTGATGGCTTGCGAAGCCTGGGCGCTCAGGGGCAGCGCACCGCCAACGGCCAGGGCGGCCAGGGAGTGAAGGAAGGTGTCTCGGCGCATGGTTGTCTCCTTAGGTTTTATCGAAGTCGTGCCGCGCAATCATGCGACAGGCACCTGTCAAAAGGCTGTACGCAGTCCTAGGTGTAATCCCCTAAACCTGCGCAGCCCAATGCCCCGCAAAGGTGGCGGCCGCCGCCAGGTGATAATCTGCGGCCCCATGCGCCTGTTGCTTGTTGAAGATGATCCCGCGATGCGTGAAACGCTGCAGCGCACGCTTGCGCGCCGCGGCATGCAGGTGCGCACCGCGGCCGACGGCCCGAGCGCACTGAACGAATGGCTCACCGGCCTGCCCGACGCCGTCGTGCTCGACCTGAGCCTGCCCGGCCTCGACGGCCTGCAGGTGCTCGACGCCGCGCGCCAGCAGGGCCTGCGCACGCCGGTGCTGATACTCACGGCGCGCGACACCGTCGGTGACCGCGTGCTGGGCCTGAACGCCGGCGCCGACGACTATCTCACCAAACCTTTCGACCTCGACGAACTCGAAGCCCGGCTGCGCGCGCTGCTGCGCCGCAGCACCGGCCTGGCCAGCCCGCCGGCCCAGGAAGAATCGGTGCTGGGCGCGCTGCGCTACGAGAAGCAAAGCGGCGCGCTGTACGCCTGGGGAGAGCCGCTTGATCTGACGCCGCGCGAGCGCGCGCTGATCCAGGCGCTGATCGCCCGGCCCGGCCATGCGGTGGCCAAGGAGCGGCTGTTCGCGCTGGTGTTTCCCGGGGAGACCGAAGTGCAATACGAAGCTGTCGAAGTCGTCGTCTACCGCCTGCGCAAGAAACTCGCGGGCACGGGCGTGACGCTGATGACGCTGCGCGGCCTGGGCTATCTGCTCAAGGCCGAAGACTGAAAACCATGGCCAGCGCGCGTGCGCCGCTTCGCCCCGCGTGGTCGCTGCGCCGGCAACTGCTGGTCGGCATTCTGCTGCCGGTGCTGCTGCTCATAGGCTTCAACACCTGGAGCCTGCACCAGCAGACGCTGACCGCGCTCAACACCGCCTATGACCGCACGCTGCTGGCCTCGGCCAAGAGCATCAGCGAACAGCTGGGCGTGTTCGGCTACGACGACGAGGCCGAGTTGCGCGCGCTCGTGCCCTACTCCGCGCTGGAGATTTTCGAGGCCGACAACCAGAGCCGCATGTTCTACCGCGTCTCGACGATCAACGGCGAAATGGTCTCGGGCTTTGCCGAGCTGCCGATGTGGCGCGGCCAGATTCCGCAGCGCCCGCCCTACGCGGCGCTGGTCGATTTCTACGACGCCCAGTTCCGCGGCGTGCCCGTGCGCATGGCCGTGCTGCTGCAGCCCGTGGCCAGCGCCGAAGGCCGCGGCATGGCCGTGATCCAGGTCGCCGAGACGCTGGAGCTGCGCGAAGCCCAGGCCTGGCCCATTCTCTGGCGCACGCTGGCCAGCCAGGCGCTGCTGGTGGCCGTGATCGCTCTCATCGTCGTGCTGGTGGTGCAGCGCGCCACCCAGCCGGTGCGCGCACTCAGCGCGGCCTTGCAGGCGCGCACGCAAGGCGACCTGAGCCCCTTGCATGCGCCCACGGCCGCGCGCGAACTGCAGCCGCTGGTGCAGGCGACCAACCAGGTCATGCAGCGCCTGCGCCTGCTGCTGGCCCACCAGAAGCGCTTTGTGCGCGACGCCTCCCATCAGCTGCGCACGCCGCTGGCCGTGCTCAAGATCCAGGTGCAGTCGGCGCAGCGCGGCGATGTGCCCGCGGCCCAGGCGTTTGCCGAAATCGGCGCCACGGTGGAGCGCGCGACCCAGCTCGCCAACCAGATGCTGTCGCTGGCCAAGGTCGAGCAGTTGCGCCAGCAGGACACGCCCGCACCGCCCCGCGCCTGGGACGATATCGTGCGCGAGATCGCACTCGATCTGTCGCCCCTGATGGCCGAAAAAAACCTCGACTTCGAGCTGCAGGCCCCGCAGCCCGTCGATGTCGATGCCCATGCCTGGATGCTGCGCGAACTCACGCGCAATCTGCTGCACAACGCCGTGCATTACTCGCCCGCATCGGGCTGGCTGCGCGTGCAGCTGACGCTGCAGCCCGCGCCCAACGGCCACTGCGCAGCCCGGCTGTGCATCAGCGACAGCGGACCGGGCATCAGCGATGAGCTGGCCCAGCGCCTGTTCCAGCCGTTTTCGGCGGGCGACCTGCAGGCCGGCTCCGGCCTGGGCCTGGCCATCTGCCATGAAATCGTGCAGGCGCTGGGCGGGCAGTTGCAGCTGCGCAACCGCAGCGCAACGCCGGGCGGCATTCCTGCCGGCCTCGACGCCGTGGTCACGCTGCGTCGCAGCGACACCCTCTCCCACGATACGCGCATGGGGACTAGCGCACCACGCCCCTGAACAGGCACAATTTCACCCATGAGCGAACTGCAAACCATGCGTCTGGACAAGTGGCTTTGGTGCGCGCGTTTCTACAAGACGCGCAGCCTGGCCGTGGAAGAAATCGGCAAGGGCCGGGTCACGGTCAACGGCCAGAACGCCAAGGCTTCGCGCGACTTGCGCCCGGGCGACACCCTGGTGTTGCGCCAGGGGCCCATTGTCCGCACGGTGGTCGTGCGCGGGCTGATGCCAGGGCGCGGCCCGGCCACCGTGGCCCAGGGCCTCTATGAAGAAACCCCCGACAGCCTGGCCGAACGCGAGCGCCTGGCCGAACAGCGCCGGCTCGCGCCCGAGCCCGCCGACACCCTCACCGACGGCCGCCCCACCAAACGCGACCGCCGCGACATAGACCGCGCGCGCGGCGGCGAATGGAACAATCGCTGGAGCGCGTCCATCGACTGAGGCGCGTCCTGCGTCCCTAGCCCGCCTGGCCGGCCGCGTCTAAAAACGAAAGGCCCGCCTTCAAGCCTGCTGGCTGTCCTTCGCACCCGCCACCTTGGGCAAGATCAAATTCATCACCATCGCCGCCATGGCCCCCACGGTCACGGCCGAGCCCAGCAGATACTGCAGCATGTCGGGCAGCGACTGCAGCCAGGGCTTGGGTGCGAGCGTCGCGAAAAACGCGCAGATCATCGGAATGCCCACCACCAGCATCGCGCGCTCATCGAGGTGCACATGGCGCAGGATGCGAATTCCGGCCATCGAGATCGTGATGCAGACTACGGCAAACACCCCGCCTATCACGGGCGCGGGAATCGCCGCGATCAAGGCCGAGAACTTGCCGACGAAACCCAGCACCGCCAGCACCACGCCAATCGCGACGAACACCATGCGGCTGGCGACGCCGGTGATCGAAATCACGCCCGCATTGGTCGAGTAGCCCGTGACCGGCGTGGCACCGATCAGCGCGGCCACGCCGCAGCCAATGCCTTCGCCTATCGCACCGCGGTCCAGCTGCTTGTCGGTGATGGGCTGGTTGATCACCGCCGACACCGCGAACCAGGTGCCCGTGGTCTCGGCCATCACCACCATGTAGATCAGCACGAACGTCAGAATCGCCGGCAGCGAGAACTGCAGCTCGTAATCGACAAACGCCATCTTGGGCAGCATCAGCCAGGGCGCGGCAGACACCGCATCGAACGAGAACTGCCCGACGAACGAGGCCGCAATCGTGCCGCCCACCAGCGCGATCACCACCGACAGCAGCCGCACCCAGGTGCCCGCACGGTTGTTGAAACGCAGGCCTATCATCATCGCCACCACCAGCAGCGCAGCCGACAGCGCGGCCAGCGCGATGTTCAGATTGATGGTCGAATTGCCATGCACGGCGAACACATTCGCCGTCAGCGCAATCGGCAGCAGCGACAGCCCCACGACCAGAATGATGGAGCCGCCGACGATGGGCGGCACCAGCCAGCGAATCAGCCGGTGGAACCAGCCCAGCGCGCCCAGCGCTATCACCAGCAGCGCGCCGGGAATCAGCGCGCCATACACCGCACCCATGCCGCTCAGGCCCGCGCCCCCCGCCAGGGCCACGGCAATGATCGCACCCAGCGGAATGTATGACGGGCCTTGCGCCACGGGCATGCGCATGCACCACGCGGTCTGGATGATGGTCGCGATGCCGGCTGCGAGAAACGTCGACTGGATCAGCGAAGCGGAATCGGCCTGCGACAGCGCCAGGGCCGACGCAATGATGAACGGCACCACATACACATCCATGGCCATCACATGCTGCACGCCGAGCAGCAAGGCCTTGAGAACGGTGACGCGGTCATCGGGCTGGGCGATCAGGCGCCCTTCATAAGCAGTAGGTTCGGTCATTGGGTGCTGCAGTCAGCAAGGAAAGTGAAAGGGGTTCAAACCGCGCCGCGGCGATGCACCAAGGCACCTTGCACCCAGGTCTGGGCCACATTGGCGCGCGTGGCGTTGTAGATGATCTTCTGCAGCACATCGGCAGGGCTGTCGCTGCCGGGCCAGAGGCAGATGTTGGAGTCGGGCGCAGCGCAGTCGACGACGATGGCATCGAACAGCTGACCGGCCTCGATCCGGCCTATGGGCAAATCGAGCGCCGCGCCGCCCGCAGCCGTCGCCAGCCACAGCGCGAACACATGGTCTATGCGCGCGTTGTGGCGCCCGCGCTGCGCAGCCGGCAGATCCGGGTCAACGCCTTCATCGAGCGCATACGACGCCGTGATCGCATGCCGGCAGGCATCGAACATCGAGGGGCTGTAGCCGCCTGAAATATCGCTGCCCAGGCCCATTCCCATGCGCTGCGCATGTCCCGCGCGCGCGGGAAACACGCTGTTCGCAAAGTAGAAGTTCGACAGCGGGCAGTGGGCCACCGACGCGCCCACATCGGCCATCAGCGCCACGTCGGCAGGTGTGAGGAAGTTGGCATGCGCGACCACCGTGCGGCGTGTCAGCAGGCCGAAGCGGTGCAGCGCATGGGCGTCGGTCATTCCTGTGCGCTCCAGCACATGCTGGTGGGCCCAGTCGCTTTCCGAACAATGGGTCTGCACATGCACGCCCGTGCGCTGCGCGAGCGCGCCCAGGCCTTCAAGCAACGCGTCGGTGCAGCTGGGAATGAAGCGCGGCGTGATCACCGGCAGCACCAGGCCGTTCGCATTGCCCGGCATGCGCGCCAGGGTCTCGATGAAAGCTTCGGTGCCGTCGATCGCCGCCTGCGCACTCGCATCGCGGTAGAACGACGGGCATTGGCTGGGCTCATCCATGGCCACGCGCCCCACCAGACCCCGCTGGCCCTGGTTCAGGCACTGTTCGGCCAGCACGCGGTTGCCGCTGTCATGCAGCGTGCCGAAGTACATCGCCGTGGTCGTGCCGTTGGCCAGCAACTGCCGCACCAAAGGCCGATAGACGCTTTCGGCAAACGCTGCGTCGCCATAGCGCGCTTCGAGCGGAAACGTGTTCTGCTGCAGCCAGTCTTCGAGCGGTACATCGAGCGCCTTGCCCATCTGCGGCCATTGCGGCGCATGCACATGCACGTCGATCAGGCCCGGCAGCAGATAACTGCCCGCCGGCAGTTCACGCAGTTGGCCCGCGGCCGCATGGTGTTCGCGCTGCGTGGCCCAGCGCGGATCATCGCGGGCGATCACCGCCTCGATCCGCCCTGCGGCGGACACCACCACGAGCACATCGGACTGCACGCGCAGCGCGTCGGCGCGCGGTGTGTCGAAGGCCGTGCATTGCATGGCCCAGGAAGAAGGGGAAACAGTGGAATTCATCGCAGCGCACGGAGCCAACGGCAACGCCCGCGGGCCGCAAGGCCGGCGCCCACGCCACCCGAAACTCCGAATTCATAAAACATTCGGATCGCGAAACAGGCACAGGCCTTTCGCGGCGAGGCGCACCCTGGCGCCCGAGAGGCTCGCATTCTACGGTTGCCAGCCCTGCGCCGCCGAGGCGGGGTCATAGGCGCACACAAGCCAACACAAATCTCCGGCCAAACTCACTTTTGCGCTCACTTTTTTGATGCATCCTCAAGCTCCGCCGGCCGCTTCGATGCAGCCTGGCTTCGCGCCGTTCGACATACTGTCGCACGGCTTTCTTGCATCTTCTGGATAGCGGCCTCCGGCCCGATGAACGCAGTGAATTTTGGTCATTCCATGGCGCGCCTTGCCTGGCGCGTCACAGTTGCAGCAGCCTTTGCTGCAACGGCGGCAACCGTCTCCGCCAAGCCCTTCCCCTCCCTCACCCCGCTGCCCGCCAAGGCCTTCGCCGATTGCCCGGCGTTCTTCGTCGAAGGACATGTGCCGGCCCCGGCGGCGGCACCCCATGTCGGCAAGTTGCGCGCGCTGTGCTACGAAGCCTTCGCCGTGCTGCACAACGGCGAAAGCAAGACGCCGGTCTATGTGGTGCAGCGCCTGAATCGCGCGGCCATCGACGACGCCGACGAGAAACGCACCAACAAGTTCTTCGCCGACGCCCGCCTGCCGCGCGCCGAGCGCGCGGAACTCAATGATTACAAGCGCTCGGGCTACTCGCGCGGCCATATGGCCCCCGCGGGCGACATGCCCACGGCCCAGGCCATGGCGCAGAGCTTTTCGCTGGCCAACATGGTGCCCCAGTCCATCAAGCAAAATGGCGGCCCCTGGGCGCGCATAGAGAAAGACACGCGCAGCTACGCCCAACGCGCCCAGGGTGACGTCTACGTTTTCACGGGTCCGGTGTTCAAAGCCGACAGCGACACCATAGGCGACGGCCAGGTGCGCGTTCCCAGCCACCTCTACAAGCTGGTCTACGACGCCACGACCCACAGGTCCTGGGCCCACTGGCAGGCCAACGACGACGCCGAACGCGTCTCCAAGCCCATCAGCTACGAGGAACTGGTAAAGCGCACCGGAATACAGTTCCTGCCCCAGCCCATCAGGACCTCATCGCGCTGAGCGCAATCACCGCTCGCCCTGAGCCCGTCGCAGGGCGGGTATCCAAAGAGCAGCTATCTGCCGCTCTTTGTTCCAATGCCTGAAAGCTTGTCGAAAGGCCGACAAGCGCAAGCTCAGCCCTTGAGCTTCTCCATATCCTCTGCCGTCAACCAACGCCACTGACCGGGTGCCAGTTCCGCAGGAAGGTCCAGGCTGCCCATGCGTGCACGGTGCAGGCCTTCGACGCGGTTGCCCACGGCGGCCAGCATGCGCTTGACCTGGTGGTACTTGCCTTCGGTCAGCGTCAGATCCAGCACATGGCTGTCGACCAACACGCAGGCCGCGGCCTTGACCGGCTTGGGGTCGTCATCGAGCACCACCCCCGCAAGCAGCTGATCCACCATTTCCTGCGTCACCGGATGCTTGGCGGTCACGCGGTAGACCTTGGGCACATGTTTCTTGGGCGAGCTCATACGGTGGATGAACTGGCCGTCATCGCTGAGCAGCAGCATGCCCGTCGTATCCTGGTCCAGCCGGCCCACGGCCTGCAGGCCCTGGATCGCGCTCTTGCACGGGCGCTGGCGCAGCGGTGGCGGCAGCAGCGTGTAGATGCTGGGATAGGTCGACGGCTTTTGCGAGCATTCGGTGCCCGCCGGCTTGTGCAGCACGATATAGCCCTTGGCGTGGTATTCCCAGTCGACTCCCTGGACGCGAAAACGCAGGCCTTCGGGATCGAAGTCGGCGGTCGAGTCGGTGCACTTTTCGGGCGCGGCCGACGCGTCATCACGGGAATAGATTTCCACCCAGCCCTGTTGCACCAGGCCGGCACATACACGACGGGTTCCAAACCCTTGCGAATAAAGAATGTCTTGCAGTTGCATGGAGAAATACACCAATAAATGAACAGTATCCCCAACGAGCGGAAACAGCGACCAACTCAGAGGATGTTTTATTTTCCAGAAAAAACAAAACCCCCAGGCCTTTGGGGCGCTGGGGGTTTGCTTGCTGTAAGAGCCTGACAATGACCTACTTTCACACGGGAACCCGCACTATCATCGGCGCAAAGTCGTTTCACTGTCCTGTTCGAGATGGGAAGGAGTGGTGCCAACTTGCTATGGTCATCAGGCATAACTTTTTGCTTCGGCGCTCAGTTTGTCGAGCGCTTCGGCGAATTCATAGAGACTGAAATCAGATTATATTTGATTGCGACTTGGCATAACTAGTCTTTGGTCCGCATTGGGATCAAAGTTATAGGGTCAAGCCTCACGAGCAATTAGTATTGGTTAGCTTAACGCATTGCTGCGCTTCCACACCCAACCTATCAACGTCCTGGTCTCGAACGACTCTTCAGGGGGCTCAAGGCCCCGGCAGATCTCATCTTGAAACGAGTTTCCCGCTTAGATGCTTTCAGCGGTTATCTCTTCCACACTTAGCTACTCGGCAATGCCACTGGCGTGACAACCGATACACCAGAGGTGTGTCCACTCCGGTCCTCTCGTACTAGGAGCAGGCTTCCTCAAATCTGCAGCGCCCACGGAAGATAGGGACCAAACTGTCTCACGACGTTTTAAACCCAGCTCACGTACCTCTTTAAATGGCGAACAGCCATACCCTTGGGACCGACTACAGCCCCAGGATGAGATGAGCCGACATCGAGGTGCCAAACACCGCCGTCGATATGAACTCTTGGGCGGTATCAGCCTGTTATCCCCAGAGTACCTTTTATCCGTTGAGCGATGGCCCTTCCATACAGAACCACCGGATCACTATGTCCTGCTTTCGCATCTGCTCGACTTGTCAGTCTCGCAGTTAAGCACGCTTATGCCATTGCACTATCGTCACGATGTCCGACCGTAACTAGCGTACCTTCGAACTCCTCCGTTACGCTTTGGGAGGAGACCGCCCCAGTCAAACTGCCTACCATGCACTGTCCCCGATCCAGATAATGGACCAAGGTTAGAACCTCAAACACACCAGGGTGGTATTTCAACGTTGGCTCCATGAGAACTAGCGTCCTCACTTCAAAGCCTCCCACCTATCCTACACAGATCTGTTCAAAGTCCAATACAAAGCTACAGTAAAGGTTCATGGGGTCTTTCCGTCTTTCCGCGGGGAGATTGCATCATCACAAACATTTCAACTTCGCTGAGTCTCTGGAGGAGACAGTGTGGCCATCGTTACGCCATTCGTGCAGGTCGGAACTTACCCGACAAGGAATTTCGCTACCTTAGGACCGTTATAGTTACGGCCGCCGTTTACTGGGACTTCAATCAAGAGCTTGCACCCCATCATTTAATCTTCCAGCACCGGGCAGGCGTCACACCCTATACGTCCACTTTCGTGTTTGCAGAGTGCTGTGTTTTTATTAAACAGTCGCAGCCACCGATTTTTTGCAACCGCTTTGGGCTCCCCTTGTACAGGATCACCTACTTGCGGCATACCTTCTCCCGAAGTTACGGTATCAATTTGCCGAGTTCCTTCTCCAGAGTTCTCTCAAGCGCCTTAGAATACTCATCTCGCGCACCAGTGTCGGTTTGCGGTACGGTCGTGTGTAGCTGAAGCTTAGTGGCTTTTCCTGGAAGCTGGGTATCACTCACTTCGTCTGCAAGCAGACTCGTTATCACCCCTCATCTAAGCCCGGCGGATTTGCCTACCGGGCACGACTACAGGCTTGAACCAACATATCCAACAGTTGGCTGAGCTAACCTTCTCCGTCCCCACATCGCACTACACATCGGTACAGGAATATTGACCTGTTTCCCATCAGCTACGCATCTCTGCCTCGCCTTAGGGGCCGACTCACTCTACGCCGATGAACGTTGCGTAGAAAACCTTGCGCTTACGGCGAGGGGGCTTTTCACCCCCTTTAACGCTACTCATGTCAGCATTCGCACTTCTGATACCTCCAGCATCCGTCACCAGACACCTTCACAGGCTTACAGAACGCTCTCCTACCACGTGCAATAAATTGCACATCCGCAGCTTCGGTAACTGGCTTAGCCCCGTTACATCTTCCGCGCAGGACGACTCGATCAGTGAGCTATTACGCTTTCTTTAAATGATGGCTGCTTCTAAGCCAACATCCTGACTGTTTTAGCCTTCCCACTTCGTTTCCCACTTAGCCAATTTTAGGGACCTTAGCTGGCGGTCTGGGTTGTTTCCCTCTTGAGTCCGGACGTTAGCACCCGGTGCTCTGTCTCCCAAGCTGTACTCTGCGGTATTCGGAGTTTGCATAGGTTTGGTAAGTCGCCATGACCCCCTAGCCTAAACAGTGCTCTACCCCCGCAGGTAATACTTGAGGCACTACCTAAATAGTTTTCGGAGAGAACCAGCTATTTCCAAGTTTGTTTAGCCTTTCACCCCTATCCACAGCTCATCCGCTAATTTTGCAACATTAGTCGGTTCGGACCTCCAGTACCTGTTACGGCACCTTCATCCTGGCCATGGATAGATCACTTGGTTTCGGGTCTACACCCAGCGACTGATTCGCCCTATTCGGACTCGATTTCTCTACGGCTTCCCTATTCGGTTAACCTTGCCACTGAATGTAAGTCGCTGACCCATTATACAAAAGGTACGCAGTCACCCTTGCGGGCTCCTACTTTTTGTAAGCATACGGTTTCAGGATCTATTTCACTCCCCTCCCGGGGTTCTTTTCGCCTTTCCCTCACGGTACTGGTTCACTATCGGTCGATTACGAGTATTTAGCCTTGGAGGATGGTCCCCCCATATTCAGACAAGGTTTCTCGTGCCCCGCCCTACTTTTCTCTAGCTTAGTACCACTCGTCTGTTTTCGCATACGGGACTATCACCCACTATGGTTGGCCTTTCCATGCCACTTTGCTAACAGTCGAGATATCACTAGAAGGCTGTTCCGATTTCGCTCGCCACTACTTTCGGAATCTCGGTTGATGTCTTTTCCTCGAGCTACTTAGATGTTTCAGTTCACTCGGTTCGCTTCGCATGACTATGTATTCATCATGCGATACCCTTGCGGGTGGGTTTCCCCATTCAGAAATCTCCGGATCAAAGCTTATTTGCCAGCTCCCCGAAGCTTATCGCAGGCTATCACGTCTTTCGTC
>NZ_JAHCDD010000022.1 GCF_018413525.1 Acidovorax sp. CCYZU-2555
CCAGGCCTTGGGTGCCGGTCAGACCCTGACCGAAACGCGTGAAGTGGTGACGGCCGACGGCACCAAGTCGAACGTGGTCATCACCATCAATGGCACCAATGACGTTCCCACCCTGGGCACGGGCGTTGCTGCCGTGACGGAAGACGTCAATGTGGTCGGCGGCAAGCTGTCGACTTCAGGCACGGTCACGATCAGCGATGTCGATGCCGGCGAAAGCAGCTTCAAGGCGGGTGCAGCGTTCACCAGCACCACGGGTGCGGCGCAGCTGGGCACGCTGGTGTTCAACACCGACGGCTCCTATAGCTACTCGGTGGACAACAGCAAGGTCCAGTACCTCAAGGCCGGTGAATCGGTGGTGGAGACCTATACCGTCACCAGCAAGGACAACTCGGCCACGACCACCATCAAGATCACCATCAATGGCACGAACGAAGCCCCGGTAGTGCAAGCCGTGACGGGTACGGCCCCTGAAGACAATACCGTGGCCATCGTGCTGCGCGGTACCGATGAAGACGGCACCGTGGCGAGCTTCCAGCTCACCAGCCTGGCGGCCAACGGAACGTTCTACAAGGATTCGGCAGGCACGCAGGCGCTGACCACGTCGGATGTGATCAATGCGACCAGCAATGGCGCGACGATCTACTTCAAGCCCACGGCCGACTGGAGCGGAACGACCACGTTCAACTACAACGCCAAGGACAATCTGGGCCAGGTATCCGCCAGCACGGCGACGGGCACCATCACCGTGACGCCGGTGGCCGATACGCCGGTGGTGAATGTCCAGGTGGGCAGCGGATCGACGCCGGTGACGACATCGATCACCGCCACCACCGTGGGCGCCGCGAATGCCGGTCATACCATCACGGCGAAGAATGCCGACGGCGGCAATGCCTCCGTCAGCGTCATCACTGGTACCAACCACGATGGCTTCGGTGTCGCGGGTGCGATCACCACCAACACGGCCGCCGCTTCGGAAGAACTGGCGGGCAACGGCACCAAATCCGAATCGCTGACCATTGCCTTCAATGTGCCGGTCACCAAGATCACGGTGCAGTTCGCCTGGCTGGCGAGCGGCGAGCAGGCGCGCTATGTGATGTATGACGAAGCCGGCAAAGTGATCAAGACGGCCACGGTGCAAGGTGTGACCGACACCGTCGATGAGCAGTTCTCGCTCACGGCCCCGGTCGGTACGACGATAGGAAAAATCGTGTTCGATGCTCCGCGCAACGGCGATGATTATCTGATCCACAAGGTGACGTATACGACGGCCTCCACCTATCCGCTGACCATCACCGCGGATCCGCGCGATGTCGATCATTCGGAAAATATCTCCAAGGTCATCGTGGACGTACCCAAAGGTGTGACGCTGTCCGCGGGCAAGCCTGTCGCGGGCAGTGATACCCAGTGGGAATTGCCGCTGGAAAGCAATGGCAGCTACTCGGTGAGTGTGAATGGCACGACCAAGGCGGTCACCATCACCGGCTTGAGCATGACCGTGCCCGAGAACGTCAGCGTGGGCGAGATCAAGGTGACTGCCACCGCCAAGGATGGCGAGAGCAGTACCGCGGATGCGACCTATAGCTACAAGGGACCGCTCGCGACCAATGACGTCAATACGGCGACATTGACTTCGGAAAACGTCACTCCGGCGAGCACTGCGACCTTGGCCACGTTTACCGGCAATAACGAGAGCAACCCATGGAGGTTCAGCAACAGCACCAGCACGTATGCGACCAAGACCAATGCGGCTTTCACGAACAACAGCGCGCTGAGCACTGATCAAGGCAAGTGGCTGGTCAGCACCGTCTCGGGCAACGGCCGTGTCGATGCCAACCGCAGCGACGACCAGGTTCTCGTACTGACCGACCGCAATGGACAGAGCGGTGGCGATGCGAAGCTGGTGACACCGACCTACAGCGTGACCACCGCGGGAACGACGCTGCAGTTCGAGGTGAAGAATGTCAATGGCCTGACCGGTGGCAACGCCGATAGCGCCACCTGGCAGCTCTTCAAGAGCACGAATGGCGGCACCAGTTGGTCTGCGGCCGAACAGGGTGGGGACATCACCGCAAAGGGCATCATCACCACTGGGGCGCTGGAAGCGAACACCGCTTACCGTATCGTCATGACGGTGCGTGAAGGCTATACGGATGCGGGGGACGCCAACAATGCCACCGTGAGCTTCGATAACTTCCAGGCCAATATTGCGGCCTCGGCCGAAATCAAGTGGAGCAGCTCGGCAATCAGCGGCTCGGTCACGTCCAATGACATGCTGGGCACGCAGGGCGAAACCTCGACGCTGTCGGTGTTCAACGGTACGTCCTGGGTCAATGCCGCTGCCGGTGGCACCACGGTCAGCGGCAGCTACGGCACCTTGGTGCTCAAGAGCGATGGTTCCTATACCTACACTCCGAAGGCCAGCGCCGAAGGTGCGGGCCAGGTCGAGCACTTCGCATACAAGCTGACCCAGGCCGATGGCGATACCGCGACGGCGAATCTCGACATCACCATCAATGCGACCGGTCCGGGCGCGACGAGCATGTCGTCCGCGCGCATGGCCATGTTCAGCATGGAGACCAGCGAGCATGAAGTCCACAGCACGACCGGCAACGACACGCTGCTGGGTACGGCTGAAGACGACCTGTTCGTCTGGCACCAGGGCGATGCCGGTACGGTCGGGCGTCCGGTCACCGATGTGGTGAAGAACTTCGGCACCTCGGGCAACGACAAGCTCGATCTGGCCGATCTGCTGCAAGGCGAAGAGGCCTCCAGCGATCTGAGCAAGTTCCTGCACCTCGAGACCCGCACCGAAGCCGATGGCAAGACCATCGATACGGTGATCAATGTCTCGACCGCGGGTACGCTGGATGCGGCAGGCAATGGCTTCAATCAGCAGATCCTGGTCGAGGGCGTGAACCTGACGGGCACCAGCCATGATCAGAACACCATGATCAAGGAGCTGATCGAGCAGGGCAAGCTGAAGATCGACCACAGCGGCAGCTGATGCAAAGCGCCACGCAGGGCTGGATGACAACCGCCCCGTGGCGCCGCGCAGGCGAAAGCGTTGCGCCCCAATGTCAATGGGATTGGTTACAGTAGTGCGCTATCCACGCTGCTGTTTCAGCATTTCCGCAGGCGTCCGGGCCGGAGAACGGCGGGCGCAGGCTTCTGACAGTGCCTTTCCATTGAGCCGTTTGCCTTGCCCTTCGCCGCCGCGCCCTTTGCGTCTATCGCGCAGGGCGTTGCTTGGCTATGGCGCGGCGGCCGTGGGGCTGTGCGCCTTGCGGTCCGCTTCGGATGCTATCGCGTTGGACTTCGACGCCGCGCGGCTGCAGACCAGCATGCAGTCGCGTTATGGCGCCAAAGGCGCGCAGGCGCTGCGCCAGTGGCTGGACATGCTGCAGCAGCAGGCCGGCAAGCCGCTGCAGCAGCAGTTGCCCGCGGTCAACCAGTTCTGGAACCGGGCCGTGGTGCAAACGGAAGACAGCGTGCTCTGGTCGCAGCCCGACTACTGGGCGACGCCCGTGGAAACGCTGGGCCGTGGCGCTGGCGACTGCGAGGACTATGTGATCGGCAAGTATTTCTCGCTGCTGCGTCTGGGCGTGGCCGAAGAGAATCTGCGCCTGATCTATGTCCGCGCGCGCATGGGCGGAGTGGGCAGCACGCAGAGCGTGGCGCACATGGTGTTGGGCCATTACACGACGCCGACGGCCGAGCCGCTGGTACTGGACAGCATGCTGGACCCCATCCTGCCGTCGAGCCAGCGCCGTGATCTGACGCCTGTGTTCAGCTTCAATGCCCAGGGCGTGTACGTGGCCGGAGCGCAGCCGTCGCCGGTGGAACGCATCACGCGCTGGAGCGATCTGCTGGCGCGCATGCGGCAGGAAGGATTTTTGCCATGAATCACATGGTGCACGCACAGGCCGATGCATGGCCAGGCACAGAGAGGGCCGCAAGATGTCTTTGTTGAAACAACTTTTGATCAGCGTGACCGTGGCGATCGCGGCCATTCTGATCGGCACGCTGGCCTTCAGCATCGAAGCCGCGCGCGAATATCTCGACGGGCAGCTGCAGTCCGAAGGCGAGAACGCGGCATCGTCGCTGGCCTTGTCGCTGTCGCAACCCGCCAATCAGGACCCCGTCACGCGCGAGCTGCTGATGATGGCCTTGTTCGACAGCGGGCAGTTCAAGCTGATACGCCTGAAGTCGCCGCAAGGGCAGACCCTGTTCGAACGCACACGAGGAGGCCAGGCGCGTGAAGAGAGCAAACCGGCGCGCGAGCGCGTTCCTCAATGGTTTGCCGCGGCCTTGCCGCTGCACCAGGCCACGGCCGAGCGCGCCATCAGCGACGGCTGGACTCAGGTGGGCCAGCTCACGCTCGAAGTCGATGACAGCTATGCGCGCGAGGCGCTGTGGGGCAGCAGTGTGCGCACGGCCACGCTGGTGGTGGGCGCCGGCCTGGCCTGGGCGCTGTTCGTGGTGCTGTTGCTGCAGTGGTTTCGCAAGGTGCTGCAGCGCGAGATCGCGAGCCAGGTGCGCGCGATCGATGGCGGCAGCGGTGCGCAGCCCGCCGCCCCCCGCCCTGACCGGTCGTTCGCTGCCGAGCTTATGCCCGTGGTGCGCGCGATTGCCGATACGCGCGAGCGCGTGCAGGCCACATCGATGGAGCAGATCGCGCGCATCGAATCGCTGGAGCTCGAAGTCAACTGCGACCCCGGCACGCAATTGCCCAATCGCAAGTATTTCGTCAATGAACTGCGCCGCGCGCTCAGCGGTGACGCCGGCCGGGTGGCGCACGGCTATGTGATGCTGTTTCGCCAATGGGATCTGGTGGCGCTCAATGCCCAGATGTCGCGCGCCAGCGCCGATGCCTGGCTGGCTTCGGTGGTCGAACATGTGGGCCAGGTGCTCAAGGACCATGCCGAAGCCGGGCCGCAATTGGCGCGGCTCAATGGGTCTGACTTCGTGGTGCTGATGCCCGCGCTGGCCGGGCCGCAGGCGATGTCGCTGGTGCAGCAGATCCGCCAGGTGCTGCTGTCGATGCGCGTACGGCTCGCGGGCGGGCAGTGGTGCCGCTGGAGTTTTGCGCTGACCGATTACTCGCCGTCGAGTTCGGTCACCGGCGTGCTGTCGCGCCTCGACTACGGGCTGATGCGCGCCGAAAGTTCGGGCCAGGCAGAAGTCGAATACGTGGCCTATGGCGATGAGGAAGTGGTCTCGAACATGGCGGGCGAAACGCTGTGGCGGCAGATGCTGATCACGGCACTCGAAGCCCAGGGCATGTTGTCGCTGGCCGTGCAGCCGTTGGCTCTGAACGGTACGGAACGCACGCTGATGCGCAATGAAGCCTCGCTGACGCTGAATGCGGCATCGGGCGAGACCATGATGGGCTCGCTCTTTTTGCCGGTGGCCGTGCGCCTGGGGCTGTCGGCCGACTTCGATCTGCGCGCCGTGGCGCTGGGCCTGTCCTGGCTGGAACAGCAGGCGGATGCCGAACTGGTGGTGCGCATCTCTTTGCCTTCGCTGGCCCAGCCCGATTTCCTGGCGCGTCTGCGCGAAGTGCTGCAGACCGCGCCGCGCCTGCAGCGACTGTGCCTGGAACTCGACGCGCATGGCCTGGTCGCCTATCCGCAGGAAGTCGCCGAGTTCTGCAATGCGATGGCGCTGGCCGGTGCGGGCGTGGGCCTGCGCCGCCTCGACCAGCAACCCATGGCGCTGCCGCATCTGCACACGCTCGCGCTGCGCTATGTGAAGCTGGGTGGCGATTTCGCCGAGCAATCCTGGCAAAGCCCGGGCGCGCTGCATCTGCTGCAGGCCATGCTGCAGACCGCGGCCACGCTGGGCATTCAGGTGGTGGTGACCGACTCCGTGAACGGCGAGACCTTGCGCATGCTGCACGCGCACGATGTGCTGATGCCCGCAATTTGAGCGCAAAGCCAAAAAAGTGCGGAGTTTCCTCGGAGCCCCAATTTATGCTGCTATACTTGCGGCTTCAACGACAGGCGCGTAGCTCAGCTGGTTAGAGCACCACCTTGACATGGTGGGGGTCGTTGGTTCGAGTCCAATCGCGCCTACCAAATAACCATTGGTAAAAAGCCTTCTAGATCAACGGTCTAGAAGGCTTTTTCTTTTGTGTTTTCGTTGTCTGGGGGCTGGAGTTATCACGAATCTTTTATGTTTGCGTGAGGACTTCGGGAGGTCGTCTCTATAAGCTGGGAAGGTCCCATCCACAAAGGCCACCCATGACCACCCGACGCCACCTTTTGCTTGGCACGGCCGCCGCCGCTGCTCTTTCGGCCGGTCTGTTCCAGCGCCGCGCCACGGCCGCGGGCGCCGCGCAAGTCTTCGAAGTCAGCTACACCGATGCGCAGTGGCGCGCGCGGCTCAGCCCGCAGCAGTATGCGGTGCTGCGCCAGGAAGACACGGAGCGACCGGGCAGCAGCCCGCTCGATAAGGAGCATCGCGCGGGCATCTTTGCCTGCGCCGGCTGTGCCTTGCCGCTGTTCGCATCGACCACCAAGTTTGATAGCGGAACGGGCTGGCCCAGCTTCTGGAAGCCCTTGGACAATGCCGTTGCCACACGCAGTGACAGGAGCTTCGGCGCAGTGCGCACCGAGGTGCACTGCAGGCGCTGTGGCGGGCATCTGGGCCATGTCTTCGACGACGGACCGCGCCCTACGGGACTGCGCTATTGCATGAATGGTGTGTCGCTGGCCTTCATGCCCAAGCCGGCCTGAGCCGCCGACAACCATCTGAACCGGTGCCGCCGCTTTCACGGCCTGTTGCGATCTGCGCAGCCGGGGTGCGCGGGCCATGCGCAGTCCCGTTGTGGTCAGTGTGTTCAAGTTGAACTGCGGCCCGACTCAGCAACAGTCAGCGGCGCGGCGCCTGATCGAGAACGCGTGCAAAGCTGTTGATGGTGCCGTCGTACTTGATCTTCACGCCATCCAGGAAAAAGCTGGGCGTTCCCTTGATGTCGAAATCGTTGTAAGCCTGATCGGTCAGGCGCTGCAGCGCCCGCTGGTGGTCCGAATTCTTCATGGCGCGGTCGTAGGCCGCGCGGTCCACGCCCGATTGCGCGGCCACTTCGCGCAGCAATTTTTCCCTGTCCTTGGCGGCCATGATCTCGCTGCGTTTCTCCCGAAAGCGCGCGAGCGTCGCATCCCTGCGCATCAGGCCGCCGGCATCGGCGATCAGCAGGATTGCGCCATCGACGGCATTGTTCATGGTCGGGCGCACCGAAACCCTGAGTCGGCCGCTGTCGACGTAGCGCGATTTGATCAGCGGCAGCACCTGCTCCTCGAAGCGAATGCAGGGCGGGCAGGTGGGCGAGCTGTAGACAATCAGCGTGGACGGCGCATTGCTGGCACCGATGAAGCGATCGGGAATGCCGTCGGGCTGCATCAGCGAAGCCGCGCATGCCGTGCCTGCAAGGCCCATGCACAGGGCGATGAAAAGAAGAATTCTGGTCTTCATGTATTGGAAACAGCCCGGAGTTCCAGCCTCCGTTGTTTCGAAAATGGCCGGTATTCAAAGCTTGATGGGATTAAGAGCTGGTGGCCTCGCCGGTGGCTTGGCGCGTGCGCAGTGGCGGATGCTAGGACGCTCTTGCGCTTGCAGCCATCGGGGGCAACCCGTGGTTTCTTGCGGGTTTCAACTCCGTCAGGCGCCGGGCTGATCGCTCTCTGAGAGCAGCAGCGCGCCGGCGATCAACGCCTGCATGCCGCGCGTGAATTCCACTTCCATCTCGGCTTCTTCGAGGGCCCGGTCCGCATCGACCACGGGCTCCTGCGCCGCCACCGAATACACCGTGTCGGCGGCCGCAAAGCAATGGAATGCCACCGTTGCCAGCAGCCACTGCGCGCGCTCCTGCGCAATGCCGTAGGCCTGCGCGATGTGGCGCTGGTGCGATTGGATCTTCTCGATGACCGCTTCGGATGCCGCCATGCGGCGCAGCATGTAGGGCGTCACGCCCGGATGCGCCTTGACGAATTCCTGTATCGAGGCACTGAACACCGTCAGGTATGCCCCCAGCGCCTCAGGCTCGTTGCCCAGGGCCTGGGGAATCTTCCAGCGGCGGATGATTTCGTCGGCTACCAGCTGCTTGAGCGCTTCCAGGCTGGCCACATGCTTGTACAGCGCCATGTGGCTCACGCCCAGCGCGCAGGCCACGCCGACAAAAGTGATGTTGCGCAGTCCCAGCGCGATGCCCGCATCGGCGATGCGCGCATGGGTGATGGAGGGCGGGCGGCCGCGGCCGCGCGCGGGGGGGAGGGATGTTGTTTCCATGTTCATTTCAGTGGGGCAGGACTACAGCATCTTAATTAGTTTAGTATGATGCAACTAATTCCGATTCTCAATTACGTACCGTGTCTTCGTCGCTTCTTCATTGGCCGCCATTCTGCGCGGTAACGGGGTTCTCCGACCCTTGCATGTCCGTGTCGAACGCGGCGCCGGCGTTCCCATGAGTACGCGCAAGTCCAAGGAACCCGGACCGATTGCCCGGGTGCTGCTGCCGATTCGCGGCCGGCTCATTGTCGCGGCGCTGCTGTCGGCGCTGGGCGCGGTGCTCACGCTGGTGCCGCTGGCCGCCATGGCGCATATTGCCGGCCTGGCGCTGGGCGCGGGCGGCGCGCTGCCCGACACGCTCTGGTCCATCGTCGCTATCAGCATTGCCTGTTTGCTCGCGGGAATGGCTTCCATCTCGGCGGCCGAACTGGTCGCGCATCTGGCCGACAACCAGCTGACCCACCAGTTGCGCCTCACGGCCGCGCAGCGCCTGTCTCAAGTGCCGCTGGGCTGGTTCACGGGCCGGGCCTCGGGCGAAGTCAAGCAGGCGATGCAGGACGACATAGGCACGCTGCACGAACTGACCGCGCATTTCTTCACCACGGCGGGGCGCGCCGCGGGCGCGGTGCTGGCCTGCGCGCTCTATCTGTTGGCCATGGACTGGCGTCTGGCCATCGTCGCGCTGCTGCCGTTTCCCGCGTTCTTCGCGTTCTTCGGCCGTGCCGTGAAGCGCAGCGCGGCCAACATGGGAGAACTTGCGACGGCCATGGGCCGCATCAACAATACCGTGGTCGAGTTCACGGGCGGCATGCCCGTGCTCAAGGCGTTCGGCGCGGCCGGCAAGGCGCATGGCGCCTACCGCGAGGCCGTCGATTCCTTTGCGCGCGTGTTCACCGATTTCACGCGCCCGCTGGTCGGCTCCATGGCCAATGCCAACGCGATGATCGCGCCCGTGGCGGTGCTGGGCGTGGTGCTGGTTGCCGGCACGCTGTTCGTTGCGCAAGGCTGGATGGCACCTGTGGACCTGCTGCCGTTTGTGCTGGTCGCGCCTGGCATGTCGGCGCCGTTGCTGCTGCTGCACTACCTGACGCATGACCTGAACGCCGCCACCGGCGCCGCGCAGCGCGTGCATGCGTTGCTGCAGACGCCGGTGCTGGCCCGGCCCGCGCCCGCGCAATGCCAGATTCCGGCCGGCGCCGAGGTGCGCTTCGAACAGGTCGGTTATGCCTATGACGGCCAGGACAATGTGCTCCGCGACATCAGTTTCACGTTGCGCCCCGGCACGGTGACCGCGGTGGTCGGCGCCTCGGGCTCGGGCAAGTCGACGTTGGCGCGGCTGCTGCTGCGCTTCTTCGATCCCACGCAGGGGCGCATCACGCTGGGCGGCGCCGATCTGCGCCAGATGGACAGCGCCGCGCTGTACCAGCGCGTGGGTTTTGTGCTGCAGGAAGTGCGGCTGATACATGCAAGTGTGCGCGAGAACATCGCGCTGGGCCGGCCTTCGGCCAGCCAGCGCGAGATCGAGGAAGCGGCGCGCGCGGCCAATATCCATGAGCGCATTCTGAGGCTGCCGCGCGGCTATGAATCGGTCGTGGGCGAGGACGCGCAGCTGTCGGGCGGCGAACGCCAGCGCGTGAGCATTGCGCGCGCGCTGCTGCTCGATGCGCCCGTGCTGGTGCTCGACGAAGCCACGGCCGCGGCCGATGCCGAAAGCGAGCTGGCGATGCAGGAAGCGCTGTCGCGCATGGCCCGGGGCCGCAGCCTGCTGGTGATCGCGCACCGGCTCGACACCATCGCCCATGCCGATCACATCATCGTGTTCGAAGCCGGGCGCATCGCCGAGCAGGGCAGCCATGCCGAACTGCTGGCATGGGGCGGCCGCTATGCGCGGCTATGGGCCCTGGGCGGCTATGCGCCATCGGAAGAAGAAGCGGGTGCCGCATGCTGAAGACGTTCATCGAACTGCTGGGCGACGACGCGCGCGTGCTGCGCCGTTATGGCGGGCTGGCCGTGTCCTATGGCCTGGTCAGCGGGCTGACCATCGTCACGCTGGTACCCATTCTTTCGCGCCTGCTGGCCGGTGACGCGCGTGGCGCGGCGCCGTGGTTGGTGCTGCTGATCGCCGGCATGGTCGTGTGCTGGGCCTGGCGCCGCCAGGTCGAAAAAGCCGGCGTGGCCGTGGGCGTGGCCATTCTCGGCAGTGCGCGCCAGCGCGTGGGCGACCATGTCGCGCACCTTCCCGTGGGCTGGTTCACGCCGGCGAAAACGGCGCGGCTGTCCCATGTGCTCACGCAGGGAATGATGGCCCTGGCCCAACTGCCCGCGCATGTGCTCACGCCCGTGATCAGCGGCGCCGTGGTGCCGCTGGTGATCGTCGTGGCGCTGTTCGTGCTGCACTGGCCGCTGGGGCTGATCGCGCTGATCGCGCTGCCCTTGCTCGCGGCCATGTCGCTGGCCGCGGCGCGGCTGGGGCGGCATGCCGAGCAGGCGTATCACCGGCATTTCGCGCAGACCAGCCAGCGCCTGGTCGAGTTCGCCCAGGCGCAGTCGGTGCTGCGCGCCTTCAACGGCGAAGGCGGCGGCACGCGGCTGCTGGAGCAGGCCATGGCGCAGCAGCGCCAGGCGGGCGCGCGGCTGATCTATCTGTCCACGGCATCGGCCGTGCTCAATGCCTGGACGGTACAGGCGATCTTCGCTGCGCTGCTGGTGGCAGCCATGCTGTGGCTGCAGGCCGCGCCCGACATGGCGACGGCGATAGCGGCCGTCGTGGCGCTGCTGCTGGTCAACCGTTTCATCGATCCGTTGCTCGACGTGGCGGGCTACGGCGAAGTGCTGCGCGGCGTGCGCGGCCAGCTGGGCGCGGTGCGCGAAATCCTAGCGGCTGAGCCCCTGCCCGAGCCCGCACAGTCACAGGCTGCGCGCGATGCGTCGGTGGAGCTGCGCGATGTCGGCTTCCGCTACTGTGCGGGCGAGGCCGCAGTGCTGCAGGACGTGAGCCTGCGCATAGCGCCGTGGAGCATGACGGCGCTGATCGGCGCCTCGGGTTCGGGCAAGACCACGCTGGCGCGGCTGATCGCGCGCTTCTTCGATGTGCAGCAGGGCAGTGTGCGGGTGGGCGGTGTCGATGTGCGCGACATGTCCGGCGAACAGCTGGCCGCGCAGATCAGCCAGATCTTCCAGGACAGCGATCTGTTCGCGGGCAGCATTGCCGACAACATCCGCATGGGCCGGCCCGGCGCCAGCCAGGCCGAAGTGCTGCAGGCCGCGCACCAGGCGGGCGTGGCCGAGATCATCGCGCGCCTGCCGCAGGGCATCGACACGCCGGTGGGCGAGGGCGGGGTGCGGCTGTCGGGCGGCGAGCGCCAGCGCGTGGCGATTGCGCGCGCGCTGATCAAGCGTGCGCCCATTTTGCTGGTCGACGAAGCCACGGCCGCGCTCGATGCCGAGAACCAGGCGGTGATCGCCCAGGCGCTGGCGCGGCTGCGCGGCCAGTGCACGCTGATCGTGATCGCCCACCAGCTGTCGACCGTGGCCATGGCCGACCATATCGTGGTGCTCGATGGCGGCCGGGTCTGCGAGCAGGGAACGCCCGCGCAGCTGGCGGCCGCGGGCGGGCGCTATGCGCAGTTTCTCGCCCAGCGCCGCGCCGCCAAGGGCTGGCGCCTGGCGCCGGCGCGCGGCTGACTTCACGGATTGCCACCATGCCGCTCATGCGTTCCGGCCTGTTGCCGCTGTTTGCCCTGCTGTGCGCCGCTTCGCTGCTGGTCGGCGCGCGGCAGGTCGCGTGGGTCGACATCCTGTCCCTTTCCGACGATGCCTGGCTCACGCTGACCGCGAGCCGCCTGCCGCGCCTCGCGGCGCTGGTGCTCACGGGCGTGGGCCTGGCGGTCTGCGGCGTGGTGCTGCAGCAGATCCTGCGCAACAAGTTCGTGGAGCCGGCCACCACGGGCGGGCTCGATGCCGCCAAGCTGGGCATCCTGGTCGCGCTGACGGCCGCGCCCGCCGCGGGCACCACGGTGCGCATGCTGTTCGCACTGGCGTTCTGCCTGGCCGCGAGCCTGCTGTTCGTCGCCATCATTCGCCGCGTGCGCGCGCGCAGCACGGTGCTGGTGCCGGTCATAGGCCTGATGTACGGCGGCGTGCTCAGCGCCATCGCCGAGTTCTACGCCTACCAGCACAACATCCTGCAAAGCATGCAGGGCTGGCTGCTGGGCGACTTCTCGCGCATCGTGCAGGGCAACTACGAAATTCTCTGGCTGGTGCTGCCCATCGTCGCGCTGACCTATGCCTACGCCCACCGCTTCACCGTGCTGGGCATGGGCGAAGGCATGGCCACAAGCCTGGGGCTCAACTACCGCGCCACGGTGCTGCTGGGCCTGCTGCTGGTCGCGGTCACGGTGTCGGTCACGGTGATCACGGCCGGCGCGATTCCTTTCGTCGGGCTGGTGATTCCCAATCTGGTGGCGCTGCGCCATGGCGATCACATGGGCCGCACGCTGCCCGTGGTGGCGCTGGGCGGCGCCTCGCTGCTGCTGGCCTGCGACATCCTGGGGCGCCTCGTGGCCCATCCGTACGAAGTGCCCATAGGACTGACCGCAGGCGGCGTGGGCGGACTGCTGTTTCTGGTGCTCATCGTCTGGAGACGGCGATGACGCGCACAAGCCTCTGGGCCGGCGCGGCTTTGGGTGCGCTCGCGCTGACGTACCTGTTGCTGTTTTCGGGCATGGACTTCGACTATGTGATCCCGAAGCGGCTGGTGCGCCTGGGCGCGATGCTGATCGGCGGCGTCTGCATCGCCTGGTCGGCCATCACGTTCCAGACGCTCACCAACAACCGCATTCTCACGCCGGCCGTCATGGGCTACGAGGCGGTCTATCTGCTGGCGCAGTCGCTGCTGGTGCTGCTGCTGGGAACGCAAAGCCTGGTGCTGCTGGGCGCGGGCGGCAACTTCGCGCTGTCGGTGGCGCTGATGCTGGCCTATTCGTGGGTGCTGCACCGCTGGCTGTTCAACGACGGCCACAGCAATGTGTATTCGCTGCTGCTCGTGGGCCTGGTGCTGACGCTGGTGATGGGCACGTTCACGCAGTTCGTGCAGTTTCGCACCAGCCCGGGCGAGTTCTCCATGCTGCTGGGCTTTACCCAGGCCTCGTTCAACCGCGCCCAGCCCGGGCAGCTGCTGTATGCGGGCGCCATCGTGGCCCTGGTCTGCGCCGTGGGGTACAGGACCCTGCCCACGCTCGATGTGTTGGCGCTGGGGCGCGAGAGCGCGATTTCGCTGGGCGTCGATTACCGGCGTGCCGTGCGGCTGCAGCTGGTGCTGGTTTCGACACTGGTCGCGGTCTCGACCAGCCTGCTCGGGCCCACGGCGTTCATGGGCATCTTCGTCGCCAACATGGCCTATGCGCTGGCGCGCAGCATTCGCCACCGCGCGACGCTGCCCATGGGCTGCGCGATCGCCGTCGCCATCTTCATCGCGGCCCAGCTCGCGGTCGAGCATGTCTTCAATTACCGCACCACGGTGGGCATTCTCGTCAACCTGGTGTGCGGCGCGTACTTCCTCGCGCTGGTCGTGCGCAACCGGGGCGTGCAATGACATTTTTCATCCAGGCATTTCCAATCTTCAGGAGAAAACCCATGCGATTCACTTTCCGCAGCGCCGCCTTGCTGCTGGCCGGCATGACCGCGTTCGCGGCCGGCGCGCAGACGCCCAAGGCGGCTGCCTTTGCCCCCGTGACGGTGCAACACCAGTTGGGCAAGACCGTGGTCGCCAAGTCGCCGCAGCGCGTCGCGGCGCTGGACATGAACGAAGTCGACTTTCTCGACCAGCTGGGCGTGGCCGTGATCGGCATGCCCAAGGACTTCATTCCGCACTTCCTCGCCAAGTACCAGAACGCGCCGCGCGTGCAGGACCTGGGCTCCATCGTGCAGCCGAATGTGGAAAGAGTGCATGCAGCACGCCCTGATCTGATATTGATCACCTCGCTGCAGGCCGGCCAGTACAAGGAGCTGTCGCAGATCGCGCCGACCATACAGTTCGACGTCGACTACCGCAACAGCGCCACGCGCCACATCGAAGTCATCAAGGACCATCTGCTGACGCTGGGCCAGTTGTTCGGCAAGCAGGATCTCGCGCGCGCCAAGGCCGCGGAGCTCGACGCGAAGGTGCAGCAGGCGCGCCAGGCGACCAAGGACCGCCCCGAGAAAGCGCTTATCGTGCTGCACAACAACGGCGCCTTCAGTTCGTTCGGCCCGCAGTCGCGCTACGGTTTTGTCTTCAGCGCGCTGGGCGTCAAGCCCGCGGGCCCGGCCGCCGACACCGGTCTGCACGGCCAGCCGGTGTCCAGCGAATTCATTCAGCAGGCCGATCCCGACATCATCTATGTAGTCGATCGCACGGCGGTGATGGAACGCCGCGCCGCGCTCAACGCCCAGAGCCTGAGCAACCCGCTGCTGCGCCAGACCAAGGCCTGGAAGAACGGCCGCGTGGTGTTTGTCGATGCCCAGGCCTGGTATGTGACCGCGGCCAGCCCGACTTCGGTGAGCATCGTGATCGATGACGTTCTCAAGGGTTACAAGCCCTGACCCCATTTCCGGCCCTGAGCAGGGCCTGACTCCCTGACGCACCCGGGTGCAGACGCGGCCATTGCTTTGTCTGTCAACGGTAGTACGTCTCATTTCACTCCAACCTTATCAAGCGAGCACAAGATGTCCCGCAGCCGCCGCATGCCCCATTCCAAACAACCCCGCGCATTCCTCCTGCGCCAGACCGCCGCCGCCGCGCTGGCGCTGACCGCCATCAGCGCGCTGGCGCAGTCCCAATCGAGCGAACCCGCGGCCACGCTGCCCACGGTGACCGTGTCGGGCCAGCCGGGCGCAGCGACCGCGCCCTATGCGGGCGGCCAGGTGTCTTCGGGCGGCCGCGTGGGCCTGCTGGGCGACAAGGACTTCATGGAGACGCCGTTTTCCACCATCAGCTACACCGAGAAATACGTGGCCGACCGCCAGGCCAAGGACATCACGGAAGTGATCGCCGCCACCGATCCTTCGGTGTTCAGCAACGGCGTTTCGGGCGCCTGGAGCGAGAACTACTCGATACGCGGCTTTGCTTCCAGCACCAACGACATGACTTTCGGCGGTCTGGCCGGCATGGCGCCGTACTACCGCACCTCGCCCGAAATGTTCGAGCGCGTCGAAGTGCTCAAGGGCCCGTCGGCGCTGCTTAACGGCATGCCGCCGGGCGGCTCGGTGGGCGGGGCGATCAACCTGGTGCCCAAGCGCGCGGGCGACACGCCGCTCACGCGCTTCACCGCCACCTACCTGTCTGACTCGCAGTTCGGCGGCCATGTCGATATCGGCCGGCGCTTTGGCGAGCAAAAGGAATTCGGTGTGCGCTTCAACGGCGTCTACCGCGATGGCGCGGGCCCGGTCGACAACCAGGACAAGAAGCTGCAGATGGGCGCGCTGGGCCTCGACTGGCGTTCGGCGCGCGCGCGCCTATCGGCCGATTTCTACAGCGCCGACGACCACATCAACGGCCAGACGCGCGGCGTGAGCCTGGCGCCGGGCGTCGCCATTCCCCGGCCGCCCAGCGGCAATACGCTGATCAACCCCGACTGGGCCTATGTCGACAGCAAGGACAAGGGCGCGATCCTGCGCGGCGAGATCGATCTCACCGACCAGATCACCGCTTACGGCGCGTTCGGCAGTGCGAAGACCAACTACCAGTACAACGGAGCGATCTCGGCCCAGGTGCTCAACGCCGCGGGCGACTACCGCACGACCATGGGCCAGCTGGCTTTCGATGTCGACAAGAAGTCGGCCGAAGTGGGCCTCAAGGGCCGGCTGCAGACCGCGGGCATCAAGCACCAGTGGGCCTTGAACGCCACACGCTACGAACATGAGCAGCGCGACTATGGCCGCCGCACGGTGCCCGGCGCCGACTGGACCACCAATCTCTACAACCCGGTCTGGGGCGCGGCGCCCGCGTTCATCGCGCCGCCGGTCTCGCACACCGCGCTGGCGCTGACCAGCATAGGTCTGGTCGACACCATGTCGTTCGCCCAGGACCGCGTGCAGCTCACGCTGGGCCTGCGTCGCCAGCAGGTCAAGAGCGACACCTACAGCACCGTGACAGGACTGCTGGGCACACGCTATGACCAGGGCGAGACCACGCCCGCGGCCGCGCTGCTGGTCAAGGCCAGCGAGCGCGTGGCGCTTTACGCCAACTACATCGAAGGCCTGAGCCAGGGGCAGAGCGCGCCCCTCACCGCGGCGAATGCGGGCGATATCTTCCCGCCCTACAAGACCAAGCAGAAGGAAGTGGGCGTCAAGGTCGACATGGGCGACTTCGCGCATACCTTTGCCCTTTACCAGATCGAAAAGCCCAGCAGCTATACCGACCCGGTCACCAACGTCTTCTCGTTCGGCGGCGAGCAGCGCAACCGCGGCCTGGAATGGAGCTTCTTTGGCGCTGCGACGCGCAGTCTGCGCCTGATGGGCGGCGTGGCCTATGTCGACCCCAAGGTCACGCGCACCACGGTCGCCAATGCCCAGGGCAAGATGGCCACGGGCGTGGCCAAGCTCCAGGGCAAGCTGGGCGTCGAATGGGATGTGCCCGGCGCCGCGGGCCTCACGCTCACGGGCAATGCGACCGCGGTCTCCAAGCAGTACATCAGCGCCGACAACGGCCTGTGGGTCGGCGGCCGCACCACCTATGACCTGGGCGCGCGCTATGCAACGAAGATCTCGAACCGTCCCGTGACCTTGCGCGCAGGCATCGCCAATGTGACCAACAAGGCCTATTGGGGCATGCCGCTGCTGTCGAGCCTGGCGCTGGGCGCGCCGCGCACGTTCCAGCTGTCGGTGAGCGTGGATCTTTGAGGGGGCGGGGCAAACGAGCCGAGGTCTCGCAAGGCGTTCAAAAGAAACAGCGGGCTTCAAAATCCCCGTTCGCCCTGAGCCTGTCGAAGGGTGAACGGCCTGCGCTCAAGGCATGAGGACGGGCCGTTCATGGTTCGACAGGCTCACCACGAACGGGTCACTGTTTTACCGCCGTTTGCCAAAATCGACCGCCTTCTAAGTCATTGATTTATTTGACAATAAAAGCTGTTTCTTGAAAGCTTGCCGAAGTGCCGAAGTGCCGAAGTGCCGAAGTGCCGAAGTGCCGAAGTGCCGAAGTGCCGAAGTGCCGAAGAACCGGCCCATCAGCCCCTGGGCCGCTTGCCTCAGAAGTCGTAGCGCATGCTGACGTTCACGCTGCGCGGTGCACCCCAGGTGTACTGCACGCGGCCGAAATCGCGCATGCCTGCGAAGTAGCTCTTGTCGAACGCATTGCGCACGTTGAGGTTCAGGCTCAGGTGGGTGTTGAAGCGATAGCGCGCCATCAGATCGACGACCCAGAACGAGGGTTGAACCAGCGGGCCGGCCGTGGTCTTGCTTTGCCAGCGCGTGGACGCACCCACGGTCAGGCCGCTCAAGGCGCCGGCGAGCTGGTAGGTGCTGCCCAGCTTGAACTGGTTCTTCGGCAGATAGGTGTAGTTGTTCAGGTTGCTGCTGTTTTGCACATAGCTGCCCTGGGCCTGCCAGCCGCGCGCGATCTCGCCCGACAGTTCGAGCTCGTAGCCGCGCTTGGTGACGCCCGAGGCCGAGCGATAGATGGCCGTGCCGTCGGGCATTTCGTTGCCGGTTTCCTCGGCCACGTTGTCGGTCTTCATCCAGAAGTAGGACAGGCTCGCGTTGAGGCGCTTGTCGAAGAACTCGCCCTTGGCGCCGATCTCGCGCGTCTGGCCTTCTTCCGGGTCGAGCACGCGGCCGCTCGCATCGATGGCGCTTTGCGGTTTGAAGACGCTCGCATAGCTGCCGTAGAGCGAGACGTTCGGGTGCACGTCGACCACCAGGCCCGCGTAGGGCGTGAGCACGCCGCTTTTCTTGATGTCGTAGTTCGACCAGGCGTAGGGCGTGACGTCGTATTGCCGGTAGTTGGTGAGGCGCGCACCCGCAATCAGTTTGACCGGATCGGCCAGACTAAACTTCCCCGCGGCATAGACCGAGTTGCGGCGCGAGCTGAAGGTACTGTGGTTGTCCATCGGATAGTCGAGCAGATCTTCGGGGCGCGCGATGCCGCCGCCGCCGGCCGCATAGTCGAGGCCGAGGTTGGTGAACCGATCTGCGCCCGAGTACGCGTCCGAGCGGGTACGCGCGGTGTCGAAGCCGAACATCAGTTCATGGGTGCGGCCGAACAGCTGCACCGGGCCGTGCAGATCGAGGGCCAGGCCGCGATTGGTGTTGGTGCTGTCGCGCGTATAGCCCAGGTCCACCGCCTGGGGCATCGCCATGAACAGGATGCCCGTGGTTTCGAGCGGCACCGTCGTCTTCTCGGTACTCGCGCGCAGGCTGGCTTTCCAGCCGTTGCCGAAGCTATGTTCGAGGCTGGCATTCAACGCATTCGTGTCCTGATCGTAGCCCGACCAGGGTGCGCCCAGGTTGTAGGAGCGCGGCTGCAGTCCCAGGTACTGGCCGTTGGCCGCATAGGCCTGGATCATCGCGGTGCTGCTCGCACCGTAGTACTCGCGGTGGCGGTGGGTGAAGCCCAGGTTCAGCAGTGTGTCCGGGCTCAGGTCCACATCGACCGTGCCATAGAGTGTCTGGTTGCTGCGCTTGGCGTGATCGCGAAAATCCTTTCCGTCGGCTGCCGCGGCCACGATGCGACCGCGGATGCTGCCGCTGTCATTGAGCGCGCCGCCCAGGTCCACATCGGCGCGGTAGCTGTCCCAGCTGCCTATGCCTGCGCCCACGCTGGCCTTGAACTCCTGTGTCGGGCGCTTGCGGATCATGTTGACCGTGCCGCCATACTTGCCGTCGCCGCTGACCAGTCCCGACGAGCCCTTGAGCACTTCGATGCGGTCGATTTCGACCATGTCGTCCATGGTGTAGAAGGTCTGGGTGTTGGCGTACCAGCCCGATGCCAGCTGGCGCAGGCCATCGACCTGCAGGTTGACGGCGTTGCCGCGCACCATGATGTTGTTGCCGTCGCCCTGGCGATCGATCGTCACGCCAGGCGTCTGCTCCATGACATCGGTCAGCGTCTCGAGCTTGAAATCATCCATGCGCTGGCGCGTCATCACGCTGACCGATTGCGGCGTCTCGCGCAGCGTGAGGTTCAGGCCGGTCGCGCTGCGCGACGGGCCGGTCTGGGTGTAGCTGCCCGTGCCTTCGGTCGTGCCGTCACGGTGGGCCTGGGCTTTCACCGTCACGGTGTCCAGCTGTACCGCGCGAATCAGATAAGTGCCCGGTATCGATTGCACGAATTCAAGCCCGCTGCCGCGCAGCAACTGGCGCAGACCGTCCGAGAGTTCGAACTGGCCGCGCACCGCGGGCGCCTGCTTGCCCGCGAGCAGCGCGCCATCGGCGGCAATCGTCACGCCCGCGCTGCGCGCCAGCGACTTGAGCGCATCGCCCAGCGGCTGGGCCGGCAGATCGATGGCCAGCGGCGCGGCCCAGGCAGCGGCCCAGGCGGATGCGCACAACAGGGACAGGGTGGCTTTGCGCAGGGGACGGCCCGCGCGGGAAAACTTCGACATGAAAAGTGGCTCCTGAGAGGTCATTGCTCGTCCCACGGACAAGCCTTGGTGTATGACGCGTATGCCCCCCCAATCCCTGAGTTCGAAAGCGAAATAAATTTCCTCAGCGCGCCGAAAGCACGATTTCGCTGCCGGCGCGCTGCACGCGCACCGCGCCCAGATGCGGCAGCGCGCGCAGGAAATCATCGACCTGGCGCAGCTGCACCGCGGCCGTGATGCGCGGCGCGACCTGGCCCGCGGCGGGCAGGGCGCGTATCGCCAGCGGGTGGTAGCGCGACAGCGTGGCGGCGATTTCCTCCAGCGTCGCCAGCTCGAACACGACGAGGCCGCGCTCTATCGCAAACGCGTCTTCGGCGCGCAGGCCCGCGAGGCGCTGCGGCGTGCTGCCGGGCGCGGCCGCGTCGTACCATGCGCCCACCTGGCCGGCGCGCAGCTCCAGCGGCGCCTGCAGGTTGTCGCGCGACGCGAGCCGCACCACGCCTTCCTGCACGCTCACGCGCACGCTGCCCGGCAGGCGATCGACCGAGAACACCGTGCCCACCACCGTGATGCGCGCGCCCGCGCAATCGACGATGAAAGGCCGCGCGGGATCGGGCGCCACATTGAACAGCGCCTGGCCTTGCGCCAGCCGCACGGCGCGTTGCGCACTATCGAAGGCGACTTCAATGGAAGTCGATCCGCCCAGTCGCAGAGCGCTACCATCGGGCAAGGCCACAGGATCGAACTGGCCTATCGCCGTCGCGCGCGCCAGCGTGAAACGGGCCGCATCGGCCGCGCGCCAATGCGCGCGCAGCAGCCAGGCCATGCAGCCCAAGCCCGCCAGGCCCAGCAGCCCGCGCGTGACATGGCGGCGCTGGCGTCGGCGTTGTGCCGTGGCCGCCGAGGCCAGTGCCTGGGCGCGGTCGGTGGCGCCGAAGTCCTGCCACAAGGTGTCGAAGCCCGCGTACTCGCGCGCATGGTCGGGGTGGGCGTTGAGCCAGGCGTCGAACGCCAGGCGTTCGCCTTGCGGCAAAGGGGCGGTGCGCATGCGCAGAAACCAGCGTGCGGCGTCTTCGCGCACGGTCGCGTTGGCGGCCATGTTCAGCCGCCGATCTGCTCGCGCAGCGCACGCAGATCGACCAGCGCCCGGATCAGGTGGCGCTCCACGGCATTGAGCGTGATGCCCAGCTGGCGCGCGATCTCGGGCTGGGTCAGGCCTTCGATGCGGCACAGCCAGAACACTTCGCGGCAGCGCGGCGGCAGGCTGTTGATCGTGGTCTGCACGGCGTTGAGCCGCTGCTGCAGGTCGAGCAGGAACTCGGCCGAAGGCGCGGTCAGCCGCATCACGTCGGCGCCTTCGTTTTGCAACTGCAGCGGATCCTGCGGCAGCGCGCACCAGCGCCTGGCCTCGTTCGCATGGTCGGCCAGCACGGAATGCACCACGCGCCGCAGATAGGCATGCGGGCTGTTCAAGCCTTCATGCCGGCCGCTGAGCGCATAGCGCAAAAAGGCATCGTGCAGCACGTCCTGCGCCCGGTGCACGCAGCGCGTGCTGCGCCAGATGGTGGGCAGCAATGCATGGTAGGCCCAGCCAAGGTCCAGGCCTAGCCATACGGGGGAGGCGTTTGGTGTCACGGAAGCGGAAGGTTTATCGGAATGAGATGGATTCTCAATGCCGATTATCCATCGAATCCCTGAAGCCTTGGGCAGAGCGCGCGCGAAGCTGCAGCCATCGCGCAACGGTATGTGCCGCGGCCTTGATCCCGATCAGACCCTGAGGCAAGGCCGCGCCCGACAATCCTGTCGATGCGTTGCTGGAGATGCCGCCCATGAAACCGCTGATCATTCCTTCCGAGCCGACACCGCCCGCGCGCGGCTTTGCGCTCTGGGCGCTGGGCTTTCGCCCGTTCTATCTGCTGGCCAGCGTGTTTGCCGCGCTGTCGGTGCCGCTGTGGGCGCTGCAGTTCAGCGGGCATCTGCCGTTTGCCTATGTCGACGGCCCGTTCTGGCATGCGCATGAAATGCTGTTCGGCTTCGCGCTGGCGGTCATTGTCGGTTTCCTGTTCACCGCGGGGCGCAACTGGTCGGGCCACGCCACGCCGACAGGCGCCTTGCTGGCCGCATTGGCGCTGCTGTGGCTCGCGGCGCGCGTGCTGCTGCTGACGCGCTGGCAGATTGCGGCCGCCGTGGCGAATGTCGCTTTTGCGCTGGCCGCGGCGCTGGGCCTGGCCCTGCCGTTCTGGCGGGCGCGCAACAAGCGAAACTATTTCTTTGTCGGCCTGTTGCTGCTGTTCGCGGCCTGCTGCGCCTGGGTGCACGCGCAGCGGCTGGGCTGGACTGCGTCGAACGCCTGGGGCGGGCTGCAACTCGGGCTCAACATGCTGCTGTTCATCATGGTGGTGATCGCGGGCCGCGTGCTGCCCATGTTCACCAACAATGCCGCGCCGGGCGCACGGGCCACGCGCCGTGGCTGGCTGGAGAAGCTGAGTCTGGGCCTGGTGCTGACGCTGCTTGTCGCCGACCTGGCGGGCGCGGGCGGACCGCTGTCGATTGCGCTGGCGCTGCTCGCGGCCGCGGCGCATGGCCTGCGCTGGTGGCTGTGGCAGCCCTGGAAGACGCTGCGCCAGCCGCTGCTGTGGGTGCTGCATCTGGCCTATCTGTGGATTCCCGTGCATTTGCTGCTGCGCGCGCTCGCGGCGCTTGAATGGGTGCCGCTGTCGGCGAGCATCCACGCGCTGACCGTGGGCGCGGCCGGCGGCCTGATCATCGGCATGATCACGCGCACTGCGCTGGGCCACACGGGCCGGCCGCTGCGCGCGGGCCGCGGCGAAACCGCCTGCTATCTGCTGATCGCGGCCGCGGCGCTGGTGCGCGTGCTGCTGCCGCTGTCGCTGCCCGCGCTCACGCTGCAGGCGATGGTGTGGTCATCGCTGCTGTGGGCGCTGGGGTTTGGGCTCTATGCCGTGCTGTATTGGCCCGTGCTGACCCGGCCGCGCATTGACGGGCAGCCGGGGTGAGGGGGCAGGCGGCTGTCAGAACTTGCTGCGCAGCGTCACCATCACGCTGCGCGGCGCGCCGTAACGGTAGCCGAACTCGTCGTTGTAGTAACGCTTGTCGAACAGGTTCTTGACGTTGAGCGCGAGCGTCGTGCCCTTGGCGATACGGTAGCGCGCAAAGCCTTCCCAAAGTGCTCGCCCGGGCTGGCGGCGTTCGATGCCGTTGTAGTCGTTGCCGGCTGTTCTGCTTTGAATTTCGGTTCCCGCTCCGAACGTCCAGCCCTCGACCAGCGAGTCGTAGGTCGCGAACAGGCGCACGGTATGGTGGGGAATCACGCTGAACTGCTGGCCTTCGTTGGCGGTGGGTTGGCCGTAGGCGTCGCGGTCACGCAAATAAATGGCGTCGGTGTAGGTGTAAGCCGCTGAAGTCTGCAGACCACGGACCAGCTCGCCGGCGACCTCCAGCTCCAGGCCCTGGCTGCGCACCTTTCCGCCGTTGACGTAGCACAGACCGCTGGCGGGCTGCCCTGGGCAGCCTCCGGCAGGGTAGTTTGTGTCGATGGCCGCGCGCCCTGTCTGCTCTATGCGAAAGATCGCGGCAGCGACCGTCGCCCGACCGCCCAGTGCTTCGCCTTTGATTCCCAGTTCGTAATTGCTGCCGATCGCCGGGTCCAGTGCCTTGCCACTCGCCGTGGCATACGTGCTCTGGGGCTGGAAGATGTCGGCGTAACTTGCATACGCGGACCAGGCCGGACTGAGGGCGTAGACAAGGCCCGCAAAGGGAGTGAACTCCTGGCTCTGCTTGCTGACGCTGGTAACTGCTCCCCTGGCGTTGTAGTTGGTGGCCGTGTTCCAGCTGAGCCGTCCACCCAAATTCAACTTGATGGCATCCGTCACCTGGATCACGGAGTTGCCGTAGAGGCTCTGGCTCTGTATCTTGACGGCTCCCGACGGTGTTCTGGAAAAGACTGGTTCGGAAAATCCTTCAAAGAAGGGATTCAACGCATTGAAGGTCTGACCGGTATAGCCGTAGGTAGCAAGGCTGTCGTTGCGGGTTTCGTCCATGAACGAAGCGCCGAATCGCAGTTCCTGGCGATATCCGAGAAATTTCAGCTGCCCTTGAACGCTCGCATCCAGGGCCTGCCTGTCCAGGTCGTAATAGGTGTTGAGCGCAGTCGGGGCACCGGACCCTATCTGCTGGTAGGTGGCCGGATCGACCAGTCGGGATGCGGTTGCAATGCCGATCTCATCGATGAAAGCCCGCTGTTTGTTGAAGGCGAATTTCGCGGCCCAGTCGTTGTCGAAGCGGTGGCGCAGTTCAGCAAACAGCTCCTTGGTCTCGCTTTGATATTCCGACCAGGAAGGACCGTACGAATAGCTGCGCGGCAGGCCCAGGTCGCGGCCGTTGCTGGAAACGGGAATCCCACGGAACAGGTAGAGGCCATCCTGCTCATACGCCTGGTAGCGCAGGCCGGCGGTCAGCGTTGTCGCAGGGGCCAGGTCGGCTTCGATGAGGGCGTAGACCAACGGCACCTTCGAAGAAGCCCGGTCGTAGAAAAAGTCTTTGTCCTCATAGGCCAGCACGGCACGGCCGCGAACACTAGCGCTTTCGTTCAGCGGCCCCGTGGCATCGAGTTCGCCGCGCCGGTAACCCCAGGAGCCAGCCCGGGCCACGAACTCCACCTGTTTTTCGTCCAGTGGTCGCTTGCGCACCATATTGACTGTCAGGCCGGGCGTTCCCGCACCCAGTTGTAGCCCTGCCGCGCCACGCAGGACTTCCACGCGGTCGAGGGTGGCGGGATCTGGCGCCAGCCCTAGGATCTGGTCGAAGCTGCCCACGATCTGCATCCCGTCCATCAGCATCTTGGTGGAGTTGAAGCCGCGGGCAACGTAGCTGCTTTGTCCGCTGTTCAAGAAAACACGGCTGATCCCCGGCGTGGCGATCACCACGTCGTCGAAGTTGCTGAGGTTTTGGTCTTCAAGTCGCTGTCGGGTGACCACGGAGATCGACTGTGGAATATCTTTCAATGGCTGTTCGATACCGGTCATCGAGGCGGCTTTCGCCGCATAGCTGGCAGTGCCCTCGCTCACTGCACTGCGGCTGCTTTGCGCCGTGACCGTCACCGCCGCCATCGCCGCCTCGCGCCCACCGGCCTCGCGCGACGTCAAGGCTGCCGCACTCCTGCGCACCACATACCCCCCGCCCGCGCCCGGAACGGTCTCAAGCCCATGTCCGGCAAGAACCGCTTTCAGTGCGGCCGACAGGCTATAGCTGCCAGCCAGCCCGGCGCTGGTTTTGCCCGCCGTGAGCGCGCCGTCGAACGACAGCCAGATGCCGGCGCTGGTCGCGAGACGGTTGAGCACCTGATCCAGCGTGCCGGCTGCAATGTCGTAGCGCACGCTGGCTTCGGCGCGCGTGGGTGCGGTGCCATCTTGTGCCCAGGCGGGTGCGAAGGCGATGCTGAGGCAGGCCAGCAGCGCGGCGTGGTGCAGCGGTTTCATGCGCAGTGAACGGCCTGCAGCCGAGCGCTTGTCATTTCCCATGGTCATCCGACTTTCCCTCTCATAGTTGAAACGGTGCGACGCGCGTTGAAAACGCGGTCCTTACCTGTTTCCCGAACGAGATCGAAAAAGTGCTACGGCCCACGCAAAAAAGTTTCAGCCCCTGGCCCGCACCGTGACCCACCAGCGCGTGGCCGTGCTTATCTGCAGCGGCAAGGCCTGCGCCAGGATGCGCAGCGCATGGTCGGTGTCGTCGAGCGGGTAGACGCCCGAGACGATGAGATCGCGGACTGCCGGATCGCAGCGCAGCACGCCGCTGCGGTAGCGGCCCAGCTCCGCGAGAAAGTCTTCGAGCCGCATGCGCTCGGCGACCAGCACGCCCTGGGCCCAGGCCGTCGCATTGGCATTCAGCGGCGTGATGGCGTCGACGGACGCCTGGCCGAAGCGCGTCTGCTGGCCCGCGTCGACGCGCTGCCTTGCGGCCATGCCGCCGTTTGCGGGGCTGATTTCCACCGCACCTTGCGCCACGCCCACCTGAATCCAGTCGCCGGTCTGGCGCACGCTGAAGCTGGTGCCCAGCGCGCGCACCGTGCCTTGCGCGGTGTGCACGATGAACGGCCGCGCGCTCGCATCCGTCGCCGTGGTGATGAAGATTTCGCCGTCCAGCAGGCGCACCTGGCGTTCGCCGGCGCTGTAATGCACATCGATGGCGCTGGCGCTGCCCAGCATGATTCGCGTGCCGTCGGGCAGAACGATCTCGCGCCGCTCGCCGCGTGCGCTGCGGTGGTCGGCGAGCACGCGTTGCCATGGCGCGGTTTCGCGCACGGCATACGCGGCCAGGCCGCCGCCGGCCAGCAGACCCGCGATGCCCAGCAGCGCGCGCCGGCGCGCCGTCGATGGCCGCACGCGCAAGGCCTGTCCCGCGGCGGGCCGGGCCAGGGTCTGCAATCGGCTATCCGTGCGCTGCACCTGCGCCCAGGCCTGGGCATGCTCGGGCGCCGCGCCTAGCCATTGCGCAAAGCCATCGCGCTCCTCCTGCGTGACTTCGCCCGACCAGAACGTGACCTGCCATTCGAGCGCCTGGTGCAGCACCGCGTTGCTCATGCGGCCTCCGGGTGCAGCGCCGCATGGCAGGCGAGGGCGGCGCGCAGCATGTATTTGCGCACCGCGCCCACCGAGAGTTCGAGACGGGCGGCGATTTCCGAGTAGGTCAGCCCATCGAGCTGCGACAGCATGAACGTCTCGCGCACCTTGGCCGGCAGACTGCCCAGCGCCGCATCGAGCAGCAGCAGGGCTTCGAGCGCCAGGGCCCGTTCCTCGGGCGAAGGCGCGAGATTTTCGGGCAGCACGGCCAGCGCTTCGAGATAGGCGGCCTCGAGCACGCGGCGGCGGTGCAGGTCTATGACCAGGCCCTTGGCGATCTGCGTCAGATGCGCGCGCGACTGCGCGGCATCGGGCATGCGCCCCGACACGAGAATGCGCACGAACGTGTCCTGGGCCAGATCGGCCGCGTCGAAGGCATTGCCCAGCCGACGGCGCAGCCAGCCCTGCAGCCAGCCGTGGTGGTTGCCGTAAAGGGTCTGAAGGTCCTGGGATGCGTCGCCTGCCGACATGAAAGAGCCGTCTGTCGCGCTGCGACGGTTTGTTAATGAGAACTGTTCTCATGTTAACAAAACTTGCGCGTGCCGGGTTCCAAGCCGGTGGCCGTCTTCAGGGGTTCGGATGCGGCTACGATCGGTTCTCCGTATTTCCTCTCCATGAAAGAACCCCATGCAATTTGCCCTTGTTGCACAAGACTTCAAAGATGACGGCGCACTGGATCGGCGCCTGGCCTGCCGCGAAGCCCACCTCGAACGCGTACGCGTGCTGGCGGCCCAGGGCGGCTTCATCAGCGGCGGGGGCGTGCTCGATGCCAGCGGCAAGATGGTGGGCTCGAACGCGCATTTTTCCTTTGCCGACCGCGCTTCCTTCGACGCCTGGCTCGAGGCAGAGCCTTACATCTTGCAGCGCGTGTGGGAGAAGATCGAGATCAGCGAAGTGCGCCTGTTCAATCCGGCGGCGTGATTCCCGCGACGGCGTGATCGCATGAGATCAATTCTCATTTCGATCCTATAATCCGCCGATTCCCTTGCCGCCACGCATATGCCGTGGCGAAACGGGTTCATTCGTTGGCGGGCTTTGTTCGATTCGTGTTTGAGCGCTATTACCGGGAACTGCTGAACTTTCTTGCCCGCTCCGTGCGCGACCGCGATACCGCGGCCGATCTGGTGCAGGAGAGCTATGCCCGCGTTCTGGCCGCGCAGCAGTCGGGGCAGACGGTGCAGGACCCGCGCGCGCTGCTGTATCGCACGGCGCGCAATCTCGTCATCGACCAGCACCGCCGCGCGGAGACTCGCGCCGAAATCAGCGAAACCGTTTTGGGAGATGACAAAGAGGGCGCTTTTGACGGCCTGCCCGGCCCGCGCTCGCTGGAGCCGGACACCATCCTGGCTTCGCGTGAAGGCCTGGCGGCCGTGGTGGCCGCCATCGACCAGTTGCCCCCGCGCTGCCGCGAGGCCTTTATTCTCTACAGGTTCGACGGCCTGTCGTATGCCGAGATTGCCGCGCAGATGGGAATTTCCACGCGCACGGTGGAAATGCAGTTGCGCATCGCCATGGAAGCCTGCTGGCGCTGCCAGGACGAGCTCGAGGGTGCTGCGCCGCGCAGCGCCGGCAAGAAGCGCGTTTCCCCATAAGCCGCACAATAAACGATGTCCGATACCGGGTTGTGGCCGGTCCGTGCGTCTACATCAGAACACAGTGAGTTTTTCCTCATGATTCCTGCGCCTCCTTCTCCAGCAGACATGTCCGGCTTGCGCCAGGACGTGCTCGACTGGTATGTCCGTCGCCATGGCGATGGCTGGGGCGCGGGCGACGAAACGGCGTTTCAGGCCTGGCTGGCCGCGGACGCGCGCCACGCCCAGGCCTATGCGCAGTGGGCCGCGCATTCGCAGGCGATAGCCGACCTGCCCGCCGATGCGCTGGCGCAGCTGCGCCGCAATCTGCAACGCGACAAGGCGGCGGCCGCGCCGGCGCCGCGCCGGCGTTTTCTGCGGCCCGCGTTGGGCATCGCAGCAGGGCTGGCCATCGCCTGCGGCTCGGGGCTGCTCGCGTGGAATCACCACCAGGCGCAGCCCGTTTTCGCCCAGGCGTTCAGCGCCCCGCGCGGCCAGCAGACCGAAGTCTCCCTGCCCGATGGCAGTCGCCTGCGCCTCGATTCGACCACGCGGCTTGCAGTCACGTATTACCGCCAGCGCCGCGAAGTGCAGTTGCTCGATGGGCAGGCGGTGTTCAGCGTGCAGGGCGATGCGGCCCGACCGTTCCATGTGCTCGCGGGCCCCGTGGGCGTGACCGTGGTCGGCACGCGCTTCGCGGTGCGGCATACGCCCGGCCTGCCAGGCAACGAAGGCGTGCGCGTGTCGGTGGAAGAAGGCAAGGTCCGGGTGGTGCGCCGTGATGGCACGCCAGGCGAGGCGCTGCGCGACCTTCCCGGTGCGGTCTACCTGCGGGCGGGGGAACAGGTCGCAGCGAATGCACAAGGCCGGTTGACGCCGGTGGCTGCCGTGCCCGGCGAAGGCATTGCACTGTGGCGCGACAGCCGCATCAGTTTCGTCGATACACCGCTGGCGCAGGCGCTGGCCGAACTGGAGCGCTATGGCAGCACGGGCCTCACGGTGCGCGATCCCGCCGTGGCCGCGCTGCGCCTGAGTGGCACCTTCGACCCGACCGATGCGCAGACTTTCCGGTTGGCACTGCCCAGCGCGCTGCCCGTGCGGCTCAAGCAGGGCAATGGCACGACCGAAGTGGTGTCGGCGCGCTGAGGCGCAGCACGCCGCACGCAAAAATATTTTGCGGGCCTTACCGTAATTTCGAAAGCCCGTGCGTCTACCTCAATAGCAAATCATTCGCATTGACTATTCAGAGGACGTTCATGAGCCGCCAATTCCTTTCCGCCCCGCTTGCCCTGGCCATCGCGCTGGCGTTCGCGGGCACTTCCGTGCACGCCCAAGACGGCGCCGCGCCTATTGCCTTCTCGATCAAGGCCCAGCCGCTGGCCGAGGCGCTCAACGACTGGGCGCGGCTTACGCGCATTCAACTGATCGCCCAGCAGGACCTGGTCGCGGGCAAGTCCGCGCCCGGCGTATCGGGCGCGTTGACGCCGGACCAGGCGCTGGCGCAGTTGCTCGCAGGCAGCGGGCTGATGGCCACGCGCACGGGCAAGGTGATCGTGATCAAACCACAGCCTGCCGCGGGCAATGCCGCGAGCCTGGCCGAAGTCAAGGTCACGGCGGCCGCGGAACGCAGCGCGACCAGTGACGGCACGGGCTCGTACGCCGCGCGCGGCGCGACGCTGTTCAAGGGCGTGCAGTCGCTGCGCGAGATTCCCCAGTCGATCAGCGTGCTCACGCGCCAGCAGATGGACGACCAGAACATCACCTCCGTCGACGCCGCGCTGGAGCAGATGGCCGGGGTGAGCATCACCGGTCTCGCCGGCGAACCCGTGTTCTGGAGCCGCGGTTACCTCATGAGCGCGCAGATCGACGGCATGCAGGGCACGGCCAACGAAGGCCGCTACGCGAACTCGCTGCCCGCGCTCGCGATGTACGACCGCATCGAAGTGCTGCGCGGCGTGGGCGGGCTGCTGCGCGGCAATGGCGAGCCAGGCGGCGTGATCAACTTCGTCAAGAAGCGCCCGGGCCATGAACCGGCCACTTCGGTGCGCCTGCAGGCTGGTTCGTGGAACAGCTACTACACCGAACTGGACGTTTCGCGCCCGCTCAATGCCGAAGGCACGCTGCGCGGCCGCGCCGTGCTGGCCTATCAGAACGAAGACAAGTTCTACGATGTGGCCACCGACGAGGCCAAGCTGGCCTATGGCGTGCTGGAGTACGACCTCACGCCCGCCACCACGCTGGGCCTGTCGGCTTCATACAGCCGGCGCAACAACACGCCGTTCTGGGGGCTGCCGTACAACAGCGATGGCAGCCTGCCGGCGCGCTCGGCCTTCGTGGGCCATGACCAGGACATGCACACCGAACAGGTCGATGTGGGCCTGTCGCTGGAGCACCGTTTCGACAACGACTGGCGCTTCAAGGCGGGCTACAAGCAGGTGCATCTGGACCGGGCCTACGTCATTGCCTACGGCACCACGCCCATTGCCGCCAACGGCCTGGGCGGCTACCAGTCCGGCAACGACCGCTACGATTCGGTCGATCGATCGCTGGACGTCAGTCTGTCGGGCCCGGTGCAGCTGGGCGGGCGCACGCACAAGTTGACCGTTGGCTATGACCGCCAGTACCAGAACTACACCATGGGCGCGCGCTGGGGTGCGGGCACGGGCTGGGACCTGCTGAACAACCATGACTTCGGAGCCCTCATTCCGGCCGAGGGAAACTTGACGCAGTACCAGACCAGGCGCTCGGGGGTGTATGCCAATGCCCATATCCGCCCGACCGACGACTGGACCGTGGTGCTCGGCGGCCGCTGGTCCAACTACGACACCAAGAACCGTGGCATCACGCTGCCCGCCGATTGGCGCGTGAGCAATGCAAAGGCCGACCACGAGTTCACGCCGTTTGGCGGCGTGATCTGGGACATGAACCCGCAGGTCTCGTTGTACGGCAGCTATGCCGAGATCTTCATGCCGCAAAGCGATGTCGATTACACCGGCCAGGTGCTCAAGCCGCGCACCGGCTGGCAGACCGAACTCGGCGCCAAGGGCGAGTTCTTTGGCGGACGCATGAACGCATCTATTGCGCTGTTTCGCATCCGCGACGAGAACCGCTCCATCGTCGATGTCCTGCGCAGCAACTGCGGGGCCTCGGGCACCGGCGCCTGTCTCACGGCCGCGGGTCTGTGGCAAAGCCAGGGCTGGGAAGCCGAAGTCTCGGGCAGCCCAGCGCGTGGCTGGGATGTGTCCGCGAGCTATACACAAAGCAAGACCGAGGTGCTGCGCGCAGCCAATCCCGCCGCTGAAGGGGTGATGGCCAATGTCAAGACGCCCGAACACCTGCTCAAGCTCTGGACCCAGTACCGCCCGGGCGCCGACCTGTGGGACGGCGCGCTGCAGGGCTGGACCGTGGGCGCCGGCCTATACGGCACCAGCCGCTATGGCTTCAGCACCACCGCGCCATTCCAGGGCGGCTATGCCACGGTCTCGGCCAAGGCCGGCTACCGTATCAGCCCACAATGGGATGTGGCGCTGCTGGTCGGCAACCTGTTCGACCGAAAATACCTGGAGCGCGTCGGCCCTGAGAATTACGCCAACATCTACGGTAAGCCGCGCAACTTCACGCTGACGCTGAACGGCCGCTTCTGACGCAAAGGGGCCGGCATGCCGGCCCCTGCCTCACAGCTTGGGCGTGTACTTCACCGTGAGCATCACGTTGCGTGGCTCGCCGTAGCTCGCGCCCGTGTAGCCGACATAGCCCGGCAGCACATAGCGCTTGTCGAACACATTGTTGACGTTCACGGCCACGTTGAGTTCGCGCGTGGCCTGGTACGACAGGCGCAGATTTCCCACGGTGAAGCCCGCGAGCTTGAACGAGCGGTCATAGCCCAGCGTATGGCTTTGCGTGTTGAAGCCGCCGGCCACCGTCAGCTGGTTCCAGTCGCCGGGCAGGCGATACGAGGCCCAGGCGCGCAGCATGTGCTTGGGCGTGACGGTGCTGAACACCTTGCCTTGCTCTTCAGGGTCGCTGAGGAACTCGGTGGTGTTGTAGGTATAGCCCGCCATCAGCTGCAGATTGCGCGCCACTTCACCGCTGACTTCGGCTTCGAAGCCCTGGCTGCGCACCTTGCCCGAGTTGCGCGAGCAGTACCAGCCGTCGCAGGCAAAGCCGGCTTCGAGGTCATTGACGGCGCGCTTGTTGTGGTCGTAGCGGAATACGGCCAGCGAAGTGTTGACGCGGCCTTCCATCAGCTCGCCCTTGACGCCCAGTTCGTAGTTCTTCCCGATGATGGGCTCGAGCACATTGTCGGCTGCGGTGCGTTCCGACTGCGGCACGAACACGCCCGTGTAGCTGCCATACGCCGACCATTGCGGTGTGAGCGCATACACCAGGCCCGCATAAGGCGTGATTTCGCGCGAGGCCGTGGTCAGCGAGCGCGTGCCCGCCTGCTTGTCGTCATAGATCGAGTCGTACCAGCTCGCGCGCGCGCCGACGATGGCCGTCAGCGGTTCGGTGATGCGGCTGCGCAGGCTGGCGTAGATGCCTTTTTGCTGCACGTCGTAGGCCGCGCGATACTGCCGGCCGCCGCTGGCCAGCATGCTCGCCACCGTGGGCTCGGGGCGGTTGTGGTCGATGGCGAAAAGATTGCCGCCCGTGGTGAACGTGCGCGCGAACATGTCGTCGGACGTGTACTTCGAGTAGTTGGCGCCCACGGTGGTTTCGTGGCGCAGGCCCAGGGCCTCGAAGCGGCCGGTCACATAGGCGTCTAGCCCGACCTTGCTGGAGTCGAAGTCGGTGATCCAGTTGGCATAGGTCATGCCGCTGCCGTCGGCGGCCACGTCGCCGTGCATGCGCTGGTGCTTGGAGGTGTTCTTTTCGCTCAGATGAATGGCCGCGACCTTGAGCTTCCAGTCGGCGTTGAAACGGTGGTCCAGATCGGCGTAGAGCATGGTCTGCTCGATGTTGCCGCGGTTCCACGCGGCGCCGGTGTAGGTGGAGCGCGGCAGGCCCACGTCGCTGCCATCGGCGCGCAGCGGCACGCCGTAGATCATGGGGCGCGACTTGCTGTCCGAGTGGCTCAGGCCCACGCCCACCGTGGTGTCGGGGCTGATGTCGTAATCGAGCGCCGCATACAGCGAGCGCGTGCGGTCGTTGACGTGATCGATGAACGAGTGGCCGCGTGCTTCGTCGACGACCAGGCGCCCGCGCAGTGTGCCTTCGTCGTTCAGAGGACCGCCGGCGTCGAGCTGCAGGCCGTAACGGTCCCAGGAGCCGGCGCGCGCCGTGACCGAAACGGTCTTCTCCGTCTGGCCGCGCTTGCGCACCAGGTTGACCGCGCCGCCCGGGCTGCCCGTGCCCTGCAGCAGGCCAGAGGCGCCGCGCAGCACTTCGAGGCGGTCATAGAACACCATGCCTTCCGTGCCCCAGTTGCCCAGCGCGTAGTTGTTGCGCGGAATGGCCACGCCGTCGTACTGCCAGTCATTGATCTCGAAGCCGCGCGCGAACAGCACCATGCCCTGGCCCACGCCTTGCGCGCCCACCATGCCGGTCACATTGTTGATCGCCACGCGCAGATCGGTGATGGCCTGCTCGTCGAGCTGCTTGCGCGTCACCACGCTGATCGACTGGGGAATGTCCTTGAGCGCCTGGCTGCCCTTGTTGATGGTCACGGCGCGCACCGCCAGCGAGTCCGAACCTTCGGTGGTGGCGCTGCGCTCGGCGCGTGCCGAAACCGTCACCGGGGCCATCGTGACGGCCGTGCCTGCGGGCACGGCCGCACCCGCGCCCGCGGCCTTGCGCAAGACAAACAGGCCGTCGCCGCGCTGTTGCGCTTCGAGGCCGCTGCCCTGCAGCACGCGGCGCAGCGCTTCCTCGTTGCCGTAGCTGCCGCGCAGACCCGGGCTGCGCAGGCCGTCGACCAGCGAAGGCTCGAACGACAGGCCCATGCCCGCGGCCGTGGACAGGCGCAGCAGCGCCTCATCGAGCGGCCCGGGTTCTATCGCATAGGCGCGTTGCACCGGCGCGGCCGAAGAGCTGGTCTGGGCAAACGCGCCGGGCAGGGCGCTGGTGGCCAGCAGCACGGCAATGGCCAGCGCGGAGGGCTGGAAACGAAGCGAGGGCTTGGAAGACATTTTTTCCTTTCGTCATGTACTGATGAACACGACGAACGAAACGCAAAAAGGTATCACGGGGTGGTGCGAATCGGCTCCACGGTCACCCAGTACGCGCTGCGCTCGCGCACTTGTACCGGCAGCGACTCGGCCAGCAGCTGCAGGCTGCGCGCGCGCGCCAGCGCGGGGAAGGTGCCCGAAATGCGCAGATTGGCGACATCGGGGTGGCAGCGCAGAAAGCCCGGGTGGTAGCGGTCCAGCTCGGCAACGAGATCGGCCAGGCGCATGCGGCGTGCGACGACCATGCCCTGGGTCCAGGCTTCATCGGTCAGGCCCGCATGGGCCTGGGCCTGGCCCATGCCGCCGGCGCCGAAGTCCAGACGCTGGCCTGCATTGACGCGTTCCTGCCGGCCCAGTGCGTCGACCTCGACCGCGCCTTCGAACACCACCACACGGCTGTCGTCATCGCGGCCCGCGCGGCGCACCGAAAAGCGCGTGCCTATGGGGCGCACGCTGCCGTCGTGCGTCAGCACGCGCAGCGGCCGGGGCACGGGCGACGGGTCGGGCGCGCTGGTCACGAGAATCTCGCCGCCCAGCAGATGAATCGTGCGCGACTGGGCGTTGAAGTCCACGGCAATCTCCGTGGATGTATTGAGCAGCAGCCGCGTGCCGTCGGCCAGCGTCAGCGGCAGCTGCTCGCCGGTCGCGCTGCGCCAGCGCTCGCCGTCGACGCGCATCTGTTGCCAGCCGAGCCAGCCCGCGGTGGGCAGCAGCGGCAGCCACATCAGGCGCAGCAGATGGCGCCGCCGCGCTGCGGGCTTTTCGAGCGTGGCGCGCAGCGGCCCGCCGGGCAGGTCGCGCAAGTCGCCCATCAAGGCTTCGGCGCGTTGCCAGGCCCGGCCATGCGCGGGGCTGGACGCGCGCCAGCATTCGATGGCTTCCCATTCCTTGGGGCCGGCATCGCCGCCGTGCAGATGGGTCAGCCATTCGGCGGCCTCGCGCAGGATGATCGGGTCTATGGGCGTGTCGGCGCCTGCCGAGTGCGCGCTGCTCATGCCGCGCTCAGGCAGGCGAGAAAGGCCTGGCTCATATGGCGCTTGACTGTAGGCAGCGACACGCCCATCTGCTCGGCAATGTCGGCGTAGACCAGTCCGTCGAGTTGCGAGCTCAGGAAGATGCGGCGCGTGAGCGCAGGCAGGGCGGCCAGGCAGGCGTCTATGCGCAGCAGGGTTTCGACGATCAGCAACTGTGCTTCGGGCGACGGCGCCAGTGGTTCGGGCTGGGCGGCCAGCGCCTCCAGATAGGCGCGTTCGAGTTCCTGGCGACGCCAGTGGTCGGCCACCAGATTGCGCGCAATGGTCGTGAGATAGGCGCGCGGTTCGCGCCAGGCGGCCGTATCCGCGGCCTGGCGGCTGCTGAGTACGCGCAGGAAAGTGTCCTGCGCCAGATCTGCAGCGCGCTCGCCGCAGCCCAGACGGCGGCGCAGCCAGGCACGCAACCAGCCGTGGTGGTCGCTGTACAGGGTTTGGACATTTAGTCGCAGGGCCGCGCCGGCGTCAGACATAGAGATTGCACAAATGAGAAAGATTCTCATTCTAATGGAGCCGCCGAAATTGGTGGCAAAAGCTGTGCGGGCGTTGGCTGCGCCCAACGGTTGCGGCCTGGCCTTCTCTGTAGGCCAATTCTTACCAAACCGTCATGTGGAGTTCATCCCACGCGCGAGGACCGCTTCCTATCATCGGCTCAAATCACCCTGGTGCGACATGCCTGCACTGTTTTGAGAAAGCCGAAAAATGGTTCCCTCTTCCATCCCCGCGATGTCTTCCGCCAAGCTGTTGCGCCCCGGCGTGGCCGCGCTGCTCGTCAGCGCGCTGTTCGCCGCGCCCGCGTTCAGTCAACAGATCGCGGCCGTCAAGGTTGCATCCGTCAAGGTCGCTCCGGCAGCCTTGCGCCTGCTGGAGATCGCGCCCGTGCAGGCGCCTCAATCCAATCAATGGCTGTGGTCGCCCGCGCGCCTTGAATATCCTTCGGGTCAGCTCGACAGCGTGGCTTCGCCCGCCGCGGCGCGCATTACCGCCATCCATGTGCAGCCCGGCCAGGCCGTCAAGGCCGGCGCGCCGCTCGCCACCCTGGTGAGCGCCGATGCGCTGCGCATGCGCCATGAAGTCAGCGCGGCCCAACTCGCCGCCGAAACCAGCCGCGCTGAATTGCAGCGCCAGCAGGACATGGTCGCGCGCGGCGTGGGCACCGAGACCGAACTGCGCGTGGCCCAGGCCCGCAGCAAGGAAACCGCCCAGGAACTGGCGCGTGCGCGCGGCACCGCGGCCCTGCTGGGCTCGGACGGTGGCGATCGCATCGTGCTGCGCGCTCCGCATGCGGGCGTCGTTGCCCAGCACCAGGCGACCATGGGCCAGCAGGCCGAAGCCGGCGCCGTGCTGTTTGCCATCGGCAACCCGCAATCGCTGGGCGTGGTGGCCGAGGTGTTCGAAGCCGATCTGCCGCAGCTCAAGGCGGGCGTCGTCGCCCAGGTCGAACTGTCGACGCAGTCGGCGCCGGTCGCCGCGCGCGTGCTGCAGGTGGGGGCCGTGGTGAATGCCGAATCGCGCCGTGCGCCTGTGCAGCTCGCGCTGACCGACAAGGATCTGCCCCAGGGCCTGCGCGCCGGCATGCAGGCGCGCGTGGGCATTTCCATGGAGCGCTCGCCCGAAATGCGCGTGCCCATCGGCGCGGTGCTGATCCAGGGCGAAAACCGCAGTGTGGTGTTCGTGCAGACCGCCGAGCAGACCTTCGAGCCGCGCGTCGTGAAGTTGGGCTCGCCGGTACGCGGCTGGGTGCCCGTGATCTCTGGTCTCAAGAGCGGCGAGCGCATCGTGGTGCGCGGTGCGTTGCTGCTCGATGGCGCCGCGAGCCAGATGCTTTAAGGACCGGACCCGAGCATGTTGCGCGCATTGATTAATTTCGCCGTCCATCGGCGGCTGGTGGTGCTGTGCGCCACCATTTTTATCGCCATCTACGGCGTCTATTCGTACCTGCACACCGCCATTGAAGCCTATCCCGACGTGACCAACGTCCAGGTGGGCATCATTGCGCAGGCGCCAGGCCTGGCACCCGAGGAAGTCGAACGCCAGATCACCCAGCCGCTGGAGCGCCAGCTCAACGGCACGCCGGGTCTGGTGTCGCTGCGTTCGGAAAGCTATTTCGGCCTGTCGATGGTCAACATGGTCTTCGACGACCATGCGAACAGCTTCACCGCGCGCGCCGAAGTCGCGCAGCGCCTGCCCCAGGCCGATCTGCCCGCGGGCGTGACGCCCGAAATGGCGCCCGACTACACGCCGCTGGGCAAGATCTATTACTACCGCCTCAAGAGCGACCGCCACACGCTGGACCAACTGCGCACCGAGCAGGAATGGAATATCGTGCGCACGCTCAAGCAGGTGCAGGGCGTGGCCGATGTGGTGAGCATCGGCGGCTTCGTCAAGGAGTACCACATCGAAGTGGACCCGGACAAGCTGTATCGCCTGGGACTGTCGCTGGCCGACGTGACCGAAGCCATAGAGAAGTCGAACCGCAACGTCGGTGGCGGCCTGCTGCGCCGTGGTGAACAGTCGTTCATCATCCGCGGCATCGGTCTGCTGCGCTCGCCGCAGGAAATCAAGGAAGTGGTGGTGCAGCTGCGCGGCGGCGCGCCCATCACCATCGGCGATGTCGCCAGCGTGATCCAGTCGCATACGCCGCGCCAGGGCTCGGTGGGCATGGACGACGAAAACGACGTGGTGCAGGGCGTGGTGCTGCTCAAGCGCGGCGAGAACCCTTCGCTGGTGCTCGACGGTCTGCATGAAAAAGTGAAGCTGCTCAACGGCGGCCTGCTGCCCGAAGGCATGCAGATGGAAGTCACCTACGACCGTTCCGACCTCGTGGGCCATACGCTGGCCACGGTGCAGCACAACCTGCTGTTCGGCGCGAGCCTGATCGTCGGCGTGCTGTGGCTGGTGCTGCGCAGCCTGCGCGGCTCGCTGATCGTCGCCACGGTGATTCCTCTGTCGCTGCTCGTGGCCTTCATCGGCCTGCACTGGCTGGGCATGCCCGCCAACCTGATTTCCATGGGGGCCATCGACTTCGGCATCATGGTCGACGGGGCGGTGGTGCTGGCGGAGAACATCATTCGCAACGCGCGGCTGCGCAAGCCCGAGAACCAGCGCGAGATGCGCGCGGTGATCATCGAGTCGACGATTGCCGTCGCCAAGCCCACGCTGTTCGCGATGGCCATCGTGATCGCGGCGTTGATTCCCGTGTTCTCGCTGCAGAGCATCGAAGGCCGGATCTTCCGTCCGCTGGCCATGACCTACAGCTTTGCGCTGCTCGGCGCGCTGGTGTTCGCCCTGGGCCTGGTGCCAGCGCTGTGCGCGCTGCTGCTCAAGCCCAAGCATGTGATGAAGCCCGAGCCTGAAGTGTTCGAGCGCATGGACCATGGCTACCAGCACTGGATCGGCCGCACGCTGGACCGCATCGCGCGTCAGCGCATGGTGGTCTGCGGTGCCATCGTGATCCTGGTGGTCGCGGGCCTGTCGGCGACCAAGCTGGGAACCGAGTTCCTGCCGCAGCTCGATGAAGGCGATGCCTACGTGCTGGTGCAGATGCCGCCGTCGATCTCGCTCGAGAAGGGCCAGGAAGTGCTGGCCGAAGTGCGCCATATCCTGCGCCAGTTCCCCGAAGTGACTTCGGTCAGCACGGAGCAGGGCCGTCCGGAGTCGGGCACCGACAACGAAACCTTGAACATGGCCAAGGCGCTGATCCGCCTCAAGCCGCTGAAAGATTGGCGCAAGGACCTGACCAAGCCCGACCTGATCGAGCAGATGCGCAACGAGCTGGGCGTGATTCCCGGCGTGGCGTTCAACTTCTCGCAGCCCATTCGCGACAGCGTCGAGGAATCGACTTCGGGCGCGCGCGGCCAGGTGGTGCTCAAGGTGTTCGGTCCCGAGATCGATCAGCTGCGCGCCATCCTGATGCAGACCATGGAGCAGGTGCGCCCCATCGAAGGCGTGGTGGATCTGGACCTGTACCGCGATGCGCCCGCACCGCAGCTGCACGTCGAGTTCGACCGCAACGCGCTGGCCCGCCAGGGCATTGCGATGGAAACCGCGCAGAAGACGCTCGAAATGGCGCTGGCCGGTGAACTCGCGACCACGCTGTGGGAAGGCGAGCACCCGGTGCCGGTGCGCGTGCGCCTGCCGTACGTGAACCGCATGGACGAAGCCACGATGCGCGATATCGCTATTCCCACGGCCCAGGGCGGTTCGGTGCCGCTGCATTCGGTCGGCAAGATCAGCGTGAAGATCGGCAATGCGTCCATCTTCCGTGAGAACAACAGCCGCTACATGGCACTGAAGTTCAACGTCGAAGGCCGTGACATCGGCTCGGTGGTCAAGGACACGCTGGCCGCGTTCAAGGCCAACGTCCAGGTGCCCGCGGGCTACCAGGCCGTCTGGGGCGGCGAGTGGGAAAACCAGCAGCGCGCCTCGCGTCGCCTGCAGGTGGTCGTGCCGCTGTCGCTGCTGATCGTCTTCGGTCTGTTGTTCGGCGCGCTGGGCCAGGCGCGCAGCTCGGCGGTGATTTTGCTGTGCGCTCCGTTCGCGATGGTCGGCGGCATTGCCGCGCTGCACCTCACGGGCATCGAGCTGTCGATCAGCGCCGCCATCGGCTTCATCGCCTTGCTGGGCCAGGTCGCCCTGGTCGGCTTGCTGGTGGTGTCGGCGGTCGAGACGCTGCGCCGCGAAGGCATGCCGTTGCGCGAGGCGCTCATACAGGGCACGGCCGAACGCATGCGCTCCGTGCTGCTGGTCGCCACGCTCGCGCTGCTGGGCCTGCTGCCCATGGCCTTGTCGACTGGCGTGGGCAGTGAAACCCAGCGTCCCTTTGCTTCGGTGATCGTCGGCGGCATGCTGGTGCTGCCCGTGGTTGCGCTCGTACTGTTGCCCGTGCTTTATGCCTGGCTCGGCCCCAAGACCTTGAAGAAACCGGATGAGTTGGATGAAAGCCATTAAATCTATAGCGGCCGCCGTGGCCCTCGTGAGCGCGGGCGCCTGCCTGGCCGCGTCGCCGGCGCAGACCTCCGCATCCGTTGCTGCCGCGCCCGCCGCGGTCAGCGCTTCCCAACTGCCGGCGTCGCTGGGCCTGGTCGAGTACCTGGCGCTGGTGCGCAGCCTGCACCCGACGCTGCGCGCCATGCCCTTGCGCCAGCGCATGGAGCAGGCCGACGTGCAGACCGCGGGCACCTGGGCCAATCCCACGGCGCACTACGGTCGCAAGCCTGAAGAGAAAGAATGGGGCGTGGAGCAATCCCTGCCCATCTTCGGCCAGATCGGCATGCGCACCGAAGCCGCCAAGCTCGCGGCCGCGACCGCCGAAGCCGAGCGCGCGGCGCAGGTGCAAGAGATCATGAGCCAGGCGGCCCAGCGTTTCGCGCAGCTGCTGCTGGACCAGGAAAAGCTCAACGCCAAGCAGCAGGCCATGGCCCAGCTGGAGCAGGCCGCCAAGGTGGTGCAGGGCCAGATCCAGCTCGGCGGGCGCAGCCGCTACGACGGCGCGCGCGTCGAACTGCAGCGCGCCCAGATGCAGGTGCAGCTCGAGCAGCAGGAAGCCCAGACGCTGGCCGCGCGCGCCGCGCTGGCAGAACTGCTGGCGCTGCCGAACTGGACGCCCGAGGCCGTGGGCAGCCTGCTGCCCGCCAAGGTCGCTGCGCAGGAGCCGACATTCGACGCCATGTGGCTGCAGGCGCAGGAGCGGCTCGCGCCGCTGCAGGCCGCGCATGCCAAGGTGGTGCAGGCCGAGCAGTTCACGCGCCAGCAGGCGCGCGAAGCCCTGCCCACGCCTACCGTGGGCGTGACGCGGGTGCGCGGCCGCCAGGAGACGTATGGCTATAACCAAGTCGGCATCTCGATCGAGCTGCCGCTGTTCGATCGCAAGCAGGGCCCGATCGAGCGCGCCCGGCTGGAGCACGCGCAGGCGCTGCTTGAGGAAGACGCCGCGCAGCAGCTGGCCCGCCAGCAGCTGCAGCAGGCGCTGCGCCAGCGCAATCTGCTGCGCAAGTCGCTCACGAGCTTCGAGTCGCGCGGTCTGACGCAGCTCGCACCGCTGCGCCAGATGGCGCAGGACGCCTACCGCCTGGGCCAAAGCTCCATTCTGGAATGGCTGGACGCGATGGATTCGGTCTCCACGCACCAGCAGGAATACCTCGATCTGACGCTGCAGGCATGGCAGGCCGAATGGGCGCTCAATGCCGCGCGCGGCCAGTTGCCACTGGCTGATGGGGTCGTGGGCAATGGCTGCGTTGCGCCCGGCTGTTTATAGTTCGGGGATTTGCTCCTGACCGCACCCCAGCCCATGCCGCGCTTTCTCATCATCGAAGACGACACCCAGAACGCCCGCTTTCTGGCCGAAGGCATGCGTGAACTGCAAGCCGAAGTCTGCGTCTGCCCCGACGGGGTGCAGGGGCTGACCCAGGCCGTGACGGGCCACTGGGATGCGATCGTGCTCGATCGCATGCTGCCCGACGGTTTCGACGGCATCAAGATCCTGCAGGCGCTGCGCGGCATGGGCAACACCACGCCCGTGCTGGTGCTCAGCGCGCTGTCGGCGACCGACGAGCGCGTGCGCTGCCTCAAGGCCGGCTGCGACGACTACCTGACCAAGCCGTTCGCGTTCTCCGAACTCCAGGCGCGGATCGAAGCGCTGCTGCGCCGCGTGCAATCGACCGCGCCCGTGCCCGTGCTCGAAGTAGGCGATCTGCGGCTCGATCTGCTGAGCCGCCATGCCGAACGCGGCGGGCGCACGCTGCAACTGCAGCCGCGCGAGTTTCGCCTGCTGGCTTTCCTGGCGCGCCATGTCGACCACACCGTCACGCGCACCATGCTGCTGGAGTCGGTCTGGGATTACCGCTTCGATCCGCAGACCAATGTGATCGACGTGCACATCAGCCGGCTGCGCAACAAGGTCGACAAAGGCTTCGAGCAGCCGCTGATCCACACCGTGCGCGGCGTGGGCTATTGCCTCTCGACCCAGACACCCGGGCTATGAGCCTGATGAACGCGGCCAGGCGTCCCTGGAGTTCCATTGCCTTTCGTCTGGCGCTGAGCTACGGCGGCCTGCTGCTGCTGACGCTGGTGGTGGTGCTGACCATCTTCTATGTGCAGATGGTCAGCGTGTTCAGCCAGCGCATGGACCGTGAAGCCAAGATGGATTTGCAGCGCCTGGAGCAGCATGCGCTGCATTACGGCGAAGAGTCGCTGTCCAACGAAATCAGCCGCCTGCTCAGCGACGGCGTCGACAGCCAGACGGAAATCGCCATCCTCACCGATCGCGACGGAAACGTACTCATAGGCAATGCGCGCGTGCTGCGCGATCGCCGCATGAGCACTTTCGGCCTGCGCGAGCTGCCGCTAGAACGCTATGGCCGCAGAATGACGGGGCGCGTGGCGGTGTCGCAATTGCCCAGCGGCAATCTGCTGGTGGTCGGCAGCGACATGGATGCGCTGCAGGACATAGAGCAACGTTTCATGAACGCCAGCCTGACCGCGGCGGTGATCGTCGTGATCCTGGCGATCTGGGGCAGCATAGGTTTCGGGCGGCTGGTCGATGACCGCGCGGCCAGCATACGTCACACCATGCTGCAGGTCGCGAACGGCGATCTGGGCCAGCGCATTCCATTGTCCGACGACGAAGACGAGTTCACCCGCCTGGGCCGCGACATCAACAAGATGCTCGACCAGATCGAGCTGCTGATGGACGGCGTGCGCCATGTCTCCAACACCATTGCCCACAACCTGCGCACGCCGCTCACCAGAGTGCTGCTGCAGCTGCGCAGCGCGCGCCATCTGGACGGCAATGAACAGCAGCGCCTGCTCGAACACCTGGAGCAGGAAGTGCAGGCCCTGGGCACGGTGTTCGACAAGCTGCTGCAGATTGCCGAACTCGAATCGGGCATGCGCCGCCAGGAGTTCGGCGTGGTCGACATGCAGGGCCTGCTGGCCGACATTGCCGATCTCTACGCGCCGGTTGCCGAGGAAACGGGCTCCCATCTCGAAGTCGTGGTCGAGGGCCATCCGTGCGCGCTGGCCGATGCCGATCTGCTGGCCAATGCGCTCGCCAACCTGGTCGAGAACGCGCTCAAGTACGCGTGCCAGCAGGACGGCGGCCACTTGCGCATCACGGCCCGGCAGGACGGCGACATGATTGATCTGCGCCTGCAGGACAACGGCCCGGGCGTGCCCGCGGAGCGGCTGCCGCACATCACCGACCGCTTCTACCGCGCCCACGAGCGCCAGCCCGGCCACGGCCTGGGACTGTCGAGCGTGCAGGCGATCGTGCAATTGCACAACGGCAGCTTGCACTTCACCAATCTCACACCGGGTTTTGAAGTGCAGCTGCGCCTGCCGGCCGTGCCCGGCGTGGAGCGCGCCTAGGACTCAGGTCCGCAGCGTGCGCCGCGTGCTGAAAAAGGCGGCCACGCGCGCGCGCCAGTCCGGGCTCGCCGGCTCGGCCAGGGGCGCGGGCGCCGGGCTGCAGCGCAGCTGGGCCGGGCCGCCCAGCGCCATGATTTGCAGCCGCAGCGGCGCGGGGGCGCGCCAGCTCTGGCCGGCCTGCAGCCGCAGTTGCAGCCCGGCCATGGCCTCGATGCCGGCCAGCGCCGACGTGTTCAGCTGCAGCGTGCCGCTGGCACAGAACAGTTCATCACCCGCGGCAAAAGCGCGGGTCAGGGTCTGGCCGCAGGCCAGTGGCGCAAGGGCAGGAGCGGGGGCGGAGTGTTGCATGCGAGGACTCGTTCGGTGTGCTGTTTCGGTGCTGCAAGCGTAAGTCCGTCGCTGTTTGCATAACAGACACAGCAGCCGGCCTTGTCGACCGCAGCAGCGCAGCTTGTGCTCGTCTGTTCTGGTCGGTCAAGACTGAATCTGTATCTGTTCCAGAACAGCCGGAACAGGCATGATGCAATGCCTGAGCTCTCTTGTTCCATGCCCCATGCTGCTGCCCCTCGCCGAACCGACTTCCGACGCCTCGCTGCCGCTGTACCAGCGCATTGCGGCCGATTACGCGCATGCAATGGCCATGGGCGCGCTGCAAGTCGGCGAGCGCATGCCTTCGGTGCGCGAAGTGATGCGCCGCCACACCGTGAGCCTGTCGACGGCCCTGCAGATGCTGCGCCACCTCGAAGCCGCGGGCCATCTGGAGGCGCGCGAGCGCGTGGGCTATTTCGTGCGCAGCGCCCATGGCGGCGCGCTCGCGCCCAACAGCGAACCCGATCTGAGCCAGCCCGTCGAAGGCATCGATCAGGCGCATTTCATAGGCATCAACGCGCATATCTCGTTGCTGCTGGAGCAGGGCCGCCAGGCGCAGGTGCATACCGACATCGGCGGCTGCACGCCGCCGCCGGGACTGTTCGATCACCACTACCTCAACCGCATCGTCGCCAAGCTGCTGCGCGACGACCCCACGCTGCTGGTGCAGGGCCGTTCACTGCTGGCGAATCAGGGCAACCACCCCGATTTCCAGCAGGCCATGGCGCGGCGCGCGCTGGCCTCGGGCATTCGCGTGGCGCCCGTCGATGTGCTGGCCACCACCGGCAATTCGGAAGCCGTGGCGCTGGCCCTGGCCGCGGTGTGCGCGCCCGGCGACATGGTGGCCGTCGAGTCGCCCACCTACTACGGCCTGCTGCAAGTCGTCGAGTCGCTGCAGCTGCAGACGCTGGAAATTCCCTGCAGCCCGCGCACGGGCATGTCGATCGAAGCGCTCGAACTCGCGTTCCAGACCCAGCCGCGCCTGAAGGCCGTGGTGGTCGTGCCCGAGTTGCAGATGCCGCTGGGCGCGCGCATGCCCGACGCGCACAAGGCGCGCATGGTGGCGCTGTGCGCGGCCCATGGCGCGGCCTTGATCGAAGACGATTCGTATGGCCTGTTCGTCGAAACCGATCAGGTGGTCAAGCCGCTCAAGGCCTGGGACAACACGTCGGGCCATGTGATCTATTGCCAGGCGTTCAACAAGAGCCTGGCTCCGGGCCTGCGCCAGGGCTGGATGAACGGCGGGCGCTGGCATGGCCGCGTGCAGATGCTCAAGTTCGCCCAGAGCCGCAACACGCAGACGTTGGGCCAGCTGGTGGTCGCCGAAGTGCTGGGCTCGCCCACGCACCAGCGCAGCCTGGTCAAGCTCAAACAGCAGCTGCGCACCCAGCGCGAAGGCATGGCGCGGCTGGTGGCGCGCTACTTTCCGCTGGGCACGCGCCTGAGCCTGCCGCCCGGCGGCCTGTGCCTGTGGCTGGAACTGCCCGAAGGTTTTTCGAGCGCCGCGCTGTTCACCGAGGCCCTGGCCCAGGGCATACGCATTGCGCCGGGCAGCATGTTCTCCAACTCGGGCCGCTACGAACACTGCCTGCGTCTGGCCTGCACGCATCCCGTCACGCCCGCGATGGAGCAGGTGTGCCGAACGCTGGGGGCGATGGCCTGCGCGCAGCTGGGGCAGGGCGCGCGCGGGTGAGTGTCATTCTTGCTTGAGGGCAGGACGCTCACGGTTCGACGCGCCCGGCCAGGGGCGCTCACCATGAACGGGTTCGGAATATCGTGCGCTGATTTTTTCCGTTCGCCCTGAGCCTGTCGAAGGGTGAACGGCCTGCGCTCGAGGCATGAGGACAGGCCGTTCATGGTTCGACAGGCTCACCACGAACGGGTCACAGTTTTGCCGCCGTTTGCCCAAGCCGACCACCTTCTAAGTCATTGATTTAGTTGAAGGAAAGCTGTTTCTTGAGAGCCTGCCTCGCCGGCCGCGTCGAAGGGTGAGCGGCCTGTACTCAAAAAAGAGTCACAGGCCGCTCCACTCACCCCCGATTCTTGAGCAGCGCCGACCCGCTGCTGGTCATCGCCAACTCCTGCGTGGTCTGCAGCAGCGCCGGGCCCAGCGCCGCCATGCGCTCCTCGGTCAGGCGCATCAGCGGGCCGGCGATGGTCACTACGCCGATGACCGGGCCGTTGCCGCGGCGAATCGGCGCGGCCATGGCGCTCATGCCGGGGGCGAAGACTTCGACGATGCGGCTGAAGCCGTGCAGGCGCGTGGCTTCGAGGTGGGCCAGCAAGGCCTTGACCGTGGTCGGCGCATTCGGGCCGAAGTCCTGCGGCTGGCCGAAGCCCTGGCGCGACACCAGGGCCAGCGCCTGTTCGTCGCTCATGGTCGCGAGCCAGGCATGGCCGGCAGCGCTGCATGACAGATTGACCGACAGCCCCATGTCCGGGTCATAGCGCAGGCCGCGCAGCGCGCCCTGGGCCTTGGCGACGAACGTCAGCTCATCGCCGTCGACCACACCCAGGCGCACCAGCTCGCCGGATTCGCCGGCCAGGCGGTCGAGCAGCGGCTGGGCGATGTCGACGATGCCGCTGGCGCTCAGAAAACCCAGGCCCAGCGAGACCAGCTTGATGGTCAGCATGTAGTTGCCCTGGCTGTGCTCCTGGCGCACATAGCCGCAGCGGCTGAGCTCGGCGAGCAGCCGGTGCGTGGCGCTCAGCGGCATGTCCAGTTCGGTGGACAGACTGGAAATGGCTTTGCCTTCGGGATGAACGGCCAGATGTTCCAGGACTTTGAAACTGCGTTCAAGGATATTGCTCATGCGGTGCGACTTTCAAGCGGGGGGCAGACGGGTGCCATCTGCTGATTTGTACGAGAAATTTTTGATAAATGATAAAGGGTTTCTACTGTGGAATCAGTTTCCACTTTTTAATTACCATCGGTATCAATCGCTGGGCCTGCCCGGTCCTGTCCGTTGATTTTTCCTTGGAGGTGTTTTATGCGCATTCCTGCCCGTATCGCTCTGGCCGCCGGCCTGTCCCTGCTTTTTGCCTTGCCTGCGAGCGCGCAGCAAGAGCGCGTGATCCGCTTTGGTCACTTGAACAATGCCGACCATCCGGTGAGTTTCGGCGTCAAGCGCTTTGGTGAAATCCTCGCCACCAAGAGCGGCGGCAAGATGAAGGTCATGGAGTTCCCGGCCTCGCAGCTGGGCAACGAGATGCAGCAGCAATCGGCGCTGCAAGGCGGCGTGCAGCAGATGTCGGCGCCGGCCACCACGTCGCTGGCCGGCATCATCAAGGAATTCGGCCTGGTCGATTTCCCGTTCTCGGTCGCCAACTACGCCCAGGCCGATGCGCTGCTCGACGGTCCGCTGGGCCAGGCGCTGATCGCCAAGCTGCCCGAAAAAGGCCTGGTCGCTCTCGGCTACTGGGACCTGGGCTTTCGCAACGTCACCAACAGCAAGCGCGCGATCACCAAGCCCGAAGACTTCGACGGCCTCAAGCTGCGCGTGATTCCCAACCCGGTGTTCCTCGATACCTTCAAGGCGTTCAAGGCCAACCCCGTGCCCATGCCGTTCGCCGAACTCTATGGCGCGCTCGAAGCCAAGGCCGTCGACGGCCAGGAAAACCCGTTCGCCGTGATCCTGTCGAACAAGTTCTACGAAGTGCAGAAGTTCGTCAGCGCGACCAACCATGTCTACGCGGCCAACATCGTGCTGGTCAGCAAGAAGTTCTGGGACCAGCTGACGCCGGCCGAGCAGAAGATGATGAACGAGGCCGCGAACGAGTCGCGCGGCTACCAGCGCCAGGTCAGCCGCGCGGCCGCGCAAAAGGCCGTGGGCGAACTGCAGGCCAAGGGCCTGCAATACAACGAGCTGTCGGCCGCCGAACAGGCGCGCATGCAGCAGATCGCCAAGCCCGTGATCGACCGTTTCGCCGCGACCTACGACCCCGCCATCGTCAAGCTCTACAACGACGAACTGGCCCGCATCCGCAAGTGAGCATCGCATGAAAATTCTTGTTCTCAACGGTCCCAATCTGAACCTGTTCGGACGGCGTGAACCGCATATCTACGGCACGACCACGCTGGTGCAGATCAACGAGCGCCTCGAAAAGCTCGCCCAGGAGCTGGGCGTGACGCTCGACATCATGCAGTCGAACCACGAAGGCGCGCTGATCGATTTCCTGCACGCCAACATCGACAGCGCCCAGGGCGCGCTGGTGAACCCGGCCGGCCTCACGCAGCATGGCGTGCCGCTGCACGATGCGATCAAGGCCATGCCTTTCCCGGTGATCGAAGTGCACATGTCGAACATCGCCGCGCGTGAAGCCTGGCGCGTGCATTCGATCATCTCGCCCGCGGTCAAGGCCACGGTGCAGGGCTTTGGCCCGCATTCCTACTTCGCCGGCCTGCGCGCGCTGGTCGACAGCCTGCGCGAAGCCAAGGCCTGACGCCGCGGCCCCCGCCGCCCCGAGAAGGGCTGCGGGGCCGCGGCCCCATCACGCAAGGGGAATGACATGAATCGTTGGATCGATCGCGCCTGCCGCGGTCTCGAAGGGGTGATAGCCGCCATGCTCGCCGTGATGGTGGTGCTGGTGTTCGGCAACGTGGTGTTGCGCTATCTGTTCAATTCGGGCATCACCGTCTCCGAGGAAGTGTCGCGCTGGCTCTTCATCTGGATGACGTTTCTCGGCGCCATCGTCGCGCTGCGCGAGCACGGCCATCTGGGCGTCGACATGGTGGTGCAGCGCCTGCCGCCCCTGGGCAAGAAGATCTGCCTGGGGCTGGGCCACCTGCTGATGCTCTACATCCTGTGGCTGCTGCTGCAGGGCAGCATCGCCCAGGCGCGCATCAACTGGGACGTCACGGCGCCCACGACAGGCGCGTCCATGGCCATCGTCTATCTCTCCTGCGTGGTGTTCGCGGTCTGCGCGGGCTTTCTGATGCTGCTCGATCTGCTGCGGCTGGTCACGGGAAAGATGAGCGAAGAGGAACTGGTGATGGTGCAGGAATCGGAAGAAGCGGTGCAGTTGCAGCAGATTTTGGCGGCGCAGGGCGGCGATGCGCCCGCGCCCGGGAAAGGCGAAAAATGACGATCTTCGTATTTGTGGGCGCACTGCTGCTGGCCATGGCCATGGGCATTCCGATTGCGTTCTCGCTGCTGGCCAGCGGCGTGGCGCTGATGTGGCATCTCGATCTGTTCGATCCGCAGATTCTGGCGCAGAACCTGATCGGCGGCGCCGACAGCTTCCCGCTGCTGGCCGTGCCGTTCTTCATGCTGGCCGGCGAAATCATGAACGTCGGCGGCCTGTCGCGGCGCATCGTCGACTTCGCGCTGGCGCTGGTCGGCCATGTGAAGGGCGGCCTGGGCTACGTGACCATCATGGCCGGCTGCCTGCTGTCGGCGCTGTCGGGTTCGGCCGTGGCCGATGCCGCGGCACTCACCGCGCTGCTGCTGCCGATGATGACCAAGGCCGGCCACGACAAGGCGCGCGCCGGCGGCCTGATCGCCGCGACCGGCGTGATCGGCCCCGTGATTCCGCCCAGCATCGGCCTGGTGATCTTCGGTGTCGCCGCCAACGTGTCGATCTCCAAGCTGTTTCTCGCGGCCATCGTGCCCGGGCTGCTGATCGGCGGCGCGCTGTGGGTCACCTGGGCCTACCTGGTGCGCAAGGAAAAGATCGTGCCGCCGCCGCGCAAGTCGAGCGCAGAAATCCTGCTCGCCGCGCGCAAGGCGTTCTGGGCCCTGCTGCTGCCGGTGATCATTCTGGTGGGTCTGCGCATGGGCGTGTTCACGCCCACCGAAGCCGCCGTGGTGGCCGCGGTCTATGCGCTGTTCGTCTCGGCGGTGATCTACCGCGAGATCACCTGGGCCAAGCTCTACGGCATCTTCGTTGCCGCGGCCAAGACCAGCGCCATCGTGATGTTCCTGATCGCCGCGGCCATGGTCAGCGCCTGGCTGATCACCGTCGCCGATCTGCCTTCGAAAGTCGTGGCGCTGCTGCAGCCGTTCATGGACAACAAGGTGCTGCTGATGATGGCGATCATGGTGCTGGTGATGCTGGTGGGCACGGCGATGGACATGACGCCGACCATTCTGATCCTGACGCCGGTGCTGATGCCCGTGGTGAACGCGGCCGGAATCGACCCTGTCTACTTCGGCGTGATGTTCATCATCAACAACTCGATAGGCCTGGTGACGCCGCCCGTGGGAACGGTGCTCAATGTGGTCGCGGGCGTGGGCAAGATGTCGATGGACGATGTCACGCGCGGCGTCGTGCCTTTCATGCTCGCGCAGTTCGCGATGATGTTTGCGATGGTGCTGTTCCCGTGGCTGGTCACGGGCCCGGCGAAATTCTTCTATCGCTGATCGTCTGCCGCGCCGGTCCGGGGCCCGGCGCGGCACGCATTCATTGCAAGGCTTTGTCCTCCAACCCACAGGTTGCAGCGTTATGCAATAAATGGTCTATTCAAACCGGCGTCCAGGTGCTACAACAGCAACATACGGCAAGCGAATGCCTTGCAACTTAGCGGCACTTTTCGCCTTTGGGTGTTGCCACGGGAGGTCGTATGGATGTCATCAGCAATTCGGCTGCGCGGTACGTTCGTCTGCGCGAAGAGGAGATGTCGGTCGACGAATACCTGGCGCTTTGCCTGCGTGATCCGACCGCGTATGAAAGTGCCGCCCAGCGCATGCTGCTGGCCATGGGCGAGCCCGTCATGGTCGACACGCGCAGCGACCCGCGGCTGTCGCGCCTGTTCGCCAACAAACTGATCCGCCGCTATCCCGCCTTTGCCGAGTTCTACGGCATGGAAGACTCGATAGAGCAGGTGGTGAGCTTCTTCCGCCATGCGGGCCAGGGGCTCGAAGAGCGCAAGCAGATTCTCTATCTGCTGGGCCCGGTGGGCGGCGGCAAGAGCTCCATTGCGGAACGCCTCAAGTACCTGATGCAGAAGGTGCCGTTCTACGCGCTCAAGGGTTCGCCGGTGAACGAGTCGCCGCTGGGCCTGTTCGACCCCATAGAAGACGGGCCGGTGCTCGAAGAACAGTTCGGCATTCCGCGGCGCGCGCTGTCGCATGTTTTGTCGCCCTGGGCCGTCAAGCGGCTCGAGGAGCTGGGCGGCGATATCCGCCAGTTCCGCGTCGTCAAGCGCTACCCCAGCATTCTCAAGCAGGTCGGCATCGCCAAGACCGAGCCCGGCGACGAGAACAATCAGGACATTTCCAGCCTGGTGGGCAAGGTCGATATCCGCAAGCTCGAGAACTTCGCCCAGGACGATACCGACGCCTACAGCTACTCGGGCGGCCTGTGCCTGGCCAACCAGGGCCTGCTCGAATTCGTCGAAATGTTCAAGGCGCCCATCAAGGTGCTGCACCCGCTGCTCACCGCGACGCAGGAAGGCAACTACAAGGGCACGGAAGGCTTTGGCGCGATTCCCTTCGACGGCATGGTGCTGGCGCACAGCAACGAGAGCGAGTGGAAGGCGTTTCGCAACAACCGCAACAACGAGGCGTTTCTCGATCGCATCTACATCGTCAAGGTGCCGTACTGCCTGCGCGTATCCGAGGAAGTGAAGATCTATGAGAAGCTGATTCGCGAGTCGTCGCTGGCCAACGCCGTCTGCGCGCCCGGCACGCTCAAGATGATGGCCCAGTTCGCGGTGCTCACGCGCCTGGTGGAGCCCGAGAACTCGAGCATCTTCAGCAAGATGCAGGTCTATGACGGCGAAAGCCTCAAGGACACCGACCCGCGCGCCAAGAGCTACCAGGAGTACCGCGATTTCGCGGGCGTCGACGAAGGCATGTCGGGCATCTCCACGCGCTTTGCGTTCAAGATCCTGTCGCGGGTGTTCAACTACGACAGCACCGAAGTCGCGGCCAATCCCGTGCACCTGATGTACGTGCTGGAGCAGCAGATCGAGCGCGAGCAGTTCTCCGCCGAGCTCGAGACCAAGTACACCGGCTTCATCAAGGAGTACCTGTCGCCGCACTACGCCGAGTTCATCGGCAAGGAGATCCAGACGGCCTACCTCGAAAGCTACAGCGAGTACGGCCAGAACATCTTCGACCGCTACGTCACCTACGCCGACTACTGGATACAGGACAACGAGTACCGCGACAACGACACCGGCGAGGCTTTCGATCGCGCCGCGCTCAATGCCGAGCTCGAGAAGATCGAGAAGCCCGCGGGCGTGGCCAATCCCAAGGACTTCCGCAACGAGATCGTCAACTTCGTGTTGCGCGCGCGCGCCAACAACCAAGGCAAGAACCCGGCGTGGACCAGCTATGAGAAGCTGCGTCTGGTGATAGAGAAGAAGATGTTCTCCAACACCGAGGAGCTGCTGCCCGTGATCAGCTTCAACGCCAAGGCCAACGCCGAGGACGCGCGCAAGCACGAAGATTTCGTCATGCGCATGGAAGCCAAGGGATACACGCCCAAGCAGGTGCGCCTGCTGTGCGAGTGGTACCTGCGCGTGCGCAAAAGCAGCTGAGCGGGGCGCGCGCGCAGCGCGCGTCCGTCCATGGAGGGAGCTAAGATGGCATTGCATATCATTGACCGCAGGCTCTCCGGCAAGAACAAGTCGGTGGGCAACCGCGAGCGCTTCGTGCGCCGCTACAAGCAGCAGATCGCCGAGGCGGTGCAGCGTGCCGTGGGCAAGCGCGACATCCGCCATATCGAGCAGGCCGAGAGCATCACCATTCCGCGCAAGGACATCCGCGAGCCCCTATTCCGCCACGGCCAGGGCGGCATCTCCGACACCGTGCACCCGGGCAACAGCGACCATGTGCGCGGCGACCGCATCGCCAGGCCGCAGGGCGGCGCGGGCAGCGGCTCGGGCTCGCAGGCCAGCGACAGCGGCGAGGGTGAGGACGACTTCACGTTCACGCTGTCCAAGGAAGAGTTCATGGAACTGTTCTTTGAAGACCTGGCGCTGCCGCGGCTGCTGCGCACCCATATCGCCAGCACCCAGCAGTTCCGCCTGCGCCGCGCGGGCTACAGCCACGACGGCACGCCGCAGAACCTGGCGTTGCTGCGCACCATGGGCGGCGCACTGGGCCGGCGCATCGCGCTGACCAAGGCGCCACAGCGCGAGCTCAAGACCTTGCAGGCCCAGCTCGAAGCGCTGCTGGCGCAGGACGACGGCACCAGCGAAGTGCTGGCCGAACTGCAGCAGCGCATCACCGCGCTGCAGGCGCGCATAGGCAAGGTCGCGTTTCTCGATCCCATAGACCTGCGCTTTCGCAGCCGCACGCGCGTGCCCGTACCCAGCAGCCAGGCCGTGATGTTCTGCCTGATGGACGTGTCGGGCTCCATGGACCAGGCGCGCAAGGAGCTGGCCAAGCGCTTCTTCATCCTGCTGTACCTGTTTCTCACGCGCCACTACGAGAAGATAGAAATCGTCTTCATACGCCACCACACCCAGGCGGCGGAAGTGAGCGAGGACGAGTTCTTTCACTCGCAGGAAACCGGCGGCACGATAGTGAGCAGCGCGCTGGTGCTGCTCGACCAGATCATCCGTGCGCGCTACCCCGCGGGCGACTGGAACATCTACGTGGCCCAGGCCAGCGACGGCGACAACTTCAACGACGACGTGGGCAACTGCCGCAATCTGCTGGTCGAGAAGATCCTGCCGCTGGTGCGTTATTACGCCTATGTGCAAGTGGTGCAGGAAGAGCAGAGCCTGTGGCAGGAGTACAGTCAGATTGCGCGCCAGTTCTCGCACTTTGCGCTGCGCAAGGTGTCGGTGCCCGGCGATATCTACCCGGTGTTTCGCGATCTGTTCAAGAAAGAGGGGGTTGCTGTATGAACCTTTCTCAATACCCGGTGCTCGCGCCGCGCGCAGGCCCGCAAATCTGGCGCCCGTCGGGCACGGCCGACCGCCTTCAGCGCGGCGTGCCCACCACGCCGCTGCCCGCGGGCAAGCGCCCGGCGCAGCCGCTGCCCGATCCCAGCGACTGGACGTTCGAGCTGATCGAGCGCTACCACGCGGCGATCGCCGACACCGCGGGGCGCTTCGGCCTCGACACCTACCCGAACCAGCTCGAAGTGATCTCGGCCGAGCAGATGATGGACGCGTACTCCAGCGCGGGCATGCCCGTGGGCTACCGCCACTGGAGCTACGGCAAGGACTTCCTCGCCACCGAGCGGCGCTACCGCCGCGGCCACATGGGCCTGGCCTACGAGATCGTGATCAACTCCAACCCCTGCATCAGCTACTTGATGGAGGAAAACACCACGGCCATGCAGGCGCTGGTGATCGCCCACGCGGCCTACGGCCACAACAGCTTCTTCAAGAACAACTACCTGTTCGGCATGTGGACGGATGCGGGCGGCATCATCGACTACCTGGTCTATGCGCGCGATTTCGTCGCCCAGTGCGAGGAGCGCCATGGCGTGGAGACCGTGGAGCAGTGGCTCGATTCCTGCCATGCGCTGTCCAATCTGGGTGTGGACCGCTACCGTCGCCCGAGCAAGAAGAGCCTGGCGCGCGAACGCACCGAGCGCGAGCAGCGCGAGGCCTATGCCCAGCAGCAGGTCAACGTGCTGTGGCGCACGCTGCCCACGCGCCCCGGCAAGGACAATGCGGCCCAGGAAAACGAGCGCTTTCCCAAGGAGCCCGAAGAGAACCTGCTGTACTTCGTCGAGAAGAACGCGCCGCTGATGGAGCCCTGGCAGCGTGAAATCGTGCGCATCGTGCGCAAGATCGCCCAGTACTTCTACCCGCAGCGCCAGACCCAGGTGATGAACGAAGGCTGGGCCACGTTCTGGCACTACACGCTGCTCAACACCATGTACGACGAAGGCTGGCTCACCGACGGCGTGATGATCGAGTGGCTGGCGTCGCACACCAACGTCATCTACCAGCCGCCGGCCGGCCACCGCGCCTACAACGGCATCAACCCCTATGCGCTGGGCTTTGCGATGTACCGCGACATCCGCCGCATCTGCCAGGAGCCGACCGACGAAGACCGGCGCTGGTTCCCCGACATGGCCGGCACGCCCTGGCTGCCCGCGCTGCACCACGCGATGCAGAACTTCAAGGACGAAAGCTTTGTGGGCCAGTACCTGAGCCCGCAGCTGATGCGCGACATGCGGCTGTTCTCCATCCACGACGATTCCAGCCAGCGCGAGCTGGTCGTCAGCGCCATCCACAATGACGACGGCTACCGCACGCTGCGCCAGACGCTGTCGCAGCAGTACGACCTGGGCGCGCGCGAGCCCAATATCCAGGTCTGGAACGTGAACCTGCGCGGCGACCGCGGCCTCACGCTGCGCCATACGCGCCACCAGGGCCGGCCGCTGACCGACGATGTGCAGGAGGTGCTCAAGCACGCGGCGCGGCTGTGGGGCTTTGGCGTGCAGCTCGAAAGCGTCAACGGCGACGGCGAGTCGCCCGTGCTGGTGCATTCGGTGCCGCCGCCGTCCAGCTGAGCCTTGCGGGAGCGCGTTCATGGGCCGCGTCGGGCTCTGCGGGCTTTTGCATGCTCAGGGTAAGTTCTGCGCAAGCCTGGCGTGGGGTATGTCTAAAATCGCTGCTGCAGTGCAAGCCGGGGCGCCATGCCCCAGAGGAGTCAGCCGTGCAAGAGAACCAGACACCGAACGCCCCCGCCAAGCCCCGGCCGCGCGTCATCAAGAAGTACCCGAATCGCAGGCTCTACGACACGGACACCTCCACCTACATCACGCTGTCGGAAGTCAAGGCGCTGGTCATGTCCAACGAGCAGCTCGTGGTGCGCGACGCCAAGACCGGCGACGACCTCACGCGCAGCATCCTGCTGCAGATCATTCTCGAGGAAGAAGCCGGCGGCGCGCCGATGTTCACCGAAGCCGTGCTTGCCAACATCATCCGTTTCTACGGCCATGCGATGCAAGGCAGCATGGGCGCGAGCCTCGAGAAGAACGTGCAGATGTTCAGCGACTTCCAGGCCCGCATGGTGGAGCAGGGCGCGACGCCCGAAATGTGGAACCAGTTCGTGCGCATGCAGCCCGGGCTGATGCAAGGCATGGTCGGCAACTACCTGGGCCAGTCGCAGACCATGCTCACGCAGATGCAGGAGCAGATGCAAAAGCAGACCGAGCAGATGCTCGAGGCCATGGGGTTGAAGCGCTAGGCGCCGGGCACCAACCCCCTCACCGCCACCCGCAATGCCTCGCGCAGGCATTGCCCCGGCCCTTCGAGCGGTCGGTCCTTGGGGCTCACCAGCGACAGCGCCGAATCGTCCATGGTGCGCAAATGCCTGGCGACCAGGCCCATGCGCTGCGCATAGCGCGCGCCCAAAGATTCCACCACGGCCACGCCCAGTTGTTCGCCCGCGAGTTCGCAGGCCGTGAACGACTGCGCGACTTCCATCAGCGGGCGGTAGTCGAGGCCGTTGTCCTGGAAGGCCTGCTGCGTCGCCAGCCCTGCAGGCAGCGCGGGCGACAGCGCGATCAGGCCCAGCGCCGCGACCTGGGCCAGCGTCAGCGTTTCGGCCCGGGCCTGCGGGTGGTCGGGGTGCAAGACGGCGAACAGGCTCACCGCGGCCAGCGGCTCCTTGTGCACCCGTTCATTGGGCGCCGACGAGCCGATCACGATGCCCAGGTCGATGCGGTGGTCCACGGCCATTTCCATGATTTCGAGGCCCGAGCCCGCGCGCACCGTGAACGTGATGCCCGGGTAGGCGCGGCGCACCGCGACCAGGGCCTGGGGCAGCAGCATCGACGAGGCCACGGCGACCGCACCCACGCTGAGCCGGTCCGACGCTCCCTTGCGGATATCGCTGGCCAGGCGGTCCACGGACTCCATGCCCGACAGCGCATTGAGCACTTCGGGAATCAGCGAGCGGCCCTGGCTGGTCAGATGCAGGCGCCGGTTCTCGCGGCTGAACAGCGCAAAGCCCAGCCGCGTCTCCATGTCCTTGAGCAGCGCGCTGGCCGCGGGCTGCGTCATGTGGATGGAATGCGCGGCGGCGGTCACCGTGCCCTGTTGGTACATGGCGCGCAGCAGCAAAAGCTCTCGTCGACTCAGCATATGAAATTCGTATGAAAACAGTGTATTTAGCTATTTGACCATAGGCTGCGCTGCGCCAAGAATGGGCGATCTGTCATCTTCGGTCCCCTCCATGAGCGCCAACGCCATCGCCTCGATCACCTGCATTCCCATGCGCCTGCCTTTCCATCATTGGAGCGAGCCGCCGCTGTTCGCGGGCCGGCCGCGCGACAAGCTCGACAGCGCTCTGGTGCGCGTCGAGACCAGCGACGGCACGGTCGCCTGGGGCGAGTCGTACTGCGTCGAGCCGCGCGCGCTGCAGGCGATCTTCGAGACCCTGATCGCGCCGCTGGCCTGCGGAAAGCAAGCCGACGATCCGGCGCTGCTGCCGTCGATGCAACGTACGCTGCACAACCTGGGGCGCTCGGGCCCCGTGGTGCATGCGCTTGCCGGGCTGGACATCGCGCTGTGGGATCTGCGCGCCAAAAGGGCAGGGGTGCCGTTGTATGAACTGTTGGGCGGCAAGCGCCGCGACCGCGTGCGCGTCTATGCCTCGCTGCTGCAGTACTACGCCGACGGCGCCCTGCTCGCGCAGGTGACCCAGCGCGCGCTCGCCGAAGGCTATACCGAGATCAAGCTGCACGAGCGCACCGCGCCCGCGCTGGCCGCGGTGCGCCGGGCCGTGGGCCCCGATGTGCCGGTGATGGTCGACACCAACTGCGCCTGGCTGCCCGGCGAAGCCGAAGCCGCGATCACCGAAATGCTGCCGTACAAGCCATTCTGGATTGAGGAGCCGATCTGGACGCCCGAAAACGACCAGGCGCTGGCCGCGCTGCGCGAACGCGTCCCCGTGCCGCTGGCCGTGGGCGAGAACGCGAGCTGCGCGCTGGCGCTGCAGCGCATGGTGGAGAACGCCACCGTGCAATACGTTCAGCCCAGCGTCATCAAGCTGGGGCTCACGGCCGCATGGGATATTGCGCGCGCCTGCGAAGGCACGCGCGTGACCTGCGCGCCCCAGGTGGCATTCTTCGGGCCGGGCTTTCTGGCGAGCCTGCACCTGATCGCCGCGCAGCAGACCGAAGTGTCGCTGGAGCGCCTGTATGTGGAACTCGCCCATGTGCCCTACGGCCGCACGCTGCCGATAGAGCAGGGCTGGCTGCAGGTGCCTGACGGCCCGGGCCTGGGCGCCGACCCCGAGGCCGAACTGGCCCAGGGCCGCTACGCGCACTGAGCTTTCAAGAATTCAAAAAAGGAGACAAGACATGCACAACAACCGCCGCACTTTCATCAGCCACTGCGCAGGCCTGGCGCTGGGCAGCGCCGCGCCCTGGGCGCTGGCCAGCACGGGCGCCTATCCCGACAAGACCGTGCGCATCATCGTTCCCTATCCCGCGGGCGGTGCCACCGACAATCTGGGCCGGCTCGCGGGCCAGGCACTGCAGCAGGCGCTGGGCCAGTCGTTCATCGTCGACAACAAGGGCGGGGGCGGCACGACCATAGGCACGCGCGCGCTCGCGCAGGCTGAGGCCGACGGCTATACGCTGGGCATGATAGACAGCACGTTCACCATCAACCCCGGCTTGCTGGGCACGCGCCTGACCTACGACACGCAAAAGGACTTCACGCCGATCAGCCAGATCGCCAGCGCGCAGTTCGTGCTGGTCACGCACCCTTCGGTGCCGGTCAAGGACCTGGCCGGTTTCCTCGCCAAGGCCAGGGCCGAACCCGGCACGCTGGCCTATGGCTCGGCGGGCGTGGGCAGCGGCCCGCACCTCGCGGGCGAACAGCTGGCGCAGCAGGCCGGGCTCAAGGTGATTCACATTCCCTACAAGGGCGGCGGCACGGTGATTTCCGATCTGCTGGGCGGCCAGGTGCAGTTCGCTTTCGCCACCGTGCCCACGCTGGCCGAGCACATCAAGGCCGGCAAGCTGCGCGCGCTGGCCGTGACCGGGCCGCAGCGCGCGGCGCAGCTGCCCGACGTGCCCACGTTCACCGAAGCCAAGCTGCCGGGCGTGGACATCATGCCGCTGTTCGGCCTGATCGCGCCCAAAGGCATTCCCGCTGCCGCAGTCGACAAGATTGCCAAGGCCTTGCGCGCCTCCATTCGCCAGGGCGAGATGCAGATGCGGCTCAAGTCCATGGGCTTCGAGCCCGTGGGCAGCACGCCGGCCGAGTTCGCGCAACGCATTCAGGAAGAGGTCGCGAAGTGGACCGAAGTGATACGCAAGGGCGGCATACGGCCTGAGTGAGCGGCGGCTCTTACGTGCTGTCCCTGACGACGATATGAAAGCCGACATCGACCACCGGACTCTCAACGGGGCGGCCCTCGGCGCGCGCGATCATGAGTTCGGCCGCGATTTCGCCGATGCGCGTGCCGTCGAGCCGCACCGTCGTCAGCGCGGGCTGCGCATCCTGGGCAAAGCTCTGATCGCCCATGCCCACGATGGCCAGCTGGTCCGGCACGCGCAGGCCCTGGTGCTGGGCTTCGATGGCCGCGCCCAGCGCCAGGCTGTCCGAACTGCAGAACACCGCGGAGATCTCGGGCGTGGTCTGTATCAGCGACGCCAGGGCTTTGCGTCCCGCGCCCATGGTGCTCGGAGCCTTGGTGAAGAAGCACTGCGCCGACTGCGCGCCCAGCGCCTGGGAACGCGCGATGAAGGCCGCGGCGCGCGCGCGCGCACGCGCGTCGTCGCCGGTGATGATGGCCACATGCCGGTGGCCGCGTGCGTGCAGGAACTCGGCGACGGATTCGCCAATCGCGACATGCGAAAAACCGACCAGCATGTCGATGGGGTTGTCGCTGAAGTCCCAGGTTTCCACGACCGGAATTCTGGACGCGAGCAGGGCGCTGCGTCCGCCCGCGGACGAGGCCGCGCCGACCAGCACGATGCCGTCGGGCCGGCGCTGGATGATGGTCTTGATCAGCGCTTCTTCCTGCGCCGCGTCGTAGCCGGCCTGGCCGATCATCAGCTGGTAGCCGCTGCGCTTGAGCGATTCGGCCAGCGACTCGACCAGTTCCTGGAACACCGGGCCGACCAGCGTGGGCAGCAGCGCTGCGACCATGCGCGCGCGCGCGGTGCGCAGGCCGCTGGCCATGGCATTGGGCACATAGCCCAGCGTGTCGACCGCGACCCTGACCCGCGCCAGCGTATCCGGCGTGACCTTGTCGGGCGCATTCAGCGCGCGCGAGACCGTCATCGCGGAAACCCCCGCGAGGGTGGCGACATCTTGAACGGTAGCGGGCTTGTTGGACAAATTCATTCCTGTTGACGCCACGGCAGGCGCCGCAGCCGGTGTGGCCGCCGCGCCATGGGGCTGGCGCGATTGTATGCAGTAAGAATGGCCGTCCCAGGCGGGCGCAGCTTGGGGAATCCGCTCATTCCAAGGGTAAACACCGATTCGAACGCGAATGTTCACGTTAACAATCTGATCTTGCGTGAATGTTAACGTTATCTGGCCATCATTTCATAATCGGGCCAAGCCTCGATGCTTGCCCGGAACATATCGGAGACAACAGATGAGAGCACTGAAAACCACCGCCGCCGCCGTTTGCATCGGCCTGGCCAGCATGGGCGCCGCGACATCGGCATTCGCCTGGCCCGACAAGACCGTGAACGTGATCGTTCCCTTCCCCGCGGGCGGCGCGACCGACACCATTGCGCGCGCGGTCAGCAACCACCTGGGCACGCAGTTCAAGCAGACCTTCGTGGTCGACAACAAGGCCGGCGCGACCGGCAGCATAGGTGCGACCCAGGTCGCGCGCGCGCCTGGCGATGGCTATACGCTGCTCGTGGCCTCGCTGGCGCCGTTCGTCGTCGCCCCGCACCTGATGAAGAACCTGCCCTACGATCCGCTCAAGGACTTCACCTACCTCACCGTGGCCGTGCAGACGCCCAATGTGCTGGTCGTGAACCCCACGCTGGCGCCCAAGGTCAACAACATCCAGGACGTGATCGCCTTGCTCAAGGCCAAGCCCGGCGCGGTGAGTTTCGCAACGTCGGGCGCCGGTTCTTCCGACCACCTGACGGCCGAGCTGTTCTGGCAGAAGACCGGCACCAAGGGCCTGCATGTTCCCTACAAGGGCGGCGCTCCCGCCATCACCGATCTGCTGGGCGGCCAGGTCGACATGTCGTTCCAGAACGTGAATGCCGTCATCCAGCACATCAAGTCCGGCAAGCTCAAGGCCATCGCCGTGACGGGCGACAAGCGCTCGCCCGTGCTGCCCGATGTTCCGACCACGGGCGAAGCCGGCGTTCAGGGCGTCGAGGTGTACGCATGGCAAGGCATTGCCGCGCCCAAGGGCCTGCCCGCCGATGTCAAAGCCAAGCTGCATGCCGGCATCATCAAGGCCCTCAAGGACCCGGCACTGACCAAGCAATTCACCGACGCCGGCCTCGAAGTCGTGGGCAACAGCCCCGAGGAGTTCACCCAGTTCCAGGCCAAGGAATTCGCGCGCTGGAAGCAGGTGATCGACACCGGCGGCATTACCGCCAATTGAGTTTCTGACCTACCATCCCAGGGCCTGACCCCCACCCAGGCCCCTTCATTTTCTCTCTGCACCTGGTTTCACTATGGCTTCCTCTTCCACTCCTGTCGTCACCCAATTGCGGGTCATTCCGGTCGCCGGACATGACAGCATGCTTCTCAACCTGAGCGGTGCGCATGCGCCGTTCTTCACGCGCAATCTGCTGCTGCTGACCGACAGCTCGGGCAACACGGGCGTGGGCGAAGTGCCGGGCGGCGAGAAGATTCGCCAGACGCTGGAAGATGCGGGCAAGCTGATCGTGGGCCAGCCCGTGGGCAACTACAACGCCGTGCTCAATGCCATGCGCGCCGAGTTCGAAGGCCGCGACAGCGGCGGTCGCGGCCTGCAGACGTTCGACCTGCGCATCGCCATCCACGCGGTCACGGCCGCGGAATCCGCGCTGCTCGATCTGCTGGGCCAGCACCTGGGCGTGCCCGTCGCGGCGCTGCTGGGCGAAGGCGTGCAGCGCACTTCGGTGCAGATGCTGGGTTACCTGTTCTACGTCGGCGACCGCACGCTCACCGACCTGCCTTACCAGACCGACCCCGGCGCCGCCAACGACTGGCAGCGCCTGCGCCATGAAAAGGCGATGACGCCCGAAGCCATCGTGCGCCTGGCCGAAGCCGCGCACGAGCGCTATGGCTTCGAAGACTTCAAGCTCAAGGGCGGCGTGCTGCGCGGCGAGGAAGAAGTCGAAGCCATCCGTGCGCTGCATGAACGCTTCCCCGAAGCGCGCGTCACGCTGGACCCCAACGGCGGCTGGCTGCTCAAGGACGCGATCCGCCTGACGCGCGATCTGCACGGCGTGCTCGCCTATGCCGAAGATCCCTGCGGCGCCGAAGGCGGTTTCTCGGGCCGCGAAGTCATGGCTGAATTCCGCCGCGCCACGGGGCTGCCCACGGCGACCAACATGGTCGCGACCGACTGGCGCCAGATGGCGCATTCGATCTCGCTGCAGTCGGTGGACATTCCGCTGGCCGACCCGCATTTCTGGACCATGGCCGGATCGGTGCGCGTGGCCCAGCTGTGCCAGGCGTTCGGCCTGACCTGGGGTTCGCATTCCAACAACCACTTCGACGTGTCGCTGGCGATGTTCACGCATGTGGGCGCCGCCGCTCCAGGCCGCGTGACGGCGATCGACACCCACTGGATCTGGCAGGACGGCCAGTACCTGACCAAGAACCCGCTGCAGATCAAGGGCGGCTACATCGAGCTGCCCCAGCGCGGCGGCCTGGGCATCGAACTCGACATGGAAGCCGTCGAGCGCGCCCACCAGCTGTACCTGCAGCACGGCCTGGGCGCACGCGACGACGCGATGGCCATGCAGTTCCTGGTGCCGAACTGGACCTTCGACAACAAGCGCCCCTGCATGGTGCGCTGAGACGGCGGCACTGCCCGGGCCGCTGACGCGGCCGGGGCTCAGTGCACGTGAACATGGCCCGCGGTTTTTCCCGGGCCTTTTTCATGGTCGTCATGTTCATGGTCTTCGTGGGGCGCGACGCCTTCGCGCGACTTGAGCAGCCATTGCTTGGCCAGCACTGGATTCGCGGCCACGCCCTGGCCGCTGCGGTAGGCCAGGCCCAGCGCTCTTTGCGCCTGCGGGTTGCCGGCGTCGGCCGAGCGCTGCAGCCATTCGATGGCCTTGCCCAGGTCTTTTTTCACGCCCAGGCCGGCGGCGTAGCTGACATAAAGTTCATATTGGGATTTCGATGCGCAGCGCGCGCTGGCGCCGGCCGTCTTGCGGTACCAGCGCACCGCGGCCGCATGGTCCTGCGGCGCGCCGCCCAGGCCGCCCCGGTAGAAGTCGCCGAGCATGCATTGCGCGAGCACCATCTGGTTGGCGGCCGCGGCATCGAACCACTTGAAGGCCTGTGCCATATCCTTGGGCGTGCCCGTGCCGTTGAGATAGATGAAGCCCAGGTCGACTTGCGCCTGGCCATGGCCGCGCTGCGCCGCGCGCAGCAGATGCTGGCGACTGCGCGCCATGTCGATGGTGTCGCCCGCGCTGCCGTTGAAGCGCTTGCTTTGTTGATAGTCGCTGTCGGCGGTGTCCTGGGCCACCGACAACGCGGGCATGGCCGCGCAGCAAAGCGTTGCCGCGAGGCCCAGGCGAATGAATCGGCAAATGGAGATCATTGGAGTACCAAGTGGGAGTCGGTCTGAGGCTGGAATGCGTACGCACGCGGCCGGCAAGCGCCAGCCGCGTGCGTGCATCAGCGCCTTACTGGAAGGTCTGCGCGACGTTGGCCGGCACGACGATCTCGCTGGCCGGCGTCAGCGACAGCGTCACCGTGCGGCCCTTGCCGATCGACTGCAACACGGCCTGCGCTTCGGCCAGCGAGTTCAGCCGCTGGGTGCGCAGCACTTCCGGCGGATGGAACGTGCCCTTGGCCGCATGCACCGACTCGACGGGGCCACCCTTGTAGGTGATCGTCGCGTTCATGCCCGGGCTGAACTGCGTGTAGCCTTCGGGGATATAGCCCTTGTAGCCTGCGTCCTGCACATCGACCGACACCTGGACGTAGAAGCCCGTGGGGTCGTTGGTGTACTGGTCGGTCGCCGTGACGATGCCGTTGGCCAGCAGTGGAATGTTCGGGTTCTTGTTCTGCGGCCCGACAAAGCCCTGGATGATGCGTCCTTCATCGAGCACCACGGCGCGCACCGCGGTCAGACCGTTTTCACGTCCGGGCTTGAACGGCCCCGAAGTCTCTATGCTCTTGTAGCTCGCATTGGCTGCATCGCTGGCGCGGTACGAGGCCACGGAACGGCGCTTTTCGAGCTGGTTCGAGAACTCGCTCGTGATCTTGCTGCCGTTGACGCTGGGCGAGTCGAACACCTTGGACGACATCGCGTCGAACATGGTCAACTGCTTGGCGGCGTTCGCCGGGTCGCGGTTATAGGCCTTGAGCGCCTGGAACACTTCGACGATGGGGAACTGGTTGCTGTGCTGCGGCGAGACGAAGTCCACGTCCACGGTGTTCTGCAGATAGCTGAAGCCGTGCTGGAACGACAGGCGCAGCCAGCCGTTGTTCGCTGTGGGCGTGTTCAAGCCGTTGAAGCCATAGCCGCCGTGGTAGCCGAAGGTGTAGAACTTGCCGTCCGTGGGATTCTTCACGCGAAACAGCATGTTGGTCGTGCCTGGCGTGTGGCCTGGCGACCAGATGACCATGATCTTCACGTTGCCGTAGTCATACCACTTGTCGTACTCGTAGAAGTTGGTGGTGCGTTCGCGGATCACGGTCTCCGAGGCCGGCAGGGCGCCGGCGATGTTCCAGGTGTTGCCCTGCATGTCCGAGGTCACCGCGACCGCATCTTCCCTGGATGCCCACAGGCCGATCTTCTTGCCCGCGTTGTCCATCATCTTCAGCTGCTCGACGACGGTGCCGTAGTGATCGCTGTGTCCGTGGGTCAGCCAGATGTCGGTCACGGAGCGCGGGTCCACGCCCATCATCTCCATGTTCTTCCAGTACTGGTAGCCGCTGTTGGGCCAGCCTGCGTCCACCTTGATCACCTTGTCGTCCGATGGATCGTCGGGCGTGCCCATGTCCGCCTTGAGCAGATAGGACGCGACTTCGTTGTCGCCCACGTAATACATGGTGTTCTTGACCATCTCGAACGGCTCGGTGCTGCGCGAGTAGGGCGCCGACGTCGGGCTGGTCGCATTGATGCTCATGTAGGGCTGGCCCGAAACCGGGTCATTGCCCTTGTCCGCGAGCATGGGGCTTTGCGAGGGCACTTCCCATACCGGCTTGCCGTCGGTCTTCGACTGCGGCGTGAAGTACCAGATCGCGACGACCTTGGCCGACTCGGCATTCTGGTAGTTCTTGTCGAACAGCACATAGGCGGCCTGGCGCGCGGTGGTGCTGTAGTCGTAGTTGGCCGTCACCGGAATCGATGCGAAGTCGGCCGCGGTGCTCTTGGCGTAATCGTCGGTGTTCACGTTGAACACCACGGCGTTGGACGCCACCGAGTAGGTCTCCTGGTAGCGGCGAATCGGCTGCGAGAACGCTCTTCCTGCCTGGTCCGCCGTCACCGTGCTGCCGTCGCCTATGGTGATCGAGCCCGTGCCCTTGTTGTACACCCAGCCCGCGGCGATCATCGGCCCGGGGCTGTTGTCGTGGCGCGATACCGCGGCGCCGTACTTCTGCAAATTGAACTGCGCGGCCGACGACTTGCCCTTGGACAGGATCACGTTGAACGTCTGCGCCGGGTTCGCGGGCACGCTGGCCTTGTCGCTGCCGTCGGCAATCCAGTCGACCAGATTGCCCGGCAGCAGCGCAGCCTTGGCGGCCGTGACGCCGGCCGCGCTCAACGCGCCGGTGGTCAACGTGCGCACCCCGCTTTGCGACAGGATGGCGACGCTGGCGGTCTGATTGCCTGCGGCGTCGGACGAGAACGTGGGTTCGGCGTAGACCAGGCCCGCCGAACGCGCGGCCGTGGCGCTGGGGGGCGGGGTGGTCGCGGCGCCATCGCTGCCGCCACAGCCAAGCAGTGCGGCCGATGAGATGAGCAGACTCAGCGAGCGCCAGTCTGTGAATACTGTTGTCATGGTGTCTCCTGTGTATGTTTTCTTGTCACCGACGGCGCCAGCAGGCTGGCGTGTCTTCCGTCGGAGTGCGCGCAGCCCTTCGTGGGGGCAGTTCGAGGCGCGGGTGCGCCGCTGTGGGTGCATGGGCGGTGGTAGCGCCGACTTCGATCCGCCGGGCGCTGCGCCTGGGAAGATCTGAAACGGAGATGTTCACGTTAACAATTTCCGTCAACGAATTGTTAACGTTAACAACTTCGTGTGAATCAGGAGTTACCCTGGATGTGCGCCGGCGCGCTCGCGCCGGCAGTTATTTCACAGGCCCAGCGCGCGCAGATCGAGCTGGCCGTCGCGCACGGGCGGGCACCACAGGTAGGCGCCCGTGACCGGTTGCGAGAAGCGGAACATCGCGTCGACGATGCCGTCTTCCTGGCCCAGCATGCGGCGCATCTGGACTTCGAAGGCATAGAACGAGCTGCCGAACGCGGCGAACATCAGGCCAGCCTTGTCGCCGCTGGGCGTATGCAGCGCCCAGGGCATGGAGCGGCGCAGCACGAAGGCTTCGGGCGTGAAGCTTTCCTGGGCCGTGCGCTTGACGTGGGATGACTCGGGCGCGTCATCGAGTTCCTCGTTGTCGCTGCGCCGGCGGCCCACGCTGTGGTCCTGGTCCATCTCCGACATCGCTTCGAAGGCATCGAAGTTGTGCAGCCATTGCTGCAGCGCGAGATAGCTCGAGCCGTCGAGGCCCGCGCCTTGATCGCTGGCGAAGGCCGCGGCGACGGCAGCCGCTTCCTGTGGATTCTCGGTGCCGTCCTCATAGCCCGTCAGGTCCAGACCATGGCCCGACACGCCCTTGCCATGGCGAAAGGCTTCAACCACACGCAAGGCCTTGATCGCTGGCGCGAGCGCCTTTTGGAGCCGGCGCGTGAGCGCCAGCAGCTCGCCCAGGTCCTGGCCGCGCAGCCACAGGCACAGCGCCACGGGCGTCGCGGGCGCCTTCACGCCCGGGCCGCTGAGCTCGGGAAACGCGCGCAGGCCGGGCACTACGATGCCCAGCGCCTGCACCAGTTCCTGGCCCATGGCGGCGACCACGCGTTCGCCATCGACCAGCGGGGCCAGGCGTTGCAGGCTTTCGCGCAGCAATGCGGGTTCGTTCAGCGCCGCGGGAGTGATGGAAAAGAAGACATAGCGTGCTATCGCCGGGACGGGCCGCAGAATGCCGGCTTGAAAAGTGGTCATGTGGGGATCTGAAAGAGTTCTACGCGCTATTGTGGCCGGCAAAACGAAGACAATACGCAGGCGCTGCGCCAGCCCGCGAACCGGCCAAGCGAGGGGAATGCACGGCGGCGCTGTAGCCTGTTGCAATTTGAGGCATAGTTTAGGGTTAACACCGACTTGGCGCGAGATGCCGGGCTCGGTTGTATTTTTTTGATCGCTCGCCCGCCACAGATGCGGGCGCGTTTCCTTTCCATTTAACGTGCGCAGGCAGACCGCGGGTCCGCACTGCGCCAAAGCACATTCCATGATCGACATTCGGGGGCTTTCCCAGATATACAAGGGCGCGACTGGCCCGGTCGAGGCCTTGCGCGGCATCGACCTGCACATCCAGGCGGGCGAAGTGTTCGGCATCATCGGCCGCAGCGGCGCGGGCAAGAGCTCGCTGGTGCGCTGCATCAACCTGCTCAACCGTCCCACGCAGGGCGAAGTGATCGTCAACGGCCGCGACCTGACCAAGCTCAATGACGCCGAGTTGCGCGCCGCGCGCCGCGACATCGGCATGGTGTTCCAGCACTTCAACCTGCTGTCGTCGCGCACCGTGTTCGACAACGCCGCGCTGCCGCTGGAACTTGTGGGCATGTCCAAGGACGAGATTCGCGCGCGCGTCGAGCCGCTGCTCGAACTCGTGGGCCTGACCGAACTGCGCGACCGCTACCCCTCGCAGATTTCGGGCGGCCAGAAGCAGCGCGTGGGCATTGCGCGCGCGCTCGCCAGCAATCCCAAGGTGTTGCTCAGCGACGAAGCCACTTCGGCGCTGGACCCCGAGACCACGCGCTCCATTCTCGACCTGCTGCGCAAGGTCAACCGCGAGCTGGGCCTCACGGTGGTGCTGATCACCCACCAGATGCAGGTGATCAAGCAGATCGCCGACCGCGTGGCCGTGATCGAAGCCGGCCGCATCGCCGAGATGGGCCCGGTCATCGACGTGTTCACGCGCCCGCAGCAGCCCATCACCAAGAGCCTGATCGACGAGATCCTGCCCCAGGAACTGCCGCTGAGCGTGCTGGCACGCGTGCGCACGCTCGCGGCCAGGCTCAACGGCGGCACGGGCCAACTGCTGCGCCTGTCGTATGCGGGCGAAAGCGCCTATGAGCCCATCCTGTCGCAGATGATCCGCGACTTCGGTCTGGACCTGAGCATCCTGCACGGCCAGATCGATGAAATCCAGGAGCAGACTTTCGGCTCCCTGGCCGTGTTCGCCAGCGGCGAGGCCGCGCAGATCCTGGCCGCGATCGAGCATCTGCGCGCCGTGGGCGTCCAGGTCGAAACCGTGCATATCGAGGGTTGAGCGATGTTTGAAAATTTCTCTGAAATGATGCTGGAGCTGTTTGCCATCTCGCTGTGGGAAACCCTGGTGATGGTCGGTATCTCCGGTCTGGTCGGCGGCCTGCTGGGCATTCCGCTGGGCGTGTTCCTGCGCCTGACCGACGACGGCGGCGTGCTCGAAAACGGCCCGCTGAACAAGACCGTGGGCTGGATCGTGAATGCCGTGCGCTCGACGCCGTTCATCATCCTGCTGGTCGCGATCATTCCGTTCACGCGGCTGATCACGGGCTCGTCCATAGGCACGGGCGCGGCCGTGGTGCCGCTCACGCTGGCCGCGGCGCCGTTCATCGCACGCCTGGTCGAGACCGCCTTGCGCGAAGTCGACAACGGCCTGGTCGAAGCTGCCCAGGCCATGGGCGCGACCACCAGCCAGATCGTCTGGAAAGTGCTGCTGCCCGAAGCCCTGCCGGGCATCGTCGCCGGCCTGACCATCAGCTTCGTGAGCCTGACCGGTTACTCGGCCATGGCCGGCGCGATCGGCGGCGGCGGCCTGGGCGATCTGGGCATCCGTTACGGCTACCAGCGCTTCCTGCCGGACGTGATGCTGGCCGTGGTGATCGTGCTGATCTTCTTCGTGCAGGCCATCCAGAGCCTGGGCGACTGGGTGGTGCGCCGTCTGAGCCATCGCTGAAGTCTGCGCACGCCATCTAAAAAGGGAAGCCCGGTGCTTCCCTTTTTTACGCCTGTGCCAAAGCCGTTGCGCGCTGGCATGCGGGCCCCGCGCCCGCCTACGCAGGCCGCCGCCGCGCGGGCGCAGCATGCAGGCTGGACGGCTCAGGAGGCTCGATGGCAGATGTTCCTTTCGTGATCGCCGTGCACGGCGGCGCCGGCACCATGTCGCCGAATCCCGCGATCGAGGCGCCGTATCACCTGGCGCTCAAGGCCGCGCTGGCCGCGGGCGCGGCGGTGCTGGAGTGCGGCGGTGCGGCGCTGGACGCGGTCGAGGCCGCCGTGGTGTCGCTCGAAGACTGCCCGCTGTTCAATGCCGGCAGGGGTTCGGTCTACACGGCCGAGGCGCGCCATGAAATGGATGCGGCGGTGATGGAGGGCCAGCGCCTGGCCGCGGGCGCCGTGGCTTGCGTGCGCGGCGTGCGCAACCCGGTGGTGCTGGCGCGCAGCGTGCTCGAAAGCTCAGGCCATGTGCTGATGGTCGGTGAAGGCGCGCAGTGCTTTGCGCAGCAGATGGGCCTGGCAATGGAGCCCGAAGCCTATTTCCATACCGACGAACGCTTGGCCGAACTGCGCCGTGCGCAGAAACAGCGCAAACCCGCAGGAGGGCAGGCGCCGCCGCCGCACGACGCGCATTTCGGCACGGTGGGCGCGGTGGCGCTGGACTGCGCCGGCCATCTCGCGGCGGCGGTATCGACGGGTGGCCTCACGGCCAAGCGCGCGGGCCGCGTGGGCGATTCGGCGGTGATAGGCGCTGGGATCTATGCCAACGACCTGAGCTGCGCCGTGGTCGCCACGGGAACCGGCGAGCATTTCATCCGCAGCGCGGCCGCGCACGATGTGCATGCGCGCATGGCCTACCGGGGTCAGACGCTGCAGGAGGCCGCGCCCGACGTGGTGTTCGGTGAACTGCTGCGCATAGGCGGGCGTGGCGGCCTGATAGCGCTCGATGCCCAGGGCGAAGTGAGCATGCCGTTCAACACGGCCGGCATGTACCGCGGCGTTCAGCGCCAGGGCCAAGCGCCGTGCACCGCGATCTTTCAGGACGAAATGCCCAATCCGTGATTCAGGCCTTGGCCGGCGCGGCGACCGCGCTGGGCGCTTCGGTGCTGACCGGGCGGCGTGCATAGCGGCCCGCGACCCAGGCCGCGACCATCAGCTGCATGGGGTGGAAAATCATCAGCGGCAACACCATGCCGCCCATGACGCTGGGCGCGAACAACACCTTGGCCATGGGAACGCCGCTGACCAGGCTTTTTTGCGAGCCGCAGAAGATGATGGCGGCTTCGTCTTCCGTCGAGAAGCCCAGGCGCCGCGCGAGCCACACGCTGATGCCCATGGACAGCGCCAGCAGCAAGCCGCAGACCAGCACCAGCACGCCCAGCGCGAGCGGCGGAATCCGCGTCCAGAGGCCGGCGACCACCGACGCGCTGAACGCCGAGTACACGACCAGCAAGATGGAAGTCTGGTCCAGCCCCTTGATGCGCGCCGCATGGCGTTGCAGGAACGGCGAGACCCAGGGGCGCAGGCCATGGCCCAGCGCGAACGGCAGCAGCAGCTGCAGCGCGATGCGGCCCATCGATTCCAGCGGGTCGCTGCTGTTGGCGGTCTGCGACAGCAGCAGGCCCACGAGCAGCGGCGTCAGCACGATGCCCATCAGCGTGGAGCCTGAAGCGCTGCAGATCGCCGCAGGCATGTTGCCGCGCGCCACGGCCGTGAGCGTCACGGCCGACTGCACGGTGGCCGGCAGCGTGCAGAGGAACAGCACGCCCAGATAGAGATCAGGCGTCAGCAGCGGCTCGAGCACCGGGCGCAGGCCCCAGCCCAGCAGCGGAAACACCACGAACGTAATTGCCGTGACCAGCAGATGCAGCCGCCAGTGGCTGATGCCGGCCCAGATGGCCTGGCGCGACAGCTTGGCGCCGTGCAGGAAGAACAGCATGAAAATCACGCCCATCGCCGCCCACTCCAGACCGCGTGCGACGCTGCCATAGGCCGGCAGGAAGCTGGCGAGCAGCACCGTGGCGATGAGCATCAGGGTGAAGTTGTCGGGAAGGAATCGGGGTCGGGCCATGCCGTGCTTTCAGAGGTTGCAAGAAACGGCTCGCGCACGTTCGTCGCGCCGATTGGAAGGCATCTGCATTCAAAAGTGAAATGCATTTATTTGATTGTTTTATAATTTTTACTCATGAATATCACCCTGCGGCAATTGCGCGTGTTCCTGGCCGTGGCCCAGCAGCAGAATTTCAGCCGCGCGGGCGAGGCCGTGGGCCTCACGCAGCCCGCGGTGAGCCGCAGCATCACCGATCTGGAGCAGCAACTCGGGGTGCAGCTGTTGCACCGCAGCACGCGCGACGTCGAACTCAGCGACGCGGGCCGCCTGCTGCAGGGCCGGGCCACGCGCGTGCTCGATGAGCTCGATGCCGCGCTGCTCGAAGTGCGCGGCCTGGCGACGCAGCGCCATGGTCGTGTGCGCGTCGCTAGCAGCCCCACGCTGTCGGCCCATCTGATGCCCGAATGCATTGCGCGCTGCGCGCAGCAGCACCCGGGCCTGCAGCTGCAACTGCTGGACCGCATCCAGCAGGGCGCGCTCGACAGCGTGCGCGCGGGCGAAGTCGATTTCGGCGTGGTGATCGACCCCACCGAGCCCGAAGATCTTCACTGCGAAGCGATTCTCTCCGAGCCGTTCTGCCTGGTCTGCCCGGTGGACCATGCGCTGGCGCAGCTGCCCGAAGTCCATTGGCGCGACCTCGCGGGCCATCCGCTGGTGCTGCTCGACCATGCCTCGGGCAGCCGCCGGCTCATCGACCGCGTGCTCGAGCAGCACGCCCCCGAATGCCAGGTGGTGCAGGAGGTCGGCCATACCACCACCATTTTCGCCATGGTGCAGGCCGGCCTGGGCGTCACGGTCGTGCCGCGGCTCGCGGTGGCCGAGCAGGGCGTGGAAAACGCCGGCCTGGTCCATCGTCTGTTGCTGCCCGCCGTCGAGCGGCAAATCATGCTGGTGCACCGGCGCCATCGCCGGCTCGCGCCCGTGGTGCAGCTGGTCTGGGATCTGGTGCGCGACGTGGCGCATGCACGCTGGAGCGAGCGGCCGGCGCGCAAAGTCCGCGCAAAAGCCCGCGGATAGGCGTAAAACAGCGCATGCCGCCCACCATTTTCACGCGGCTGTCGGGTGGCGCAGGTATGATATGGCCCACTGATACGCGCCGCTGTGCCACAGTCTGCGCGAATCAAGCCGGCATGCCATTGCGCGCATGCCGTACGTGGTGGCGTTAGCTCAGTTGGATAGAGCAACAGCCTTCTAAGCTGTGGGTCACTGGTTCGATTCCAGTACGCTGCACCACCCTCCCTTTTTCCTCATTGCCATCCACCGCGCACGGTGAACAGCGCGCGCCCTACGGGGTGGCGCAAGGATCGTTCAGGCCCACCATGCCGGTGATCTTCTGCAGGCGGCTGCGGCTTTCGAGGCAGGCCTGCTGCTTGTCCTGCGCGGCTTTCTGCTGGGCGAGTTGCAAGGCCTGGGCGCGCTCCGCTTGCAGCTGCGCGATGCGCGCGCGGATCTGCGGCATGACCGCGAGCGCGGCTTTCTCGCCTTCGAGAATGGCGCTGGCGCGCTGCGTGAAGTCGGCCGGGCCTATATCCAGCACCTTGGGGCGGATGATGATGTCGGCACGCGCCAGCTCGGCCTGGCCCAGCTTCTGGCCCATGATGGCGATCGACTGACCCAGCGTGCCCAGCATGTCGGCCGGCGACTGGCCGCGCGGCTTGTTGGAAATGTCCACGGCAATCACCAGATCGGCACCCAGCTGGCGCGCCGCATCGACGGGCACGGGGCTCACGATGCCGCCATCGACATAGTGGTTCTTGCCTATCGATACCGGCTGGAACACGCCCGGAACGCTGCTCGAGGCACGCACCGCCTGGCCGGTATTGCCACGCGCGAACACCGTGCGTTCGCCGTCTTCGAGCCGCGTGGCGACGGCGACGAAAGGCTTGGCCAGCTTCTCCAGCGGGCGGCGCTGCACCTGCTCGTTCACATAGTCTTCGAGTTTCTGGCCCTTGACCAGTCCGCCCGAGGAAAACTGCAGGTCGCGAATGCTGGTTTCATCCAGGCCCACGGCCTTTTCCTGCAGCGCGAACGCGTCCATTCCGCTCGCATACAGCGCGCCGACCACGCTGCCCGCACTGGTGCCGGCAACGACCGCGGGAGTGAGGCCATTGGCTTCGAGCATCTTGATGACGCCGATATGGGCAAAGCCCTTGGCCGCTCCACCGCCCAGCGCCAGACCGACCTTCAAAGGCGCGGCTCCCGCCGTCGTGGCCCCGGTGCTGGGCGTGTCCACGGTCCTGGGCGCGCTGCCGCAAGCGGCCAGACCGGCGACACCGAGATACACCAAGGGGCGCAAAAAAGCTTTCAAACGCATTCGGACTTTGCTGGCTGTGGTCAAGCGGGCAGTATATCCAGGCGCCGAAATCAATCACTGCATGCGGCAATCCATGGAGAAAGGGCCTGCGCTCGAAAGCGCAGGCCCTTTGTGCAAGCAGGCCCGAGCGGGCCGCGC
>NZ_JAHCDD010000023.1 GCF_018413525.1 Acidovorax sp. CCYZU-2555
GCCTGCAGCGCCGGGCACAGCTTGCGCCGCACGACCAGAGGATCGGTGGGCAGTGGCGACGACATCCACAGCGTGCGCAGCGCGCCGGCGGCCATGGCCTTGCGCTGCTGCGTCAGCGCCAGGCTGTCGCTGGACACAAACGCCGCGTCCACCAGGCCGTCCTGCACGGCCGCAATGGCGCGCGTGTGCGAGCCCGCATAGGAGACGCGCGAAAAATAGTCCTCGAGCCGCATGCCGGTCTGCGCCTTCATCGCCTGGCGCGGCAGCAAGGCGCCCGACGTGCTGGCGGGATCGACCAGGCTCAGGGTGGCGCCGCGCAGGTCCTGCCAGCGCCGATAACGCGAGCCGCCGCGCACGATCAGCAGCGCGTGGTAGCGCGTCAGCACGCCGGGCTGCTTGACCATGGCCGCGACCGGCAGCGCCGACGCACCGCTGCGCTGCATCTGCACATAGGTGGCCGGGCCCAGCTCGGCGACATCGATGCGCCCACCCTGCAGGCCCTGCACCACCGCCGAATAGGAGGCCGCGGACACCAGGTCCACGGGCATGTCCAGCGCCGTGCCCAGCAATTCGGCCAGCAGTCGGTAGCCGCTGGCCTGCGCGTCCTCGTGGTTCTTGGGAATGAAGGCCAGGCGCAGCCGCAGCGGCAGCTCGCACTCCTGGGCGGCCGGTGCCTCGTTGGCCCGCGCCGTGCACATTCCCGCCGCGATACCGCCCAGGCCCAAAAGCTTCGCCAGTGCCAGTCGGCGGTCTTTGGTGTCTGCGCAAGGGTTCATCGCTGCGGGCCTTTCAAGCCGGGTACAAATAGGCAGCGCGCAGCAGTTCCTGCGCGGCTTTCGCGCCCACCGGGCGGCTGAGGAAATAACCTTGGGCTTCGTCGCAGCCCGCGGTCTTGAGATAGACCAGCTGGTCCATCAGCTCCACGCCTTCGGCGACCACGCGCATCTTGAGGTTGTGGGCCAGCGTGATCACCGAGGTCACGATCACGCCGGCCTCGCTGCTGCTGCGGATGTCGTTGACGAACGAGCGGTCGAGCTTGAGCGTGTCTATGGGCAGGTCCTTGATCTGGCTCAGGCTGGAAAAGCCCGTGCCGAAATCATCCAGTCCGATCGAAACGCCCATGGCGCGCACCTGCTCCAGCACGCTCAGCGCCAGCTCCCGGGGTTCGAGCAGGCAGCTTTCGGTGATTTCCATGCTCAGATCGGAGGCCTCGATGCCGTAGTGCGCGATATGCGCCGCGAGCCGCTCGGCAAATGCGCTGTCGCGCAGTTGCACCGGCGAGACATTGAACGCGATGGGCACGGGGTCCAGCCCCAGCGCGCGCCAGTCGGCCACCTGCTGGCAGCAGGCCTGCAGCACCCAGTCGCCGAGCGCGCGTATCGCACCCGTGACTTCGGCCGACGCAATGAATTCGCCGGGGTAGATCAAGCCGTACTCGGGATGCTGCCAGCGCACCAGCGCCTCGAAGCCCATGATGCGGCAGTCGTGCAGCCTGACCTTGGGCTGGAAATGCAGCACCAGCTGCTGGTCGATCACGGCCTTGGGCAACTGGCGCTCGAGGGCGTAGCTGCGCGCGCTGTCGGCGCTGGCCGTCGCGTCGTAGTAGGTGAACTGCCCGCGGCCCGCGCGCTTGCTCGCATACATCGCTGCGTCCGCGTTGCGGCACAGCAGCGTCACGTCATGGCCGTCGCGCGGGAAGAACGCCACGCCTATGCTGGGCGTCACCTGCAGGCTGTTGCCTTCGAGCCCCTCATAGGGCTGACTCAGGCAGTCGACGAGCTTGGCCGCGAGCGCGTCCATGTCGGTCATCGCATCCATTCCCGTCACCAGCACCGCGAACTCGTCGCCGCCCATGCGCGCGATGATGTCCGAACTGCGCAGCAGCAGGCGCAGCCGCTGCGCGACCGCCTGCAGCAACAGGTCGCCCACATGGTGGCCCAGCGTGTCGTTGATCGCCTTGAAGCGGTCCAGGTCCAGGTACATCAGCGCATAGAACTTGCGGCTGCGCCGCGCCAGCGCCAGGTGGCTGGCGACCAGTTCATTGAACATGCGGCGGTTGTGCAGCCCCGTCAGGTGGTCGTTCGCGGCCAGCTCCAGCGCCTTGGCCTTTTCCTGCTCGAGCTGGTCGATCAGCATGTGCTTGTCGCGGTTGGCAAAGCTCAGCGCGGTGAACAGCCCTTCCTGGTGGCGCAGCACGCGCAGCATGCCGCCCACGGCCAGCAGCATGCAAAAGCTCAGCACGCCCAGCAGCGTCCAGACCTTGCGGCTGTCTTCGCGCTGCGAGCCATGCACCCATTCCAGGCCGCGGCTCGCGACCACGAGGAACGGCGAATTGGCATTGCGCCGCCAGCTGAAATGGCTTTTGGCGCCGCCGGGCTGCAGCGCGGCGACGGTCGCGCCGCGGTTGCCGGTCATCTGGGCCAGCGCGGCCACGGGCTCGCGCGAAAACGGCATGGTCAGGCCCTGGGGGCCCAGCTCCGCCAGCGCCACGCCCTGGGCGTTCAGCAGGTGGATGGCACTGCCCGCGCCCATTTCCACGTCGCGGTAGAGGTTCAGGAAATAGCCCAGGTCCAGCATCAGCAGCAGATATCCGCCGGGCGCGCGCGCGCGCGATGCTTCGGCTTCGAGCGGACGCAGCGCATAGACCAGCGGAATCTGCCAGAGATCGGGGTGGCCGGACAGCGCCGACTGGGCTGCGGGCGGCAGACGCGCGTGGCCCTGCTCGGGCGCCTGCAGCGAAACGCGCAGCGCCGCGAGCAGCGGCGTCAGCTCGCTGGGGGACAGTGCGTACGAAGAGTCGACCGGCTGCAGCGCCGCATCGAGCAGCAGATAGCGCGCAAAGCTGTGCTCGGCGACCAGCATGGTGGAAAGGCGCCGGTGGACTTCGGCGGCCGACTGCTGACCGCGCATATGGCCGGCGAGCGCATCGCCCGCGGCCAGACCCATCAACTGCCCCTTGTTGACCACCTGCGCAAGATTCTCGGCCACCACCGCCGCCAGACTCGCCTGCTGTTGCGCGGTGCTGATCTGCTGCTGCTCGCGCTCGGCTTCCACGCTTTGCCAGGCCAGCCACCACACCAGGCCCAGCACCAGCAGCGCCGCGCCTATGCAGGCCATGCGCATTCCGCGCCAGCCCATGCGCCACGGAATCGCTGACACCGGCCGGCGAAAACGCAGCAGCAGAGAAAAACAACGGGCGTACAGGGCAGTCACAGAGCGGGCGCAGACGGGCAGATGCCTGGATGATGCAAATCCAGCAAGTCAATGGCGTGACACTTTGAAATATTTCTCGAATGGCGGGGTATTTGTGACACATCACAAACTCTGTGACAGCCCGCGAGCCGCCACAATAGCGCCCAGGCCGCGCAGCGCGGCCCGCATGCCATTCCTACCAGGAGACCTTCGATGCTCAACGCCTTGTGGCTGGGCTTTTTCATCATCGCCGCGGTCGCGGCGCTGGCCCAATGGCTGGTCGGCGGCCAAAGCCAGGTATTCGCGGGCATGGTCCAGGCGCTGTTCGCGATGGCCAAGCTGTCGGTCGAAGTGATGGTGCTGCTGTTCGGCACGCTGACGCTGTGGCTGGGCTTTCTGCGCATCGCCGAGAAAGCCGGCGTGGTGCAATGGCTCGCCTGGGCGCTGGGCCCGCTGTTCGCCAAGCTGATGCCCGAAGTGCCGCGCGGCCACCCCGCGCTGGGCCTGATCACGCTGAACTTCGCGGCCAATGCGCTGGGCCTGGACAACGCGGCCACGCCCATGGGCCTCAAGGCGATGCGCGAACTGCAGACGCTGAACCCGCGGCCCGACACCGCCACCAATGCGCAGATCCTGTTCCTGGTGCTCAACGCTTCGTCGCTGACGCTGCTGCCGGTCACGATCTTCATGTACCGCATGCAGCAAGGCGCGCCCGACCCGACGCTGGTGTTCCTGCCCATCCTGCTCGCGACTTCGGCATCGACCCTGGTCGCGCTGCTGGCCGTGGGCCTGGTACAGCGCCTGAAATTGTGGCATCCCGTGGTGCTGGCCTATCTGCTGCCGGTCGCGCTGCTGCTGGGCGGCTTCATGGCGCTGCTCGCCACGCTCAGCAGCGCGGCGCTGGCCTCGCTGTCATCTTTGCTCGGCAATTTGACGCTGTTCGGCTTGATCATGCTGTTCGTGGGCCTGGGCGCCTGGCGCAAGGTACCGGTTTATGACAGTTTCATCGAAGGCGCAAAGGAAGGCTTCGACGTCGCCAAGGGACTGCTGCCCTACCTCGTCGCCATGCTGTGCGCCGTGGGCGTGTTCCGCGCGTCGGGCGCGCTCGACTATGCGCTGTCGGGCATACGCTGGCTGGTGGATCTGGGAGGCTGGGACGCACGCTTTGTCGACGCCTTGCCCACGGCCTTGGTCAAACCGTTCTCGGGCAGCGCCGCGCGCGCCATGCTGATTGAAACCATGCAAAGCCAGGGCGTGGACAGCTTCGCCGCGCTGGCCGCCGCGACCATCCAGGGCAGCACCGAGACCACGTTCTATGTACTGGCCGTGTACTTCGGTGCCGTGGGAATACAGCGCGCACGCCATGCCGTGGGCTGCGCGCTGATCGCCGAGTTCGCGGGCGTGGTGGCGGCGATCGCGGTGTGCTATCAGTTTTTTGGCGGGATGTAGGCTCTAAAGGATGAACGGCCCGCGCTCCAGTCATGGCGGCTAGCGTTCATGGTTCGACAAGCTCACCACGAACGCTTGCTCCCGTTTGTGGTGAGTTGACCTTGGCACCCTCGGCCTGCCTCAAGCGTCAGGAACAATCGCTTCCGCGTAATCGTAAAGCGCGCCCAGAATTTCCTCGCCGCGCTCGTCTACCGTCTCCGACAGCTGGTCGATTTCGGCGAACATGCGTTCTGCCGTGCGCGCCCCGCCCTGGCCGTCGAGCAGGCAGGCCGCGCGATGCGCCTGCCAGCGCTGCTGCTCTTCGGGCGACAGCGTGTCGGCGAAGTTGCGTGCGCGGTAGCGGAACACCAGTTCGCCCAGGCGCGCATCGTCAAAGCCCGTGCGGTCCATGGCCAGCTCCAGCGGCGTGAGCGAGCGCAGGTGGTTGAGCCGGCGCCGGTCTTCATTGCCGACAAAGCCGCCATACAGATCCTGATCGGCATCGGTAGCTGCGCCGTTTGCCGGCCGCTGGAACACCTGCTTCCACAGCGCGCTCATGTCTGGCAGGTCGCGCGCCACGGCGGCGAACTGCAGCGCCTGCTCCATGTCTATGCCCCATTGCTGGGCCATGGCCGGGCTCAGCGTCTTGAGGCTGCCGACGACCATGGGCGACTTGTTGATGTGGATGCTCTTGATCGGCAGCCGCGTCACGCCTTCGGGCAGATCGGCGGCGCGCGAGAACATGCGCAGGCGCAATTCTTCCACGCCCAGGCGCGACAGCTCGGACGGGTCCTGAGACAGGTCCCAGGCGATGATTTCGTTCTTGTTCGCGGGGTGCGTGGCCAGCGGCCACATCACGGCGATGCAGCCGCGCGCCGCGCCGAACATGCCCGACACATGCAGGAAAGGCTTGGCATGCGCGGCCACGGCCGGCAGGCCCAGCTCCTGCAGCACGCGGTCTTTCTTGTGCAGGCTGAACGCGAAGTCGAACAGCCGCGGCTGGTGCTTGCGAATCAGCCGCGCCAGCGCAATCGTCGCGCGCACATCGCTCACGGCGTCATGCGCCTGCTCGTGTGCCAGGCCGTTGGCGCGCGCCAGGTCTTCGAGCTTGAAGCTCACCGTGCCGTCTTCCTTGCGCGGCCAGACGATGCCTTCGGGGCGCAGCGCATAGACCATGCGCACCACGTCGAGCAGGTCCCAGCGGCCGCAGCCGTTTTGCCATTCGCGCGCATAGGGATCGATCAGGTTGCGCCAGAACATGAAGCGCGTGATCTCGTCGTCGAAACGGATGGAGTTGTAGCCCACGCCCACCGTGCCGGGGCTGGCGAATTCTTCCTCGATGCGCGCCGCGAATTCGTGCTCGGGAATGCCCTGGGCCACGCACTGCTGCGGCGTGATGCCGGTGATCAGGCAGGACTGCGGATCGGGCAGGTAATCGTTGGACGGCTGGCAGTACAGCGCCAGCGGCTCGCCGATTTCGTTGAGTTCCATGTCCGTGCGAATGCCAGCGAACTGGGCCGGACGGTCATAGCGGGGTTGGGCACCGAAAGTTTCGTAGTCGTGCCAGAAGAAAGTGGTATCAGCCATGCCCGAAGTATGCCCGGGAATGGCTGGCTTCAGCGTATCAAAGCAATGGCGAACACAGGCGCGCGATCGAGTCGCCCAGCCGCGGCAGGAAGCGCTGCTTGCGCTCGTAGTGCACCTGGCGCGCGTTCTGCAGATCGAGCGTGAACTGCCTGGCGAGATCGCCGTTGAGCTTGAGCCCGTAGCCTATGGCGCAGACTTCGTAGTTGAGGAAGAAGCTGCGGTGGTCGAAATTGGCCGTGCCTATGATCGCCATGTTGTCGTCGACCACCAGGGTCTTGGAATGCAGCATGCGCGCGCGGTATTCGTAGACCTTGGCGCCGCAGGCGATCAGCTCGTCGAAATAGGAGCGCGCGGCCATCGTGACGATGAACGAGTCCGACTTCTCGGGCACCAGCAGCTGCACGTCGACGCCGCGCAGCGCGGCATTGGTCAGCGCCGTCATCGCGGCTTCGGTGGGCACGAAATATGGGGTCGTGAGCCACACGCGTGCATCGGCCGCATTGATCGCCGCGACATAGGCGCGGTGTATCGCCTCGAGCCGGTTGTCGGGGCCCGAACTCACGATCTGCACCGCGTGCTGCCCTTCCTTCATGTCGGGCAGCAGCACATCGAGGTCGGGCGGCTCCACCGGGTGGCTGCGCTCCAGCGCGTACGACCAGTCTTCGAGAAACACTGTCTGCAGCCAGTTGACGACCGGGCCTTCGAGCCGCAGATGCACGTCGTGGTAGGCGCATTCCATCACGCGGCGGCTTTCCTCGTCGGTGATGTTGACGCCGCCCGTGAAGCCCACCTTGCCGTCGCAGACCAGGATCTTGCGGTGGGTGCGGAAGTTGATCACCGGGCGCAGGCGCCGGCCGACCTTGGACGGGTGAAAGAACGCGAATTCGCCGCCGGCCTCGACCAGCGGCGCGTAGAACTTGCGGCGTATCTTCTTGGAGCCCATGGAGTCGACCAGCATGCGCACCTTGACGCCGGCGCGTGCGCGCTCGACCAGCGCATCCATCAGCGCCGTGCCGGTCTGGTCGGGCTCGAAGACGTAATACTCGAGGTGCACATGGTGGCGCGCCGCGCGCACGGCTTCGAGAATGCTTTCATAGGTGCGGTCGCCGCCGACCAGCAGCTCCATGCGCTCGGCGCTGCTGACCGGAAACTCGGCCGTGCGGTTCACGAGCCGCGCGACCTGGTGCATGCGCGCGCTGGCCGCCGGGATATGGTCGCGCAGACGCGCGGCGCTCACGCGCAGCCGCGACGATTTGTGCCGCCGCAGCCGCTTGTTGCGCAGCCGCTTGAGCCGCTGCGGGCCGAAGAAATAATAGACGCCCAGCCCGCCCACGGGCAGCGCGGCCAGTGCCAGCAGCCAGCCCAGCGTCGCCACGGGCGCACTGCGCTGCAGCAACACCCAGACGCCTATCACCAGCGCGTATACCGACCAAATCAACCAGAACAGCGAGTACGCGTTATCGGTGTTCCAGTGTTCGCTAAACCATTGCACGTGAAGGCCTTTGAAAAACACAAAAAAAGCCGACAGCGCGGGGCTGTCGGCTTGGGGGATCAAAGCGTCACGCGCTCAATCGGTCGTGGCTTCTTCGGGCTCGGCGGGTTCCGAGCGGCCGCGCTCCTTGCGCGGCAGCGGCTGGATGTCGAGCTGCACTTCGCCCGCTGCGCCGTTTTCGCCTTCGACCCAGTCGACGCCCAGGCGTCCACCGTCGACCAGGCGGCCGAACAGCAGTTCGTCGGCCAGCGAGCGGCGGATGGTGTCCTGGATCAGGCGCTGCATCGGACGCGCGCCCATCAGCGGATCGAAGCCGGCCTTGGCCAGGTGCTTGCGCAGCGTGTCGGTGAACGTGACGTCCACGCGCTTCTCGGCCAGCTGCGTTTCGAGCTGCAGCAGGAACTTGTCGACCACGCGCATGATGACCTGCTCGTCGAGCGACTTGAAGCCCACGATCGCGTCCAGACGGTTGCGGAACTCGGGAGTGAACAGGCGCTTGATGTCGCCCATTTCATCGCCGGCAGCACGCGGGTTGGTGAACCCGATGCTGGCCTTGTTCATGGTCTCGGCGCCCGCATTCGTCGTCATGATGATGATGATGTTGCGGAAGTCGGCCTTGCGTCCGTTGTTGTCCGTGAGCGTGCCGTGGTCCATGACCTGCAGCAGCACGTTGAAGATGTCCGGGTGCGCCTTCTCGATTTCATCGAGCAGCAGCACCGCGTGCGGCTTCTTCGTGATGGCTTCGGTCAGCAGGCCACCCTGGTCGAAACCGACATAGCCCGGAGGCGCACCGATCAGACGGCTCACCGCATGGCGTTCCATGTACTCCGACATGTCGAAGCGGATCAGGTCTACGCCCATGATGAACGCCAGCTGCTTGGCGGCTTCGGTCTTGCCCACGCCGGTAGGGCCGCTGAACAGGAACGAGCCGATAGGCTTGTCGCCCTTGCCCAGACCCGAACGCGCCATCTTGACGGCCGACGACAGCACTTCGAGCGCCTTGTCCTGGCCGAACACCACGCTTTTCAGGTCGCGTTCTAGCGTCTGCAGCTTGCTGCGGTCGTCGTTCGACACGTTGGCGGGCGGAATGCGCGCGATCTTCGCGACGATTTCCTCGATCTCGGCCTTGCCTATGGTCTTCTTGCGCTTGGACGCGACCAGGATGCGCTGGGCAGCACCGGCTTCGTCGATCACGTCAATGGCCTTGTCGGGCAGGTGGCGGTCGTTGATGTACTTGGCCGACAGCTCGGCCGCAGCCTGCAGCGCCGCTGCCGCGTACTTGACGTTATGGTGCTCTTCGAAGCGCGACTTCAGACCCTTGAGGATCTCGATCGTTTCCGACACCGTGGGCTCGACCACGTCGACCTTCTGGAAACGCCGCGACAGGGCTGCGTCCTTTTCGAAGATGCCGCGGTATTCGGTGAACGTCGTCGCACCGATGCACTTGAGCTGGCCGCTCGACAGCGCGGGCTTGAGCAGGTTGGACGCATCCAGCGTTCCGCCCGACGCCGCACCCGCACCGATCAGGGTGTGGATTTCGTCGATGAACAGCACCGCATTGGGTTTGTCCTTGAGCGACTTGAGCACGCCCTTGAGACGTTGCTCGAAGTCGCCGCGGTACTTGGTGCCCGCGAGCAGCGAGCCCATGTCGAGCGAATAGACCACGGCCTCGGCCAGGATCTCGGGCACGTCGCCCTGCGTGATGCGCCAGGCCAGGCCTTCGGCGATCGCGGTCTTGCCCACGCCGGCCTCACCGACCAGCAGCGGGTTGTTCTTGCGGCGACGGCACAGGATCTGGATCGTGCGCTCGACTTCGTAGTTGCGCCCGATCAGCGGATCGATCTTGCCTTCTTTCGCGGCCTGGTTCAGGTTGAGCGTGAACTGCTCCAGCGGCGAGGCCTTTTCCTGGCGCTCGCTGTTGCCGCCCTCTTCGCTTTCGGCCTGGCCTTCGGACTTGGCAGCCTCTGGCGGTTCGCTCTTCTTGATGCCGTGGGCAATGAAATTGACCACATCAAGACGTGTCACGCCCTGCTGGTGCAGGTAGTACACGGCATGCGAATCCTTCTCGCCGAAGATCGCCACCAGCACGTTCGCGCCGTTGACTTCCTTCTTGCCATTGCCCGTGGATTGCACGTGCATGATGGCGCGCTGGATCACCCGCTGGAAACCCAGCGTGGGTTGGGTGTCGACTTCGTCGCTACCCGCGACCTGCGGCGTGTTGTCCTTGATGAAGTTGGACAGCGAGGCGCGCAAATCGTCAATGCTCGCCGAGCAGGCGCGCAACACTTCGGCAGCACTGGGGTTGTCGAGCAGCGCGAGCAGAAGGTGTTCCACGGTGATGAATTCGTGGCGCTGCTGACGGGCCTCGACAAAGGCCATGTGCAAGCTGACTTCCAGTTCCTGGGCAATCATGAGAGGACTCCTTTTGGCTTGCGTGATTTCATTATGGAGATAAATCGGGGCGGTTGCAGCTTATTCAACAGGCTCCAACGTTGCCTGTAGTGGATGACCCGCTTTCAACGCGGCCTGATGCACCTGATCTACCTTGGTGGCGGCGATGTCGCGCGGAAAAACTCCGCAGATGCCGCGGCCGTCGAGATGGATCTTGAGCATGATCTGGGTCGCGGTTTCCCGGTCCTTGCTGAACAGTTCCTGGAGCACGGCGATGACGAATTCCATCGGCGTGTAGTCATCATTGAGCATGACGACCTGGTACATCTTGGGTGGCTGCACACGCTGCGCGCGCCGCTCCATTACGACCGAACCAGCGTCATCTACGCCTGGCCCCTCCGGGGGCTTTGGTGGAATGGAAGGGGGTTGTGTTGCCATGAATTCATTCTAGCGAGCCACACAGGCTCTTTTGTCTTCGCAGATGGGAAGGGAAACACCAATTTCAAGCCTGCACGTGTGGCATTTTCCACAAGTTGCGTGCAAACCCGCTTTTTTCATTCGTAGATCACCGTTGCATGGCCGCTGCCCGCCTGCGCCGTCCAGGCCGCGAGCGCGGCGTCGCTGGGGTAAAAACGGCTGCTGTCGCCCAGTTGCAACTCCGCAACGGCCGCGCCCTGCGGCGCCTCGCAGCGCAGGCCCAGGCGCACGCGCAGGCCATGCACCACGGGCTCGGCCTGCTCGTGCTCCACCCGGCGCGCGGGGAAATCGCCCAGCACGCGCAGCACATCGGGCATGACTTCGCCCACGCTGACCTGCAGATAGCGCCCGAACTTGCAGCGCGCGTCCGACAGGCTCCACAACTGCTGCACTTTCATGCGCAGGCCGCCGCTGAAGTGGTCGAGCTGCAGCCGGCCGCTGACGACGACGAACTCGTCGTCCTTGAGCAACTCCTTGTGCGCGTTGAGCACGGCTTCGTCGGCCGAGGCTTCGATCACGCCCGACTTGTCGTCGATCTTGAACAGCCCCAGGCGGCCGCGCTGGCCCGTGATGGCGCGGAAGTCGCTGATGATGCCGGCCATGACCTGGGGCTCGCGGCTGTCGCGCATCTCCTCGATGCGCGTGCGCACGAAGCGCCGCACCTCGGTCTCGACTTCATCGAACAGATGGCCCGAAAGGTAATAGCCGACAGCCGTCTTTTCGAGTGTGAGCCGCTCCTTGATGCCCCAGGGCATGCGCTCGGCGAGTTCGGGCTCCTGCGTGCTCGAGCCCACGGCGTCGTCGCCCATCATGTCGAACAGGCCGCCCTGGTTGGCGTTGGCATGCGTGGCATTGGCGAACTCGAACGCGGTGTCGATGGACGCGACCAGCGACGCCCGGTTCTGGTGAATGGCGTCGAACGCGCCGGCCTTGATCAACGCTTCGAGCGTGCGCTTGTTCAGGCGCGTGCGATCGACGCGCAGGCAGAAATCGAACAGGCTCTTGAACGGCCCCTTTTCCGTGCCGCGCGGGCCCGTGCCCGTGCCTTCGCGCGCGGCGACGATGGCCTCGATGGCCGCCTGCCCGCCGCCCTTGACGGCGCCCAGGCCGTAGCGGATCACCTTGTCGGTGACCGGCTCGAAGCGGTGGCGGCCGCGGTTCACGTCCGGCGGCTCGAACGTCAGGCCCATTTTCAGCGCGTCTTCATAGAGCACCTTGAGCTTGTCGGTGTCGTCCATTTCCACGGTCATATTCGCGCAGAAGAACTCGGCCGTGTAGTGCACCTTGAGCCAGCCGGTGTGATAGGCCAGCAACGAGTAGGCGGCGGCGTGCGACTTGTTGAAGCCGTAGCCCGCGAACTTCTCCATCAGGTCAAAGACTTCGTCGGCCTTTTCCTGGTTCAGTCCGTTCTTGGAAGCACCTTCGCGGAACAGCTCGCGGTGCTTGGCCATCTCGTCGGCCTTCTTCTTGCCCATGGCGCGGCGCAAGAGATCGGCGCCGCCCAGCGAGTAGCCGCCCAGCACCTGGGCGGTCTGCATCACCTGCTCCTGGTAGACCATGATGCCGTAGGTCTCGGCCAGCACCTTCTCGACCATGGGGTGCGGGTACTCGACGACTTCACGGCCGTGCTTGCGCGCCACGAAGCTGGGAATCAGGTCCATGGGACCGGGGCGGTAGAGCGCGTTGAGCGCGATCAGGTCTTCCAGGCGGCTGGGCTTGGCGTCGCGCAGCATGCCCTGCATGCCGCGGCTTTCAAACTGGAACACCGCTTCCGTCTTGCCTTCGGAGAACAGCTTGTAGGTGGGGTGGTCGTCGAGCGGAATGCGCTCGTAGGCGAAGTTTTCCTGGCCCTTGTGGCGCGCCATGATGAATTCGCGCGCGATTTCCAGGATGGTCAGCGTGGCCAGGCCCAAGAAGTCGAACTTCACCAGACCGATGTCTTCGACGTCGTCCTTGTCGAACTGGCTCACGGCCGAGTCGCTGCCCGGCTGCTGGTAGAGCGGACAGAAGTCGGCGAGCCGGCCCGGCGCGATCACCACGCCGCCCGCGTGCATGCCGATATTGCGCGTCATGCCTTCGAGGCGCTGGGCCATCTCGATCAGCGTCTTGACGTCTTCTTCCTTCTCTATGCGCTCGGCGAGCAGCGGCTCGGCCTCGATCGCATAGGTGTACTTGTCGCCTTCCTTTTTCGGATTGGGCGGGTACTTGAGCGTGACATGCAGGCCCGGCTTGTTCGGGATCAGCTTGGAGATGCCGTCGCAGAACGTATAGCTCATGTCGAGCGTGCGGCCCACGTCGCGGATCGCCGCGCGCGCGGCCATGGTGCCGAAGGTCGCGATCTGGCTCACGGCGTCGCGGCCGTAGCGCTGCTTGACGTAGTCGATCACGCGGTCGCGGTTGGACTGGCAGAAATCGATGTCGAAGTCGGGCATCGACACGCGTTCCGGGTTCAGGAAGCGCTCGAACAGCAGGTTGTATTCCAGCGGGTCCAGATCGGTGATGTTGAGCACATAGGCCACGAGCGAGCCCGCGCCCGATCCGCGGCCCGGCCCGACGGGGCAGCCGTTGTTCTTGGCCCACTTGATGAAGTCGCCCACGATCAGGAAGTAGCCCGGAAACCCCATCTTCAAAATGGTGTTCAGCTCGAACTCGAGCCGCTCGACGTAGCGCGCGCGCTGCGCGTCGCGCTTGGCGACGTCGGGATAGAGCAGCGCCAGCCGCACTTCGAGGCCGTCGAACGACTCCTGGCGGAAGAACGACTCCATCGTCATGCCTTCGGGCACGGGGAAATTGGGCAGCTGCGGCGCGCCCAGCACCAGGGTCAAGCTGCAGCGGCGCGCGATTTCCACGCTGTTTTGCAGCGCCGACGGCAGGTCGGCGAACAGCGCCTCCATTTCGGCCTGGGTCTTGAAGTGCTGCTCGCGCGTGAAGCGGCGCACGCGCTTGGGATTGCCCAGAATTTCGCCTTCGGCGATGCACACCCGCGCTTCGTGCGATTCGTAGTCGTCGGGTCCGAAGAACTGGATGGGGTGGGTCGCGACCACGGGCAGGTTCAGGCGCGCGGCCAGCTGCACCGCGGCCAGCACATGGGCTTCGTCGTCGGCGCGGCCCGCACGTTGCAACTCGATGTAAAAGCGATGCGGAAACATTGCTGCCAGGCGCAACGCCTGGTTGGCCGCACCCGCCGTGTCGCCGCGCATCAGCGCCTGGCCCACGGGGCCGGCCTGGGCGCCGGCCAGCACGATCAGGCCTTCGCCCAGTTCCTGCAGCCATTCCCAGGTGTAGACCGCCTGGGATTTGACGACATTGCGCGTCCAGCCCCGGGCCAACAGTTCGCAGAGGTTGTGGTAACCGGCCTTGTTCTGCACCAGCAGGATCACGCGCGAAGTCGCCGCGCCGTCCTCGCCTTCGAGCTGGATTTCGGTGCCGAGCACGGGCTTGACGCCCTTGCCCCGGCCTTCCTTGTAGAACTTGATGGCGCCGAACATATTGTTGTAGTCGGTCATCGCCATCGCGGCCTGCCCGTCTGCAGCGGCTGCCTTGATGATGGAATTGATACGGGTGGTTCCGTCGACGACGGAAAACTCGGAGTGCAGGCGCAAATGAACAAACATGGGCAGCATTGTAGAAAGGCCGGACACCGGACGGACAAAGCGGGCACCCGCAGGCCCCGCGCGGCGCGGGCCTTTGCGGCCATTACAATGCGGTTTCTAGCGCGTTTTCTTTTCAATGCCTGCCGTGGGGCACCCTTCGACAGGGTGAACGGATCACTCAGTGCGAAAACGCTACAGCCTGCCCTTTATTGCCAGAAAGCTTCCTGCCATGCTGCGTTTGTCCTCGCCTCTTCTTCCTGCCGTGCTCGCTGCGGGCTTGCTGGCGGCTTGTTCCAGCACCCAGGAAGATCCAACGGCCAAGTGGACTCCCGACCGGATCTACACCGAAGCACGCGACGAAGTCTCGGCCGGTGCGTTCGACAAGGCCGTGCCGCTGTTCGAAAAGCTCGAAGGCCGCGCCGCCGGCACGCCGCTGGCCCAGCAGGCCCAGCTCGAGAAAGCCTATGCCCAGTACAAGGCCGGGGAAAAGGCCCAGGCCCAGGCCACGCTGGACCGCTTCCTCAAGCTGCACCCCGCGAGCCCGGCCACCGACTACGCGCTCTACCTCAAGGGCCTGGTCAACTTCAACGACAACCTGGGCATGTTTGCCTGGATCTCGCGCCAGGACCTGTCCGAGCGTGACCAGCAGGCGGCCAAGGATTCGTACGAGTCGTTCCGCGCGGTCGTGACGCGCTTTCCCGAGTCCAAGTACGCCAACGATTCGCGCCAGCGCATGACCTATATCGTCAACTCGCTGGCCCAGTACGAAGTGCATGTCGCGCGCTACTACTACGAGCGCGGCGCCTATGTGGCCGCGATCGGCCGCGCCCAGACCGCGCTGTCCGAGTACGAAGGCGTGCCCGCGGTGCGCGAAGCGCTGCAGATCCTGATCAAGTCGTATGACGCATTGGGCATGACCCAGCTGCGCGACGACAGCAAGCGCGTGCTGGATACCACCTTCCCCGAAGGCGCGGCATCCGGCACGGCCGGCGTCACGCCGAAGTCGAGTCCCTGGTGGAAGCTCTGGTAAGCGCCAGCGCGGCCAGCGCCGCGTCGTAATCCACCGCGGTCTTGAGCCGGCGCATGGGCGGCAAGGCCGCGAGCAGGCGCCGGCCGTACGGCTTGGCGACCAGGCGCGTGTCGGCAATGACCAGCACCCCCTGGTCGGTTTCGCGCCGAATCAGCCGGCCCGCGCCCTGCTTCAAGGCCATGGCCGCCTCGGGCAGCATGTAGTCGCGAAACGCGCTGCGCCCCACGGCTTCGAGCTGCTGCGAGCGCGCCTCGACCAGCGGATCATCGGGTGGCGGAAACGGCAGCTTGTCGATCACCACCAGCTCGAGCGCATCGCCGGGCATGTCTACCCCTTCCCAGAATGTCGCCGATGCCACCAGGATGCAGCCTTTGCCGCCGCCTTCGGAGCCGGTGCGAAAGCGTTCCAGCAACAGCTGTTTCGGCGCCTGGCCCTGGACCAGCACTTCCAGGTCTGAAAACAGTCCGAACTGCGCCTGCAAGGCCGCGCCTATCACCTGCAAGGCCTTGGTCGTCGTGGTCAGCACCAGCGTGCGCCCGCCCAGCACTTCGGCCGAGCGCTGCACCAGCGCCGCGACTTCGGCGCTGTGCGTGGGCGTGCCGGGCGCGGGAAACTCAAGGGGCACATAAACAGCCGCCTGCTGCGCATAGTCGAACGGGCTGTCGACACGCAGGATGCGCGCGTCGCGCAGGCCGCAGGGCTCGGTGAACCAGCTCAGTTCGGCGTCGTCGCCCAGCGTCGCCGAGGTGAATATCCAGGCGTCCGGGCGTCCGGCGTCCGGGCGTCCGGCATCCGGGCGTCCGGCGTCCGGGCGTCCCGCAGCCGCGCTGGCCGCGGCCTCGCCCGGCGTCTCGCTTTCCTGCAGCAGGCGCGTGCGCACGATGCGCGCAATGCTCAGCGGCGATTCGATCATGCGCAAATGGCGGCTGCCGATATCGAGCCAGCGCACGGTGTCGTCGCTGCTGGCGCGGCCAAACAGCGCCAGACGGCGCAGCAGCGCTTCGCCACGCGCATAGAGCTGGCGCAGCTCGGCCGCCATTTCCTCGACACCGCCGAGCGCGACCAGCGCCGCATGCAAGGCCTGGCCCAGCGCCGAGAAGGCGCCCGACCAGACGCGCGCGTCCAGACCGTCGGGCACGGCGCCGAGCCAGCGCAGGCGCTCGCCCACGGCCGCACGCCCGACCGCCAGGCGCAGATCGCGCACCGTGCGCTCGAGGTCGGCGCTCAGCTGCATCCAGTCGCCCATGCCGCGCGCATGCTCCAGCGTCTGCGCGAGAAAATCGCGCCCATAGCCTTGCAGCTGGGCCGTGCCCACGAGCGTGCCCGCGAACTGGATGCCGGTTTCGTTGAGCTGGTGGGCTTCATCGAACACCACCACGCCCACCGACGGCAGCAGTTGCGCCACGCCCGATTCACGCACTTCGAGATCGGCAAAGAACAGATGGTGGTTGACGACCACCACATCGGCGGCCAGCGCCGCGCGCCGCGCGACGTTGAGATGACAGGGTTCGAACTGCGGACAGGCGCTGCCCAGGCAGTTGTCGCGCGTCGACGTGACCAGCGGCCAGACCGGCGAGTCTTCGCTCACGGCCGACAGCTCGGCGAGATCGCCGGTGCGCGTGACGCGCGCCCACTCCTCGACGCGCGCCAGCGTGCGCAGCAGCTGCGGGTCCTGCGGCGCACCGCGTCCCTGACGCGCCTGGCCCAGGTGGTGCTGGCACAGATAGCTGGGCCGGCCCTTGAGCTGGGCCGTGCGCAGCGGCAGACCCAGCATGCGGGTCAGGCTGGGCAGATCGCGTGAGAAAAGTTGGTCCTGCAAGGCCTTGGTGGCGGTGGAAATCAGCACGCGCTGGCCGCTGAGCAGCGCCGGCACGAGATAGGAATAGGTCTTGCCCACGCCCGTGCCGGCCTCGACCACCAGCACACCGCCGTCGGCAATGGTTTCAGCGACCGCGAGCGCCATTTCAGTCTGCCCGCTGCGTGGGCGGAAATGCGGCTGCGCCTGGGCAATCACTCCACCTTCCGAGAAAGCCGCTTGCACGGCGGAAAAATAATCGTTCACGCCGCTCCTGGAACCGTTTCAGACTTCACATCAGCGAGGATTTTAAAAGCTTCCCGCGTGGGGTCGATGTGCATGGACTCTGCGGCCCACAGCGCACAGACCGCGCCTGCCTGGGCATAGACCGCGATCTGGCTGCCCGGCCCCGCCCCCGAATGGCCCAGCGGGTGCTGTTCGACGCCATGGGCGTGCAGCATCAGTCCCAGCCCATAGGCGGGATCGGGGTGCAGCGCGCAGCGGTGCTCGGGCAGCGCCCGGCTCTCGCACATCTGCGCCAGGGTGTCGGCCTGCAGCAGCCTGCCGTGCACCAGCGCCGCCAGCAGGCGCGCCGCATCGAGTGCCGTGCCGGTCACCAGGCCGTGGTAGACCCAGCCCGGGTGGTAGCTCGGCGCATCGCCCATGTTCACTTCCGCCAGATCGGGCGGCAGGCGCGCAAGCCGCGCGGTCGTCAGTCCTGCGGGCTGGAACACGCAGGTATTGAGCGCCTCCGCGAGGCCCAGGCCCATCGCCTGGGCGATCTGCCGGCCCACATACAAGTAGCCCACATTGGAGTAGCGCCAGACTTCGCCGGGCGTGCCGCGCGACGACCGCACATCGACGCGGTCGAGCAGTTGCTCCACCGACCACGGCGAACGGCCCGCGGCGACATCGCCCTGGTATTGCGCTATCAGCCCGTAATCGGCCAGGCCCGCCTCATGGCGCAGCAGCTGGCGCAGGTTGAAGCGCTCCCCGGCGACGGGCGTGTCGAGACACAGCATGCCATCTTCGACCAGGCGCAGCGCGCCTATCGCCAGCACGGTCTTGGTGAAGCTCCACCAGGGCACGGGGCCGGTGTCGCCGCGCAGCGTGGGCGGGCCGGAAGAATCGATCAGGGCGAGGGATTGGGTTGCAGGCATGGCGTTCCGCAAAAAAAGGGCGACAGACCGGAGTCTGACACCCTTGCGCGCCCGAGCCCAATCCAGGGAATTCAGCAGCGCGGCGCCCGGACGCAGCGGCCACGGCGGCCGCAGCGCCAGCGACGATAGCCGGCGCAATGCAGTGCAGATCGCGTCCGGGCATGGCAATCGCTGCCAAAATGCTGATATGGCGAGACGCAGAAAACCAGCGAGCGACGGGCAAGGCGCTCGAAACCCGGTGCGGCTGTTCTGTCTCACCGATCTGTCATGCATTGTCCTGACCCCTTCCCCGCGCGCCCTGCGGCTGCGTTGATCACGTGTCCATCCTCGTTGACCGCCTTTTTCTGTTGATCATCCCGGCGTGCATGCTGCTGCTGGGCGCAATGCTTGTCGGCTGCTGGCTGGTGCAGCGCCGCCAGTCCTATTTGCTGTGGGTCGCGACGTCCTATTCGCTGGTCGGCAGCGCCCTCGCCTGGCAAAGCCTGCTGGCCCCCGAAGGCCTGGACCGCTGGGCCGTGGTCACGGGCGTGATGTATCTGTTCGGCGCCTGGTGCTTTGCGCGCGGCATGGCCGGTTACTACAGCGTGTCGGCGCGCCCGCGCCTGGGCGTGCTCATAGGCGCCGTGGTGCTGCTGGCGCTTTATTACTACAGCCGCGTCGAAGTCAGCCTGTGGATGCGCATGCTCTGGCTCAACGCCGGGCTGGGGCTGCTGCAACTGCTGCCCGCGGCCGGCATTCTGCGCCGCCGCCTGCCTGCGGACGGGCTGGAGCGCGCGATGTATTGGTCCTACGTGGTGTTTGCCATCAACACCAGCATTCGCCCGCTGCTGTCGCTGGCCATGGGCAGCATGGGCCAGAACGCTGCCTGGTTTTCTTCCTACTGGCTGATGGTGCTGGCCACCACCGTGCTGTTCGCACTGCTGTTTTCCATGCTGCTGCTGGCCAACACCGTGCGCGACGCCATGACCGCGCTGCGCGCGGAACGCAACATGGACCCGCTGACCAATCTGCTCAACCGCCGCGCCTTCCAGGAAGCCGCCGAACCCCTGCTGCGCGACGCGCGGCTGGGACCCTGGACGCTGCTGATCGGCGACATCGACCATTTCAAGCGCATCAACGACACCTGGGGCCATGCGCATGGCGACCATGTGCTGCAGACGGTGGCCGGCGCGCTGACCCAGCAGGTGCGCAACGACGACCTGGTCGCGCGTTTCGGCGGCGAGGAGTTCGTGCTGCTGCTGCGCACCGACCTCGCCAGCGCGGAAAGCATTGCCCAACGCATACGCACCCAGTTGAGCGAAGACAAGAGCCTGCTGCCCGACGGCGATCGCATGACCATCAGTTTCGGCATCGCCCCGATCGCCGACCAGACCCAGCTGTCCGCCACGCTGTCGCGCGCCGACAGCCTGCTCTATCAGGCCAAGCAGGCGGGGCGCGATCGCGTGTATGTGGCCCGACCGCCGAACGAAACACAGACTTCATGAAGGAAATTCCCTATGGCCGCTGAAGGTAACGCCAGCCAGCTGATCAGCATCATCACCTTGCTCGGGGCGGCGGTCATCGCCGTGCCGCTGTTCAAACGCTTCGGACTCGGCTCCGTGCTGGGCTATCTCGCCGGAGGACTCGCCATCGGGCCCTACGGCCTGGGCCTGGTCAACGACGCCCAGACCATCATCCACATCGCCGAGCTCGGGGTGGTGATGTTCCTGTTCGTGATCGGCCTGGAGATGAAGCCTTCGCACCTATGGAATCTGCGCGGCCAGATCTTCGGCCTGGGCAGCATGCAGGTCGTGCTGTGCGGTGCTCTGCTCACGGCGGTGAGCATGGCCTTCGGCTTCTCCTGGCAGGTGTCTTTCGTCTGCGGCGCGGGCTTTGTGCTGACTTCCACGGCCGTCGTCATGCAGGTGCTGGCCGAACGCGGCGATATTCTCGCGCCGCGCGGACAGCGCATCGTCTCCATCTTGCTGTTCGAAGACCTGCTGATCGTTCCTTTGCTCGCGGCCGTGGCGTTTCTCGCGCCGGCCGACGCCTTGCCCGTGGCCAGTGCGTCGCCGTGGCAGCGCCTGGGCCTGGCCGTTCTCGCGCTCGCGGCCCTGGTGGGCGCCGGCTTGTGGCTGCTCAATCCCCTGTTCCGCGTGCTGGCCAGGGCCAAGGCGCGCGAAGTGATGACCGCTGCCGCGCTGCTCGTGGTGCTGGGTGCGGCGCTGCTGATGGAGCTCGGCGGCCTGTCCATGGCCATGGGCGCGTTCATGGCCGGCGTGCTGCTGTCGGAGTCGACTTTCCGCCACCAGCTCGAAGCCGATATCGAGCCGTTTCGCGGCTTGCTGCTGGGCCTGTTCTTCCTGGGCGTGGGCATGGCATTGAACCTGGAAGTGGTGGCCCAGAACTGGAAGCTCATCACCGCCGGCGTCGTGGCCCTGATGCTGGCCAAGGCGGCGTGCATTTATGTGGTGGCGCGCCTGGCGAAGAGTTCGCACGCCGATGCCGTCGATCGCGCGATTCTCATGGCCCAGGGCGGCGAGTTCGCATTCGTGCTGTTCGCCGAAGCGCTCAAGCTGCGCGTGATCACGCCCGAAGTCAATGCGAACATGACCGCCATCATCGTTCTTTCCATGGCGCTCACGCCCCTGGTCGTGATCCTGCACAAACGCTTCATCGGTGTGCAGAGCGTGACGCTCGACGGCGTGGAGGCACCGAACAATCTGCAGGGCAATGTGCTCATCATCGGCTTTGGCCGCGTCGGCCAGATCGCCAGCCAGGGGCCGCTGGCGCGCGGCGCCCAGCTGTCCATCATCGACAGCGACCCGGATGCCATACGCGCGGCCGAGCCCTATGGCTTCAAGGTCTACTACGGCGACGGCGCCAGGGCCGACGTGCTGCATGCCGCGGGCGCCCACCACGCCCGGGCCATTCTGGTGTGCGTAGACAAGAAGGACGCGGCAACGCGCATCGTGGAGAACATCCAGCGCGAGTTTCCCAACGCCGTGGTGATCACGCGCGCGTTCGACCGCCAGCATGCGCTGGAGTTGATCAAGCTGGACGCGCAGCATGTCGTGCGCGAGACTTTCGAGTCGGCCGTGTTGATGGGCCAGCATGCCGTAATGGCGCTTGGTGCCACGGACGATGAAGCCTCGGCCATCACGGAACGAGTGCGCAGACGCGATACCGAACGCTTCGAGCGCGAGGACGTGAGCGGCGTGTTTGCGGGGCGCGCCCTGCTGCTGGGCAATATCGAACACATCGATCCGCCGGACCATTCGCGCGATGCGCCGTCGGGTGACGACAAGCGTTGAAGTGTGCTGCGCCTGGAGCGGGCGACGGGAATCGAACCCGTGCCATTTGCTTGGGAAGCAAAAGTTCTGCCATTGAACTACGCCCGCATTCTTTGACAAGTCAAATCGCCAGATGCCAGGCAAGTATATGGGATTTGCCCAACCAGACCCGGTCACCCCAGGCCACACGCAAAACGGCACCCCAGGAGCAATCACCGGGGTGCCGTTTTGCCGAGCGCAGCGCAGTCGCGATCCGCGACTGCCCCGGGACAGCCGTCTCAAGCCGCTCAAGGCTTCTTGCAAGCCTTGTCGCGGTTGGCTTCTTCAGGCAGCTTGATCGTGCCGGACAGCTCCACCGACTGCGTGCCCGAGTCCTTGGCCAGCAGGTTGTCGAAGGTGACCGTGCCCAGCGTCAGGTTGACCTTGGCCTTGCTCAGATTGTTGCCATCCTTGACGAAGGAATACGTGGTGTCCTTGATCTTGATGTTGTCGCCGTTGAGCGCGGGCGCGGCGTTGCCGTTGGGATAGGCGTAGCGGATGTCGCCCATCATCGCCAGCGTGCGGTCGCCGGTGATCTTGGTGAAATTGTCGAAGTCGAACGCGCACTCGTTGGGACCGATCTTGCCGGTGTCGGCGACGCCGGTCAGGCCCACATTGCCCGTGCCGTACCAGCCGTTGAGGTTGGCATCGGTGGCTTGCGAGATGCGCAGAATGCCGATGTCGCCGCTGGGGTCGGTGTCGTCGTCATTGCCGCCGCCACAGGCGGTCAAGGCGAGCGCGGCGCTCAGCGTGGCCACATAGAAGAGGTTTTTTTTGATGGTGGGCATGGTGTCTCCTGGTGGATAGAGTGAAAGTGAAACGCGCTGTGCTGCTGCACTAAGCCTCGATGGTCGCCAATTCACCCGGGGCCATCCTGTCGTCAATCGGCCCAATCCTTGCCAGAAAATACGGAATCGGGCTGTAGTGGCCGTCCTACGAAGCTGACATCTGGTTTCCATTCGCCGGCACCGAGGCCGCGCAATGTCATCAATGGATGACAGACAGCATGCCGCGGGCTTGCGACGCTAGAGGTTCGTATCCAACCCAGCGGGAGCTCGCATGCCTTTTGTCAATCTTCCTCAATTTGCCGGCCAGGACCTGCAACTGCACTATCAGGATTTCGGCCAGGGAAAGCCCGTGGTGCTGATCCACGGCTGGCCGCTGAGCGGCCGCACCTGGGAACCGCAGGTCGGCGCGCTGGTCGCGGCCGGCTACCGCGTCATCACCTATGACCGGCGCGGCTTCGGCCATTCGACCCAGCCCTGGGACGGCTATGACTACGACACGCTGGCCCAGGATCTGCACATCCTGCTCAACAGCCTGAACCTGCATGCGGCAACGCTTGTAGGCTTTTCCATGGGCGGCGGCGAAGTGGCGCGCTATGTGGCGAAATACGGCACCGAGCGCGTCGCCAAGGCAGTGTTCGCGGCGGCCGTTCCCCCCTACCTGTTCAAGGCCGACGACAACCCCGAGGGCGCGGTGTCCGACGCGGACATCGAGACCAAGCAAAAAGGCGTGCGCGACGACAGGCTCGCGTTTCTCGACGAGTTCACGCAGAAGTTCTTCACGCCCAAGGGCGGCGAGCTGGCGGTGAGCGAAGCCCAGCGCGAATACGCCAAGACCATTGCGGCCTTTGCCTCGCCACAAGGCACGCACGAATGCATTGCCGCGTTCTCGCGCACCGATTTCCGCGAAGACCTGAAGAAATTCAAGATTCCTACGCTGGTGATCCACGGCGACAGCGACCAGACCGTGCCGTTCGAAGTCAGCGGCGCGCGCACGCACCAGGCGATTGCGGGCAGCCAGTTGCACGTGATCAAGGGCGGGCCGCACGGCTGCAATCTGTCGCACGCAGCCGAATTCAACCAGGCGCTGCTCGACTTCCTGCAGCAGCGCTGAGCCGCGGCTGTCGGCGGCCGCGCGCAAGGCAACGCGCCCTGCCCTTATCCGGGCGGGCCGCCCGCACAGGCATGCTGGCAATCCTGTGTAGGAAAGGCCCGCTCCATGCCCTCTTTCATTTGGCGCCCGCGTGCGCTGCTGCTGTGTGTGCTGTCAGGCACGGCCCAGGCCGGCCCGGCTGATGTGCCGGTGCCGTCGCCTTCTTCGGTGGCCGTGCTCGCCGGCGCCTGTGTGAGCTGCCACGGGCCGGGCGGGCATTCGGCGACCTCCATCCCCAGCATCGCCGGCCAGCCCGAAGACCAGCTGCGCGAGCGGCTGCTGGCCTTCAGGAACGGCAAGGCGCCGGGCGCGACCATCATGACGCGGCTGATGAAAGGCTATGACGATCAGCAGATCGGGGCGCTGGCCCGTTGGTTTGCGCAGGAGCGCAAATGACGGAATCCACACCCCCTCTTTCGCGTCGCGCGCTGCTCACCGGTCTGGGCGCGCTGGCCATGCCTGGCGTGGCGCGCGCCCAGCATGGTTCGGCACATGTGGTCGTGGTCGGCGGCGGCTTTGGCGGGGCCACGGCCGCGCGCCATCTGCGCCTGCAGATGCCCGGGCTGCGCATCACCTTGATCGAGCCCGCGGCGCGCCACTACACCTGCGCGTTCTCCAGCCTTTATCTGGCAGGACTGCGCGACTGGGAAAGCCTCGGCCATGGCTTCGAGGCGCTGCGCGCCATGGACATCGCCGTGGTGCATGCCGCGGCCGTCGACGTGGACGCCGTGGCGCGCACTATCACGCTGTCCGACGGCCAGCGCCTGGTCTGGGACAAGCTGGTGCTGTCGCCGGGCGTGGACATGCGCTGGGGCGAGCTCGAAGGCTACGACGCCCAGGCCTCCATGTATGCGCCCCACGCCTGGAGCGCCGGCGCGCAGACGCGCCTGCTGCGCGACCAGCTGCACGCCATGCCCGACGGCGGCACGTTCGCGATGGTGATTCCCGCCACCCCTTACCGCTGCCCGCCCGGACCCTACGAGCGCGCGGCGCTGGTGGCGCACTACTTTCGCGCGCGCAAACCCAAGTCACGCATTCTGCTGCTCGACGCCAAGAACGAGTTCTCCAAGAAGCCGCTGTTCCTGCAGGGCTGGAAAGCGCTGTACGGCGACATGATCGACTGGCGCAGCCTGGACCATGACGGTCAGGTGGTGCGCGTCGATGCGCGCCGGCGCGAAGTCGAGACCGCTGCGGGCGCGCTGCACCGTGCCGATGTGCTCAATGTGATTGCGCCGCAGAAAGCCGGCTGGATCGCCGAACGCGCAGGCCTCACCGATGCCAGCGGCTGGGTGCCGGTGCACCCGGAGAATTTCGCCGCGCGCCAGCAGGCCCATGTGCATGTGATAGGCGACGCCAGCCAGGCCGCGCCCATGCCCAAATCGGGCGCGAGCGCGAACTCCCAGGGCCGGCTGGTCGCGGCAGCTATCAGCGCCGAACTGCTGGGCCAGGAGGCTCCCCAGGCCGTCTACACCAACACCTGCTACAGCCTGATCGGGCCCGAATACGGCATCTCGGTGGCCGGTGTCTACAGAGCCAAGAATGACACGATGGAGGAGGTGCCGGCAGCGGTCGGCATCAGCCCGCTCGATGCCCAGCCTTGGTTCCGCGCGGCCGAAGCGCGCTATGGCACGGCCTGGTACCAGGCCATCAGCGCCGATACCTGGGGCAACTGAAAGCAACATTCTCGCTACCTGGGGGTATATACAGCTGCGAATGGAAAAAAGCGCGCTGTTTGGCGGTTAACATCCGCGCAGACATGACGAAGCGTTCCCGCAAAGCCAGCCGCAAACGCACCCGCAAGAGTGCCCTGCTCTCCAAGATCAACGACCTCCTGCGGATGCGCCGGTTCTGGCTCGGTTTGACTTCGTCCGCGGCCGTGGGCCACCAGGTTTCGGGCTGCACGCCCCACATGGGCTGGTATGAGGGCTTGCTGGCCAAGGCCTCGGCCGTGATCGGCCCGCCGCTGCTGGCTTCGGTCACATCGCTGGTCGGGCCGGCCGCGGCCTCGACGCTGGCCGCGCTCGCACCGCTGGCCGATGGCCTGGCGCGCTTTGCGCTCAACGATCTGCTGGGCCTGCCCCAGACCACGACCAGCAGCCCGGCCCCGCCGCCCTACGCCGGCCAGGGCGCCAGCACGGCCACGCACTTCTCCCAATGCCGCCAGCACTTCCCGGGCGGCGTGCCGCCCGTCGTGCCCCAGGCCGGCGATCTGCGCGAGCTGTGCTACAGCAGCTTCGCGGTGCTGCACAGCGGCAGCCACAAGACGCCGGTGTTCGTCGCCGAACGACTCAACCGCGCGAGCATCACCCAGGCCAAGGGGCTGCAGCGCACCGACAAGTTCTTTGCCGATGCACGCCTGCCGCGCGCCGAGCGCGCGGAACTCGCCGACTACCAGGGCTCGGGCTATTCACGCGGCCACATGGCCCCGGCCGGCAACATGGCCAGCGCCGAAGCCATGGCGCAAAGCTTCAGCCTGGCGAACATGGTGCCGCAGAACCAGACCCACAATGCCGGCCCGTGGAGCCAGATAGAGCAGGACACGCGCCGCTACGCGCAGCGCGCGCAAGGCGATGTCTATGTGTTCACCGGCCCGGTGTTCTCGGGCCCGACCCGCACCATAGGCCCGGGCAAGGTGCAGGTGCCCAGCCATCTGTTCAAGCTGGTCTATGACGCGAGCACGGGCAAGAGCTGGGCCCACTGGCAGGAGAATGCGGCCAGCACGCGCCTGAGCGCGCCCATCAGCTATGACGAGCTGGTGCGGCGCAGCGGCATACGGTTTCTCGACAACGTCTCCTGAGCACCTCAGTTCAGCCGCGCCTTGATCAACGGCCGCAAGAGGTAGTTGAGCACCGAGCGCTTGCCGCTGAGCACATCGACTTCGGCCACCATACCGGGCTTGATCGGCAGCTTCTCGTCGCCCTTTTGCAGATGGCTCACGTCGGTGCGCACCAGGATCTTGTAGAAGGCCTCCTTGCCGCGCGGCGTGTCTTCCTGGATGGTGTCGGGGCTGATTTGTTCGAGCCGGCCCGACAGGTCGCCGAACACCGTGTAGTCGTAGGCGGTGATCTTCACGCGCGCAGGCATTCCGGGCACGAGAAACGCCACGTCCTTGGGCTTGACCTTGGCTTCGACCAGCAGTTGCTCGTCGAGCGGAATGACTTCCATGATCGCTTCGCCGGGCTGTATCACGCCGCCGCGCGTGGTGATCAGAATGGCGTTGACGCTGCCCTTGACGGGCGAGATCAGGTCGGTGCGGCGCAGCTGGTCGGCTTTTTGCAGCGAGGTCTGCTGCAGCGCGCTCAGTTCAGCCTTCTTCGCCGACAGCTCGCTATAGGCCTGCTGGAAGTATTCATTGCCCAGTTCGAGCAAGCGCCCTTCGAGCGCCGCGGCTTCGCGCCGCAGGCGCAAGGCCTCCATTTCGCCGACCGAGCGCGACGCCACCAGCGGCTCTATCACCGCGAGCTGCTGGCGCGAAAGCCGCAACTCGTTTTGCAGCGAGGCCTGGGAGGCCTTGAACTTCTCGCGTTTGGCCTTGAACAGCGCCTGCTCCGAGGCCATCGCCAGGCTGCCCGGCTCCAGGCCTTGGGGTACGCTGATGCGGTCCTTGTTGAGCGTTTCGGCTTCGAGCCGGGCGACGGTCGCGCTCAGCGCCTCGATATGACTCTGCCCTTCGAGATAGGCCGAGCGAAAGCGCGTGTTGTCGATTTCGGCGAGCATCTGGCCGGCCTCGACTTCCTCGCCTTCCTTGACGTGCAGGCGCTTGAGAATGCCGCCTTCGAGGCTTTGTATCTTCTGCACGCGGCTGAACGGAACCACGCGGCCGTCGCCGCGCGTGACTTCGTCGAGTTCGGCCCAGGCGGCCCAGGCGATGAAGGCCGCGATGACCAGCACCGAGACCCAGAACACGCGCGACGCGCCCGGATGCTCCATGGACAGCGCGGGGTCGTGCAGTGAGCGCAGCAGCGCGTCTTCCTTCTTGCGGGAACTCATGCCTGCACCTCCTGCGCCTGGACGCGATGGCCCTGCACCAGCTGGTTCTGCGCGCCGTCCATGACCACCTTGCCCTGGCGCAGCACCAAGGCGCGCTGCGTCAGATCGAGCAGCTGGCGCTTGTGCGTGGACAGGATCAGCGTGCGGCCGTCGAGCCAGGTCTGCAGATAGCGGATCACGCGCAGCTCGCTTTCCTGATCGAACGCCGCCGTGGGTTCGTCGAGCAGCACGATGCGCGGATCGAGCAGCAGCAGCCGCGCCAGACCTATCGCCTGGCGCTGGCCGCCCGAGACGCTGGCGCTGCCGCTGATCTGCATGTCCAGGCCCAGCGGGTGGGAGCGCACGAACTCGCCCAGGCCCACGCCCTCCAGCGTGGCCAGCATTTCGTCGTCATCGAGATGGGCGCCCAGCGGCGACAGGTTGTCGCGCAGCGTGCCGAAGAACAGCGCGGTGTCCTGCGGCAGATAGCCTATCGACTGGCGCAGTTCGGCCGGGTCGATCTGCGACAGCGCGAGGTTGTCCAGCGTGATCTGGCCTTCCGCGGGCGAAGTCAGGCCCGACAGCAGTCGCAGCAGCGTCGACTTGCCCGCGCCATTGCCGCCCAGCAGCGCGATGCGCTCGCCCGCGCGGATTTCGAGGTGCTGAATATCGAGCGCCACCGGGCTCTGGCTGCCGTAGCCGGCGCGCACGTTCTCGAGCCGGAAATGCCCGGCCAGCGCGGGCGGGCGCGCAAAGCGCCGTTCAGCGGGCCGCTCCACGGGCGAGGCCATCAGGCCGTCCAGCCCTTCCATCGCCACCTTGACATGCTGCCAGCGCGCCAACATGCTCGCCACCAGCGACATCGGCGAGATGGCGCGCGAGGCGAGCATGGAGCACGCGACCAGCGCGCCCGTGGTCATCTGGCCCTGGCTGATCTGGTAGACGCCCACCACCACCACGCCCACATAGCACAGCTGCTGCACCAGGCCCGCGGCATAGCCGATCAGCGCCGTGAGGCTGCGCGACTTGACCGTGGCGCTCGACATCTCGGCCGTGAGCCCTTCCCATTGCTGCAGCAGCCGGCCTTCACCTTGGGTGGTCTTGACGGTCTCGAGGTGTTCTATGGCTTCGAGCAGCACGCCGTTCTTGATTGCGCCTTCGCGCAGGTTCTGGCGCGACAGCCGCGCGAGCGTGCCCTGCGTCAGCAGGCCCATGGCCAGGATCAGCAGCACCGCGACCAGCGGCACCCAGGCGACGGGCCCGCCGATCACCCACACGATGCCTATGAACAGCAGCACGAACGGCAGATCGCTGATGGTCGCGGCCGTGGTCGAGGTGAAGAACTCGCGCACCGATTCGAACTCGCGCACCTGGTTGCTGAACGCGCCCATGGACGCGGGCTTGGACTGCAGGCGAATCTGCAGCACCTGGTTGAACAGCAGCGACGACAGATGCAGGTCAAGCCGCTTGCCCACGACTTCGAGCATGTGCGAGCGCAGGCTGCGCAGCACGAACTCGAACACGATGGCCAGCACCGCGCCCGTGGCCAGCAGCCACAGCGTCTCGAACGCGCTGTTGGGCACGACGCGGTCGTAGACCTGCAGCGCGAACAGCGAAGATGCAATCGCCAGCAGATTGGCCATCAGCGCGGCCAGGCCCACGCGCGCGTACTCGGGCCAGCAGGCGCGCAGCGGGCCCTTGAGCCAGTGCGCAGGCGCGTCCTTGGCATAGCCCTGGGCACGCGCGTCGGGCCGGTAGCGCGGGCGCGCGAACAGCGCCTGACCGGCATACAGCGCCTGCAAGTCCTGCAGCGCCAGCCGCTGCTGGCCGCCGCCGCTGTCGGCGTCGAGCAGCACCGCCTGGTCGCCGTCGCGCTCCACCCACAGCAGCAGGCGGCCGTCGTGCAGCTGCAGCAGCACGGGCAGCAGCGCGGGCGTGATGTCGGCCAGCGCCATGCGCTGCACGCGCGCATGAATGCCCGCGCGGCGCAGCGCGCGCGGCGCCATTTCGAGCGGTAGCCGGCCGCGCTCCAGCGCAAAGCCCTGGCCCAGCTCGGCGACGCTCACGCCATGACCGAAATGCGCGCACAGCAGAACCAGGGCTTCGCGCACCGGGTCGCGCAGGCCCGTCGAAGCGCTGGGGGGGCTCAATGGAATGGCGCTCATGGGAGGATTTTTTCTGCCATACGGCCTTCAAGCAGGGGCACGAGCAGGCCCAGTTGCGCCACGCCGCGCAAAGGCAGGCGGTGGCGGTCGCTTTGCAGTTGCAGCAACTGGCGCTCGGCTTCGAAACGGTCCGATTCGACCGACAGCAGATCGACCATGCTGCGCATGCTCACAAAAAACTGTTCGCGGTAGATGCCGCCGATATCGACCGATCCCTGGATCTGCTGGCGCAGCGCGGCCTCGCGCCCGGCCAGCGGCGCCTCGCCTTCCATCAGCGTCTGCACCTTGCGACGGATGTCGCGCTCCACCTGCTCGGTATCCCACTGCGCGGCGTCGAGCGCCTGGCGCGCGGCATCGACGCGTTTGAAATTCGACATGCCCTGGAACGCCGCCATGCGCAGGCGCAGCATCAGGGTGGCATCGCGCGTGAGCTGGCCGCCGATTTCGCGCCGCTGCACCGCGCCTTCGAGATTGAGCTGAGGCTTGAGCGCGGCATCGGCGGATTTGATCTTGGCCTCTTCGACCCGGCTCTTTTCCACGGCCTGCAGGTACAGCGGCGATATGGTGACCAACGAGGCAATGTGCCGGCCCTGGGCCAGCAGGCGCGACAGCGGCTGCAGCGGCGGCAGTTGCAAGCCGGCCGCGGGCACGCCCACCAGCAGCGCGTATTGCTGCATGGCCTCCTGCTGCTTGCCCTGCTCGAGCAGCAGCTGCTCCTGGGCGCGCGCCAGCGCCAGCGTCACGCGGCCCGATTCGCTGCGGTCCACATAGCCCGAGGCCACGCGGCGCTCGCTGAGCGCCAGCAGGTCATTGAGACGTTCGATGAATTGCTCCGCGGCCGCGACGCGCTGGCGCGCGAACAGCACATCGAGATAGCTTTCGCTGATGTCGAGCGCCGCATCTTCGCGCGCCACCAGCAGCTCCTGCGCCGCGTGGCGTTGCGTGGCGCGCGCGCTGTCGACCTGGCTTTCGACGCCGCCCCAGTCGTAGAGCATCTGCGTCACCGTGACGTCGTAGCCCAGCCGCGGATTGCCCGAGCCCGATGTGCCCACGCCCGCCTGCACGTTGGGCTGGTAGCCGGCCTGGGCGATCTCCACTTCCGTGCCTGTCCTGGCGAGCCGCGACATGACGGCGCGCACGCCCGGATTGCGCTCCAGCCCTTTTTGCACCGCATCGCGCAATGCCAGCAGGGGGCCGCCAACCGGCTGCACCGCACCCGCCGTGGCAAGCGTGCGCGCCAGCCGCAGCGGGCGCTCCTGCGCCGCGGCGGCGCCGGCAACGCCGCAGCAGCCCAGCAACAGCAGACAAAGACACCAATGACCTGGGGTGCGCCCTGCCCCTTGCGTGCGATATCCGCTGCTCATCGGATCGCCGGGCCCATGCCGGGGCGCGTGAAAGACTTGCGCTGAATTTCTGAAACCATGTAGACGGCAGTCGAATCGATGAATAAACCCATAGATGCCAATAGCTCCTGAATGGTCAACTGCCCGAGAACGCCCACTTACACCACTACGTTGGTCACCTCCTGCTCGACCAGTACAACAGCCGACACCCCGGCCCATGCATACGAAACAAAACTCACATCGCCGACCACCGAGGTCGCGCCCTTGACAGCTCCCGTCATCACCACGCGATCGAGGGCGTCGCCGACGATCTGCAAGGTATGCGAGGGCCCATCGGTCAGCTCCAGCACGGCCTGCGAAGTCAACGTCAGCACCGAGCCCGTGCTACCCGTGCCCAGATCGATGCGCTCTATGCTGCTGATACGGCTGGCCGTGCCGGCGGTGAAGGTCAGGCTGATGCCGCCATCGAGCAGCAGCGTATCGAAGCCGGTACCGCCATCGATGGACGCATAGTTGGCGCTCAGCAGTTGTATGGTGTCAGAGCCTGGGCCGCCGATCAAGGTGTCATTCCCCAGGCCGCCTATCAGCAGGTCGTCGCCATCGCCACCATTCAAGACGTCGTCGCCCGCGCCGCCGCGCAGCAGATCGTCGCCCGCGCCGCCCAGCAGCGTGTCGTTGCCGCCATGGCCGTAGAGGCGGTCGGCGCCCGTGGTTCCGTTGATGACGTCAGCGCCGTTCGTGCCTTCCTGCAGGCTGGCATTGCCGTTGAGGTTGCTCGCCAGGTTCGCCGCGAGCAGCTGGCTGGTCGAGCCTGTAGTGGACGCACCCTGGCTGTCGGTCGCGGTGATGGTCAGCGCGTTGAGAACATCGGCGCTCAGCAGCGCGCCATTGAGCAAGGTGCCGGCCTGGTCGGTCAGATGCACCGAAGCCAGCAGCTCGTTGATCGCCTGGTTGCTGATGACCGCGCCCGCGACCAGCGAGGTGATGAACAGCGTGGAACTGGGCGCAAGAACGTTGAGCAGGCCGGGGTTGTTCTGCACGCGCAGCTGCAGCCCGAGTTCGGTGGCGAGGTTCTGCGACGCCGTGAGCTGCAGCGGCGTGAGGTTCAGCGCCAGCACCGGCTGATAACGCACCTGAACCTGGCTCAGGTTGCGATCGCGGTCCACCACCGTGAGGTTCTGCTCGCTCAGATTGACCACGTTCAAGGCATCGACACCGATGATGCCCAGCAGCGCCGACGACGCGATCTGCACTTCGGGCGCGCGGTTGTTCGGGTTGAACGCGCCCGCATTCACGGCGCTGCTGTCGAAAGTCACGGCGCCGGTCGTGGTGTCGCCGTCACGGTCGACGAGGGTGAAGCCCACGTCGGTCGTGCCGTCGAGGCCGCTGGCATTGATCGCCGCCGAATCGACTTCGAGTTTGCCCTGGCCCAGCAGGTGGGTGATGATGGCGCTGTCGTTGCCGAATCCCGTGACCAAATCGACGTTCTTCAGCAGGATCTGCTGATCTGTCCTGGCGGCATTGCCGGTGTTGTAGCCGCCGACGAAACCGCCCTGGCTGCTGATGCTGATCATGGTGTCGTTGCCGACCTTGGCGAAATGCAGATAGTTGGCCAGGTTGCCCGTGGTGAAGCCTATGCGCCCTTCCCCGTTGAGCAAGGACGCCAGGTGCAGCACGTCGCCACCGGCCCAGACGCTGTTGACGTCGAAGTCGGTGATGGTGTCGACCACGGGCGTGCCTTCGGCGCCCGCATCGCCGGCCTCCCAGCGGAACACGTCCAGCCCCGATCCGCCCGTGAGCGAGTCGGCGCCGCTGCCGCCCACCAGGATGTCGTTGCCCGCGGAGCCGTTGAGCGTATCGTTGCCCGCGCCGCCGCGCAGGATGTCGTTGCCCAGATTGCCCTGCAGCGTGTCATTGCCCGCATAGCCATAGAGCCTGCGGCTGGCGCTCGCGGCCAGGCCGTCGGCGCCGTCGAGCGTGTCCGCTCCCGCCGTGCCCACTTCCAGGCCCGCGGGCGGGGTGCCGACCAGCGAGCGCAACAGCTGGAGGTTCAGCAGTTCGGAGCTGGCCGCGGTATCGGTTAGTCCGCCCTGGTCGGTGACGGTCATGCTCAGCGAGCTGGCCAGGTCCAGCGTCAGGATGTTCAGCAGGCTGGAGTTGAGGCTGATCGATCCCAGCAGCTCATTGAGCTTGAAGTTGTCCACCGTCTGCCCGGTGGTGATCGAACTGATGCGCAGCGTGTGCGTCAGCAGCGTGGTGCTGTAGTCGACGCGCAGGCCCAGCTCCGCGGCCAGCGTCGCCGAGAACCTCCAGGGATTGAACAGCAGCGAACCCACGCTCACGCCGCCGAACACCAACGAGACTTCGCGGATGTTGTTGTTCGCATCGCTGGCCGTGAACGCCTGCTGGGCGCTCAGATTGATCAGCCCAAGCGCATTCACGCCGACCAGTCCCAGCAGCCCGCCGGCCTCGCCCAGGTTCGCGACCGGAGCGACATTCGCCGGGACGGACGCGCGCACGCCCGTGGCGGTCATGCTGTATTGGCCCGTCGCCAGGTCGATGGTGAAGGTTTCGCCGCGCAGCGTGCTGACCGTCAGCGTCGACTGGTTGTCGTAGGCGTACGAATACACCGAAGTCGAGGCACCGGTCTGCGCCACGGTCTTGGCCGTCGGGTTGTAGCTGAACTGGATGCCGTCGACGCTCACGTTCTGTACATAGCCGCCATCTGCTCCAAAAGTCAGCGCCGCATTGCCCTGCAGCGTTCCGGCCGCGCTGAAGACCTGGGTCGATGCGGGCGTGGCCACGGGAATATCGTCGACCACGCCGACCGTGAGCTGCAGATTGCCCGTGGCGCCGTTGACCAGCACGCCCACATTGAAGTTGCGCAGGTCTTCGGCGTTGGCGACGCTGTGGTCCAGCGGCTTGAACAGCGATACGGTGTACTTGCCCGCGTCGGCGCCGCCGCTCGCAATGCTCACCACCACCGCCACGGCGCCCGCGGCCGAGCCCACATGGCCGGTCAGCGTGGCCGTGCCCGCGCCGGTCCACACAATCGCCTGGCCGCCCGAAGTCAGCGCGCCCACGGGCGCCGCCAGCGTGTACGTCGCATTCGCGGACAGGCCGACGAAGGCGCCGTTGGCCACGGCCGGCAGCGTGGCGGTGATATCGTCTTCATCGATCTGTATCAGCGCCTGGGTGTTGGTCACGGGCGCGGCCACCAGGCTCGCGGCATCGTTGCCCGCCGTGTCCTGCACCGCATTCGCATCGTTGCCAGCGGTAGGATCGGTGTAGCCCACGGTCACGACCGCGCCCGCGGCGACCGCGCTGGCCAGCGTCAGCACCACCGTGCTGCCCGTGATCGCCACATTGGTCACGGCGACGCTCGCGCCGCCCGCATTGACGACAAAGCTGCCCGCGGTCGGCGCGGGCATGCCCAGCGCTTCGTCATAGGTCAGCGTCAACGTGGCGCCGGCGACGCTGGCGCTCTGCAGCACGGGCGGCAAGGTATCGACCACCGGTACATTGCTGCGCGTCGCCGCATCGTTGCCGGCCAGATCCTGCACCGCATTCGCGTCGTTGCCCGCCGTGGGGTCGTTATAGCCCACGGTCACGGTTGCGCCGTTCTTCACGGCGCTGGCCAGCGTCAGCACCACGGTGCTGCCGACCACGGCGACCGCGCTCACCACGACCGGCGAGCCGCCCGCATTCACGACGAACTGCCCCGCGGCCGGTGGATGGGCGGAGTCGAGCGCTTCGCTGTAGGTCAGCACCAGCGTCGTGCCGCCCGTGCCCGTCGCGGCAGAAACCAACGTAGGCGGCGTGATGTCGGCCGTGAAGCCGGTGGCGGCATTGAGCGTATAGCCCAGCCCCTGGTTGCCCGCCGCATCGGTGAAGGTGGCATTGGCCACGCTGATGCTAGGCGGCGTGGCCGTGCCGTTTTGCGTGAAGGTCGCGGTCCAGGTATTGGAATTGACCTGGGTAAAGGCCGACAGCGTGCCGCCCAAGGCCGTCACGTCGCTCAGCGTGAAGTCCAGCACCGATTCATTGAACACGAACGTGACGGTCGTGGCTTCGCCCAGCGCCAGCTGCAGGTCTTGCGCCGTGATCAGCAACTGCGGCGGCGTCACGTCGGTCGACGGCACGTTGTTGGTCACCGTCTGCGCGGCCAGGGTCGCGGCGTCATTCCCCGCGATGTCCTGGACGGCGTTGGCGTCATTGGCCGCGCTCGTATCGTTGTAGGCCACGGTCACGCTGTTGCCGAACACAACGGGCGCGGCCAGCCCCAGCACCACGCTGCTGCCGACCACATTGACGCTGCTGACGGTCACCAGCGCGCCATTGACGCGCACGGCGAAATTGCCGGCCGCGGGCGCATGCGCCGGGTCCAGCGCCTCGCTGTAGACCAGCGTGATTTCCAGGCCCGAGGTGTTGGTCGCGACCGACTGCCAGACGGGCGGCGTGATATCGGCCGACCAGCCCGTGGCGCCATTGAGCGCATAAGCGGTGCCGGGGTTGGCAGCGAGGTCGGTGTACGTGCCCGCGGCGACACTCAGGCTGGGCTGGGTTGCCGTGCCGTCCTGGGTGAAGGTCGCCGTCCAGGTGCGCGCATTGAGCTGCGTGAACCCCGTGAGGCCGCCGCCCAGCGGCACCACATCGGCCAAAGTGAATCCCGCCACGGCCTCGCTGAACGTGAAGGTCACGAGCGTCGCCTCGCCATTGGCCAGCGCCAGATCGGCGGCGGTGATCACCAGCGAGGGCGGCGTGATGTCTGCCGACAGGCCCAGGCTCGCGTCCAGCGTATAGCCCGCGCCGGGGTTGAGTGCCAGATCGGTGTACGCGCCCGCGGCGATGGCGATGCTGGGCGCGATGCTGCTGCCATCCTGCGTGAACGTCGCGGTCCAGGTGCTGGGATTGATCTGCGTCAGGCCCGTCAGCGCGCCGCCCGCCACCGCCACGTCGCCGGCATCGAAGCCGGTCACGGCCTCGCTGAAGGTGAACGTGACCAGCGTGGCCTCGCCGCTGGCCAGCAGCAGATCGGCGACGCTGATCTGCACCGTGGGCGCGAGCGTGTCGGGCACCAGATTGGTGACGCTGGTCGCGCCCAGCGTCAGCGCATCATTGCCCGCGGCATCCTGGATCGCCAGCGCATCGTTGCCGGCGCCGGGGTCGGCATAGGCGACCGTGACGCTGGCGCCATGGGCGACCGGCGCGGCCAGCGTCAGCACCACGCTGCTGCCGACGATGCTCACCGCCGTCACGCCCACCGCCGCGCCATTGACGCTGACCGCGAAGCGGCCTGGCAACGGCGCATTCCCGGCATCCAGCGTTTCGTCGTAGCTCAGCACCAGCGTCGCGCCGTTGGCGCCGGTCACCGCCGAGACAAATGCCGGCGGCGTGGTGTCGGGCACGAGATTGGTCACGGTCGTGATCGGCAGGCTCTGCGCGTCGTTGCCAACCGCGTCCTGGATGGCACCGGCGTCGTTGCCAGCGGTCGGGTCGGTATAGGTGACGTTGACTGCGGCGCCGTTGGCCACGGGCGTCGCCAGCGTCAGCACCAGGTTCGCGCCATTGACGGCCACGGCGGTCACGGTCACGGGCGCGCCGTTGACGTTGACCACAAAGCTGCCCATGGCCGGCAGGTTGGTCGCATCGAGCGTTTCGTTGTAGCTCAGCACCAGCGTCGTGCCGTCGGTGCTGGTCGCGGCCGAGATGAAGGTGGGCGGCGTGGTGTCGGGCACCGCATTGTTCACGCTGGTCGCGGCCAGGGTCGCGGCATCGTTGCCGGCCGCATCCTGGATGGCGCTGGCGTCGTTGCCTGCCGTGGGATCGGCATAGGCCACGGTCACCGTGGCCGCATGCGCGACCGGGCTGGCGAGTGTCAGCACCACGCTGGCGCCGTTGACGGCCACGGCCGTCACGGCCACCGCCGCGCCGTTCACATTGACCACGAAACTGCCCGGCGTCGGCGCATGGGTCGCGTCCAGCGTTTCGTTGTAGCTCAGCACCAGCGTAGCGCCGTCGGCACTGGTCGTTGCCGAGACAAAGGCCGGCGGCGTGGTATCGGGCACGAGGTTGCTGACGCTGGTGACCGGCAGGGTCGCGGCGTCGTTGCCCGCGGCGTCCTGGATGGCGTTGATGTCGTTGCTGCCCGTGGGATCGGTGTAGACGACGCTGACGCTGGCGCCGTTGGGCACGCTGCTGGCCAGCGTCAGCACCACATTGGCGCCGCTGATGGCCGCGGCGGTCACCGAGACCGCTGCGCCATTGACGTTGACCACAAAGTTGGCCGCGGCCGGCGCATGGGCGGCATCCAGCACTTCGTTGTAGGTCAGCACCACGGTCGCGCCATTGGCGCTGGTCGCGGCCGAGACGAACACCGGCGGTGTGGTGTCGGGCACGAGATTGCCCACGTTGGTGGGCGGCATGCTCGCCGCGTCGTTGCCGCTCGCATCCTGGACAGCCTTGATGTCGTCACCCGTCGTGGGATCGAGATAGCCGACCGTGACCGTCGCGCCATTGGCCACGGGGCCGGCCAGCGTCAGCACCACGCTGCTGCCGGCCACCGATACTGCCGAGACGATCACCGGGCTGCCGTTCACATTGACCACGAAGCTGCCCGGGAGCGGCGCATTGGCCGCGTCCAGCGCTTCGTTGTAGTCCAGCACCAGCGTCGCGCCATCGGCGCTGGTCACGGCCGAGACCAGCGCGGGCGGCGTGGTGTCGGGCACGAGGTTGCTGACGCTGGTGACCGGCAGGCTCGCCGCATCGTTGCCGGCCGCATCCTGAATGGCATTGACGTCATTGCCCACGCCAGGGTCGGCATAGGCGACCGTCACGGCCGCGCCGTTGGGCACGGCGTTCGCCAAGGTCAACACCACGGTACTGCCGTTGATGGCCACGCCGCTGACCCCCACCGGCGCGCCGTTGACATTGACCACAAAGCTGCCGGCCGCTGGCGGGTGGGCCGCATCCAGCGCTTCGTTGTAGTTCAGCACCAGCGTCGCGCCATCGGCGCCGGTCACGGCCGAAACGAAGGCCGGCGGCGTGGTGTCGGGCACGAGGTTGCTCACACCCGTGGCCGGCAGGCTCACCGCGTCATTGCCCGCGGCATCCTGAACAGCACTCACATCATTGCCGCCCGTGGGATCGGCATAGGCCACGCTCACACCCGCGCCATGGGGCACAGCCGTCTCCAGCGTCAGCACGGCGCTGCTGCCCACAATGGACACCGCGGTGACCGACACTGGCGCGCCGTTCACATTCACCGTGAAGCTGCCGACCGCTGGCGGGTGGGCGGCGTCCAGCATTTCGTTGTAGTTCAGCACCAGCGTCGCGCCGTCGCTGCTGGTCACGGCCGACACCAAGGCAGGCGGCGTGGTGTCGGGCACCACATTGCCCACGCTCGTGGCGGCCAGGCTGGCCGCATCGTTGCCGGCCGCGTCCTGGATGGCATGGATGTCATTGCCTGCTGCATCCACATAGGCGACCGTCACGGCCGCGCCATGGGGCACGGCGCTGGCGAGCGTCAGCTGCACGCTGCTGCCCGCAATCGCCACGCCCGTCACCAGCACGCCAGCGCCGTTGACCCGTACCGTGAAGCTGCTTGCGACGGGCAGATTCGCCGCATCCAGCGTTTCGTTGTAGCTCAGCACCAGCGTCGCGCCATCGGTGCTGGTGACCGCCGAAACAAAGGTCGGCGGCGTGGTGTCAGGCACCACATTGCTCACAGTCGTGACAGGCAGGCTCGCGGCGTCGTTGCCGGCCGCATCCTGGATGGCGCTGCCATCGTTGCCCGTGCCTGGGTCGGTATAGGCAAGCGTCACCGCCGCGCCATTGGGCACGGCACTGGCCAGCGTCAGCACCACCGTGCTGCCGCTGATCGCCAGGCCGCTGACCCCCACACGCGCGCCATTGACGGTGACGATAAAGCTGTCCACGGCGGGCGGATTGCCGGCGTCCAGCGCCTCGTTGTAGCTCAGCACCAGCGTCGCGCCGTCGGCACTGGTCACGGCCGAGACAAACAGCGGCGCCGTGGTGTCGGGCACCAGATTGCTGACATTGGTCGGCGCCAGGCTCGCGGCGTCGTTGCCGGCCGCGTCCTGCACCGCGAGCGCATCGTTGCCCGGTGTCGTGTCGCTGTAGGCCACAGTCACGGCCGCGCCATGGGCCACGGCCGTGGCCAGCGTCAGCACCAGGGTGGCGCCGGCCACCGACACGCCGGTCACGTCCACCTCTACGCCATTCACATTGACCACAAAGCGCTCCACCTCGGGCAGACTGGCGGCGTCGAGCGCTTCGTCGTAAGTCAGCACCAGGCTTGCGCCGCTGGCGCTGGTGGCGGCCGAAACGAAAGCCGGCGCAACGAGGTCGGGCACCAGATTGCTGACATTGACAGGCGCCAGGCTCGCGGCATCATTGCCCGCGGCATCCTGGATGGCGCCAAAGTCGTTGCCCACCGAAGGATCGTTGTAGGCCACGGTCACCGCCGCGCCATGCGTCACGGACGTCGCCAGCGTCAGCCGCACGTTGCTGCCGGTGACAGTCACCAGCGTCACCCCCACCGCCACGCCGTTCACCAGGACCGCGAAGTCGCCGGCCACGGGGGGATTCACCCCATCGAGCGCTTCGTTGTAGCTCAGAACAATGCTGGCGCCATCGAGGCTGGTCGTGGCCGCGACAAAGATCGGCGCCTGCGTGTCGGGCACCAGATTGTTGACGGCCGTGGCCGCAAGACTGCTCGCGTCATTGCCCGCCGCGTCCTGGATGGCGTTGACGTCATTGCCCGCGCCGGCATCGGCATAGGCCACGGTCACGCCCGCACCATGCGGCACGGGCGTCGCCAGCGTCAGCACCACGCCGCTGCCCACGACGGCCACGGACGCGACGCCCACGGCAGCGCCGTTGACGCTGACCGTGAAGCTGCCGATCGCCGGCGGCCGGACCGGGTCCAGTGCCTCGCTGTAGTTCAGCACCAGCGTATTGCCGTCGGCGGCCGTGGCGGCCGAGACGAACACCGGCGCCGTGGTGTCGGGCACGGTATTGTTCACATTGGTCGCCGGCAGGCTTGCCGCGTCGTTGCCGGCCGCGTCCTGGAGCGCCGCTTCATCGTTGCCCGCACTCGGATCGTCGTAGGCAACGGTCACGGCCGCGCCGCTCGCCACCGGCGCGGCCAGCGTCAGCGTGGCGGTATTGCCGGCGATGGCCACGGCCGCCACCGCCACGGGCGCGCCATTCACCGTGACCGTGAAGTCGCCCCGCACCGGGAGATTGCCCGCGTCCAGCGCTTCGTTGTAGGTCAGCACCAGCGCCATACCGTCGGCCGTGGTGGCCGCGGAGAGGAACACCGGCGCGGCGATATCAGGCACCTGGTTGGTCACGCTCAGCGCCAAGAGGCTTTGCGCATCGTTGCCGGTGAGGTCCTGGATCGCCTTGCCGTCGTTGCCCGCCGTGGGATCGGTGTAGTCGAGCGTGACCACGGCGCCCTGCACTACCGCGTTCTCCAGCCCCAGGGTCACGGTGGCGCCGCTGACCTGCAAGGTGGTGACCGTCACCGCCACGCCGTTGACGCGGACCACAAAGTTGTCGATGTCCGGTCCATTGGCGGAATCGAGCTGATCGTCATAGGTCAGCAGCACCGCCGTGCCATCGGTCGTGGTCGCGGCCGACAGCAGCGTGGGAGCGATGTTGTCGGGCACCAGATTGTTCACGCCCTCGGCCACCAGATTGGCCGCATCGTTGCCCGCCACGTCCTGGAGCCCGCCAGCGCTGTAGTTCACGCGCACGGTCTGTCCATGCGCGACCGGCGTGGCCAGCGTCAGCACCACCTGGCTGCCGGCAATCGCCACGCCGCTGACCGCCACGGGTTCGCCATTCACCCGGATCACGAAGCTGGCGCCACTAGGCACATTGGCGGCATCGAGCGCTTCGTCATAGGTCAGCACCAGCGAGCCGCCATCCGCGCTGGTCGCGGCCGCGACGAATGTCGGCGCCTGGGTGTCGGGAACGAGGTTGCTCACGCCCGTGGTCGCGAGGCTGGCCGCATCGTTGCCCGCGGCGTCCTGGATGGCATTGGCATCATTGCCGCCCGTGGGATCGCCATAGGCCACGCTGACCGCAGCGCCATGCGCCACGGGGGTCGGCAGCGCCAGCACCACCGTGTTGCCGGAAACCGCGACCGAGGCCACGGTCACCGCCCCGCCGTTGACCAGCACCGTGAAGGCGCCAGCGGTCGGCGCATTCGCGCCGTCGAGCGCTTCGCTGTAGGTCAGCACAACACTAGCGCCATCGGTGCTGGTCGCGGCCGAGACAAAGGTCGGCGCCGTGGCGTCCAGCACCTGGTTGCTCACATGGATGGGCAGCAGCGTCGCGGCATCTATGCCCGCGAGATTCTGGATCGCCGCCGTATCGTTGCCGCTGGTGGGATCGTTATAGGCGACGGTCACGGTCGTGCCATTGGCAACCGCGGTCGCAAGCTCCAGGCGCACAACGCCGCCGTTGACCGTAACCGATTCCACGCTCACGGTCGAACCGTTGACAGTGACCACAAAGCTGTCCGCCGTCGGCAGCATGACTGCATCGAGGTCTTCGTCGTAGGTCAGCAGCAGCGCAAGGCCATCCGACGTGGTCACGGCCGAAACGAATGTCGGCGCCGTGGCATCGGGAACGAGGTTGTTGACGCTGGTGGCGGGCAGGCTCGCCGCATCGTTGCCGGCCGCATCCTGGATGGCGCTCGCGTCATTGCTTGCAGTGGGATCGGCATAGGCGACCGTCACCGCCACCCCATGTGCCACGGGCGTGGCCAGCGCCAGCACCACGGTGCTGCCGACGATGGTCACGTTGCTGACGCCTACAGGCAAGCCATCCGCCAGCACCGTGAAGCTGCCCTGCAGCGGGCCGTTGGTCACGTCCAGCGCTTCGTTGTAGGTCAGCACCAGGGTCGTGCCGTCGGCGCTGGTCGCCGCCGACACAAAAACCGGCGCCGTGCCATCGGGCACCAGATTGCTCACATTGGTGGCCAGCAGCTCGGCCGCGTCATTGCCCGCCGCGTCCTGCACCGCGTTGCCCTCATTGCCCGGCGTGGCACCGGCATAGGCCACGGTCACGGCAGCGCCTGCGGTCGCTGGCGTCTGCAGCGTCAGTACCACGGTGCTGCCCACCACAGTGACGCCGGTCACCTGCACCGCCACGTTGTTGACCTTCACGGTGAAGTCCGCGGCCACCGGCGCATTGCCGGCGTCCAGCGCTTCGCTGTAAGTCAGCACCAGCCGCGTGCCGTCGGCGCTGGTCGCCGCCGTGACAAACGTCGGCGGCGTGACATCGGCGACGAGATTGCTCACGTGCGTGGAAAGGTCCAGCGCATCGTTGCCCGCCGCATCCTGAATGGCGCTGTCGTCGTCGTCGCCGGTAGGGTCGGCGTAGACCACGGTCACGGCCGCGCCATGCACGACCGCACTGGCCAGCGTCAACACCACGGTGTGGCCCGTGACCACCACGCCATTGACCGCGACCTGCACACCGTTCACATTGACCGTGAAGCTGGCCGCGCCGGGCGGGTTGGCGCCATCCAGGGTCTCGTCATAAGTCAACACCAGTTGGCTGCCATCGGCGCTCGTCGCGGCCGAGACGAATACCGGAGCGAGGTTGTCCGGGACCAGATTGCCCACCGGAGCGGCCGTGAGGCTCGCGGCATCGTTGCCGCTGGCGTCCTGGATCGCGGCCGCGTCATTGCCTGTCGTCGGATCGTTGTAGCCCACGGTCACGGGCAGGCCGTGCGCCACCGGCGTGGCCAGTGCGAGCAGCACGCGGCTGTCGGTCACCGTCACGCCCGTGACCACCACCGGCGCGCCGTTCACATTGACCACAAAGCTGCCGGCCAGCGGTGGATGGCCTGCATCGAGTGCTTCGCTGTAAGTCAGCACCAGCGTCGTGCCATCCGCGCTGGTCACGGCCGAGACGAAGGTCGGCGGCGTGCCATCGGGCACCAGATTGCTCACATTGGTGACCGGCAGACTCGCCGCGTCGTTGCCCGCCGCATCCTGAATGGCGCTGGGGTCGTCGCCCGGCAAGGGGTCGTCGTAGGCCACGGTCACCGCCGCGCCGCTGGGGACCGGCGTCTGCAGCGTCAGCACCATCGTGCTGCCCTGCACCGCCGCCACGTTGACCGTCACAACCGCACCGTTCACTTTGACCACAAAGCTGTTGGCCAGCGGTGGATGGTCGGCATCGAGGACTTCGCTGTAGGTCAACACCAGCGTGGCGCCGTCGGCGCTGGTCACGGCCGACACAAACGCCGGGGCCGTGAGATCGGGCACGGCATTGCTCACATTGGTCGTCAGGGTCGGCGCGTCATTGCCCGCAGCATCCTGGATCGCATTGAGGTCGTCGCCACCGGACGGATCGGCATAGGCGACGGTGACCACGGCGCCATTCGTCACCGCAGTCGCCAGCGCCAGCACCACGCTGCGGCCGTTCACGGTCACATCATCGACCACCACGGCGACACCATTGACCCGGACCACGAAGCTGGTCGGCGGCGGCCCGTTGGCGCCCAGCGCTTCGTCATAGGTCAGCACCAGCGCCGTGCCATCGGCGCTGGTCACGGCCGACACCAGGGCCGGCGGCGTGACATCGGGCACCAGATTGCTCACATTGGTGGCCGGCAGCGTTGCGGCATCATTGCCCGCGGCGTCCTGGATGGCCGAAGTGTCGTTGCCCGCCGAGGGATCCAGATAGCCCACGCTCACCGCAGCGCCATTCGCCACCGGCGTCTGCAGCGCCAGCACCACGGTCTTGCCCACGATGGACACGCCGGTCACCACCGCGGCAGCGCCATTGACATTGACCGCGAAGCTGTCCGCTGTCGGTCGATTCGCCGCATCGAGCGCTTCGCTGTACGTCAGCACCAGGCTCGCGCCATCGACGCTGGTCGCGGCCGAGACGAACACCGGCGCCGTGAGGTCGGGCACGAGATTGCTCACATTGGTCGTGGGCAGATCGGCCGCATCATTGCCGGCCGCATCCTGGATGGCATTGGCGTCATTGCCCGACGCGGGATCGGGATCGGCATAGGCCACGGTCACGGCCGCGCCGGTCGCGACCGGGCTGAGCAGCGTCAGCACCACGGTGGCGCCGACGACGGCCACGGACGAAATGGGTACGGCCGTGCCGTTCACATTGACCGTGAAGCGTGCGCCATCAGGTGGGTTCGCGGCGTCGAGTGCCTCGCTGTAGGTCAGCACCAGCGTCGCCCCGTCGGCGCTGGTCACGGCGGACACAAACGTCGGCGCCGTGCCATCGGGCACCAGATTGCTCACGCCCGTGGCCGGCAGCGTCGCGGCATCATTGCCGCTCGCGTCCTGAATGGCGTTGTCATCGTTGCCGGTCGACGGATCGCTGTAGGCCACCGTCACCGCCGCGCCATGGGCCAGCGGCGTGGCCAGCGTCAGCACGACGCTGCTGCCGACGACGGCCACAGCGCTCACCGTGACCGGCGCGCCATTCACATTGACCACAAAACTGCTCAGTGGCGGCGCATGGTCCGCGTCCAGCAGTTCGTTGTAGCTCAGCACCAGTGTCGTGCCGTCGACGCTGCTGGCTGCCGACACAAACACCGGCGCCGTGCCATCGGGCACCAGATTGCCCACGCTGGTCGTATCCAGACTCACCGCATCGTTGCCGGCTGCGTCCTGAATGGCCTTGCCGTCGTTTTGCACCGTGGGGTCGGCATAGGCGACAGTCACCGCCGCGCCGTTGGCCACGGGCGTGACCAGCGTCAGCACGACGCTGCTGCCGACCACGCTCACACCGCCCACCGTGACGGGAGCGCCATTCACATTGACCACAAAACTGCCCACCGGCGGCGCATTGCCCGCGTCCAGCGCTTCGCTGTAGGTCAGCACCAGCGTCGCGCCATCGGCGCTGGTGACGGCCGACACAAAAGTCGGCGGCGTGCTGTCGGGCACCAGATTGCTCACATTGGTGACCGGCAGGCTCGCGGCATCGTTGCCGGCCGCATCCTGGATGCCACCGGGGTCGTTGCCCGTCGAGGGATCGGCATAGGCCAGCGTCACCGCCGCGCCATGCGCGACGGGAGCGGCGAGCGTCAGCACCACGCTCGCGCCCAGAACCACCAGGCTGGTCACGCCCACCGGCGCGCCATTCACGTTGACCACAAAGCTGCCCACGTCCGGTGGATTGGCCGCGTCCAGCGCCTCGTTGTAGCTCAGGACCAGCGTCGTGCCGTCAGCCCCCGTCACGGCGGAGACAAACGCCGGCGCCGTGGTGTCGGCCACAACGTTGCTCACGTTGGTGACCGGCAGGCTCGCGGCGTCATTGCCGGTCGCGTCCTGGATCGCCGCCGCATCGTCGCCCGGCGTGGTGTCCGTGTAGGCCACGGTCACCGCTGCGCCATTGACCACTGGCGTGGCCAGCGTCAGCACCACGCTCGCGCCCACCACGCTCACCCCGGTCACTGCGACCGCGGCGCCGTTGACCTTGACCGCAAAGCTGGCGGCCAGCGGCGCATGGGCCGCGTCCAGCGCTTCATAGTAGGTCAGCACCAGGCGCGTGCCGTCGGCGCTGGTCGCGGCCGAGACAAAAGCCGGCGGCGTGCCATCGGCCACCTGATTGCCGACACTGGTTGCCGGCAGACTCAGCGCATCATTGCCGGCCGCGTCCTGAATCGCGCTGATGTCGTTGCCCGTCGATGCATCTTTGTACGCCACACTCACCGCCGTCCCGTGGATGACCGGCGTGGCCAACGTCAGCACCACGCTGCTGCCCGCCACCGCCACGGCCGTGACCGGCACGGCAACGCCATTCACATTCACCACAAAGCTGCCGGCGGCTGGCGGGTGGGCGGAGTCCAGCGCTTCGCTGTAGGTCAGCACCAGCGTGGTGCCGTCGGCGCTGGTCGCGGCCGAGACGAATGCCGGCGGCGTGATGTCTGGCACCAGATTGGCCACGGCCGTGGCCGGCAAGCTGGCCGCATCGTTGCCGGCCGCATCCTGGATCGCATTCGCATCGTTGCCCAGGGTCGCATCGGCATAGGCGACGGTGACGGCCGCGCCATTGGGCACGGCGCTGGCCAGCGTCAGCGCCACGCTGCTGCCCGAGACCACCACCGCGGTCACGGTCACGGCCGTGCCGTTGACATTGACCACAAAGCTTCCGGGCGGGGGCACGTTCGCCGCGTCCAGTGCTTCGTCGTAGGTCAGCACCAGCGTGGCGCCGTCGGCACTGGTCGCGGCGGTCACGAACGCGGGCGGCGTGCTGTCGGGCACCAGATTGCTCACCGCGGTCGTGGGCAGGCTCGCCGCGTCATTGCCGCTGGTGTCCTGAATCGCATTCGCGTCGTTGGCCGGTGAAGGGTCGGCATAGGCCACGCTCACGGGCGCGCCGTGCGGCACGGGCGTGGCCAGCGACAGCACCACGTTGTTGCCCACCACGGCAACGCCGGTGACACCGACCGGTACGCCGTTCACATTGACCACAAAGCTGCCGACGGCGGGCGGATTTGCCGAATCGAGGCCTTCGCTGTAGGCCAGCACCAGCGCCGCCCCATCGGCCGTGGTCGCGGCCGACACCAATGCGGGCACGCCGGTGTCGGGCACGGTGTTGTTCACGCCGGTAGGCGCCAGGCTCGCGGCATCGTTGCCGGCTGCGTCCTGAATGGCGCTGGGATCATTGCCGGGCAAGGGGTCGTTGTAGGCCACGCTCACCGCGGCGCCGTGCGTGACCGGCACCGCGAGCGTCAACACCACATTGCTGCCGACCACGGCCACGCCGCTGACGGTCACGGCCACGCCACCGACAGTCACCACGAAACTGGCCGCTGCCGGTGGATTGGCCGCATCCAGCGCTTCGTTGTAGCCCAACACCAGCGTCGCGCCATCGGAGCTGGTCACGGCCGAGACAAAAGTCGGCGCATCGGTATCGGCGACGAGATTGTTCACCGCGGTCGGCAGCAAGGAGGCCGCGTCATTGCCGTCGGTATCCTGGATCGCGCTGGTGTCATTGCCGGGCGTCGGGTCGTCGTAGGCCACGGTCACGACCGCGCCACGCAGCACGGGCGCCGCCAGCGTCAATACCACCATGCGGTCGTCCACTCTCACGCCGCTGACCCCCACCGTCACGCCATCGACGCTCACCGCGAAGCGGCCCACGTCCGGCAGCGCGGCGGCGTCAAGGGTTTCGTCATAGGTCAGCAACAGCGTGCCGCCATCGGCGCTGGTCGCGGCGGAAACAAACGTCGGCGTGATGTTATCGGCCACCAGATTGCTCACCGGCGTCGGCGCCAGGCTGGCCGCATCGTTGCCGGCACCATCCTGTATCGCGCCATCATTGCCCTGGTCCTCATAGGCCACGGTCACGGCCGCGCCGCGCGGCACGGGCGTGGCCAGCGTCAGCACCACCGTGCTGCCCACAACGTTCAAGCCCGTGACCGCAACGCCTGCGCCATTGACGGTGACGGCAAAGCGCGCCATCGCGGGCAGATTGCCCGCGGCAAGCGCTTCGTCATAGGTCAGCACCAGCGAGCCGCCATCGCTGCTCGTTGCGGCCGAAACGAATGCCGGCGGCCGGCCGTCGGGGACGAGATTGCTGACATTGGCCGCCAGCAGGGTGGCTGCGTCATTGCCGAGCGCATCCTGGATGGCGCTGGCATCGTTGCCGCCCGACGGATCGCTGTAGTCGAACGTCACCGCCGCGCCGCTCGTGACCGGACTGGCCAGCGCCAGCACCACGGTCGCACCGGCGATGCCGACGCCGGTCACGGTCACAACAACGCCGTTCACGCGCACCACGAAGCTGCCCATGCCCGGCGGGTGCAGCGGATCCAGCGCTTCGCTGTAGGTCAGCACCAGCGTATTGCCGTCGGCGCTGGTGGTCGCCGAGACAAACGCCGGCGGCGTCACATCGGGCACCAGATTGCTGACACTTGTGGCCGGCAGGCTCGCCGCGTCATTGCCGGCCGCGTCCTGAATGGCATTCGCATCGTTGCCCGGCGTCGCATCGCTGTAGGCGACCGTCACCGCCGCGCCCTGAGGCACGGGCGTGGCCAGCGTCAGCCGCACGGTGCTGCCGACAATCGCCACGCCGGACACGACAACGGTGGCGCCATTGACCTGAACCACAAAGCTGCCCGGAGCCGGCAGATTCGCGCCATCGAGCGCTTCGTTGTAGGTCAGCACCAGCGTGGCGCCGTCGGCGCTGGTCACGGCCGACACGAATGCTGGCGCCGTGGCATCGACCGCCAGGTTGGTCACGCCCGTGGCCGCAAGACTGGCGGCGTCATTGCCGGCCGCGTCCTGGATGGCATTCACATCGTTGCCCGGCGTCGCATCGCTGTAGGCGACCGTGACCACCGCGCCCACCGGCACCGCACTGGCCAGCGTCAACACCACGCTGCTGCCCGTGACCGAAACGCCCGTCACGAGCACCCGCACGCCATTGGAATTGACCACAAAGCTGCCCACGGCCGGGGGATGGCCCGCATCGAGCGGCTTGTCGTAGGTCAGCACCAGTGTCGCGCCGTCGGTGCTGGTGGCGGCCGAGACAAAGGTCGGCGTGAGGCCATCGGAAACCAGATTGCTGACGCTGGTGGGCGCGAGGCTGGCCGCATCGTTGCCGGCCGCATCCTGAATCGCACGACCATCGTTGCCCGCCGTGGGATCGTCGTAGGCAACGCTCACCGCCGCGCCGCTGACCACGGCCGCGGCCAGCGTCAGCACCACCGAGCTGCCGCTGACGCTCACGCCCGTCACCGCCACGGGAACGCCATTCACAGTGACGACAAAACTGCCCGCCAACGGCGGGTTGGCGGCATCGAGCGCTTCGCCATAGGTCAGCACCAATGCGCTGCCATCGGCGCTGGTCGCGGCCGACACGAATACGGGCGGCGTGGTGTCGGGCGGTGCCGCGTTGCTCACATTCGTGGCCGGCAGGCTGACAGCGTCATTGCCGGCCGCGTCCTGAATCGCATTGGCGTCATTGCCGGTCGAGGTATCGTTGTAGGCCACCGTCACGACCGCACCCTGGGCCACCGGCGCAGCCAGCGTCAGCACCACCGTGCTGCCCACCACATTCACACCGCTGACCGCCACCGCGACGCCATTGACCGTGACCACGAAGCTGCCCGCAGCGGGCGGATTCGCCGCATCGAGGGCTTCGTCATACGTCAGCACCAGCGCACTGCCACCGGCGCCCAGCGCCGCCGAGACAAAGCTGGGCGCGACTGTATCGGACACACGATTGTCGACACCCGTGGGCGCCAGGCTCGCGGCATCGTTGCCGTCGCCGTCCTGGATCGCGCTGACATCATTGCCCGTCGATGGATCGGCATAGGCCACGGTCACCACCGCGCCCTGCGACACCGGCGTGGCCAGCGTCAGCACCACCGTGCTGCCGACCACGCTCACGCCCGTGACGACCACCGCCACGCCATTGACCGTGACCACGAAGCTGCCGGCAGCGGGCGGATTCGCGGGGTCCAGGGCTTCGTCATAGGCCAGCGCCAGCGTAGTGCCGTCGGCGCTGGTCGCGGCGGAGACAAACGCCGGGGGCCGGTTGTCGCCACCGGGATCCACTCCCCCCGGGTTGGCGGCGCCGGTGGCCGGCAGGCTCAGCGCATCGTTGCCGGCCGCGTCCTGAATGGCGTTGGCATCGTTGCCCGCGCTCGGATCGGTGTATCCCACGGACACCGCCGCGCCTTGAGGCACAGGGCTCGCCAGTGTCAGCACCACGTTGCTGCCGACCACGCTCACGCCCGTCACGGCCACCGCCACGCCATTGACCTGGACCACAAAGCTGGCTGCTGCCGGCGGCCGGGCGGCGTCCAGCGTCTCATCGTAGGCCAGCGTCAGCAGTGCACCATCGGCACTGACCGAAGCCGAGAGAAACTGCGGCGCGCGGGTGTCGGGCACGGGAGGTACAGGCGGCGTGGAATTGGAACTGGACGACGAACGCGAGGCCACGCCCACCACCGCGGCGCTGAGCAGCACCGCGCCCAGTACGCTGCCCGCTGTCGACAACCCGGCGGCGGACTCGGCAAGGCCGGAGCTGGCCTGCGGCGCGATCACGCAGGCCAGCGGCGCCGTCAGCGATTCGAACGGCGCGGCGTCCAGCAGCGGAATGAAGCGCGCGATGATTCCGCCATCAAGGCCCACGCTCTGCAGTTGCACCGCCAAGGCCTCGCCTTCGGCTCCGCGCAAAAACAGCTGGCTCTGGGCTTCGGGGAGAAAGAATCCCGCGATCCGCACCACTTCGCCGCAGACGACCAGCACCAAATCATTGCCGACACGGCTGAAATTCCACACGTCCGCCGGACTGATATCCAGATAAACCCGACTCGCTTCTGCGAGCGGCAACTCCTTGGAAAACTCCACGCCTTGGCTGAGAACGCCTTCTTGGCGCAGCGGTGCAGTTTTCGCAAGGAAGTTCATGTCATCTCCAAAAACGAGGCGAAAAGAAAATCAGGAAATTTGAAATAAAGATTAACCCAATTTCTCAAAAATATAAAACCGCCTCATGGAAACGAAAGACGTGAGAAATTTCTTATTCTGTAACAAAACCCATAGAAAACCACCATGATCCACATGACAGAGGCCTCACGCCCTCTGAGCGCACCTGCATTCACGACGCTATTAAGAAAATCAATCCACCACGCCTATTACCTACTTATTTTCAATTATGCGTTGTGATAAATAGCCTACGGCCTACAAATCAGCGCGCCAAGCGACCCGAATTACTCAAATATAAATGGAGAAATTCCGATTGATTTAAAGTATTAGACACCAAAGAATGATTAACAAAAAATCATCTCTTGGTGCGACGACCGTCGTCGCGAAAAACGAAATCGCATGTGCAGACAGAAAAAGTGTCTTTCGCGCCGGCCCTGCGCGCACGGGCAATCACCCATTGCGGGAAATCGCCTCGCACAGAGCCGGAGGAATTAATAAGGCCGCGAGCAGGGCCCGACTTTCATCGGTTTCGCAGAGAAATCCAGATATTGGCCGGCGCGGATGGCGCGGGCCTTCGACTATTTGCGGCAGGCTGCAAGAAAGCGCCACCGCCCGTCCCGCACGCTGCGCCTGCGCCGGGAACACAACGGGCCGCGCGCGCGGCGGCCCTGCATGCAACGCTATTTCTTCAGGCACTGGCCCATGAAGGCCTTGCGCTCATCACCCGCCTTGCCCGTGGCCTGGGTGTTGCACAGCTTCATGCGCTCCTGCTGCAGTTTCTTGCCGTCCGAGAGACAGGACTTCATGAACTCCTTGCGTTCATCGCCTTTCTTGCCCGTGGCTTCTGTATTGCAGGTGCCCATCAGCTTTTGCTGCGGCGTGGGAACCTTGTCTGCCGCCAGGCTCAGACTGGCGGCCAAGGCCAATGCGGCCAGTGCAACGAATTGCTTCATGAGAATGTCCCCAAAAAACGCTGACGACCAGCGCAAAGCTATTCCACCACATCCTCGCGCTTTCCTGAAGCGAGGCTTGCCCGCAGCGCAGCATTCTTTCAGGGCAGCGGGTTCAAGCTCCGTTGGCTTTCGAAACCGCGCTGCGCGCCCGTCAGCGGGTCGCGAAAAGCCAGCGAGCGAGCCAGCAACTGCAGCGGCCGCGAAAAATCGCCTTCGGGCGCGTCGTTGACTTCGGGGTACAGCGTGTCGCCGACCAGCGGCAGGCCCAGCGCCGCCATGTGCACGCGCAGTTGGTGGCGCTTGCCGCTCACCGGCATCAGCCGGTAACGCGCCCAGTCGCCGGCCTGCTCCAGCACCTCCATGCGCGTGAAGCTGTTGGGCGCACCGGCCACTTCGTGCATGCGAAAGAACTGCGCGCTCTCCTCCAGGCGGCTCGCGTGCTCGCGCGGAAACGCCAGATGCGCGCGCCACGGCGCCACGGCTTCGTAGGTCTTGTCGATCGCGCGGTCGCGGAACATTCCCTGGTAGAGGCCGCGCGTGGCGCGCTGTGTCGAAAACAGCACCAGTCCCGCGGTCTCGCGGTCTATGCGGTGGATGGGCGACAGGTCGGGCAGGTCGAACGCGCGCTTGAGACGCACCAGCAGGCTTTGCTGCAGGTAGCGCCCGGCCGGCACCACGGGCAGGAAATGCGGCTTGTCGGCCACCAGCAGATGTTCATCGCGAAACAGCACCTGGGCTTCGAACGGCACGGGGGCTTCGTTCTCCAGCGTGCGGTAGTAGTACAGGCGCAGGCCTGGCACCATCTGGCGCGCGGGCAGCACGCGCTGTGCGTGCTCATCGACCACGTCGCCGGCCTCCATGCGCGCCTGCCAATCGGCGCGCGACACCGCGGGCAGCCGTTCGGCCAGGAAATCGAGAATGCTGCCGTCGACCTGGTTGGGCAGGGCGATGCAGCTGGGGCTGACGCCGGCGCGCATGGGCAGAACTTTGGGATCGTGCGGGTTGTGCATGGCGGCGTGATTTTAGGGCCTGTTCGCCCCGTTGCCGCCGGTGCGCGGCCTGTGCGCGGGCCTGGAACAGGGCTCTACGGGGCTTTTTCTGTAAGCCAATGGCGCGAGCGTCTGCCCCGCGCTTGGATGCCGCGTCCTGCGGGACTAGGATGCATTCATCCTGCAACCGAGGACGGTTGCCCGCGCGGATCCGCGCTTTTTCGACTGATTTCCCCTTTGCCGCGCATGACTCCACAAGAACACCCAGACACCTCTGCAGTCCAGCCTCCCGTACGACGCAAACGCCAGCGCGCGCTGCGCTGGGTGGGCGCCATCGTCGCGCTGCTGCTGGCGTTGCTGGTCGCGGCCATTCTGTTCATCATCTATGCCGACCTGAACCGCTACAAACCCTGGATAGAACAGAAAGTCAGCGAGGCTACGGGCCGCAGTTTCTCCATCGCCGGGCCGCTGACCGCCCAATGGCAGTGGCCGCAGCCGCTAGACACCGGCTGGCGCCACTGGATACCCGGCGTCACGCTGCACGCCGAACAGCTGACATTGGGCAACCCGCTTGATTTCACCACCCCCGAAGCGCCCGCGAAGGCCGTAACGGGCCTGCCCGCCCTGCCCGCGCGCCAGGCGCTTGCTGCGGCCACGGCCAAAGCGACTGGCAAGACCGACGCCAAGGCCGCCGCGGCCCAACCGGTTGCCGACACCACCGCCGTCGCCCCGCCGGCGCGCGATCCCGCGACCATGGGCAGCGTGGCCCGCGCCAGCGCCTCGCTGCGGCTGTGGCCGCTGCTCGCGCGCCAGCTGCAGATAGATACGCTGGTGCTCGAGGAGCCCGATATCGTGGTCGCGCGGCGCAAGGACGGCAGCACGAACTGGCGGTTCGAGCGCCCTGAACCCAGTGCCAACCCCTGGCAGTTCGACGTGGACGAATTGCAGATCAAGCAAGGCTGGCTGGGCTACCTCGATGGCACGATCGACCTGGCGGTGCGCGCGCGTCTGGCGACCATAGACGATGCGCCCGCCGACAGCCCCTACGGCATGGGCTTCGTGCTCACGGGCCGCTATGGCAAAGCCAACGTCACGGGACAGGGCAAGGCCGGCCCGGTGCTGAGCCTGCGTGAGCGCAAGGTGGACTATCCGCTGCAGTTCTCGGCGCGCGCGGGCAGCATCGCGGCCACGGCCGAAGGCATTCTGGCCAATCCCATGGCGCTGTCGGGCCTGGACTTCGACGTGACGCTCGAAGGCTTCAGCATGGCCGACCTCTATCCGCTCACGGGACTGGTGTTGCCCAACACGCCCACCTTCGACACCCGCGGCCATTTGACCGGCAGCCTGGAGCCCGGAAAAGCCGTCTGGAAATATGAAGATTTCCGCGGCAAGGTCGGCCGCAGCGATCTGCAGGGCAGCCTGGCCTACACCTCGGGCAAGCCACGCGCCAAGCTGGTCGGCAACATGCGCTCCGAACAGCTGCGCCTGGCCGATCTGGTGCCGGTGCTGGGCACGTCCGAAGCCAAGGCCCAGCAGGCCCGGGCCACGGGCGCACGGATACTGCCCGACAAGACTTTCGAGATCGGTCGCTGGAATGCGATGGACCTCGATCTCAAATTCGATGGCAAGCATGTCATAAGCTCGGACAACCTGCCCATAGACGCGCTGAACACGCACGCCATACTCAAGGACGGCGTGCTGCGCCTCGATCCGCTGCGCTTCGGCGTCGCCAAGGGCAAGTTCGACACCGTCGTGGTGCTCGACAGCAACAAGAAACCGCTGCAGGGCGAGATCAAGGGAACGGTCGCCGGCCTCAAGCTGTCGGCGTTGTTCCCCAAGGTCGCGTTGATGGAAAAGAGTCTGGGCCAGATGGATGGCGCCGTGGCGCTCAGCGCCCAGGGCAACTCCATCGCCAAGCTGCTGGGCTCGAGCACGGGCGAGTTCAAGCTCTATGTGCGCGACGGCACCTTGAGCCGCCAGCTGCTCGATCTCGCGGCGCTTAACGTAGGCTCCATCGTGGTCGCCAAGCTGTTCGGCGACGACAAGGAAGTCAAGCTGCAGTGCGCGGTCGCCGATTTCGCGGTGCGCCAGGGCGTGGCCCAGGCGCGCGTGGTGAAACTTGCCACGCCCGAAGCCAATGTCGAGGCCACGGGCACCATCGATCTGGCGCAGGAGCAGCTCGATCTGCTGATCAAGCCCGAATCGCTCGAATGGAAGTTCTTCTCGCTGCGCACGCCGCTGTATGTACGCGGTCCCTTCTCCAAGCCCCAGGTCGGGCCGCAGGCCGGGCCTTTGCTGCTGCGCGCGGGCGCGGCGGCGGCGGCGATTGCCATCGCGCCGGTCGCGCTGGCACTGGTGCCCATCACCGTGCCAGGCGCTGAAGACGACGCCAATTGCAGCCAGCTGCTGGCCCAGGGCCGGGCAGCGGTGCAGTCGGGCAACAAGGGCGCGAACAAGAAGCCGCGCGCGCCCTGAATGGCGGTTAGACGCTCGGTGCGTCGGCCTGCTCGGGCAAGGCCTCAGGCGCCGGCTCCGCGGGCGCTTCGCGCTGGACCTTGCCGGACTGCGGGCCCACATGCCGGCCCGCGGCCTGGCACCAGGCAGCGAGCGCATGCTCGACAGGTGTGGCGCGGTCCAGCAGTTGCGGCCAGCGCCGCAGACAGTTGTTGGCCGTCGATTCGAGCTGCCATACGGCTTCGCGGTGCAGCAGCGCCAGTTCGGCCATGCCTTGCAGATCGTCCTTCAGATAACCCAGCAAATCGGGCAGCTGCTTGGGGTGGGAGCCGGCCTGGGCCAGTTCCTTTTCCAGCACCTTGAGGCGCCCGTCGAGCCAGACCACGGCACGGTCCACAGGCCGTGGCGGGGTCTTGGCCAACGACGGTGACGAAGCCGGCAGCGACGCGGGCAGCTGCGCGCGCAACTGGCCCCAGCGCGCAAACGCCTCGCCCAGCAAGGCGGTCAAGCTCTGCACTTCATCGAGCAGCGGCCCGATCTCGAGGCTGGTGTCGACTTCTCCCGCGAGCAAGGGAAGGATCTTGCGCACCAGGTCGGGCGGATAGCGGCGGTGGTTCATGCGCAGCATCAGCGACAGGCGCGAGCCCGCCATGTCGGCATACTTTTCGTGGAAGGCCGAAACCACTTCGGCCAATATCAACATCTGCCCCATCGCCGAAATCTGCTCGCCCTGCAGGCCGCGCGGGTAGCCGCTGCCGTCCATGCACTCATGGTGCTCCAGCACCGCGACCTGTACCGACAGCGGATAGACGCGCTGCTCGCGCAGCACCCACATGGCGGTGACCGAGTGCGCGACCAGCTGCTTGCGCTCCTCGGGCGTCAATTTGTGCTCGGTATCGGTCCAGGCCGGCGGCATGTAGAGCATGCCGATATCGTGCAGCAGCCCGGCCGCGGCCAGCGGAACGCATTCGCGCTCGGTCCAGCCGGCCTTGACCGCGAGATAAAGCGCCACCAGCATCATCTGCAGGCTGTGGGCGTAGAGTTCGGGCCGCTGCTCGCGCATCAGCGTCAGCTTGAACGCAATCGGCCTGGGCAGGGGCATGAAGCGCAGCGGCGTGAGCAGGCGGTCTACACCGCCCAGCGCTTCGACCAGGCTGCGCACCAGGCCCACGGTTTCGCACTGCACCATGACTTCGGCTTCGATGGACTGGATGCAGACCATGTTGTCGACCATCAGATGGTGGTCTATCGCCTCGCGCAGCGGCGCCTGCACCAGCCGGTCATAGAGGCGGCTGTCGATGCGCGCACCGCTTTCGACCAGCTTGATGCCCTTGTCGGTGAAGATCGGGCTGTGCGTGATGACGTTGTCGTTTTCGGCCAGTTGCGTGATCGCCCGCAGGAAATGCACACTGTCGCGCAGATCGTCCGGCACCGCATCCGGGTCTGGGAGAGCACTTGTTGACATTCGTTGGAGTGTATTGGGACAGGCCCTAAATGTAAGCCAATGCAAGCCCCAGATGGAACGGCCCTTGCGGGCCGTATGTCATTGCAGCGAAGAAAGACTCAGCGCAGCAGCGTCACGCCGGTCTGGGCCTGGACCTCATCGAACGCCACACCTTCTGCCAGCTCGACCACTTTGAGGCCTTCAGGCGTCACGTCGAACACGCCCAGGTCGGTGATGATGCGGTCGACCACGCCCACGCCGGTCAGCGGCAAGGTGCACTGCGGCAGGATCTTCAGGTCGGTCGTGCCGTCCTTTTTCTTCGCGACATGCTCCATCAGCACGATCACGCGCTTGACGCCGGCCACCAGGTCCATCGCGCCGCCCATGCCCTTGACCATCTTGCCCGGGATCATCCAGTTGGCCAGGTCGCCCTTTTCGCTGACCTGCATCGCGCCCAGGATGGACAGGTTGATCTTGCCGCCGCGGATCATCGCGAACGACTGGTCGCTGCCGAAGATCGCCGAGCCGGGAATGGTCGTCACGGTCTGCTTGCCGGCGTTGATCAGATCGGCATCGACCTGATCTTCGGTCGGAAACGCGCCTATGCCCAGCATGCCGTTCTCCGACTGCAGCCAGACTTCCTTGTCGCCCGTGTGGTTCGCCACCAGGGTAGGAATGCCTATGCCTAAGTTGACGTAGAAGCCGTCTTCGAGTTCCTGCGCCGCACGCGCGGCCATCTGGTCTTGGGTCCACGCCATGGTCAGGCTCCTTGCTTTGCGGTGATGGTGCGCTTCTCGATGCGCTTTTCGGGGTTCGGGTTGTGCACGATGCGGTGCACGTAGATGCCCGGCAGATGGATGTCATCGGGCGCGATCTCGCCGACTTCGACCACCTCTTCGACTTCGACGATGCAGACCTTGCCGGCCGTCGCCGCCGCAGGGTTGAAGTTGCGCGCGGTCAGGCGGAACTGCAGATTGCCGCTCTTGTCGGCGCGGTGCGCCTTGACCAGCGACACGTCGGGCACCAGCGCGCGCTCCATCACATAGGTCTCGCCGTCGAAATCGCGCAATTCCTTGCCTTCGGCGACCAGCGTGCCCACGCCGGTCTTGGTGAAGAACGCCGGAATGCCCGCGCCGCCCGCGCGCAGCTTCTCGGCCAGCGTGCCCTGGGGCGTGAACTCAAGCTCCAGCTCGCCCGCGAGGTACTGGCGCTCGAATTCCTTGTTCTCGCCCACATAGGACGAGATCATTTTCTTGATCTGGCGCGTCTCGAGCAGCTTGCCCAGGCCGAAGCCGTCGACGCCCGCATTGTTCGAGATGACAGTGAGGTTCTGTACCGCGCTGTCGCGCAGCGCATCGATCAGCGCTTCGGGAATTCCGCACAGGCCAAAGCCGCCGACGGCCAGCGTCTGGCCATCGGCCACCACGCCTTGCAACGCTTGCGCCGCTGAGGGGTAAAGCTTTTTCACTCTTGTCTCCTGGTAAGGGGTTTGCGCTAGGATACTACGTAGCAAAGTACGTAGTTTTCCGTAAAGATTTGCACTATGAACGGCACCTATGACTGAAGATTACCGGCTGGCTTTCGAGATGGCTCCCGTGGGCCTGGCGATTTCCCGCAACCGCATCATGACCGATTGCAACCAGCAGTTGTGCACGATGTTCGGCGCTTCGCGCGAATTGCTGATCGGCCAGTCGTTCCAGGTGCTCTACCCCTCGGTCGAAGAATACGAGCGCCTGGGCCTGCGCATGGCGCCCATACTGAGCGCCACCGGCCTGTACTCCGACAGCCGCATCATGCAGCGCGCCACGGGCGAGGCATTCTGGTGCCATGTCTCGGGCCGCACGCTAGAACGCGGCAATCCGCATGCCGCTGGTGTCTGGAGCTTCGAAGACCTGAGCGCCCAGCGCCCCGTCAAGGCCGGCCTCACGGGCCGCGAGCGCGAAGTCGCGGCGCGCCTGCTCGAAGGCCTGACCTCCAAGGAAATGGGCAAGGCCCTGGGCATCAGCCACCGCACGGTGGAGATCTACCGCGCGCGCCTGATGCGCAAATATGGCGCGGCCACGGCCGCCGATTTGGTGCGCAAGCTGACGCAGGGTTGATAACTGTCACAAAAATTCCTATGACGCAGTTGCAAACTTGCAATCGCGCGGGCGGTGGCAGCGCGCGGATTGTCCTCAATAATGAAATCTGCTTCACCCCATAACGAAAGGCCACGCATGAACAAACTCACCACAGTCGCCGGCGCTCCCGTTGCCAACAACCAGGACTCGATGACCGCGGGTCCGCGCGGACCGATGCTGCTGCAGGATATCTGGCACCTCGAGAAGCTCGCCCACTTCAACCGCGAAGTGATTCCCGAGCGCCGCATGCATGCCAAGGGTTCGGGCGCGTTCGGCACCTTCACCGTCACGGGCGACATCACGCGCTTCACCAAGGCCAAGATCTTTTCGCAGATCGGCAAGACCACCGAAATGTTCGCGCGCTTTTCCACCGTCGCCGGCGAGCGCGGCGCGGCCGATGCCGAGCGCGACATCCGCGGCTTCGCGATGAAGTTCTACACCGAGGAAGGCAACTGGGACATGGTGGGCAACAACACGCCCGTGTTCTTCTTCCGCGACCCGCTCAAGTTCCCCGACCTGAACAAGGCCGTCAAGCGCGATCCGTACACCAACATGCGCTCGGCGGAAAACAACTGGGACTTCTGGACCGGCCTGCCCGAAGCCCTGCACCAGATCACCATCGTCATGAGCGACCGCGGCATTCCCAAGGACTACCGCCACATGCATGGCTTCGGCTCGCATACCTACAGCTTCTACAACGCGCAGAACGAGCGCTTCTACGTGAAGTTCCACTTCGTCTGTCAGCAAGGCATTGAAAACTTCACCGATGCCGAAGCCGCGGCCGTGGTCGCTGGCGACCGCGAAAGCTCGCAGCGCGACCTGCTGGGCGCGATCGAGCGCGGCGAGTTCCCCAAGTGGAAGCTGTGCGTGCAGGTCATGCCCGAAGCCGAAGCCGAGACCTACCGCTTCCACCCCTTCGATCTGACCAAGGTCTGGAGCAAGAAAGACTATCCGCTGATCGAAGTGGGCGTGGTCGAACTCAACCGCAATTCGCACAACTACCACGCGGATGTCGAGCAGTCGGCGTTCACGCCGGCCAACCTCGTTCCCGGCATCGGCGTCTCGCCCGACCGCATGCTGCAGTCGCGCCTGTTCGCCTACGGCGACGCCGCGCGCTACCGCCTGGGCGTGAACCACCACAGCATTCCGGTCAACGCGCCGCGCTGCCCGGTGCACTCCTACCACCGCGACGGCGCGATGCGCGTCGACGGCAATTTCGGCGCGACCATCGCCTACGAACCCAACACCAAGGGCCAATGGCAGGAGCAGCCCGAGTTCAAGGAGCCGCCGCTGGCGCTCAACGGCGCGGCCGACCGCTGGAACTACCGCGCCGACGACAGCGACTACTTCACCCAGCCCGGCGACCTGTTCCGCCTGCTGACGCCCGACGCCCAGCAGCGCCTGTTCGACAACACGGCGCGCAACATCAATGGCGTGTCGGAGCACATCGTGCAAAAGCACATCTCCCACTGCACCCAGGCCGATCCGGCCTACGGCGCAGGCGTGGCCAAGGCGATTGCGGCGCTCAAGGCCGGCAACTAAGCGCCAGCGCCGTGCTCACGCCCCCACCGGCCATACGCCTGTGGGGGCTTTTTTTGGTTCATGATGGCGCCAATTCGCTGCACTGTGCCTGGAAGGATGCGATCAGTCGAAAGGTCGAAGCCCTGGCATGAAGGACGAATGACAGCGGATGAAGGTGGCCATATGAACCGGCGCAACACATCAACGCATCCGGCAGCAGCGCCATCGGCGCTGCTGGGCGATATCCGCTCTTTGATAGAGGCGGCACGCCAGCGCGCGGCATCGGCGGTAAACAGCGAACTGACGATGCTTTATTGGCGCATCGGTCAGCGTATCGAGACGCAAGTTCTGGACGGACGTCGCGGCGCCTATGGCAAGCAAGTGCTGCCCACGCTGGCGGCGCAACTAGTGAAAGATTACGGCAGCGGCTTTGCCGAGAAAAACCTGCGCCGGATGGTGCAGTTTTCCCATGCTTTCCCCGACGAGCAAATTCTCGTATCACTGCTACGACAATTGAGCTGGACCCACTTCATCGCGCTGATACCGCTGAAAGACATGCTTCAGCGGGACTATTACGCGCAAATGGCCTGCGCCGAACGCTGGAGCGTACGGACGCTGCGCGAGCGCATCAACTCCATGCTGTACGAACGCACTGCGCTGTCGCAAAAGCCGGATGAGACCGTCGCAAAGGAACTGGCTGCACTGCGCGACGCGCAACGCATGTCCCCGACGCTGCTTATGCGCGACCCGTACATCCTCGACTTTCTGGGATTACAGGACAGCTGGCAGGAAAGCGATCTTGAGGCTGCGATCATCCGTGAGATGGAATCTTTTCTGCTCGAACTGGGCGCAGGTTTTTCCTTCGTCGCCCGGCAGAAGCGGATTCAGATCGACGATGAAGACTTCCACCTCGACCTGCTTTTCTACAATCGCAAACTACGTCGGCTGGTGGCGGTCGAATTGAAACTCGGCGAGTTCAAGCCTGCCTACAAGGGGCAGATGGAACTCTACCTGCGCTGGCTCGACCAGCACGAACGCGAGCCTCAGGAGGCCTCGCCATTGGGCATCATTCTTTGCACCGGTAAGAAACGCGAGCAGATCGAGCTGCTGGAGCTGCACAAGTCAGGCATCCACGTCGCCGAATACCTGACCCACTTGCCGCCGCGCACGGTACTGATTGCCCGTTTGCAGCAGGCAACCGAGCGCGCACGTTGGCAAATAGAGCAGCGGCATCCGGATGAAAGCGCCTGACGGCCGCGAAACCTATGGATTGTTCGCATGGCTGGGAACGCTGCATCGGTCTAAGCTGGGTTCATCCTCTCAGCAGAACATCACCCATGCCATCCCGCTACCCTTTCCCCGATCTCAGCGCCCTGCCCGAAGACATCCGTGCGCGCATTCTCGAAGTGCAGGAAAAAGCCGGCTTCATTCCGAATGTGTTCCTCGCGTTCGCGCGCCGGCCCGCCGAATGGCGTGCGTTCTTTGCCTACCATGACGCGCTGATGCTCAAGGAAGAAGGCTCGCTGACCAAGGGCGAGCGCGAGATGATCGTCACCGTCACCAGCGCCGCCAATCAATGCCTGTACTGCGTGGTCGCGCATGGCGCCATCGTGCGCATCTACGAAAAGAAGCCGCTGCTCGCCGATCAGCTCGCGGTCAACTACCGCAAGGCCGAGATTTCGCCGCGCCAGCGCGCCATGCTCGACTTCGCGATGAAGGTCAGCGAACGCAGCCACGAAATCGACGACGCCGATTTCGCGGCGCTGCACCCGCATGGCTTCGATGACGAGGACATCTGGGACATCGCGGCCATCACCGCGTTCTTCGGCCTGTCGAACCGCATGGCCAGCTTTGCCGGCATGCAGCCCAATCCCGAGTTCTATCTGATGGGCCGCGTTCCCAAAACCAAGGTCTGACGGCTCAGCTCACCAGCGCGCGCATCCAGTCCGGCAACGGGCTGGCCTTTTGCAGCGCCGCATCGACCCAGATCACGGTCGCGCCGCCGGCCGCGCAGATCACGCCCGGCTGGCTTTCGCGCTCTATCGTGCACCAGCTCTCGAACGTGCAGCGGCCCGGGTCGCTGACGTAGGTCGTGAGCAGCAACTGGTCGGGATGGGCCAGCTGCTGGTAGAAATTGCAGAACGCATTGACGATCACCGGCCCCTGGCCTTGCGGCGCCGGCTGACAGCCGATGGCGCACATCCACTCGATGCGCGCCGTCTCCATATAGCGAAAATATTGGGCATTGTTGACATGTCCCATCGCGTCCATGTCGCCCCAGCGCACCGGAAAACGCAGTTCGTGCACCCGCTTCTTGTCTCGCGGAATTTCAATTTTCATCGGACATCCTCGGTATTCGGCCTGCCGAACAGCATCGCAGGAACGGCGGACAACGGCGGCCACACAGGCGACAGCGCGCGCAGAAAAAATCGCAGGTGACATGAACGCGCGGTCGCTGCGCATAGAATCAGCCGCTGCTGGAGCGCGCCCGGCCGAGGTGCGCCGCGTTACGCCTACCCATCTGAATCAAAAAGAGACGCCCGATGACAAATGATGAAATCCTGGCCCAGTACGGCCCCCGCGAGGCCATGGAATACGACGTGGTCGTGGTCGGCGGCGGCCCCGGCGGCCTGTCCACCGCGATTCGCCTGAAGCAACTGGCGGCCGAAAAAGGCCAGGAACTGTCGGTCGTGGTGCTCGAAAAAGGCTCGGAGCCCGGCGCCCACATCCTGTCCGGCGCGATCATGGACCCCAAGGCGCTGACCGAGCTGATTCCCAACTGGAAGGAACTCGGCGCGCCGCTGAACCAGCCCGTGACCGACGACGCCATGGTGTTCCTGGGCGAGAAGTCGTCGCTGCGCACGCCCAACATGCTGCTGCCGGCCTGCTTCCAGAACCACGGCAACTACATCGTGAGCCTGGGCAATGTCGTGCGCTGGCTCGCCGAACAGGCTGAAGGCCTGGGCGTCGAAATCTTCCCCGGCTTTCCCGCCGCCGAAGTGCTCTACAACGAAGACGGCTCGGTCAAGGGCGTGGCCACGGGCAACATGGGTGTCGGCAAGGACGGCGAGCCCACGGGCGACTTCCAGCTGGGCATGGAATTGCACGGCAAGTACACGATCTTCGCCGAAGGCGCGCGCGGCCATCTGGGCCGCCAATTGATCGCACGCTACAAGCTCGACGCAGGCCGCGATCCGCAGACCTATGGCCTGGGCGTCAAGGAACTCTGGGAAATCGACCCCGCGCGCCACCAGCCGGGCTTTGTGCTGCACACCGCGGGCTGGCCCATGAAGGCCGACACCTACGGCGGCGCCTTCCTGTATCACATGGAAGACAACAAGGTCACGCTGGGCTTCATCACGGGCCTCGACTACTCGAACCCGTATCTGAGCCCGTTCGAGGAAATGCAGCGCTGGAAGACCCATCCCAACATCCGCTACTACCTCGAAGGCGACGAAGCCAAGGGCATCAAGCCCGCCAAGCGCATTGGCTACGGCGCGCGCGCGATCACGGCCGGCGGCCTGCTGTCGCTGCCCAAGTTCGTGTTCCCCGGCGGTGCGCTGGTCGGCTGCGACGCGGGCTTCCTCAACGTCAGCCGGATCAAGGGCAGCCACGCCGCGATCAAGACCGGCATGCTGGCCGCCGAAGCCGCGTTCGAGGCCATACAGGCCGGCCGCCAGGGCGACGAGCTGAGCAGCTATGTCACCGCGTTCGAGAACAGCTGGCTGTACACCGAGCTCAACAAGAGCCGCAACTTCAAGGCCTGGTTCAAGAAGGGCCTGACCACCGCGACCATCATGAACGGCTTCGAGCAGTTCGTGCTCAAGGGCAACATTCCCTGGACGCTGCACCGCGACAAGCCCGACCACGCCTACCTCAAGCCCGCGGCCGACTGCAAGCCCATCGTCTACCCCAAGCCCGATGGCAAGCTGACCTTCGATCGTCTGTCGAGCGTGTTCATCAGCAACACCAACCACGCCGAGAACCAGCCGGCCCATCTGACGCTCAAGGATGCCAGCGTTCCCGTGAGCGTCAACCTCACGCGCTACGCGGGCCCCGAAAGCCGCTACTGCCCGGCCGGCGTCTATGAGTTCGTTCCCGACGAAGCGGCGGGCGGCGACGCCCAGCGCCTGCAGATCAACGCGCAGAACTGCGTGCACTGCAAGACCTGCGACATCAAGGACCCGACGCAGAACATCGTCTGGGTCACGCCCGAAGGCGGCGGCGGCCCGAACTATTCGGGCATGTGAACCAAGGCCTGCGCTGCAGGCCTTTTTTCATCGCCGGGCCGCACCCCGGCCTGCGCGCACCGTGAAACCACGGGGGTCCGACTCGTTCGCAAGGCTGCTGTGCTGCAGTAGACTTCGAAGACAGGCTTCGTTCGGAGCACAACATTCATTCAGCGGTGGAGATATAAATGAAATTCCTGTCCTTGGCGCCTCTGGGCGCGGTGGCTCTGGCACTGGCATCGATGACTTCGGTGCATGCCCAGCAGAAATCGGTGGCCGTGACCGCCATCGTCGAACACCCCGCGCTCGACGCCGTGCGTGACGGCGTGCAGGCCGCACTCAAGGATGCAGGCTTCGAAACCGGCAAGAACCTCAAGTGGCAATACCAGAGCGCCCAGGGCAATACCGGCACCGCCGCGCAGATCGCGCGCAAGTTCATCGGTGACAAGCCCGACGCCATCGTCGCCATCGCCACGCCTTCGGCCCAGGCCGTCGTCGCCGCGACCAAGGCCGTGCCCGTGGTGTTCTCGGCCGTGACCGACCCCGTCGCCGCCAAGCTGGTCGCGAGCTGGGAGCCGAGCAAGGGCAATGTGACCGGCGTTTCCGACCTGCTCGCGCTCGACAAGCAGATGCAGCTCGTCAAGCAGGTCGTGCCCAACGCCAAGCGCGTGGGCATCGTCTACAACCCCGGCGAAGCGAACTCGATGGTGGTGGTCAAGGAGATGCAGAAGCTGTTGCCCACGCTGGGCCTGACCCTGGTCGAAGCCGCGGCGCCGCGCTCGGTCGACGTCAGCAGCGCCGCGCGCAGCCTGGTCGGCAAGGTCGATGTGATCTATACCAACACCGACAACAACGTGGTTTCGGCCTACGAAGCCCTGGTCAAGGTCGGCCAGGATGCGAAAATCCCGCTGGTCGCTTCCGACACCGATTCCGTCAAGCGCGGCGCAGTCGCGGCCTACGGCATCAACTACCGCGACCTGGGCGAGCAGACCGGCCGCATGGTGGCGCGCATCCTCAAGGGCGAGAAGCCCGGCGACATCAAGCCCGAGGTGAGCACCAAGATGGAGCTGTTCGTGAACCCCGGTGCCGCCGAGAAGCAAGGCGTGAAGCTGTCGGACGCGCTGGTCAAGTCGGCCGCGCAAGTGATCCAGTAAACAACCACCCGGGTATATAGCCCGGTGGGGGCTTCCATATGGCAGGTACCGTACTATGCACGGACCTGCCATTGTTTTTACCCAGCCTGCGGGCGCAACCGCACTCCCCATGTCATTTTTCTCATTTCTTGGCGCCATCGAGATCGGCCTGATCTTCAGCCTGGTGGCGCTGGGCGTCTTCATCTCCTTCCGGCTGCTGCGCTTTCCCGACCTCACCGTGGACGGCAGCTTTCCGCTCGGCGGCGCGGTCTGCGCCATCCTGATTTCCACGGGCACCAACCCCTGGCTCGCGACGCTGGCCGCGACGGCCGCGGGCGCGGCCGCGGGCATGCTCACGGGCTGGCTCAACGTCAAGCTCAAGATCATGGACCTGCTCGCGTCCATCCTGATGATGATCGCGCTGTATTCGGTCAACCTGCGCATCATGGGCGGCCCCAACGTGCCGCTGATCAATGACGCGACGCTGTTCACCATGCTCCAGCCCGAAGGCATGCCCGACTACGTCGCGCGCCCGCTGATCCTGGCCGTGATCGTGCTGATCGCCAAGCTCGCGATGGACTGGTTCTTCTCGACCGAACGCGGCCTGGCGATTCGCGCCACCGGTTCGAACGCGCGCATGGCGCGCGCCCAGGGCGTGAACACCGGCGGCATGATCCTGCTGGGCATGGCGGTCTCCAACGGCCTGGTGGGCCTGGGCGGCGCGCTGTTCGTGCAGACCCAGGGCGGCGCCGACATCTCGATGGGCATAGGCACCATCGTCATCGGCCTGGCGGCCGTGATCGTCGGCGAAAGCCTGCTGCCTTCGCGACGCATCATCTATGCGACGCTGGCCGTGGTGCTGGGCGCCATCGTCTACCGCTTCTTCATTGCGGCCGCGCTCAACAGCGATTTCATCGGCCTCAAGGCACAGGATTTGAACCTGGTCACCGCCGTGCTCGTGACCGTCGCCCTCGTCATCCCGCAGCTCAAGCAGAAGCTGTCCAAGCGCAAGCCGCGATAAGTCGGTCGGAGATTCCATGCTGAGTGCAAAAGACATCGTTCTTACCTTCAACCCCGGCACGCCGATCGAAACCCGCGCGCTGCGCGGCCTGTCGCTGGAGATTCCGGCCGGGCAGTTCGTGACCGTCATCGGCTCCAACGGCGCGGGCAAGTCCACCTTCCTCAACGCCGTCTCGGGCGACCAGCGCGTCGACGGCGGCACCATCGTCATCGACGGCCAGGACGTGACCGCCCTGCCCGTCTGGTCGCGCTCCGAGCGCGTGGCCCGGGTCTTCCAGGACCCCATGGCCGGCACCTGCGAAGACCTGACCATCGAGGAAAACATGGCCCTGGCCCAGCGCCGCGGTGCGCCCCGCCGGCTCACGCGCGCCGTGCAGGCCAATATGCGCGAAGTATTCCAGGAGCGCCTGGCGACGCTGGGCCTGGGCCTCGAAAAGCGCCTGTCGGACCGCATAGGCCTGCTGTCGGGCGGCCAGCGCCAGGCCGTCAGTCTGCTGATGGCCGCACTGCAGCCGTCGCGCATCCTGCTGCTGGACGAACACACGGCCGCGCTGGACCCGCGCACCGCCGACTTCGTGCTGCAGCTCACGGCGCGCATCGTCGCCGAGAAAAAGCTCACGACCATGATGGTCACGCACAGCATGCGCCAGGCGCTCGACGTGGGCGACCGCACCGTCATGCTGCACCAGGGCCAGGTGGTGCTCGACGTCAGCGGCGAGGAGCGCAAGCGCCTCGACGTGCCCGACCTGCTCAAGATGTTCGAGAAGGTGCGCGGCGAGAAGCTCGCCGACGACGCATTGCTGCTGGGCTGATCGCCTTCCTCAGGCGCTCAAGAGACAGCGTCGCTGCCGCGCAGCGATAAGCGGATGGCCGTTCGCCCTGAGCGGATAACCGTTCGCCCTGAGCCTGTCGAAGGGCGCCCCTGCCCTCGGCCAGCACGCCCCATGCGCGGCGGCAGGCGCTTCAATTCCTCTCAAGTCCATTAAGAATTTTGGGGAATGAAGCACCACGGCGGTGCAAATCACGCACAATGCCGCTTTTCCGGGCCGCGCCAGTGCGGCCTTTTGCGTTCCTGCCCGCGGGCGTAACGCAGCGGAACACAGGATCAAAATAATGAGCGACAACGCTTCCCCTACCAGCAGCCCGGCCGAACCCGGCCTGCGCCGCAGCCTCAAGGCGCGCCACCTGTCGATGATCGCCATCGGCGGCTCCATAGGCACGGGCCTGTTCGTGGCTTCGGGCGCCACCATTTCCCAGGCCGGCCCGGGCGGCGCGCTGCTCGCCTATATGGTCGTCGGCCTGATGGTCTATTTCCTCATGACCAGCCTGGGCGAAATGGCGGCCCACCTGCCGGTCTCGGGTTCGTTCGCGACCTACGGCGCGCGCTATGTCGACGAAGGCTTCGGCTTCGCGCTGGGCTGGAACTACTGGTACAACTGGGCGGTGACGATTGCCGTCGATCTCGTGGCCGCGCAGCTGGTCATGGCCTACTGGATACCCGACGTCAACGGCATGGTCTGGAGCGCGCTGTTCCTCGCGTTGATGTTCGGCCTCAACGCGATTTCGGTCAAAGGTTTCGGCGAAGCCGAATACTGGTTCGCCGCCATCAAGGTGGTCACGGTGATCGTCTTCATCGGGCTGGGCCTGCTGATGGTGCTGGGCATACTGCAAGGCGGCGCGCCCGAAGGCATCTGGGGCAACCTCGCCAACTGGACCGTGGGTGACGCGCCCTTTGCGGGCGGCTTTGCGGCGCTGATCGGCGTGGCGATGATCGTCGGCTTCTCGTTCCAGGGCACGGAGCTGATCGGCATCGCCGCCGGTGAATCCGAAGACCCGGCGCGCAACGTGCCGCGCGCGGTGCGCAAGGTGTTCTGGCGCATTCTGCTGTTCTACGTGTTCGCCATCCTGATCATCAGCCTGCTGCTGCCCTACAACGACCCGCAGCTGCTGCGCAACGACGTGAGCGACATCAGCGTGAGCCCGTTCACGCTGGTGTTCGAGCGCGCCGGCCTGCTGTCGGCCGCGGCCGTGATGAACGCCGTGGTGCTGACCTCGGTGCTGTCGGCCGGCAACTCGGGCATGTATGCGTCGACGCGCATGCTCTACACGCTGGCCTGCCAGCGCATGGCGCCGCGCATCTTCGCGCGCGTCAACCGCAACGGCGTGCCGCTGATGGCGCTGCTGGCGACCACGGCCGTGGCCGCGCTGTGCTTCCTGACCAACATCTTCAGCCCGCAAGCGGTCTACATCTGGCTGCTGAACCTGTCGGGCATGACGGGCTTCATCGCCTGGCTGGGCATTGCCATCAGCCACTACCGCTTTCGCAAGGGCTATGAAGCCCAGGGCCTGAGCCTGGCCGCGCTGCCCTACCGCGCGGCCGCGTTCCCGTTCGGCCCCATCTTCGCGTTCGTGCTGTGCCTGGTGATTACGCTGGGCCAGAACTACCAGGCCTTCATCCAGGACCGCGTCGACTGGGGCGGCGTGGTGGCGACCTATATCGGCCTGCCGCTGTTCCTGCTGATCTGGCTGGGCTACCGGCTGGTCAAGGGTTCGCGCATCGTTGCCTACAGCGAAATGAAGGTCAAGGCCGAGCCTTACTGAGTTTCACGGCGGCAGCCGCAGGTACCTGTAGGCGTTCTTCCAGAAGAACGGCTCACGAAAGCCCGCATACGCGGGCTTTTCCATCAGTGCAAGCCATAGCTCCAGATAACGCCGCGTGCGCGTGACCACCTCGGGCATATGCCAGTCGGAGCCGTAGGCCATCTTGTCGAGCAGCTCGAACGGCCGTCCCGCCGCGCGCGCGGCCTGGCGCGCGCGCTGCAGATTGGCGTCGAAGCGCGCGAGGCCATCGTCTTCGAGCAGTTCGGTCAGATAGCCGACTTCGCAATACACATTCGGGCAGCTGGTGCACAGGTCGCTCACGATGCGCGCGAAGTTGTCTTCATGCTGCCACTCCTCATCGGAGCGCGCGAACCAGCCCCATGAATGCAGCGGCCCATTGCGCAGATTGCCGCCGCCCGCATGGCCCAGGCACAGGCGCAGCGCCTGCCAGCGCGGCTGCTCCAGCACCGCGCGCCAATGGCGCGGATGCGCATGGCCGCCCAGCCGCAGCCGCGTCTGAAAGCCCACGGGCGTGCAATGCGCGAACACCGGCAGGTCGCGCGCAACGCAGAAGTCGAAAAATGCATCGACTCGTGCCTGTATGGCGGGTTCATTGCCCAAAGGCTTGAAGCCCATGGCCGGATAGAACTTGAAGCCCGCGAAGCCCTTGCCCAGCGAATGCAGCGCACGCGCATGCCAGTCTTCGCGCCGCGGATCGAAGGCGCTGAAGCCGAAGATGCGCGCCGGATGCGCGCGCTGCAGCGCCTGCATGCGGTCTTCCTGCACGGGCTGCAACGGGTAGAACGGCGCTTCCTGTCCGGCGAAGGCCATCTGCATGTCGAGCAGATAGTGCGCGGCCTGCAGCGGCGGCAGGCCCGCGCCATAGCTCGCGAAGAGCTTTTGCAGCAGTTGCTCCTCGGAATGCAGCAGCGTCAGGAAAAAGGCCGGGTAATTGACGGCCGCGCCCCAGGCCTGGGGGTCCATCAGCCGGGTCACGACCCACAAGGCCTTGCGCACCACGCGCTCGGCCCAGTGCAGAAAATCCGAGAAACTCCCGGCCATCTCGGGGCTCTGCTGCGTTGCGGTCTCCTGGGCTTCGGGCGGGAGAGGGCCGGGCCAGCCTTCGGCGGCGTAATCGATCTGGTCCAGTGTCAGCAGGATGTCCATGAACTGCGAGGCGCGCAGGCGGTCGAACACCGGTGCTTCGAGCGACTGCTCGAGCTGCGGCGACGCGCCCTGCTCCACAGCCTCGAGCGATCCCGTGCCCAGCAGCAGCTCATACTCGACCATGCGCCAGATATGCTCCAGGCATTCGAGCTCCAGCGTATCTTCTGTGGCCTGCGAGAACACGGCTTCGACGGGTACATCGGCATAGGCCGAACCCGTCAAGGCCTGCAGCAGGCGCGCGACCTGGCGGGCCAGCGGGCTCGCATCGCGGCCCATCGCATGGGCAATGACGCTGGCCAACGGCAGATAGCGCGCATTGAACAGGTGCGTGTGCAAATCGAAGATGCGTGCGGGCAGCGCCATGATGTCCTCCCCTGGTCTGCTGTCATTACAACGAAAAAAAGGACCCTGCAGCCAATGCAGGAGCCCTTGATCCGGGTATTGCAGCCTCTGAACCTCAGTGGGGCTGGCGCAGCAGATGTTTCTGTATCTTGCCGCTGGTGGTCTTGGGCAGCGACTCGACAAAGTGGTAACGGCGCGGGCGCTTGTAGGCCGCGAGGCGATCGCCGTGCACCAGGAAGGCATCGAGCTGTGCCGCGTCGGCCGCATCGGCCACGGCCTTGCGCACCACATGCGCCACGACCACCTGGCCCCAGCGTTCATCGGCTTCGCCGACCACGGCCACTTCGAGCACGCCCGGGTGCTCGACCAGCGCGTCCTCGACTTCGCGCGGATAGACGTTCTCGGCGCCCGAATTGATCATGTAGTCCATGCGGTCGCGAATCCACAGATAGCCGTCGGCGTCCAGATGCCCCATGTCGCCCGTGTGGTACCAGCCATGGGCCAGCGCGCGCGCGTTGGCGTCGGCGCGGTGGAGGTAGCCGGCCATCATGCAGGGGCCGCGCACCAGGATCTCGCCGACTTCGCCGACCGCGCAGCGCACGGCCGGATCGGTGGGGCTGCCATCGGCGGGAATCTGCGCGACCATCAGGTCATGGCTCAGCGCCGGCAGGCCGGCCGAGCCCGCGTGCGACAGCTGCTCGTGCGGATAGAGCACCGACATGCAAGGCCCCATCTCGGTCGTGCCGAAGACCTGCACCAGGCCCGAGCCGACCTGGCGCGTCCATTCGCGTATCAGGTGCGGCGCCATCGATGCGCCGCCGTACTCGACCAGACGCAGGCTTTGCGTGTCGCGCGCGGCCAGCGTGGGCTCGTGCAGCAGCATGGAGACCATGGTCGGCGCGGCAAAGAAGAACGTGACTTTCTCGGCCTCGACCAGGCGCCAGGCTTCGGCGGCGTCGAAGCGCCGCTGCAGCACCAGCGTCGCGCCCACCTGCAGCCGCGGCAGGAAGCTGGTGTGCAGCTCGGCCGTATGGTTGAGCGGCGCGACCGACAGGCCTACATCTTCGCGGCGCAGCTGCATCACCTGGTGCATCAGCGCGTTGTGCGCGAGCTTGCTGCGGTGGGTGTGCAGCACGCCCTTGGGCCGGCCCGTGGTGCCGCTGGTGTACATCAGGATGCAGGGGTCGGTCTCGTCGACCGGCACCTGCGGCGCATCGCTGCCGCGGCCCGCTGCCAGCTCGCTCAGACGTGCGCTCGCGCCTTCGGGCGTGGCGTCGGCCGCGCCTTCATCGGCATAGATCCAGTGCGCGGGCCGCGCGCCGTCATCGGCCAGCAAGGCCTGGGTGCGCGCCACGACGTCAGCGACTTCACGCTCGAAGACCAGGGCGCGCGCGTTGCCGTCCTGCAGAATGAACGCCAGCTCCTGGGGCGCGAGCCGGTAGTTGATGGGATTGAACACCGCGCCTATGCGCGCCGCGGCCAGCAGCATGAACACGAAGGCCGGCGTGTTATAGAGAAAGGCCGCGACCACATCCCCGCGCGCAATGCCCAGCGCCAGCAGGCCATGCGCATGGCGATTGACTTCGGCGTCGAGCTGCGCATAGGTCCAGGCGCGGCGCTGGCCGCCGTCCCAGGCGACCAGCGCCTCCTTGTGGGGCAGGTAGCGCGCGGGCCATGACAGGGTATCGCCCAG
>NZ_JAHCDD010000024.1 GCF_018413525.1 Acidovorax sp. CCYZU-2555
GCGACGCGATCAGCGCGGCCAGCAGCGCGGCCGCGATGCCGCCGCCCAGCGCCTGCAGCACCGCGGTGTCGGCGCCGACGAAAGCCGTTGCCGTGGGCTGGCGCACGACCACATGCCAGCCCAGGTCGCTGGCGAGATTGCGCGCCGGCAGCCGCGTTACCGCCGTGAGGAACGGCGTCCTGGCGTCCTGCCAGTGCGCCAGGCCCGCGAGGCCCGGGGCTTTCATGCTGTCCCGTCTGCTCGCCGACGGCTGTTCGGTGCGCGGCAGCTTCTGGCCCAGCGCCACATAGGGGGCGATGCGGCCGTCGGGCCCATAGATGATTTCGCCAGCGCCGTCGAACACGAACAGCTCGATCTGCGCATGGTCGGCATAGGTCGGACGCAGCTCTTCGAGCGTATCGCGGGCCCAGTCCCAGCTCAGATGCAGGCCCAGCACGCCCACGGTCTCGCCATTGCGGTAGATGGGCGCGGAAAAATCGAGAAAGCGCTGCGGCTCGCCATTGCTGCTCGGCGGCAGCCTGTCAGCCAGCCCGGGAAAAGCATGGACATCGCCCACGTACAAGTCCTTGAGCCCGGCCTGGAACCAGGGTTGGTCGGCGACGCTCTTGCCCTGCATGATGTTGTTGGAATCGGTCGCGACGTTGCCGCGCACATCGGCCACGCCTATCCAGCGGCTGTAAGGCCGGCTTGAATGCATGCGTTGCAGCAGCGGCAGGACTTCCGGTGCATCTATGCCTTTTTCCCAGAGGTCCTGGGACGAGCCCAGCACCTGCATCAGCCGGCTGCGCTCGAACAGACCTTCTGCCAGCACCTTGGCCGCATTGTGGGCGACCATGTGCAGCGATGCCGCGGCCTCCTGCTGTATGCGCCATTTGAGCAGCTCGCCAAAGGCCAGCGACAGCAGCACGGCGACCAGTGCGGCCAGGCTGCCGAAGACCACGGCGATCTGCGTGCGCAGGCTCCAGGGGCGGTGTTCGGGCAGGGGCGGCGGGCGGTCGGGCAGCGGCGGTGACGGCTTCATGCGCGCACCCCGATCACCGCAGCCAGGCGCGCGCGGGTGAAGGCCCCATGACGTTCAAGCGGAATCATCCGCAGCAGCGCTGCGCGACTGGCAGTGAGGTGGTGCATGGCCTCGAATGTACACAGGTCAAGTCGCGCGTGCTTGTAGGAGCGTCGGCCTGCTTGCGGGCATTTCGGACAGGGACCGCAGCGCGGCGGCCTGCGGCGACGTAATATGCCGTTGATCGCGCCGCGCATGCCGGCGCCAAAGGAGTTCTTATGCGCTGGGACGGCAACCGTGAATCGGAAAATATCGAAGACAGACGCGGCCAGGGCGGCGGCTCGCCGATCTTCGGCGGGCGCAGCATAGGCATAGGCACCATCGTCGTGGCACTGATCGGCGGCTGGGTGCTGGGCATCAACCCGCTGACGCTGCTGGGCATGCTCAGCGGCGGCGGCAGCCCCGTGGCCGTGCAGCAGCCCGCGCCTGCGGGCCGGGCGCCGGCCGACGACACCATGGCGCGCTTTGTATCGACCGTGCTGGCCGACACGGAAGACGTCTGGGGCGACCTGTTCCGCAAGAATGGCGGCAACTACCAGCAACCCCGCCTGGTGCTGTTTCGCGGCGCGACCCAGACCGCCTGCGGCACGGGCCAGGCCGCGATGGGGCCGTTCTATTGCCCTGCTGACCAAAAGGTCTATATCGACCTGGGCTTCTACCAGACGCTCAAGAACCAGTTGGGCGCGCCCGGCGATTTCGCCCAGGCCTATGTGATCGCACACGAAGTCGGCCACCATGTGCAGCATCTGCTGGGCATCACCGACAAGGTCGACAGCATGCGCGGACGCGTCAGCAAGGCCGAACAAAACCAGTTGTCGGTGCGGCTCGAACTGCAGGCAGATTGCCTGGCCGGCGTCTGGGCCCACCATGCGCAGGATGCGCGCCAGATACTGGAGCAGGGCGATGTGGAAGAGGCGATGAACGCCGCGGCGAAGATCGGCGACGATGCCTTGCAACGCGCCGCGGGCGGCGCTGTCGTGCCCGACAGCTTCACGCATGGCACGAGTGCGCAGCGTCAGCGCTGGTTCCAGAGCGGTCTGCAGCGCGGAGAACTCAAGGGTTGCGACACGTTCAGCGCCCGCCAACTGTGACGCCAGACACGCCTTCTTGCAGGCGTTTGTCGCACATAAGCAGCGCATGAAGCCCTTGAATCGCCCGGGCAAATAGGTGGGTTCGCCGCTAGGTGCGACAATAGTAGGCTAAATGACAAGTTCTTTTTCCAATTTATCCCTGTCGGAACCCCTGGCCCGTGCTGTTGCCGAGATGGGCTATGAGTCCATGACGCCCATTCAGGCGCAGGCCATTCCCGTTGTCTTGACCGGCAAGGACGTGATGGGCGCCGCCCAAACGGGTACCGGCAAGACGGCGGCTTTCTCGCTGCCGCTGCTGCAGCGTCTGCTCAAGCACGAAAACAGTTCCACCTCGCCCGCGCGCCATCCGGTGCGTGCGCTGGTGCTGTTGCCGACGCGAGAGCTCGCTGACCAGGTCGCCCAGCAAATCGCGCTGTACGCCAAGCACACCAAGCTGCGCAGCATGGTGGTGTTCGGCGGCATGGACATGAAGCCCCAGACGCTGGAGCTCAAGAAGGGCGTCGAAGTCTTGGTGGCCACGCCCGGTCGTCTGCTGGACCACATCGAAGCCAAGAACGCCATCCTGAATCAGGTGGAATACGTGGTACTCGACGAAGCCGACCGCATGCTCGACATCGGTTTCCTGCCCGATCTGCAGCGCATCCTGTCCTATCTGCCCAAGACCCGCACCACCTTGCTGTTCAGCGCGACCTTCTCGCCTGAAATCAAGCGCCTGGCGAGCAGCTATCTGCAGGACCCGGTGACCATCGAAGTGGCACGGCCCAACGAAACCGCGTCGACCGTGGAGCAGCGCTTCTTCAGCGCCGCCGACGAAGACGAGAAGCGCCTGGCCATTCACAAGATCCTCAAGGAACGCGGCATTCGCCAGGCCTTCATTTTCTCGAACAGCAAGCTGGGCTGCGCACGGCTCACGCGCACGCTCGAGCGTGACGGCCTGCGCGCCACGGCGCTGCACGGCGACAAGAGCCAGGACGAACGCCTCAAGGCGCTCGACGCCTTCAAGGCCGGCAATGTCGACCTGCTGGTCTGCACCGACGTCGCCGCGCGCGGCCTGGACATCAAGGACGTTCCCGCGGTGTTCAACTACGACGTGCCGTTCAACGCCGAAGACTACGTGCACCGCATAGGCCGCACCGGCCGCGCGGGCGCATCGGGCCTGGCGGTGACGCTGGTGTCCTCGCGCGACGCGCGCCAGGTCGGCGAAATCGAAAAGCTGATCAAGAAGAAGATCGACATCGAGGCGCTGCAACTCGAGCAGCCGCGTCAGCAAGGCCGCATGAACGACGGCCGCCGCGCCTGGCGTGGTGAAGGCGAAGACTCGGCGCGTGGCGTCGTCGGTCGTCCGGCTCCGGCCCCGCGTTCCACACGCCCGGCCTCGCGCCCTGCGGCCGATCCGTTCTTCGACCGGCCTTACGTGGCTTCGGCCGCGGCCCCCGCCGCGACCTGGGACGATACGCGCCAGCCCGCGGCACGCCCATCGATCAAGTCCAAGCGCAAGGTCGCGGCCCTGTTCCGCGCACCCGAGCTCGCTCAGTCCTGAATGACGGGCCCATAAAAAAAAGCGCCGTGAGGCGCTTTTTTTTGCTTGTGGGCAAGGCAGGGTTGGCATTCAACCATCCACTTTCACGTTCGCTTCCTTGATCACGGTCGCCCACTTGGACACTTCGGCCTTCTGGAATGCGGCGACCTGGGTCGTCGACAGCGTCGACGGCTCCATGCCCATGGTCTTCAGGCGGCCCTGCATGTCTGGCGTGGCCAGGATCTTGGCGATTTCCTGGTGCAGACGCTGGACGATGGCATCGGGCGTGTTGGTCGGCGCGAAAATCGCCTGCCACGACGTGACTTCGAAGTCGCCCAGGCCCTTGAGGCCCGATTCGGCCACGGTGGGCACGTCCTTGAGCGAGTCGATGCGCTGCTTGGAAGTCACCGCCAGCGCGCGCAACTTGCCGCTCTGGATGTGCGGCGCCGCGACCACGGTGGTGTCGAACATCATGTCGACCTGACCGCCCATCACGTCCTGGATGGCCGGGCCGCTGCCCTTGTACGGCACGTGGGTGAACTTGACGCCCGACTTCCAGGCCAGCATTTCCAGCGCCAGATGCTGCGACGTGCCCGCGCCGGCCGAGGCCGACGACAGGCCGCCCGACTTCTTCTGCGAGGCTTCGAGCACATCCTTGAGGCTCTTGTACGGGCTGTTGGCCGGAACGACCAGCACCAGCGGGTTGGTGCCGATCAGCGTGATCGGCGTGAACGATTTGATCGGGTCGTAGCCCAGCTTGGGGTACAGGCTCACATTGATGGCGTGCGAGCTGATCGTGCCGCCCAGGATGGTGAAGCCATCGGGCGCGGTGCGCGACGCGAGTTCGGAGCCCACGCTGCCGCCGGCGCCGGCCTTGTTTTCGACGATCACCGACGTGCCCAGAGCGGGGCCCAGTTGCTGGGCAATCAGCCGTCCCAGCTGGTCCGTGGTGCCGCCTGCGGCGAAAGGCACGGTATAGGTGATGACCTTGGCCTTGGGCCAGTTGCTCTGTGCCATGACTGCTGCAGGCATGCAGGCCAGGGCCAGCGGGGCGGCCGCGGCCTTGAGTAGTTGTCGACGTTGCATAGATTTGTCTCCTGGTTGAAATGAAATGCCGCCTGTAGGCTCAGGCGTGCAGGGGTGTCTTTATCAGGTCACTGGGGCTGGGTTGAAGAGCACAAGGGAGTTGTGCAGCTTCCAGTGCTCGGCCCAGGTCTTCTTGCGGCCGCTGGCGATCTCTATCATCAGATGGAACAGCTCCCAGCCCATGTCTTCGATCGTCGCGTCGCCGTCGGCGATGCGCCCGGCGTTCACGTCCATCAGGTCGTGCCAGCGGCGCGCGAGGTCGCTGCGCGTCGCCACCTTGATCACGGGGCAGGCGGCGAGGCCGTAGGGCGTGCCGCGGCCGGTGGTGAAAATGTGCAGGTTCATGCCGGCCGCGAGCTGCAGCGTGCCGCAGATGAAGTCGGAGGCCGGCGTGGCCGCGTAGATCAGGCCTTTTTCCTTGAGCTTCTCGCCCGGAGCGAGCACGCCCGTGATCGGCGTCGAGCCCGACTTGACGATGGAGCCCATGGCTTTCTCGACAATGTTGGAGAGCCCGCCTTTCTTGTTGCCCGGCGTGGTGTTGGCGCTGCGATCGGCCAGGCCGCGCGCGAGGTAGGCGTCATACCAGGCCATCTGGTCGATCATCGCCTGGGCGACTTCGGGCGTGCTGGCACGTGAAGTCAGCTGGTCGATGCCGTCGCGCACTTCGGTGACTTCCGAGAACATCACGCTGGCGCCGGCGCGCACCAGCAGGTCGGTGGCGTAGCCCACGGCCGGGTTGGCCGTGACGCCGCTGAATGCGTCGCTGCCGCCGCATTGCACGCCCACCACCAGTTCGCTGACCGGCACGGTCTCGCGCCGGCGCTGGTTCAGGCGCTGCAGATGCACATCGGCCTGGCGCACGATCGAGTCGATCATGCTCATGAAGCCCACATGCTCCTCGGCCTGCAGACAGACCACGTCGAGCGCGCTGTCGGCCGCAGGCAGGGCAGGGGCCGTGCCCAGGCGCTGCATCGGCAGCAGCGGCGCCTCCGCTGGCAGCAGGCGCTCGGGCTGCAGCTTTTCGCAGCCCAGGCTCACGACCATCACTTCACCGCCGAAATTGGGGTTGCGGCTGATGTTGCGCAGCGTGCGGATGGGAATGATGGCGTCGGGCGCGTCGATGGCCACGCCGCAGCCGTAGCTGTGCTCCAGGCCCACGACGTCGTCGACATTCGGGTAACGGGGCAGCAGCTCGCTCTTGATGCGTTGCACGGCCGTATCGACCACGCCCGCCACGCATTGCACGGTGGTGGTGATCGCCAGGATGTTGCGCGTGCCCACCGAGCCATCGGCGTTGCGGTAGCCTTCGAAGGTATGGCCCGTGAGCGGCGCCAACGCGGGCGGCTTCACCGTGGCCATGGGCAGGCCTTCCAATTCCGGCGCCGCGGGCATGCGCAGCGTGCGCTCGTTGATCCAGCTGCCGCGCGGCAGGGCCTGCAGCGCATAGCCTATGACCACGTTGTAGCGGCGCACCACCGCGCCTTCGGCCAGGTCTTCGAGCGCGACCTTGTGGCCTTGGGGGATGTTGTCTACCAGACGCAATCCATCGGGAAACACCGTGCCCGCAGGAAGGCCGCCATCGTTGGCCACGATGGCCACGTTGTCGGCAGCATGCATACGGATATAAAGAGGGCTGCTCATCGGCTACTTTCAATTTTTGAATTCATCACGACACCTCTGGAGCGTCTTGCCGTGCGTCCACGGCAACCATTCCAAAGCACATCACGCGGGTGGCGCGGTAAAAAGGTGACTGCTTACTTTGAGACGCCCCGTTCAATGGCGCCAATTTGTCACCCAAGTACTGCACTAAACCATTATCAGTGATATGTTGTCGTACAACTAAAACCAATTATCATCAGAGCCATGAGCATCCCGACATCGGAATTACCCCAATCTGCCGCATTTTTATTGCCTGCGGAGGGCTCTGCATTGCGCAGCAAGACCAGCCGCGGCAGCCGCAGCCTGGCCAACCTCCTGTCGGAAGAGTTCGACCACAAGATACGCCAGGGCTTGCTGCACGAGGGCGACAAGCTGCCGACCGAGTCCGAGTTGGTGCGCAGCTACGACGTCAGCCGCACCGTGGTGCGTGAAGCGCTCTCCAAGCTGCAGGCTTCCGGCCTGGTTGAAACCCGCCATGGCATAGGCACTTTCGTGCTGCCCACGCGGCAAAGCCCGGGCATGCAACTCAATGCGCATGAACTCAGCGAGTCGGTCGACGTGCTGGCCGTGCTGGAGCTGCGCATCAGCCTGGAGACCGAAGCCGCGGGCCTGGCGGCGCAGCGGCGTGAAGCCAGTCATCTGCGCGCCATGCGCGAGGCATTGCAGGCGTTCGAGCACAACTTCGCGCTGGGCAACGAGACCGTGAGCCATGACTTGACGTTCCACCTGAGCATTGCCCAGGCCACGGGCAATCGGTACTTCCAGGACATCCTGCAGCACTTCGGCACCATGCTGATTCCGCGCAACCGCATCGCGTCCATCCATACGCCGGCGCGCGACCCCGACTACCTGCGCCGCGTCAACCGCGAGCACGAAGAGATCTATGCGGCCATCGAGCGCCAGGATGCCGACTCCGCGCGTGCGGCAATGCGCATTCACCTGACCAATTCGCGTGAACGCCTGCGCCTGGCTCAGCGTCTGAGCCAACTTCCCGAGCCCGTTTTGCCTGCCTGATCGAGGTCTGAGCCCGCGTTCCCGGTGTACGGGAGCGGGGCGCGCATCCATTGCTTTTTCCTGTTCGTGTTTACCCCTAGGATTTTTTGCGTGAGTTTCTAGAAGTCTAGTTGTATGATGACTGACCACTATACGGAGACACTTCAAATGCTTTCCCGCTCACGCTTTCTGTGCTCAGCCTTGGCTCTCGCCGGTGTCAGCCTGCTTTCCGCTCCCGCTTTCGCGGCGGATCCCTGGCCCAGCAAACCCATCCGTCTGGTGGTTCCTTATCCTCCAGGTGGCAGCTCCGACATCATTGCCCGCTCCATCGGTCAAGTGATCTCGCAGGAACTCAAGCAGACGGTGATCATCGAGAACAAGCCCGGTGCCAACGGAAATCTGGGCGCGGAGTTCGTGACCCGCGCCGCTCCCGATGGCTACACCTGGCTGCTGGCCGACCTGGGTGCGCTGGCGATTTCGCCTTCGGTCTACACCAAGCTCAGCTTCGACCCCTCCAAGGACCTGCGCGGCGCGGCCATGCTGGCCTACTCGCCCCACATGCTGGTGGTGAATCCCAGCGTGAAGGCCAATAACTTGAAGGAGCTGGTGGAGCTGTCGAAGCAGCAGGATCTGAATTTCGCCGTGACGGCCACGGGCAGCGCGCCGCATCTGGCCGGCGTGGAACTGGCCCGCCTGACGGGTGCGAAGTGGGTCTATGTGCCTTACAAGGGCGGCGTGCAATCGGTGCAGGACACCGTCGCCGGCCAGACCCAGGTGCTGATGAACGGCATGCTGGCCACCTACCCGCATGTGCAAAGCGGCAAGCTCAAGCTGCTGGGTATTTCCAAGGAAACCCGCATGCCGCTGATTGCCGATGTGCCGACGCTGGCCGAGCAGGGCGCCAAGGGCTTTGCCTCGGGTACCTGGCAAGGCGTGGTGTTGCCGGCCAAGACCCCGGAGGCCATTGTCCAGCGTGTGAACAAGGCGCTGGTCTCCGCCATCCGTTCGCCTGACGTGCGTGCGCGTCTGACGGTGCAGGGTGCCGAACTGGTCACCATGACGCCCGCCGAAACCGACAAGTTCTTCAACGCCGAGCGCGCGCGCTGGCGTACCGTGGTGCAGACCTCCAATCTGCAACTGGACTGAAGTCCAGCCTATTTTTTCATTCTGTTCCTAAAGGATTGCCATGAGCCCCCAAGAAGTCAAAAGCGTGATGAGTTCCGGTCTGTTGTCGTTCCCCGTGACCGACTTCGACAGCCAAGGTAACTTCAATGCCAAGAGCTATGCCGAACGCCTCGAGTGGCTGGCGCCGTTCGGCGCCACCGCGCTGTTCGCCGCCGGCGGCACGGGCGAGTTCTTCTCGCTGACGGCTGAAGAGTATCCCGCGATCATCAAGACCGCTGTGGACACTTGCAAGGGCAAAGTGCCAATCATCGCCGGCGCCGGCGGCCCTACGCGTTTCGCCATCCAGTGCGCCCAGGAAGCCGAAAAGGCCGGCGCGCACGGCGTCCTGCTGCTGCCTCACTACCTGACCGAAGCCAGCCAGGAAGGCCTGGCCGCGCACGTCGAAGCCGTCTGCAAGAGCGTCAAGTTCGGCGTGATCATCTACAACCGTGGCATCAGCCGCTTCACGCCCGAAACCGTTGCCAAGCTGTGCGAACGCAACCCCAACCTGGTCGGTTTCAAGGACGGCGTGGGCGACATCGAAGCCATGTCGGCCATGTTCCTGACCATGGGCGATCGCCTGGCCTATCTGGGCGGCCTGCCCACGGCTGAAGTCTATGCCGCTGCCTACAAGGCGCTGGGCACGCCCGTGTACTCGTCCGCTGTCTTCAACTTCATCCCCAAGACGGCCATCCGTTTCTACGAAGCGGTGAAGAACGACGACCACGCGACGCAGCACCACCTGCTCAAGACCTTCTTCATGCCTTACCTCGAGATCCGCAACCGCAGCGCCGGTTATGCCGTCTCGATCGTCAAGGCCGGCGCCAAGATCGCTGGTTACGACGCAGGCCCCGTGCGTGCACCGTTGGCTGACCTCAAGCCCAACGAAGTCGAAGAACTGGCCGCTTTGATGAAGCTCGTGGAGCAATAAAGCCAGCGCCCCGGATCGGACGAGCGATCGTCCGCTCCGGGGCACATTGCACAGAGGCAGACGCTGCCCCTGTGCAATGTGCCCCCGCTGCACCACAGGGGCACCAGGCCTTTGCGCGGCGGTATGCGGTTTCATTCCTTCCCATTGAACGACCCAAGGACCTCCCGGCATGGCGCTTTCCCGACCCCGCGTTCTCCAATACGGCAAGATGCCGCTGCCCCAGCTGGATGCTGAACTGGCGCAAGCCTACGATGTGCAAATCCTCTCGGAGCAAGCCGATCCCGAGCGCTTCCTGGCGGAGCAGGGCGCGCAGTTTCCGTATGTGGTGACGTCGGCGGCCATGGGCCTGCCGGCGCGCGTCGTCGACGCGCTGCCCGAACTCAAATTTGTCAGCAGCTTCGGCGTGGGCTTCGACGCGCTCGACAAGGACGCGCTGCTGCGCCGCGGCGCGCGCGTGGGCTATACGCCGGGCGTGCTCGACGACTGCGTGGCCGACATGGCCTGGGCGCTGCTGCTCGACGCCGCGCGCGGCGTGAGCGCCTCCGACCGCTTCGTGCGCCGCGGCGACTGGAGCCGCCAGCGCTTCGGTCTCGCAACGCGGGTCTCGGGCAAGCGCCTGGGCATCTTCGGCATGGGCCGCATCGGCAGCGCCGTGGCGCGCCGCGGCGCGGGCTTCGACATGGAAGTGGCATATCACAATCGCCGCCCCATCGACGGCTCGCCCCATCAGTACCTCGCGTCGCTGCTGGAGCTGGCGCGCTGGTCCGACTTTCTGATCATCACCGCCGCGGGCGGCGACCACACGCGCCACCTCGTGAGCACCGAAGTGCTCGACGCGCTGGGCCCCGAGGGCTTTCTGGTCAACGTGGCGCGCGGCAGCGTGGTCGATGAGGCGGCACTGGTCGAAGCGCTGCGCAGCGGTCGCATCGCGGGCGCGGGCCTCGATGTGTTCGAGGACGAGCCGCGTCCGCTGGCCGATCTGCTGACGCTGGAGAACGCGGTGCTCGCGCCGCATATCGCCAGCGGCACGCACGATACCCGCCGCGCCATGGCCGACCTGGTGCTGCAGAACCTGCAGCAGTTCATCGCCACCGGCGAGCCCGCGGCCGAAGTGCCCTGGTCGGCGGCGCGCTGAGCCTGTTTTTTCCCGGCACCTGCGGGCTGATGGGCGCTTCGCACCGAAGCGTTCGCGCAGGGTGCGTCGACTCTCCCGCCATTCAATAGGACATATTCATATGAACCGTCGCAAGCTGTTGAAGACTTTCAGCGCCACCGCCCTGGGCGCCTGGGGCGCCGCCGCCGGCGCGCAATCGTTCGGGTTCTCGCCCCATCAGCGCTACCCCGATCCCGCGGTCTTCATTCTCGACCCCAGCTTTGCCAAGTACCGCATCTACAGCAGCACCATCGAGCAGCTGGGCACGGGCATGCGCTGGGCCGAAGGCCCGGCCTATTTCCCGGAAACGGGAACGCTGATCCTGAGCGACATTCCCAACAACCGACTGATGAAGTTCGAGGAAAAGACCGGCAAGTTTTCCGTGCACAAGGAAAACGCCAACTACGCCAACGGCAATGCGCGCGACCGCCAGGGCCGCTTGATCACCTGCGAGCATTCAGTGACGCGCCGCGTGGTGCGCACCGAGCGCGACGGCAGCACCACGGTGCTGGCCGATCGCTACCAGGGCAAGCGCCTGAATGCGCCCAACGACGTGGTGGTGAAGTCGGACGATAGCATCTGGTTCACCGATCCGCTGTTCGGCATCAACGGCGAATGGGAAGGCTCGCGCGCCACGCCCGAGCAGCCCGGCACCTATGTCTACCGCATCGGCAAGGACGGCCAGATCAGCGCCGTGGTCACCGATCTCGTCAACCCCAACGGCCTGGCGTTTTCTCCCGACGAGAAGAAGCTTTACGTGGTCGAGTGGAAAGGCAATCCCAATCGCGGCGTCTGGAGCTACGACGTTTCCGCCGATGGCACCAGCCTGTCGAACAAGACGCGGCTGATCGATGCCGACGGCCCGGGTGCGTTCGACGGCCTGCGCGTGGACCGCGACGGCAATCTGTGGTGCGGCTGGGGCTTCAGCGGCGCGTTCAGCCCCGAGGCCAGCGACATCGGCGGCGGCATGCGCGCCCATCTGCCGCTGGGCAAATCGGCGGAGATGGACGGTGTCAAGGTCTTCAATCCACAGGGCAAGCCGATCGGATTCATCCGCCTGCCCGAGCGCTGCGCCAACCTCGAATTCGGCGGCCCCAAGCGCAACCGCTTGTACATGGCCAGCAGCCACTCTCTTTACGCCTTGTATGTCGAAGCCCACGGCGCGGCATGAACCCCCTTTTTATCCAGGAACCGAGCAAATGACCCAATTCGACAACCTCATCAACGGCCAGTGGACTGCCGGCAAGAGCTACAGCCCCAACGCCAACCCCAGCGACCTGGCCGACGTGATCGGCGAGTACGCCCAGGGCGACGCTGCGGACGTCAATGCCGCCGTCGCCGCGGCCGCGGCCGCATTCCCCGCGTGGAGCACGTCGGGCATCCAGGCGCGCCACGATGCGCTCGACAAGATCGGCACCGAAATCCTCGCGCGCAAGGAAGAGCTGGGCGACCTGCTGGCGCGTGAAGAAGGCAAGACGCGTCCCGAAGCCATAGGCGAAGTCGGACGTGCGGGCCAGATCTTCAAGTTCTTCGCGGGCGAATGCCTGCGCCTGGCCGGCGAGACCCTGCCTTCGGTGCGTCCCGGCATCGGTGTGGAAATCACGCGCGAGCCCGTGGGTGTGGTCGGCCTGATCACGCCCTGGAACTTCCCCATCGCGATTCCCGCCTGGAAGATCGCGCCCGCGCTGGCCTTCGGCAATTGCGTGGTGCTCAAGCCCGCCGATCTGGTGCCGGGCAGCGCCTGGGCGCTGGCCGACATCATCCACCGCAGCGGCATTCCCGCAGGCGTGTTCAACCTGGTGATGGGCCGCGGCCGCGTCATCGGTGAAGCGCTGGTGCAGCATGACGATGTGGCGGCGATCAGCTTCACCGGCTCGGTCGGCGTGGGCAAGGGCATTGCCGCGGCCTGCGTGGCCAGCGGCAAGAAGGTGCAGCTCGAAATGGGCGGCAAGAACCCGCAGGTCGTGCTCGACGACGCCGACCTGAACCAGGCCGTCGAACTGTCGGCGCAAAGCAGCTTCTACTCCACCGGCCAGCGCTGCACCGCGTCGAGCCGCCTGATCGTCACCGACAAGATCTACCCGGCCTTCATCGAAGCGCTGCAGGCGCGCATGGCCAAGATCAAGGTCGGCGATGCGCGTGCCGCGGGCACCGACATCGGCCCCGTGGTGAGCCAGGCCCAGCTCGAGCAGGATCTGAGCTATGTGGAAATCGCCCAGGCAGAAGGCGCTGTGCTGGCCGCGGGCGGCGCGCGTGTTGCCTGCCATTCGGGCAGCGACAAGAACGGCTTCTTCATGCAGCCCGCGCTGTTCGTCGACTCCACGCCCGCGATGCGCATCAACCGCGAGGAAGTGTTCGGCCCCGTGGCCAGCGTGATCCGCGTGCGTGACTACGAAGAAGCGCTGGCCGTGGCCAACGACACGCCGTTCGGCCTGGCCGCGGGCATTGCCACGACCAGCCTGAAGTACGCCACGCACTTCAAGCGCCACAGCCAGGCCGGCATGGTGATGGTCAACCTGCCCACGGCAGGCGTCGACTACCACGTGCCGTTCGGCGGCCGCAAGGGTTCGAGCTACGGTCCGCGCGAGCAGGGCCGCTATGCGCAGGAGTTCTACACCACCGTGAAGACTGCCTACACGCTGGCGTAAACCAGCACCCGCGTTATCCAACTTCTCTTTACACCGGGCCCTGGCCCGGTTTTTTTATGCCCGCTCACTTGGGTGGTTGTGCCTGCTCGCAGTGCACCTGAAACAGTTCGCGCTCGGCCAGAGAGTCGCCGAAACGCATGGCGCTGAGGCACCCGCCCCATACGCAGCCGGTGTCCAGGCCTATCAGGTCGTGGCGCGCGACCAGTCCCTGCTGCGACCAGTGGCCGAAAGCGATGGCGGTGTCCGTGCTGCGGCGCCCGGGCGCATCGAACCATGGCACCAGGCCGGGCGGGGCGTCGCTGGCGTTTTCGGTGCTGTCGAAATCCATGCGGCCCTCGGGCGTGCAAAAGCGCAGCCGCGTCAACGCGTTGACGATCACGCGCAGACGGTCGGCGCCCGCGAGATCGTCGCTCCAGGCCGCGGGCTGGTTGCCGTACATGGTGGCCAGGAAGGCCGGCAGCGCGTCGCTGCGCAGCACGGCTTCGACTTCCGCGGACAGGGCCAGCGTCTGCTCCACCGTCCATGCGGGCAGCACGCCCGCATGCAGCATCAGCAGCCGTTCACCGCGCGCCGTGGTGTGCAGGCGGGTCAGCGGCTGGCGGCGCAACCAGTCGAGCAGCACGGCGCGGTCGGGCGCCTGCAGGATGGCTTGGAGCGTGTCGCGCTTGCCCGGGCCGCGCAGGCCATGGGCGGCGGTGAGCAGATGCAGGTCATGGTTTCCCAGCAGCGGACGCACCGCATCGCCCAGCGCCATGCAGCGGCGCAGCACTTCGAGCGATGACGGGCCGCGGTTGACCAGATCGCCCAGCAGATACAGCGTATCGCGGCTCGGCGAGAAATCGATGACATCGAGCAGCCGACCAAGGGCTTCATCGCATCCCTGGATATCGCCGATACAGTACATTGACATGGTGTTCTTTCTACTTATTGATTCATGGATTTTCTGCTGATTGCACTTTTGACCCTGCTCAATGGTGTGTTTGCCATGTCGGAATTGGCATTGGCGTCGAGTCGCAAGGCACGCCTTGCGAGCATGGCGGAAGATGGCGACAAAGGGGCTGCGGCCGCTTTGGTATTGCTTGAAAATCCAACCCAGTTCCTGTCCTCGGTACAGGTGGGCATTACTTCCATCGGCATGCTCAACGGCATCATTGGCGAGGCCGCATTCAGTGACGGTCTGGCCCTGTGGCTGCGAGATGTCGGTGTACCCGAAAGCGCTTCGGGCGTTTCCGCCACGGCCATTGTCGTGGCAGTCATTACTTTCATCACCATCGTCTTTGGCGAGCTCGTTCCCAAGCGCATTGGCCAGTTGTACCCGGAAACCGTGGCGCGGCTGATTGCGCGCCCCATGACCTGGGTCGCGTCCGCGGCCAAGCCGTTTGTGCGCCTGCTGTCGGCGTCGACCCAGGCGGTGCTCACGCTGCTGCGCGTCAATGATTCTGCGAGCCGCGCGGTCACGGAAGAGGAAATCGTCGCCAGCCTCGAAGAAGGTCGCAATGCCGGCGTGATCGAATTCCACGAGCACCAGATGGTGCAGAACGTCTTTCGCCTCGACGACCGTTCGCTGACTTCGCTGATGGTGCCGCGCTCCGATGTGCAGTGGCTTGACGCCGATCTATCGGTGCTCGAGGGCTTGCGGTTGTCGGCCGACGGCCAGGAAAAAGGCGGCCATTCGTGGTATCCGGTATGCCGTGGCTCGCTCGATGACGTGGTCGGCGTGATCAGTGTGTCCCGCATGCTGGCACTGGGCGCGGGCACGCAAGGCAAGCTGGGCGAGCATGCATTGCCCGCGGCCTTTTTGCCTGAAACGCTCAGTGGCATGGAATTGCTCGACCAGTTGCGCGCGCGTTCGGGTCGAATGGTATTCGTGGTCGATGAATACGGCGTGGTGCAAGGCATCATGACGCCGCGTGATTTACTCGAAGCCATTACCGGCGAACTCAAGCCCGGCGCCCATACCGATGCCTGGGCTACGCCGCGCGAAGATGGATCCTGGTTGCTTGATGGCTTGATGCCGGTGTCTGAACTCAAGGCCCGACTGGATATCCGCGATCTGCCCGATGAGGAGCGTGGCCGCTATAACACCATTGCGGGGCTTTTGATGGCTGAAACGGGACGATTGCCAGCAGTTGGCGAGAGAATCGCGTGTGCCGGATGGATCTTTGAAATCGTTGATCTGGATGGAAAACGCATTGATAAGGTTCTTGCGGAGAAACCAGCGCAGACTTCTTGAGTGGTGCTTGAAAATCAAGCAATGTAAATGTTGTGGAAATTACGTATAGTTTTTATGCTGACGTGGTTTTTATTTTTCTATAATATCCAAACACTTTTTCCACTCATCGATAAGATACGAACACCATGAATTCCTACAAAGAATTGCTCAAGCAAAAAGAAGCCTTGGAACAGCAGATTCATGAGGCCCGCAGCCGCGAGTTGTCGGATGCAGTTTCCCGTGTGCGTGCCTTGGTCGCCGAGTATGAAATGACGCCTGAAGATGTGTTTCCTCCTGCACGCGCCGCGCGCGCCGCGGGCACGGGTGCCAAGGTTGCTCCCAAGTACCGCGACCCCAACACCGGCCAGACCTGGACCGGCCGTGGCAAGGCGCCCAAGTGGATTCAGAACGAAGAGCGTGAAAAGTTCGCAATCTAATTGCGTTTTGCTTCAAGAAAAGGCCTGCTCTGCAGGCCTTTTTTGTTGCTCTACTTTTATGTCGAATATTGGACATAGAAGAACGATTTAAAAAGCTAAACGTGTCATAGGGCATTTGTCGGGGTGACAAGTTTTTTAACGGTCGTGTTCGATATTATCGAACTGAATTTTCACCGTAATGGTTCATTGCCGATCTCAGTGCAGAGGTTACAAATTGAATCATGCAATCGACACTGCTGCGATACGGCAATGAAATAGCAGGCGGTCTGAACGCCTTTGAGTCGCGCCGAAAATAAGCCGTATGCGGATGATTTGGCGCAGCGAGGAACGCGGGCACAATGGGCATATGAAAAAGCAGGTGTTGATTGCCGGTGGTGGAATCGGCGGATTGGCCGCGGGTATTGGGGCCGCGAGAGCGGGCTGCGATGTGCGGTTGTTTGAACGCGCCGAGAAATTCGGCGAAGTCGGGGCGGGCATACAGCTGGGGCCGAACGTGGTGCGCAGGCTGCAGGCCTGGGGGCTGCAAAAGGACCTGCAATCCGTGGTCGCGCTGCCCGGCGCCTTGCAGGTGCGCAGTGCCGTGACCGGGCAGGCGCTGGCGCGCATGCCGCTGGGGCAGAGAATGGTGGAGCGCTATGGCGCGGCCTATGTCACCATCCACCGCGCCGATCTGCACCAGTTGCTGCTGGGCGGGCTGCGCGACTACGCCGAAGTGCACCTGAACCTGGCCCAGACGATCGCGCAATACCGCGAGGCCGACGGCGTGGTGACGGTGCGCACCGATGCCAACAAGTTGATCGAAGGCGACGCGCTGATCTGCGCCGATGGCGTGCACAGCCGCCTGCGCATGCAGATGCTCGGCGACCAGCCGCCGCGCGCCACGGGCCATCTCGCCTACCGGGCGATGGTGCGCCAGGCCGAGATGCCCCAGCGCTTGCGCACCAGCGATGTGACCGCCTGGCTGGGCCCGCGGCTGCATGTGATCCAGTACCCGGTGCGCCGCGGCGAACTGCAGAACCTGGTGGTCATTGCCCAGGGTCCCGCGCCCCAGGATATGGAACGCTGGGACCACGCTGCCAACGCCCAGGATCTGGAAGGGGTGCTCGCCGGCACCTGCAGCGCGCTGCAGGACCTGGTGCGCAGCGTGCCGCGCACGGGCTGGCGGCTGTGGCCGCTGGCCGACCGACCGCCGCTGCGCTCGCCGGACGAAATGGCCCAGGGCCTGGTGGCCCTGCTGGGCGATGCGAGTCATCCTATGCGACCCTATCTGGCGCAAGGCGCGGGCATGGCGATCGAGGATGCAGCCGAACTGCAGCGCGCGCTGTCGATGCACGACCTCGATGTGGCGCTGCGGCTGCGCCGCTATGCGCTCAACCGCTGGCAGCGCAACGCGCGCGTGCAGGCGCGCTCGCAGCGCAACGGCCGCATTTTCCACGCCACCGGCCCGGTGCGCTGGGGCCGCGATACCTCGCTGAAATTGCTGGGCGCACGCATCATGGACTTGCCCTGGCTCTACCGGGGCGATGGTTCAAGCGCTAGTTCATTATGACCCCCACGCTTGCTCGCTTCGTCCTGAGCTTGTCGAAGGACTGCCTGGGGGGGCGAAGCCCCCCACCGCGTTTTGCCTTGGGGCGGCCCTGCGGCAAAACCGACCAGCTAGACCTGCTGGCGCAACCTCGGTGAAACAGGCAGAGTCTGGAACGCGGTCGCGCCCAGGCACAGCAGCGCCGCAATGCCCAGCATCACCGCGGCAAACGGGTCGAGGCCGTGGTGCGTCGCCCAGGAGGCCATCAGTCCCGTGAGCCATTGCATCAGCGCGGCGCCGAGGAACATGGCCATGGTGAGCAGCGCCATCGCCCGGCCCGTGGCTTCGGGCGGGTAGGACGAGCGCACATGGGCGTACTGCAGCACCGCGCCGCCCGACACGGTGACGATCACGATGATCAGCACCACGTTGAGCCAGCCGGTGTGCAGCAATCCCAGCGCCGCGTAAAGCAGTGCGGTGATCGACGTCGTGGTGACCAGCCAGCGGCGCCGGCGCAGCGGGCCCGGGTCCAGACGGCCGAAAAGCCCGGGGCTCACCAGCGAGATCAGCGACACCACCAAAGCCAGGTGGCCGCTGGCGACCAGCGACCAGCCCTGGCGCTCCATCAGCAGGGGCCCGAGCCAGAGACCGCGCAGCGTCAGAAAGGATGCATAGGTCACCAGCGCCATGGCCAGAATGCCCCAGCTGTAGGGTTGGGTCATCAGTACGCCGAATTCGCGCGTCGCCGCGAGCCAGCTCTGGCGTGGCGCGGCGCTGGCGTCTTGCGCGGGCTCATGCACTTTCCAGGCAATCAGCAGCCACGACAGCACCGACAGCAGACCCAGCGTCGCAAAGCCGCTGCGCCAGCCATATTGCTCGACCAGCCAGGCCAGCGGCGAGCCCGTGAACAGCATGCCTATGCCGCCCAGCCCCAGGCTCATGCCCGAGACGGCGGCGAACTGCGAGGCCGCGAAGTGGCGCGCGATGAACACCGTGCAGGCCAGGAAGGCCGGCGCGCAGCCCAGTCCTATCAATGCCTGGCCGGCGAGCAGCCAGCCGTAGCTGGGCGACCAGGCCGAAAGGGCGGCGCCCAGCACGCTCAGCGGCGCGGCGACGAGCACCGTGCGGCGCAGGCCGTAGAGATCGATGCCCACGCCCATGAACAGCTGCACCGCGCCGAAAGTCAGCGCGAACAGGCCGGCGAACAGGCCCAGCGACGAGGGCGACAGGCCGAAGTCGGCTTGCAGCGCGACGGCGATGATCGCGGTGACCGTGCGATAGGCCTGGCTCAGCGCGAAGCCGCTGATCAGCGCCAGCAGCATGGCCCAGGCCGCGCGCGAAGACAGTTGAGATGGGGCGCCAGCGTCGTGCGCGCCAGCGGCGGGGGGCAGGGTCGATGTCTGGGGCGGGTTCACGGCGCAATTTTCCTCATGGCCTAGCCTAGCCTCTGGCGGCGGCGGTATGTGTCGCCAGCGGCGCTGGGGGCCCTAGGAAAAACCCAGGGGCGGGCATTCAGAGCGCGGTGCGCAGCGTCCAGATTTCGGGGAACAGCACCACGTCGAGCATCTTGCGCAGATAGCTCACGCCGCCGGTGCCGCCCGTGCCGCGCTTGAAGCCGATCACGCGTTCGACCGTGGTCACATGGCGGAAACGCCAGAGCCGGAACGCGTCTTCGAGGTCGGTGAGTTCTTCGCCGAGCTGGTACAGGTCCCAGTGGGTCGTGGGGTCGCGATAGACCGCGAGCCAGGCCTGCTCGACGCCGTCATCGGCGGCGTAGGGCTGGGTCCAGTCGCGTTCGAGGTGGCTGGCCGGCACGGCAATGCCGCGGCGCGCAAGCAGGCGCAGGGCTTCGTCGTAGAGCGAGGGCGCGCGGTAGGCGGCTTCGACTTCGGCCAGCAGTTCGGGCCGGTGGGCATGCGGCTTGAGCATGGCAGCGTTCTTGTTGCCCAGCGAGAATTCGATGCAGCGGTATTGGTAGCTCTGAAAGCCGCTGGACTGCGCGAGGTATGGGCGGATCGCGCTGTACTCGGGCGGCGTCATCGTCGCCAGCACGTCCCAGGCATGGACCAACTGCTCCATGATGCGCGAGACGCGCGCCAGCATCTTGAATGCCTTGGGCAGTTCGTCGTTCGCTACATGGGTGATCGCGGCGCGCAGCTCGTGCAGCATCAGCTTCATCCACAGTTCGCTGGTCTGGTGCTGGACGATGAACAGCATCTCGTTGTGATCGGGCGACAGCGGCTTTTGCGCCGTGAGGATCTGGTCGAGCTGCAGGTAGTCGCCATAGCTCATGCTCTGGCTGAAGTCGAGCTGTGCGCGCTCTTGCTGCACGATGGCTTCGGGGGCGAGGGGTGGGGTGGGTGCGGTCATGGAGGCGGGACAATAAACAGTCGATCACATCATAGGCCGCGCGCGCAGCGGGCGGCGCCATGGCTTTCCCGCCAGGCACTTTTTTCTGGAAGCTACGCATGGTTCACGTTCCCGAGACATCAGCGCCATGGCATGTGCCCTTGCCGCTGAATTTCCGCGCCAGCGACATCCTGGCCTTCCATGCGCGCGACCGGGAGGCGCTGGCCGAGCAGGTCGGGCCCGATACGCTGCGCAAAGGTTTCTGGTGGCGCGGCGAGCCGGTCTGTCTGCAGATCGATTTCGCGCCGGGTCAGGCCAAGGTGCTGTGGCAGATGGCCGACAGCGACCCGCAGCGGATGGCGCAGGCGGCCGCGGAAATCCTGCCGCTGGTGCAACGCATGCTGGGCCTGGCGCAGGATGTCACGGCATTCGAGGCGCAGTTTGCCGACCACGCGCTGCTGGGCCCGGTGCTGCAAAAGCAATCAGGCCTGCGCGTGCCGATCGCGGGCACGCCGTTCGAGGCGCTGGCCTGGGCCATCATGGGCCAGCAGATCAGCGTCGCTGCCGCCGTATCGCTGCGCCGGCGTTTGATTCTCGCGACCGATCTGCGCCATGCCAGCGGGCTGTATTGTCATCCGCATGCCGACCAGGTGCTGGCGCTGGGCCTGGAACGCCTGCGCGCCGCGGGCCTGTCGCAGTCCAAGGCGCAAAGCCTGCTGGCGGTGTCCGAGGGCGTGCAATCGGGCGCCTTGCCGCTGGACGCCTGGGCGGCCGCGCCGCAGCTGCCGGCCGAGCAGATAACCCAGGCCTTGCTGGCGATCAAGGGCATAGGACCGTGGACGGTCAGCTATACGCTGCTGCGCGGTTTCGGTTGGCTCGACGGCTCGTTGCACGGCGATGTGGTCGTGCGCCATGGCATTGCGCGGCTGCTGCAGGCCGATGTGGACCAGCCGCGCGCCCAGGCCTGGCTCGCGCCGTTCGCGCCCTGGCGCGCGCTCGTGGGCGCGCACCTGTGGGCGATGCAGGCGGTCAATGCCTGAATGAACTAGGTCACTGCGTTGCGCTGGTGGAAACGGGGCTCGTGCCATTCTCCGGTTTCCAGCACCTGGCGCAGATGCTCCACCGCATTCCATACGTCCTCGAAACCGACATACAGCGGCGTGAAGCCAAAGCGCAGGATGTCCTTGTGCACGCCCACGCCGCCGTCGCCCTGGCGGAAGTCGCCGATCACGCCGCGCGCGATCAGCGCCTGGACGATGGCGTAGGCGCCGCTGCCCACTCCATTCACTCCCAGGCCTTCGGCGCGCGCCAGGCACACCTGCGAGCCGCGCTTTTCATGCGCGCGCGGCGTCGCCAGTTCCAGCCCATGGCCCGCGCAGCGCGATTCGACCAGGGCGATGAACAGGTCGGTCAGGGCCAGCGACTTGGCGCGCAGCGCCTCCATGCCGCCCAGCGCTTCGCTGGCGCTGAACACGTCGAGCCCGCATTGCAGCGCCGACAGGCTGAGGATGGGCTGGGTGCCGCACAGATAGCGGCGAATGCCTTCGGCCGGCGTGTAGTGGGGCGTGAACTGGAACGGCGCCGCATGGCCGAACCAGCCCGCGAGCGGCTGCGCGCAGCGATTCACGACGCGCGGGTGGGCCCAGACAAAGGCCGGCGCGCCCGGGCCGCCGTTGAGGTATTTGTAGCCGCAGCCTACGGCGAAGTCGGCATCGGCCGCGTGCAGATCGATGGGCACAGCGCCCGCGCTGTGGCACAGGTCCCAGACGCAAAGGATGCGGCGTGCATGGGCCGCTGCCGTGATCTTCGCCATGTCGTGCATCGCGCCCGTGCGGTAGTTCACGTGGGTCAGCAGCAGGATGGCCGCATCGTCGTCGAGCGCGTGCAGGATTTCCTCGGGCTCGAGCAGCACCAACTGCAGTCCATGCTGGGCGCAGATCGACTCGGCGATGTAGAGATCGGTGGGAAAGTTGCTGCGCTCGGTCAGCAGCTTCCTGCGCGCCGGACCGTCTTCGGCCGCGATGCGCGCCGCGGCGGTGAGCACCTTGAACAGGTTGATCGACGTGGTGTCGGTGAACACCACTTCATCGGCGTGCGCGCCCAGCCAGGGCGCGAACTGGTTGCCCAGGCGCAGCGGCAGATCGACCCAGCCGGCCTTGTTCCACGAGGTGATCAAGTCCTGTGCCCATTCCTGCTGCACCACCTGTGCCACGCGTGCCGCGGCGGCGGTGGGCGCCACGCCCAGCGAATTGCCGTCGAGATAGATCTGGCCCGCGGGCAGGGTGAAGTGATCGCGCAAAGCGCGCAGCGGGTCCTGGGCGTCGCGTTCGCGGCAGTCTTGCAAAGTGATTGTCATAGGTCGCTTGTCTCCATCAATTGTTTGGCGCCAGCGCGCGCAGCACGGCGCGTACCGGCGAGGCATCGGCTTGCGTCAGCTTGAGCGGCAGCGCGATGAGTTCGTAGTCGCCTTCGGGCACGGCGTCGAGCACCAGATTCTCGAGCACGCGCAGGCCGCGCCGGCGAATCACCTGGTGGCTGTCCAGCGTCTTGCTGCTGGCCGGATCGATGCTCGCGGTGTCTATGCCTATCAGCCGCACGCCAAGATCCGCGAGCCGCTCCACGGTCTCGGGCGCATAGGCCGCGAGATCGCCGTCCCAGCCCGTGGGCGCCTGCGCGTAGGTGCGCACCAGAACGCGCGCCGGCAAATCGGGCGTGATCGCGTGCGCGAGGTGCTCCCACAGCAGCAGCGGGCCGCGCGCAATCGCGTGGATCACGCGGCAGGGGCCGAGAAAGGTGTCGAGATCGACCGCGCCTATGGCCGCGCCGTCGGGCGCGTAATGCAGCGGCGCATCGGCATGCGCGCCGACATGCGGCGACAGCGTGATGGCGCTGACATTGACCGGGCACTGCGGCGAGATCGTCGCGCACCATTGCTGGCTATAGCGCGTGTCGCCCGGGAACACCGGGCTCGCGTCGTGGATCGGGGGGGAGATATCCCAGAGTTGCTGTGGCATGGTCATTCAACTGTAAACCGCTGGCCGCGCGCCGCTGTCAGCGCACAGGCAGTAGACGGCGGCGAAACCAGACCGCGTAGACCAGCAGCAGCACGCCCAGGAACGGCACGCCGGTCAGCAGCGTCAGGTGGAATTCTTCGGTGAAGTAGGTCGTGACCAGCACGCCCAGCATCAGCGCCGCGCCCAGCAGCGTCAGCACCGGGAAGCCCCACATGCGAAACGCCAGCGGCGCGCTGCCTTCGGCTTTCCAGCGCGCGCGGAAGAACAGGTGGGTGACGAACACCATGAACCAGGTGAACATCGCGCCGAACATGGCGATCGACATCATCCAGACCAGCGACTTCTCGGGCTGCCAGACATTGAGCACCATGGCCACGCCAATGCCTGCGCACGATACGGCAATCGCCCGCGTGGGCACGCCGCGCGCATTGAGATGGCCCAGCGCCTGGGGCGCATAGCCGCCGCGCGACAGGCTGAACATCATGCGCGACGTCACATACAGCTGGCTGTTCATCGCCGACAGCGCGGCGACCAGCACCACGAAGTTCAGCACATGCGCGGCGCCGGGAATGCCTATGATTTCCATCACCTGCACGAACGGGCTCTTGTCGGTGCCGGCCGCGTGCCAGGGCACGATGGCCAGCATCAAGGCCAGCGTCAGCAGATAGAACAGCACCAGCCGCAGCACCGTGGTGCGAAACGCGCTGGTGATGGCTTTTTGCGGGTCCTGGGCTTCGCCCGCGGCGACGGCGATCGCCTCGAGGCTCAGATAGCTGAAGATCGCGACGATCACGCCGACCCAGGTGCCCCACAGGCCGTTGGGAAAGAAGCCGCCCTGGGCGGTGTAATGGTGAAAGCCGATGTCGGGCCGCTGCGCGCCGAACACCACATAGGCGCCGATCAAGATGAAGGCCACGATGGCGACGATCTTGATCATCGAAAAAACGTATTCGACCTGGCCGAAGGCCTTGACGCTGGAAGCGTTCACCGCGACCAGCGCCGCCGAGAACACCGCGACCCAGAGCCAGCGCGGCGAGTCGGGAAACCAGTAGCCCATGTAGAGGCCCACGGCCGTGACTTCCATGCCCACGGCCAGCACCACGGCGGCCCAGTAGGCGTAGCGTACGAGAAAGCCGGCCCAGGGCGCGATGTAGTGTTCGGCATAGGCGCCGAACGAGCCCGATGTGGGGTGGGCGACGGTCATCTCAGCCAGGCAGCCCATGAGCAGCAGCGCGATCAGCGCGCCTATCGCATAGCTCAGCAGCACGCTGGGGCCGGCAAAGCCGATCGCGAACGCGCTGCCCATGAACAGGCCCGTGCCTATGGCGCCGCCAATCGCGATCATCACGATCTGCGCGCCGCTCAGGTGCTGCTGTAGGCCGGTCTCGCGTTGCTGGATTTCTTCAAAGGTGGCCATGGCCGGAAGCTTTCTGAGGGACTGCGGGAAAAATGCGTGCCCTGAAACGCACTTCGACAGGCCCGATGCGAACGGTCTTATACGTTCGTCCCGAGCCTGTCGAAGGATGAAAGGCCAACTTCGAATCAGCCTATCTGTTTGCCCAGCAGCAGATATTCCATCAGCGCCTTCTGCACATGCATGCGGTTCTCGGCTTCTTCCCAGACCACGGACTGCGGGCCGTCGATGACTTCGGCTTCGACTTCCTCGCCGCGGTGCACGGGCAGGCAGTGCATGAACAGCGCGTCGGCGCGCGCCGCGGCCATCATTTCGGCGTCCACGCACCAGTCGGCAAAGGCCTTCTTGCGCGCTTCGTTCTCGGCTTCGTAGCCCATGCTGGTCCAGACGTCGGTCGTGACCAGATCGGCGCCGGCGCAGGCTTCAAGAGGGTCCTTGAACACCGCGTAGCTGCCGGGGTTCGCGGCCTTGCCGTTGAACGCCAGCTGCTCGTCGACTTCATAGCCGCCGGGCGTGCTCAGGTGCACCTTGAAGCCCAGCAGGTCGGCCGCTTGCAGCCAGGTGTTGGCCATGTTGTTGCCGTCGCCGACCCAGGCCACGGTCTTGCCCTGGATCGAGCCGCGGTGCTCGATGAAGGTGAAGATGTCGGCGAGGATCTGGCAGGGGTGGAACTCGTTGGTCAGGCCGTTGATGACCGGAACGCGCGAGAACTCGGCAAAGCGCGCGATGCGCTCCTGGCCGAACGTGCGGATCATGACCAGATCGGTCATGCGGCTGATGACGCGCGCGCTGTCTTCTATGGGCTCGGAGCGGCCCAGCTGGCTGTCGCCCGAAGTCAGATGCACGACCGAGCCGCCGAGCTGGTACATGCCGGCCTCGAAGCTCACGCGCGTGCGCGTGCTGGCCTTCTCGAAGATCATGGCCAGCGTGCGGTCGCCCAGCGTATGGTGCTTTTCGTAGTTCTTGAATTTCTTCTTGATCAGCGCGGCACGTTCGAACAGATAAGCGTATTCCTCGGCGGTGAAATCACTGAATTGGAGGTAATGCTTCATACGTCTTCATTCCTTGCAGTTTAGGCAGCCAGCACAGCTTGCACCAACGGCAGCAGTTTGGCCACGATTTCGTCGGCTTCGGCCTCGGTCAGGATCAGCGGCGGCACGAGACGGATCACGGTGTCGGCGGTGACGCTCAGCAGCAGGCCGGCTTGCGCGGCCTGGCCGATCAGTTGGCCGCAGGGCTTGTTCAGCTCTATGCCAATCATCAGGCCCTGGCCGCGGATGTCGACCACGCCTTCGAGCGCGCCCAGCTGCGTGCGCAGCGCGGCGCGCAGGTATTCGCCCACGCTCGCGGTGTGCGCGAGCAGGCCGTCGTCTTCCATGATGCGAATGGTTTCAATGCCCGCGCACATGGCCAGCGGGTTACCGCCGAAGGTCGAGCCGTGGTTGCCAGGCTTGAGCACCTCGGCGGCCTTGCCATGGGCGACGACGGCGCCGATGGGCACGCCCGAGCCCAGGCCCTTGGCCAGCGTCATCACATCGGGCACGATGTCGGCCCACTGGTAGGCGAACCACTTGCCGGTGCGGCCCATGCCGGCCTGCACTTCGTCAAGAATCAGCAGCCAGCCGCGCTCATCGCACAGCGCGCGCACCTGCTTGAGGTATTCGACGCGCATCGGGTGCAGGCCGCCTTCGCCCTGGATGGGCTCCATCATCACGGCCGTGATGTTGGCATTGCCTTCGGTCGCGGCCAGCAGGCCTTCGTAGTCGTTGGGTGCGACGCGGATGAAGCCTTCGAGCAGCGGGCCGAAGCCTTCGCGCACCTTGGGATTGCCGGTGGCGGTCATGGTGGCGATCGAGCGGCCGTGGAACGCATGGTCATAGACCACGATTTCGGGACGGGCAATGCCCTGGTCGACGCCGAACTTGCGCGCGATCTTGATCGCGGCTTCGTTGGCTTCGAGGCCGGTGTTGCAGAAGAACACATTGGTCATTGCCGAGCGCTCGACCAGCAGCTTGGCCAGCGTTTCCTGGCCGGGCACATGGTAGTAGTTCGACGTGTGGATCAGCTGGGTCAGCTGCTTCTGCAGCGCGGGCACCAGACGCGGGTGGTTGTGGCCCAGCGTGTTCACGGCAATACCGCCGAGCGCATCGAGGTATTCCTTGCCATTCACGTCCCAGACGCGGCAGCCTTGGCCTCGTTCCAGAGCGATCGGGACGCGGCCATAGGTGTTCATCACGTGGGGCGAGGCAGCCTCAATGAAAGCGGTCATTGCAAAAATCTCCCAAGAATGCAGGGGTGGCATGGACATTGCGTCCACGCCCGGGGTTGAGCGAACTACAATTTTAGATGGACCGGGCAGGATGAAAATTGAGGAATACGCATTACAGCCGTGCAATGAGCCCATGGACCGCTCGGTTGCTTAGCCTAACTCTTGTATAAGAGTTAGAATCTTCCATTGACCTGTCGGCGGTGATCCCGCTGTGGTCACATCACTTTGCACAACGATATCGATGGTTTCCCCCAACTCACAAGAACTGTTCATCCAGGGCACGACCCGGGATGGAAAAACCTTTAGGCCCAGCGACTGGGCAGAACGCCTGGCCGGCGTCATGAGCCAGTTCCGCCCCGGGGGAGCCTATTCCGGCAGCCATCTGAGCTATTCGCCCTGGTGCATTCCCACGACGCTCAACGGCACGAAGTGCGTGGTGCTGCATGCCGACCTGCGCGAGCACGAGCCCATGGCCTGGGATTTCGTGATCAACTTCGCCAAGGACAACGACCTGCAGATCGCCGAAGCCTGCCTGCTGCCAGACCCGCCGCGCAAGGCCTAGTCGCGCTGCCCAGGTATCCGACCAGGCCGGCTTTATGCCGGCTTTTTTGTGCGTTTTTGAGGGCAGGACGTTCACCCTTCGATAAGCTCAGGGCGAATGGGTCAACCTCGTTAGTGGTGAGCGACGCAGGAGGCGCCGTACGGTTGAGCAGGGCGTCTGCGGTGGGCGAGTCGAGCCGCCGCCGGGCCGCCCCAAGGCGGCGAGGGCCCCCTTGGGGGGCAGCGACCCACACGCAGTGGGGGAGCGTGGGGGCCATTTCCACAACGAAAAAACCGCCCTAAGGCGGTCTTTACGTTCGCTAACAGCGCACCCGTTACAAACGGCAGATGGCTTGCGCCATCCGTGCGATTGCCTAATTGTGGATTAGGCGGCCAGTGCCAGGGCCTTGACCTTGGCGGACAGACGGCTCTTATCGCGAGCAGCCTTGTTCTTGTGGAAGATACCCTTGTCGGCAATGGTATCCAGCACGGATTGTGCCTTGGCAAACAGTTCGGATGCCTTGGTCTTGTCGCCAGCCAGAACAGCCTTTTCGACGTTCTTGACAGCGGTGCGGTACTTCGAGCGCAGCGAAGTGTTCGCAGCGTTCAGTACAACGTTTTGACGAGCGCGCTTGCGGCCGGAGGCCAGGCGGGGGTTCTTTTTCTTGGGTTTAGCAGATGCCATGATTCAAATTCCTAGTGTCTGAGGATGATGTCAGCGAAGCCGGCGATTGTATCACTTGTTGCAGCCTTCAGGGAAGTGCGGGCTTGAAGCCCGCGCAGCGCATACACTGCCCGGGTGTCACTGCTCAAAGCCGCCTCCACCGTCTCGCTGCTCACGCTCGCTTCCCGGGTCACCGGACTGCTGCGCGACCTGCTCATGGCCTCCATGTTCGGCGCCAACGCGCTGACCGACGCTTTCAACGTCGCCTTCCGCATTCCCAACCTGTTCCGGCGCCTGTTCGCCGAAGGGGCGTTCAGCCAGGCCTTTGTGCCGGTGCTGGCCGCGACCAAGGCGAAGGAGGGCGAAGAGGCGACGCGCATATTGATTGCCAATGTGGCGACCGTGCTCACCTGGGCGCTGGTGCTGACCTGCGTGCTGGGCGTGCTGGGCGCGCCGCTGCTGGTCTGGCTGCTGGCCAGCGGGCTGCAGCAAAACGGCGCGAGCTATGACGCCGCCGTGCTGATGACGCGCTGGATGTTCCCGTATATCGGCTTCATGTCGCTGGTCGCGCTGTCGGCCGGCGTGCTCAATACCTGGAAGCGTTTCGTGGTGCCCGCGGCCACGCCGGTGTTGCTCAACGTGAGCATGATAGGCGCGGCGTTGGTTGGCGCGCCGCGCTTTGCCGCGCATGGCATCGAGCCCATTTATGCGATGGCGGCCGGCGTGATGCTGGGTGGCGTGCTGCAGCTGGCGGTGCAACTGCCCGCGCTGCGCCGGCTGGGCCTGCTGCCGCGCATAGGCCTGCGCTGGAGCGCGGTGCGCGCCGCATGGCAGGACGCGGGCGTGCGCCGCATTCTGTCGCTGATGGCGCCGGCGCTGCTGGGCGTGGGCGTGGCGCAGATCTCGCTGATGATCAATACGCAGATTGCGTCCTATCTCGCGCCCGGCAGCGTGTCCTGGCTGTTCTATGCCGACCGGCTGATGGAATTTCCCACGGCCTTGCTGGGCGTGGCGCTGGGCGTGGTGCTGACCCCACAGCTGGCCGCCGCCAAGGCCGCGGCCGACGCCGAGCGCTATTCGGCCATGCTCGACTGGGGTCTGCGCCTGGTGGTCGTGCTTTCCGTGCCCTGCGCCGTGGCCCTGCTGGTGTTTGCCGAGCCGCTCGTGGCCACGCTGTTTCACCGCGGTGCGCTGACCGACCGCGATGTCGGCAAGATCGCGCTGGCGCTGGCCGGCTATGGCGCCGGTCTCGTGGGACTGGTCGCGATCAAGGTGCTCGCGCCCGCGTACTACGCGAGCCAGGACATCCGCACGCCGGTGAAGATCGCCGTGGTGGTGCTGGTCATCACCCAGTTGCTCAATCTGGCTTTCGTACCCTGGCTGGCCCACACCGGGCTGGCGCTGTCCATCGGCATTGCGGCGCTGGTCAATGCCGCCTGGCTGTTGGTGGTCTTGTTGCGCCGCGGCACCTATGTCCCTCGGCCGGGATGGGGTAAGCTGGTGCTGCAGGTGCTTGCGGCCAGCGTGCTGCTGTCCGTGTTGCTCGGCTGGAGCGCGCAGGCGCTCGACTGGATAGCCCTCAAGGAACATGGGCTGCAGCGCATGGGCTGGCTGGCGCTGATCCTCTCGGCATCGGCGCTGCTGTATTTCGGTGCGCTGTGGGCCTCGGGGCTGAAGCTGCGGCAGTTGCTGCACAGATAAGAGATGAATCGGTTTTTGGTTATAAGGTAGGCAGGTCGCGGTCGTCGGCAGATAAAGTGCCGACGGCCTTCCCTCTTGCGCTCGTCGGCGCCTGGTCGTACAAGGACAGCATGTCACTGCGTTTTGATGCGCCTTCTTCCCTGCAATACTTTGCCACCCTGGTGCAAAGCGACGAGCATTTGCCTCTGATGGAGGCGGCCGTCTGTATTGCGCAAGACGAATTCCCCGAACTCGATATCCAGGCCGTGCTCGCGGATATCGACCAGATGCAGGTGCGGCTCGCACGCCATCTGGTCGGCGTGCATACGCCGCTGCAGCGGCTCAAGGTACTCAATCATTTCTTCTTTGGCGAAATGGGTTTTGGCGGCAACGTCAACAACTACTACGCGCCCGAGAACAGCTATATCCCCGTGGTGCTGGCCACGCGCCGCGGCATTCCCGTGAGCCTGGCCCTGGTCTGGCTCGAGCTCGCCCAGACGGCGGGGCTGCAGGCCGCGGGCATAGGGTTTCCCGGCCATTTTCTGCTCAAGGTCGGATTGCCTGAAGGCCAGGTGGTCATGGACCCGCTCACGGGCACCTCGTTTTCCGCGCAGGAACTGGCACAGCGCCTGGAGCCGTTCGGGCTGGGGCGCGGGCGGCGCGAAGACACCATTCCGCTGGGTCTGCACCTGCAGGCCGCGACGGCGCGCGACATTCTCGAGCGCCTGCTGCGCAATCTCAAGGAAATCTACTTTGCCCAGAGCCAGTGGGCGCTGCTCACGGCAACGCTCGATCGCCTGATCGTGCTGCTGCCCGACGACTGGGCCGAATACCGCGACCGGGGCGCGGTGCTGGCCGAGCAGGGCCGCACGCGCGAAGCGGTGGCCGATTGGGAGACTTATCTATTGCATGCGGGCGACCGGCCCGATGCGGGCCTGATCGCCAACCGCCTGGCCGTACTCAAAGGCTGAGTGCCGGTTATACGAGCTTGCGCGCTTCCAGCTCTTTCTTGAGGTAGGCGTAGAACAGCGGCGCGGCCACCAGGCCCGCGGGGCCGAACACCGATTCGGCGACAAACATCACCGACAGCAGTTCCCACACGCCCATGTGCGTGCGCCGGCCCACGACCTTGGCGTTGATCACGTACTCGGCCTTGTGGATCAGGATCAGAAAGCCCAAGCAGGCGGCGGCGGCCACGGGCGACACCGACAGGCCCACCAGCGTGATGACCGCGTTGCACAGCAGATTGCCGACGATGGGAATCAGGCCGGCGACAAAGGTCAGCGTGATCAGCGCGGGCGTATAGGGCAGGGCCAGATCCCAGTAAGGCAGTATCAGCAGCAGGAAGAAGGCCGTGAGCAGCGTGTTGAACGCGGCGATCCAAAACTGCGCGGCGACGATCTGACCGAAAGCTTCGCCGAACAGCGTGATGCGGCTATACAGCGCATCGACCAGCGGCGGACGTTTGAAGGGAATGTGGCGCACGGCGGCGAGCGCGCCGATCAGCAGGCCCACATAGGCGTGCAGCAGGCCCGAAAGCCAGGCGCGGCCGGCGATCGCCAGCACGCCGGCCTTGGCGCCCAGGTACGAGGCAATCATGGTCTGGATTTCGCGCGCGCCGTCAGGCAACTGGCTCGCGATGTCGGCCGGCAGCTTGTGGCGCAGCTCGAGCACGGTGCGTGCAAGATAGTCGAGCAGCTCTTTGTATTGTTGCGGGGCTTCGACGATGTAGCCGCGCGTATGGGGCAGGGCCGTGGTCAGCAGTGCCAGCGGTGCGAGCATGACCACCGCGGCGGCGACGACTTGCGCCCAATGGGGCAGATAGCCGCGGATTTTGCGGCGCTGCATCCGGGCCAGCAGCCGGGCGAGGGCGCGCGTGAGCATGAAGCCCACGCAGACGCTCAGCAGGCCGGGCAGCAGGCCTTGCCACATGACCAGCAGCAAGGTGCCGGCCATCAGCAGATAGCTGGCGTTTACCACGCTGCGCGAAGGTGTCTGGAGGAAATCTTCTCGGGGAACAGGAAGGTAATCTGACATCTGTGCGCGTCGTGGTACTTGCTGGGTCAGCGCACTTCGACGGGTTGGCCGTCACCGCGCGCGGCGATACGTCCAATGGTATAGACAGTTTCGCCCAGGCCTTGCAATGCCGCAGCAATGGTTTCGGCTTGTTCCGCGGGCACCACGACCACCATGCCGATGCCGTTGTTGAACGTGCGGTTCATTTCAACGGCGTCGATGCCGGCCGTGGCTTGCAGCCAGGCGAACAGCTCGGTCTGCGGCCAGCTGCCGGCGTCCAGGTGCGCGGCCAGGCCGTCGGGCAGCACGCGTGGAATGTTTTCCAGCAGGCCGCCGCCGGTGATGTGGGCCAGGGCCTTGATGGGGTGCTCGGCGAGCACGGCCAGCACGTTTTTCACGTACAGGCGCGTGGGTTCCATGATGGCTTGCTTGAAAGGCTTGCCGTCGAGGTTTGCAGGCACGGTGCCGTTGGCTTCGGCGCGTTCGATGCACTTGCGCACCAGGCTGAAACCGTTGGAGTGCACGCCGGCCGAAGCCAGGCCCAGCACCACGTCGCCGGCTTGCACGTCCTGGCCCGTGAGGATCTTGGACTTTTCGACGGCGCCGACGGCAAAGCCCGCGAGGTCGTATTCGCCTTCGGGGTACATGCCCGGCATTTCAGCGGTTTCGCCGCCGATCAGCGCGCAGCCCGACAGCTCGCAGCCGCGGGCGATGCCGCCGACCACGGCCGCGGCGGTGTCGACGTCGAGCTTGCCGCAGGCAAAGTAGTCAAGGAAGAACAGCGGCTCGGCGCCTTGCACCAGCACGTCGTTGACGCTCATGGCGACCAGGTCGATGCCGACGGTGTCGTGCATGTTCCATTCGAAAGCCAGGCGCAGCTTGGTGCCCACGCCGTCGGTGCCCGAGACCAGCACAGGTTCCTTGTAGCGCTTGGGCACTTCGAACAGCGCGCCAAAACCGCCGATGCCGGCCATCACGCCTTCACGCATGGTTTTCTTTGCGAGCGGCTTGATACGCTCGACCAGAGCATCGCCGGCAACAATGTCGACGCCAGCGTCTTTGTATGAAATAGGAGTGGATGGAGTGGCAGAAGAGCTCATTGGATGGTCAGTGCAGGTGTGCCCGGCAGGGGCGGAACTCGGGGATTTTACGACCCTGGCCCGGTTCGCGGGGGGCGTGTGGCTGCTTTCAAGGGCTTTTCCCCGGGTCTGTGCAGGCAAGCTGTGTGCTTTGCACGCGCGCGCAGACTAAAATCAGCGTGGCGCAACCATGGTTGCGCTTTCGAGCCCTGCCGCGGAAATCTGCGCCAGGGGCCTTTTGCTCTGTCCTTTGTAATGTTGCCGAAACTCCTTTTGCCAGCCTGTCGCGCACGGCTCCCCCTGAGCTCAGGTGGGAGGGCGTGCTCCGTATGCCGTCCATGAAGCAAATGGCGCTGGATATCGGTCTGGCAACGAGTCCCTCGCTGTCGCGCTTTTTCGCGGGCCCTAACATCGCGGTGTTGCAACACTTGCGGTTGTGGGTGGGCGAAGGCCGCAGCCAGATGCCGCGCTCGCCCGTGCCTACCTATCTGTGGGGCGAATCGGGCTCGGGCAAGACCCACTTGCTCAAGTCGGTGCGCGAAGCGCTGCGCGATCAAGGGGCCATTGTGGGCTGGATGGATGCGTCCATAGGCTATCCTCCGGAGTTCGACGAACGCTGGTCGGCCGTGCTGATGGATGACGTGCACCTGTACACACCCATGCAGCAGGCGCGGGCTTTCAACTGGTTTGTGAATGCGACCAGCCCGGCTACAGGCATTCCCCGCTGGGTGCTCGCGGCCGGCGAATTGCCTCCTGCCGACCTGAAGCTGCGCGAGGATTTGCGCAGCCGCCTGGGCTGGGGCCATGTGTTCCAGCTGCGGCTGCTCGACGAACCCGCGCGCCGCGCGGTGTTGCGCCAGGAGGCCGATGCCCGGGGCGTGTTTCTCGGCGACGACGTGATGGATTACATGCTCAAGCGCTTTTCGCGCGACCTGGGCAGCCTCATGCAGTTGCTCGACATGCTCGATGGCTTCGCCTTGCGCAACAAGCGGGCCATCACCATCCCACTGCTCAAGACCATGTTGGAGACCGAGTAGCGCGCTAGCTGCGAGGCCTCTTTTTCTGGAACTCCATGCCATCATCTTCTGCGCCCAACGTCCGCCCGCGGCTCGCGCTGTTCGATCTCGACCATACTTTGCTGCCCCTGGACTCGGACTACGAGTGGGGTGTGTTCACGACCCGCATCGGCTGGACGGACCCGGAGGAATTCGGGCGCCGCAACGATGCGTTCTTCGCCGACTACCAGTCGGGCACGCTCAATGTGCATGACTACGTGCGCTTTGCGACCGAAGCCGTGCGCGAACGCGGCGCCCAGGCCGCGCACGAGGCCCATGCGCAGTTCATGCGCGAAGTCATCACGCCGGCGATTCGCCCGGCCGCGCGCGCGCTGCTGCAGGCGCACCGTGAGGCCGGCGACGAGATCGTGATCGTCACCGCGACCAATGAATTCATCACCCGCCCGATAGCGCAAGCGCTGGGTGTCGATGAATTGCTGGCGGTGCAACTGGCGCGCGATGCCTGCGGCTGGATCACGGGCGAGATCGATGGTCATCCGACCATGCGCGAAGGCAAGGTACTGCGCATGCAGCAATGGCTGGACCAGCGCGGACTCGACTGGAGCAAGGTCGAAAGCACGTTCTACAGCGACTCGATGAACGACGTGCCCTTGCTCGAAAAAGTGGACCATCCGGTCGCGACCAATCCTGACGCGCGCCTGCGCGCCCTGGCCCAGGAGCGCGGTTGGCGCATACTGGACCTGTTTACTGAACACCCATGATCAAAAACTTCATCGATAAATTGCTGGGCAAGCCCAGCGCCGGCGCGCGTGCGCAAAAGCTGCGTTTCGGCAAGCGCGAGGAAGTGCCGGCTTCGGTGCATGGCATCAATCTCGAACTCGTCGACCGCCGTGCGATCGATGTGGTCGAGACGCTGCAGGACGCGGGCTTCGAAGCCTATATCGTCGGCGGCGCGGTGCGCGATCTTCTGCTGGGCCTGCGGCCCAAGGATTTCGACGTGGCCACCAATGCCACGCCCGAACAGGTCAAGAGCCTGTTCCGCCGCGCGTTCATCATCGGCAAGCGCTTTCGCATCGTGCACGTGGTCTATGGCCGCGGACGCGAGAACGAAGTGATCGAAGTCTCGACCTTCCGCGCTTTCCTCGACAACAGCCTGGCCGAAAGCGTGTCGGGCAACGAGCGCACCAGCAAGGCCGCGCTCGCCGGCATGAAGCATGCGGTGGATGCCAGCGGCCGCGTGCTGCGCGACAACGTCTGGGGCCCGCAGGACCAGGACGCGACACGCCGCGATTTCACGATCAACGCCATGTACTACGATCCGGCGACGCAGATCGTGGTCGACTACCACAAGGGCATCCAGGACGCGAAGAAGCGCGTGCTGCGCATGATCGGCGACCCGGCCACGCGCTACCGCGAAGACCCGGTGCGCATCATCCGCGCCGTGCGTTTCGCCGCCAAGCTGCACGACGTGGGCTTCAAGCTCGAGCCCAAGACTGCCGCGCCGCTGATCGCAAGCCAGCACCTGCTGGGTGAAGTGCCGCAAAGCCGTCTGTTCGACGAAATGCTCAAGCTGCTGCAGACCGGCCATGCGCTGGCGTCGATCTCGCGCCTGCGCGAACTGGGCCTGGACCGCGGCATATATCCGCTGCTCGACGTCGTTGTCGAGCGCGCCGATCACCCGTTCGTGACCGCGGCCTTGGCCGACACCGATCGCCGCGTGGGCGAAGGCAAGCCGGTCGCGCCCAGCTTCCTGCTGGCCTGCGTGCTGTGGCAGGACGTCAAGCAGGGCTGGGAACAGCGCCTGCAACAGCGCCAGCATTCGTTCCCTGCGCTGCAGGACGCGATCGACGACGTGTTCAATCAGCGCATCGGTGATGTGTCGGGCCGCGGCAAGCTCGCCGCCGACATGCGCGAAATCTGGATCATGCAGCCGCGCTTCGAGAAGCGCTCGGGCGTGACGCCGCTGGGCCTGGTCGAGCAGGCGCGCTTTCGCGCGGGCTTCGACTTCCTGCGACTGCGCGCCGATGTGGGCGAAGTCGAGGAGTCGCTGGCCAGCTGGTGGCAGGAATTCCAGCAGGCCGATGACGACCGCCGCGACGACCTGATCGCCCAGGCGCGCGAAGAGCAGCGCCAGCGCCCCAAGGCAGTTGCCGCAGCACCTGCGCCGGCTGCCGCCAAGACCGCTGCGCCGCCCGCACGCCGTGCGCCCAAGGCTGCTGCGGGCAGCGCTGCAGCCCCTGCGCCTGCGGCTGAAGCCGAGTTTCCCGAAGCCGAAACCGAAGACGGCGCCGCGCCGAAGAAGCGCCGCCGTCGCCGCCGCAAGCCTACCGAAGGCGCGGACGGCGGTGAAGGTGGCGCAGCCGCGACCGACAAGGGCGCGGCGCGCGATACCACCGACGACGCATCGCCATACTGAGGGCGGGGTCCATGTCAGAAGTCCGTGCCTGGGTGGGCCTGGGCGCCAACCTCGGCGACCGCGGCGCAGCCCTGGCCCGCGCGGTGCAGGCGCTGGCCGCCATGCCCGAGACGCGGGTGGCGAATGTCTCGGGTCTGTATGCGAGTGCGCCCATCGACGCCGGCGGCCCCGACTTTTTGAATGCCGTGGTCGAACTGCGCACTGGTCTTGCGCCACTGGCCCTGCTCGACGCGCTGCAGGCCATCGAACTGGCGGCCGGGCGCGAGCGCCCCTACCGCAATGCGCCGCGCACGCTCGATCTTGATTTGCTGATCTATGCCGATCAGCAACTGGTGTCCGAGCGCCTGACCCTGCCGCATCCGCGCATCGGTGAGCGCGCATTTGTGCTGCTGCCGTTGGCGGAGATTGCGCCGGAGCGCGTCGCTTCTGCGCAGCTCAAGGCCGTTGAGGACCAGCGTATCGAGCGGGTCGAAGGGCCGCAGTGGGTGGGGCTGTTGAACGGTTTTTGAGTGCGGGCCGGGCTCACCACGAACGGTTTGTGCCCGTTTGCCCTGGGCTCAAAGGAAAGCGGCATTTTTGCCAGCAGCGCGCGATTGCCCATGAAAAAACCCCGCCGCAGTCGCCTGCAGCGGGGTTTTTTCATGGAGCGCCAGATCAGTCGACCTTGGCGCCCGAAGCCTTGACGACTTGTTGGTACTTCTTGCGTTCGGCGGCCATGAACTGGTCGAAGGCCGCGGGGCTGGAGGCCACGGGTTCAGCCATCAGCATTTCGAAACGCGTCTTGGTTTCGGGTGCCTTGAGCGCGTCGGTGAACGCCTTGTTGAGCTTGTCGAGCACGGCTTGCGGCGTGCCTGCGGGCGCCACCAGGCCCCACCAGGTGTCGATCGAGAAGCCGGGGAAAGTCTTGGAAAGCGCGGGCACGCCGGGCAGCAGCGAGGTGGGTGCGAGCGAAGTTACGGCCAGGGCCTTGAGCTTGCCCGAACGGATGTTGGGCGCGGCGGCGGCCAGGTTGTCGATGTTGAAGTCGACTTCGCCGGACAGCAGCGCGAGCTGGGCCGGGTTGGCGCCGCGGTAGGGCACGTGCAGCGCGAAGATGCCGGCCTTTTGCTTGAGCATTTCACCGGCCAGGTGGCCGGCGCTGCCGTTGCCGCCGCTGCCGTAGTTGAGCTTGCCGGGATGGCTCTTGGCATAGGCCAGCAGGTCGGCAATGCTGTTGATCTTGTTGCGTTCGGCGAAATCGGCGTTCACCACCAGCACATTGGGCACGCGCACCATCTGCGTGATGCCCGCGAAGTCTTTACCTGCGTCATAAGGCATGCGCGAGTAGAGCCAGGGGTTCACGGCGTGCGTGGCGGTGGCCGCGAGGCCGATCGTCAGGCCGTCGGGCGACGCCTTGGCAATCGCATCGGCACCGATGTTGCCGCCGGCGCCGGCCTTGTTTTCAATGATCACCACGCCCAGCGTATCGCGCACGCGTTCGGCGAGTGCGCGCGACGTGATGTCGAGCGGTCCACCCGGCGCATAGGGCACGATCAGGCGGATGGGTTCTTGGGCTTGGGCGAGGGGGGCTGCCAGGGCCGCGGAGGCGGCGAGGAGCGAAAGGAGACTGTTGCGGCGATTCATTGCCTATCCATTCTTGCAAAAAAACTGCATCCCGTCGTCAGTGCAAACCAGGAAATGCAGTTTTCTTGCGCGAATGTGCCAATTTAGGGCCGCGCTGGCAGCCCAAGCGTGGCTTGGCTCAGGGTTTGTGCGCGTGGCGCGGCGCGGCCGGTGAGGTCGGCGAGGGTTCAGGCGGGTGCGTGCTTGTCGGCTTCGGACGTGAACGCGTCGGCGTAGAACTCGTCTTCGGGCAGACCGCCCTGGCGCGTATAGGCCGTGCGGGCCGAATCGACGACGATGGGCGCGCCGCAGGCATAGACCTGGTGGCCGCTGAGATCGGCGAAGTCATCGAGCACGGCCTGGTGCACATAGCCCGTGCGGCCGGTCCAGGCGTCTTCGGGCTGGGCGTCGGAGACCACGGGTACATAGGTCAGGAACGGCAGGTTCTCGGCCTGTTCGCGAATCCAGCCGTCGAGGTACAGGTCTTGCGGCCGGCGCCCGCCCCAGTAGAGCGTGACGGGGCGCTTGAAGCCCAGGTGCTGCATGTGCAGGATCAGCGCCTTGATGGGCGCGAAGCCCGTGCCCGATGCCAGCAGAATGACCGGCTTGTCGCTGTCTTCGTGCAGATGGAAGCTGCCGAACGGGCCTTCGATGCGCAGGATTTCCTTTTCTTTCAGCGTCGCGAACACATGGTCGGTGAACTTGCCGCCGGGCATGTGGCGGATATGCAGTTCGATGCCCGGCGCGGTTTCCTGCAGGTGGGGCGGCGTGGCCATCGAGTAGGCGCGGCGCGCGCCGTCGCGCATGATGAACTCGACATACTGGCCCGCGTGGTAGCGGAATTTTTCCATCGCCGGCAGCTGCAGGCGCACCTGCATCACGTCGTGCGCCATCTTCTCCAGCGCCGCGACGCGCACCGGCATCTTCCTGACCGGGAACGCGCTTTCATCGGTGACCTGGCGCGACTCGAGCACCACGTCGCTTTGCGGCGTGGCGCAGCAGGTCAGCACATAGCCCGCGGCCTCGTCTTCGGGCGTCAAGGCCTTGGCCTGGTGCGTGCCGTGCACCACGCTGCCGCTGAGCTTCTTGCACTTGCACGAACCGCAGGCACCGTCCTTGCAGCCGTAGGGCATGCCCACGCCGGCGCGGATGGCGGCGGACAGAATGGTCTCATCGCCCTGGCTCGCAAAGGCGCGGCCGCTGGGCTGCACGATGATCTGGTGGGTGGGGTTCGCAATCGGGGTCATGTTCTCGTTATCCTAGGAGCTTTTCTGGGCCGGGATGGCCGGCCCGCATAACAGGGTGAATTTTGCCTTCAAACCAAAACCCTCTCGGCGCGCGGCCGGCGCGCTTTCGCCGCCAGCGCCTGCTGATCATCGGCTGCGGCGATGTGGGCCAGCGCGTGGCCAAGGCGCAGCGCGGCGTGCGGCTGCTGGCGCTGACCTCGTCGCCCGAGCGCTGCGCTGAACTGCGCGCGCAAGGCATCACGCCGCTGCTGGGCAATCTCGACGAGCCGCGCAGCCTGCGCCGCCTCGCGGGCCTGGGCACGCGCGTGCTGCACCTCGCGCCGCCGCCGGCCGCATCCGAGGAGACGCCGCGCTGGTGGCTGGATCCGCGCACCACAGCGCTGGTGCAGGCATTGCGCCGGCGCGCCCTGCCGCAGGCCCTGGTCTATGCCTCGACCAGCGGCGTCTATGGCGACTGCGGCGGCGCCTGGGTCGACGAAAGCCGCCCGCCCGCGGCGCATACCGGGCGCGCGATGCGCCGCGTCAACGCCGAGCGCACGCTGCGCTTTGCGGGCCGTCAGGGCCTGCGTGCGAGCATTCTGCGCATTCCCGGCATCTATGCGCCCGATCGCGTGGGCGGCACGCCGCGCGCGCGGCTGCTGCGCGGCACGCCGGTGCTGCGACGCGAAGACGATGTCTATACCAACCATATCCATGCCGACGATCTGGCGCGTGCCTGCCAGGCGGCGCTGTGGCGCGGCAGCGCGCAGCGCGTCTACAACGTCGCCGATGCGAGCGCCATGCACATGGGCGATTACTTCGACTTCGCTGCCGATCTGTACGGCCTGCCGCGGCCGCCGCGCGTCTCGCGCAGCCAGGCCCAGGGCGAGCTGCCGCTGACTTTGCTGAGCTTCATGGGCGAATCGCGCCGGCTGCGCACCACGCGCATGGCGCGCGAGTTGCGCATCGCGCTGCGCTACCCCACGGTGGCGCAGGGGCTGCAAGGCCAGCCGGTGCGTTAACGCGGATAGATGTTGCCGTTGCGGTCGTAGCAGCGGAACACGTTGCAATGCGTGATCTGCGGGCGCGGCGGCTGCACCTGTGGCGGCAGCGGGCGTTGCGGGCGCGGCGGCTGCACGATGATCACCGGGGCCGACGGCACAGCTGACTGGGCGCGCGACTGTTCGAGTTCTCCATAGGCTTTCGGGCCCAGGCAGTCGAGTTCCATCTGCTGGCGCGCGGCCGCGCGCTGTTCGGCATAGGCCGGCGAAGTGGCGCGACCAGGGCGGTTGAGCAGGTCCTGCAGTTGCTGGCGTGAATCGGCGCAGCGCGCGCTTTCGGCCGGTGAGACCGGCGCCGCGGGCGCAGCGGGTGCGGGAGCCAATGCCGCCGCCGCGGCTTCCTCGCGCAGGCGCTGTTCCTTGCGCGCAATGGCCTGTGCGGCCTCCTCGCGTTCACGCGCCAGCGCTTCGGGGCTGCGCGCGGGCAGCACCTGCTCGGCCTGGCGGCCGCTGTCGCAGCTGCCGTCGGTGTAGGTGACCGCACCGGTGCGCGCATCGGTGCAGCGCAGCACCTGGCCATGGGCCGACGCTGCGCCAAGGCATAGCGCGAACAGGACCGCGCCCAGAGCGCGGCCGTGATGGGCAGGCATGCGCCGCGTCATGGCCTAGAAGCCTCAGCTTCCGCGGTCACCGCGCGGCACGCCGGGGCGATCGCCATCGCGCGGGCCGCGGCGGTCGTCATCGCGGTCGCGTTGCGGCCGTTCGCGCGGTGGCTGCTGCTGCTGCTGCTGCTGCTGCTGCTGCGCACGCTGGCGTTCGGCCTGGGCGCGTTGCTGATCGCGCTGCTGATCGCGCTGGCGTTCCGCCTGGGCGCGTTGCTGATCACGCTGGCGCTCGGCTTGCTGGCGGTCGTTCTGGTGGCGCTCGCGTTCGGCTTGCGCGCGCTGCTGATCGCGTTGCTGGTCACGCTGGCGCTCGAACTGATCGCGCTGGCGCTCGCGTTGCATGCGGTCACGGTCACGTTCCCGTTCGCGGTCCATGCGCATGCGTTCCATTTCGCGGCGCTCATGTTCGCGCCAGGCGCGTTCGTCGCGCCGGTCGGGCACGACATAGATCGGCGCGCTGCGGTAGATGGTCGTGGGCTGGTCATACACAATCGTACCGGGAGCGCTGTAAACCCGGCCTGGACTTTGGTAGACCGGGCCCGGGCCGTCGTAATAAGGCTCTGGCGGCAGCACGCAGCCCGTGACCAGAATGGCCAGGGTGCTCGCGGCCAGCAGGCGTATGGAAATGGTGCGCATAGGTCTCCGTCAGGTGGTGCATCCCTGGCAGCGCGGCTGCGCGCCGCGGATGCGGTGGGCGCCCTGCGTCGCTGGCCTGGGCGCAATGCGGTGGGAACCGCGATGCTTTCTTGTTATACGCGCGGCCTATGCTTTTGGTTGACGGAATAGAGGCCGTCCACAGAAGCTTTGCCTTGCCGCCATGGTTGTAGCCAGATGTAGCTGGATCATCCATGTTGTGCAGAACAGTTTTGCGCCCGGCTTGCGAACGGACCGCGCCAAGTGCCGATAGAATCAACAACGGCCCCCGCGTGGGGCCAGCGTTCTCAGGGCGGGGTGCAATTCCCCACCGGCGGTATCTGTGGCTCGACCACAGCAGCCCGCGAGCGCCTGCGGCCGTCCAGGCCGCAGGGTCAGCAGACCTGGTGAGACTCCAGGGCCGACGGTCATAGTCCGGATGAAAGAGATCGCGCATTTCCTCGCAGCCGCAGTGCGCCCGAATTTCGGCCCTGTGGCCGCGCAGCTTCGCGCGCGCCCTGATTCATGTTGTCAACGTTTATCCACTTGTCATGAATCAGACTTCCACTGCTGTCGTTTCCTCCATTTCTTCCGCCGTTGCCACCGCCCCTGCCTGGGCCGGCGTGGCGCGCAACAGCCGCGTCGCGGTCATCTGCGCGAGCTGGCACACCGATGTCGTGCACCAGGCCCGCGATGCGCTGGTCGGCGAGCTGACCCAGCATGGCATGCCCGCCACGCAGATCGCGCATTTCGACGTGCCCGGTGCGTTCGAGATTCCCTTGATGGCCAAGCGCCTGGCGCTCAGCGGCCGCTTTGACGCGATCATCGGCTGCGCGCTGGTGGTCAATGGCGGCATCTACCGCCACGAGTTCGTCTCCAGCGCCGTGATCGATGGCCTGATGCGCGTGCAACTCGACACCGACGTCCCCGTGCTGTCGGCCGTGCTCACGCCGCGCGACTTCCACGAGCATGCCGATCACCTCGAGTTCTTCCGCGCCCACTTCGTCAAGAAGGGCGTCGAAGTCGCGCAATCGTGCCTGAGCGCCATCGCCCAGTTGCAACGCGTGGAGTAACAAGGCCCCCACGCTTGCTCGCTTCGCGTAGCCGCTGCCCCCCGAGGGGGCGCTCGCGGCTTGGGGGGGCCGCCGAGGTGCGGCCCTGCGCCGCTCGGGCTTTTCGCAAAGTTAAGACGCCGGCCTGCTGGCCGTCTGCACGCCCGGCAGCTGCGCCAGATAGTCCTGCAGCGCGGCGATCGCCTGGCGCACCTTGGCGGGCTGGGCGTCGCGCTGCGGCGTCATGGCCCAGATGTCGAGCCCGCCCAGCGTCCACTGCGGCAGCAGCCGCGCGAGCCGGCCTTGCGCAATGGCTTCGCTGACATCCATTGCCGCCAGCAGCGCGGGGCCCAGCCCGGCTTCGCACATCTGCTGCAGCGACCAGTGGTTGTTGCTCGCGATCAGCGGCTGCAGCCGCCACTGGTAGGCGGCTTCGGTCGGGTGGCGGCATTCCCATTCGAGGCGACCGTTCATTCCCAGCCAGCGCGCGCCCGCGAGCTGCGCGGGATGGTCGGGCGCGCCATGCTGCGCGACCCACTGCGGCGCGGCGCACAGCCACCAGGGCATATGGCCCAGACGGCGCGCGGCCCAGCCCGAGTCGCGCAGATCGCCGAAGCGTATCGCCAGGTCTACACGCCCCTGCACCAGATCGATGGGCGCGTCGTCGACCAGCAGCAGCAGGCGCAGCGCCGGATGGCTGGCGAGCCAGCTGCCCAGCGCGGGCGCGATATGGCGCGCAAAACCCACGGGCGCGGCGATGCGCAATTCGCCGCTGGGCGCGTCGCGCTCGGCCGCGAGTTCGAAACGCGCCTGGGCTGCGGCCGCGCACATCGCCGCGCATTGGGCATAGAAGCGGCTGCCCGCATCGGTCAGCGTCAACTGGCGCGTGGTGCGGTGCAGCAGCGTGACGCCGCCCGCGCGTTCGAGCTGGCGCAGCTGCTGGCTCACGGCCGACGGGCTCATGCCCAGCGCGCGCGCCGCGCCGCTCATCGAACCATGCTCGACCACCTGGGCGAAGATCGCCATGCGTTTGAAATCGTCCATTAGCGCCTTTGATTGTGAAGCCCAGCTTCAAGGTGATTGTCGCAGGCCAGGACTACCGCGGTGCGGCGGCCAGGCTTAAGCTGAGGCCTTCTTCACAGTCTTCTTGGGAACAGATATGAAAGTCGCATTGATTGGTGGCACGGGCTTTGTCGGTTCGGCGCTTCTGGACGAGTTGCTGCAGCGCGGTCATGAGGTCGTGGCGCTGGCGCGCGATCCGCAGAAATACACGCCGCGCGCGGGCCTGACCGTGGTGCGTGCCGATGTGCAGGACGCACAGCAGGTGCAGCAGGCCGTGGCCGGCAGCGACGCCGTGGTCAGCGGTTTCAACGCCGGCTGGGCCAACCCCGACATCTATGCCGACTTCATGAAAGGCTCGCATGCGATCCAGGACGGCACCAGGGCCGCGGGCATCAAGCGCTACATCGTCGTCGGCGGCGCGGGCAGCCTGTATGCGGCGCCCGGCGTGCAGATCGTCGACACGCCCGAGTTTCCGGCCGCGATCCGCGACGGCGCGCGTGCGGCGCGCGACCTGCTCAAGGAATTGCAGGAGCAGGAACAGCAGCTCGAGTGGACTTTCCTGAGCCCGCCCATCGGCTTCCATCCGGGTGTAGGCACCGAGCGCACCGGCAAGTACCGCGTGGGCAAGGACCAGCCGCTGATGAACGGCGACCAGCCGGGCAGCATTTCGGCGGCCGATCTGGCGGTTGCCGTGGTCGACGAACTCGAGCGCCCAGCGCATGTGCGCGCACGTTTCACGATCGCGCATTGAGACACCGGGCCGGGGCTGCCCCGGAGCGGCATAAGGGCACTCGCTGCGCGGGCGCGCAAGTACGGTCGGGCGGCTATGCTCCGGGCCGTGGTTGACAAGCCCTCCGGCGCAGGGGGGCGTCCACGCTCCCTTGCGTCTCTAATGCGTGCAGCGCGCGCTCCCCATGCCCACTCCTTCTTCTCAACAACCCACCTCCTGGCTGGCGGTGGTCGCTTTGGCTATTGCAGCCTTTGTTTTCAATACCAGTGAATTCGTGCCGGTAGGCCTGCTCAGCGGCATAGGCGCGAGCTTTGGCCTGCCGGCCGAACAGGTCGGGCTGATGCTGACGCTTTACGCCTGGATCGTCGCGCTGGCCTCGCTGCCCTGCATGCTGCTGACGCGCCACATCGAGCGGCGCAAGCTGCTGATGGGCGTGCTGCTGGTGTTCATCGTGAGCCACATGCTGTCGGGCATCGCCACCAGCTATGCGCTGCTGCTGGTCAGCCGCGTCGGCGTGGCCTTGTCGCACGCGATCTTCTGGTCCATCACGGCGTCGCTCGCGGTGCGCCTCGCGCCCGCGGGCAAGAAGGCGCAGGCACTGAGCCTGCTCGCGGTCGGCACTTCGCTGGCCATGGTGCTGGGCATTCCGCTGGGCCGCGTGGTCGGCGAACTGCTGGGCTGGCGCACCACCTTCATGGCGATTGGCGCGGTCGCGGCCCTGGCCATGCTGTGCCTGTTCCGCCTGCTGCCCTTGCTGCCCAGCGAGAACGCGGGATCGCTGAGCAGCGTGCCCATGCTGCTGCGGCGCAGGTCGCTGGCCTGGCTGTACGTGTTGCTGGCCGTGGTGGTCACCGCGCAGTTCACCGGCTACAGCTACATCGAGCCGTTCGTGCAGGATGTCGCGGGCCTGGGCAGCGAAAGCATCACGCTGGCGCTGCTGCTGTTCGGCGGCATGGGCCTGGTCGGCAGTCTGCTGTTCAGCCGCTGGGGCATGCGCTATCCGCGCCGCTTCCTGCTCAGCGCCTGTGCCGGGCTGGTGCTGTGTCTGTGGCTGCTGCTGCCCGCGGCAAGCCATGCGCTGAGTCTGTACGCCGTGGTGTCGTTCTGGGGCATAGGCATGATCTGCTTCGGCCTGGCGATGCAGTCGCAGGTGCTGCGCCAGGCGTCGGATGCGACCGATGTGGGCATGGCGATGTTCTCGGGTATCTACAACATCGGCATAGGCGACGGCGCGCTGCTGGGCAACCAGGTCATCCAGCATGCGTCGCTGGAACACATAGGCTGGGCGGGTGGCGCGCTGGCGCTGGCCGGACTGCTGTGGTGCGCCTGGGCCGGCGCGCGCTGGAAAAGCTGAGGCCTGGCTTGCAATGGCTGCCTAAAAATCAGGCAGCCATTGAATTTCCTTTTCCCGACAAGCACTTGGGTCGCTTATCCCCGGCAAGGGAGGCACTTGTCCACATGCTTGGGGGCCTGGCGCTGGGATAACTCCCTGTGGCGGTCAACGTCCGAGCAGCGCCAGGCACAGCGGCATCAACAGCGCGGTGGCGACGCCGTTCAAGCCCATGGCCAGGGCGGCGAATGCGCCCATGGTCGGATGAATCTGCAGCGCGCGCGCCGTGCCTATCGCGTGCGCGGTCAGGCCCAGCGCAAAGCCTTGCTCGGCCGGGTCGCTCGAGCGCAGCAGGCGCAGCAGCAGCGGCGCGAGCATCGCGCCCGCGATGCCGGTGATCGCCACGGCGACCGCGGCCAGCGAGGCCGTGCCGCCATAGCGCTCGGCCATGGGCAGCGCAATCGGTATTGTGGCCGACTTGGGAGCCAGCGCCATCAGCGTGGCATCGTTTGCGCCGAACACCCAGCCCAGGCCCAGCGCCGAGAGCAGGGCCACGACGCAGCCCACGAGCAAGGCCACGGTCAGCGGCAGCCACAGCGCACGGATGCGCGCGCGCTGCGCATACAGCGGCAGCGCGAGCGCCACGGTGGCCGGGCCTATGAGCAGGCCCAGGAACGCGACGCCGCTGCGGTAAGTCGCGTAGGGCGTGTCGGTGATCAGCAGCACGCCGACAACGACAATCACGGCGGTGAACACCGGAATCAGCAAAGGATGGCAGCCGCTGCGCCGATACAGCGCCATTGCGGCGAGGTAGCAGCCCAGCGTCAGCACCAGCCAGGGCAGGGGCGAAGCCGCGAGCCAGGATCCAATGGAGGCGCTCATGACTGGTCCTTGCGCGCCTGCCAGCGCAGCATCCAGCGAAAGCTCAGCAGCGTCGCGACGAAGGTGAGCGCGGCGCCGAGAATGCAGGCCAGCACGAACGGCTGCCATTGGCTCGCCAGATTGTCGAACTCGAGCATGACGCCGGCGATCACGGGAATGAACAACAGCATCATGTTCTGCAGCAGCACCGAGCCCACGCGTTCGAGCGCCTGCGGCGTGCGGCCGTGGACGATCAGCGCCGCGAGCAATAGGAGTGTGCCGACCAGCGCCCCGGGCAGCGGCAGGTGGGTGATGTGGACAATGGCTTCTCCCAGCAGTTGAAGCGCGAACAGGGCGGTAATGGCGTAAAGCATGGGCAAGGAAAAAAGATCAGGAAGGCCCGCGCAGTCGCAGCGCGGCCAGCCCGATCATCGCAGGACGGCGCAGAAAGTGCTCGCGGACGCTTGCGCATCCGTGCTCAAGAGAATACGCTGGCATCTGTTAGCGCGTCCCTATCAACCGGCTGCCAGTTCGCGGCCAGGAGAGTGCCATGACCACCAGTGACCACCTGCTGCATTTCGAGCCTACCGTGGACGAGTTGGCTGCGCTCAAGAAGCTCGAGATGGGTGAAGCGATTTCGCTTGAATCCGCGGCGCGCGAACATATTTCCAAGCGCTTGCTCGAATTTGGGCTGGCCCATCAGGATGCGGCGAAAAAGTGGTCCATCACCCCGTTGGGACGTGACCTGATACGCCGACAGGAAGATTGATGCGGGCGCGGGCTGATATATTGGCCTGCGCAACGCACTGAACACGAGACGCAAACCGCGGCGACAACGCACCCGCGGCCTGCGGGTTCTCCCTATGCCTCAAATTGCGGCAAGATAGCCCGTGGGCAATCTAGTCAAGGACTTGGCGCGCTTTTTCACATGCTGGTCACAGCTTGTCCACAGCTTTGTTCTTGGCATCTGTGGAAAAAAAGCATCAGCCTGCGCAAGGGCGTCCCCGTCTTCAACGCGCCTGCATAATGCGGTTGCTCAGCCCATAAGACTCGCGCAGCAGGGGAACGGCACCCGCTTGCTCCGATGCATTGTGGCGCGCAGGCTCGGTTCCGGCCACGGCCGCCGGGCAGGTCCCGCTCGCAATGTAGCTTAGCGCTGCGGCCATGCGGGCCTCGCGTGGATCGCCCAGCGCGTGTTCGAAGTCGTCGGGCACGCTGCAAGTGGGCGGCATGCCGTTGGCATAGTCGCCGAATCCCTTGGCGTTCTCGGTCTGGATCTGGATGCTGAAATAGGTGTTGCCGCAGTTCTCCACGGGAAAGAATCCGTAGGGCTTGCCGCAGGTGGTGGCACCTATCCTCACCACGTCGATGTCGATGCCCTGCAAGCCATTGATCAGCGATTCGCTGGCCGAACAGGTGTCGGAACCGGTCAGCACATAGACACGGCGCAGGTCGAGGCTGGGCAGGGGCAGGCCCGTGGGCAAGGCGTTGCCGCTGCCCGTGGCAAGAAACGGCAGGGGCGGCAGGCCCCGCCCGCTTTTCTGGATCTTGTCATTGAAGATCGCACGCTCGAACACCTTGTCTCGGCTGCTCTGTTCCCCGGCGATCATGTAGGCGAGCTGGCTCGCGAGGTATACGTAGCCACCGCCGTTGTAGCGCAGGTCGACGATCAGTTCTGTCGCGCCTTCGTCGCGCAGTTGATATATGGCCTGCGCCAACTGCAGTTCCGCTGTGCGGATATGCGCGTTGAACTGCAGGTAGCCGACCATGCGGCCGTTCGGGCCGGCAAAAGTCTTGACGTTCTGCACCGGCGACGAAGTCACCTGCGCGGACGCCATTGTGACGGTGCGCGGCTCGGTCGCGCCGGCGTCGAGGAGGGTGAACTCGGTGCGCACGCCTGCGCTTCTGGGTTGCAGCGCCTTGACCAGGGCTTGCAGGCGTTCGGGCTGCGTCTCGTTCACCAGATCGATGCCATTGACCTTCAGTACCCTGGCACCGCGCGCAATGCCGTTTCCGGGTGCGGCCGCCGGTGAGCCGGGCTCGGTGTAGACCACGACCAATTCCCTGGGCGTAGCGTTTTGCCGCACCACCCATCGCATTCCATAACCCGGATATGCGCCGGCCATCGAGACCGCATTCCATTCTTCCGTACGGTAGAAGAAGTGGAACTGGTCTTTAGGCGCGCCCGACGGTGTGAGCGCCGTTGTCTTGAGCAGCGCGAAGTATTCGGGCGTGGTGTGGAGCGCGGGGTTGCGGTCCTCGACTTCGTTGTACCAGAGGTAGTTGTCGTGGGTCCAGGAGCGCAGCCAGTGGTTTTCATCCAGCGTGCTGCCCCAGCCGTCGGGGTAGTGCTCTCCGGTGTAGGGGTCTATGCCGGTGCGCGGCGCAGCGCAGCGGTGGGCCTGGGATGCGGTGGGACGAAACAGCCCTGCGACCCAGTCCGCGACAGTGGACGGAAAGCTCGGCGGGCCCGAGGTTTCGGGCGGCCCGAGGTGCGTGCCTGGACCAACCTCCTCAAAGCCGCCCCCGCCCCCGCCGCCGCAGGCCGCGAGCGCGACCACGGCGCCGCCAAGACACAGTCGTGCCAGCCAGGGGCTCAAGGGGAGGGTGGGGCAAGACTTTGGCATGGCACAGTCCTTGAAACAGGTCGATGGGTGGCCGCGCAGCGCGGTGGGCCGCGGCACGCCGTTGCGAATCAAAGATAACGTTGTGCGGGGAGACTTCTTGCCAGTGAACGCCGTGTGCCGCAGCCGGTTCGCGGCGGCATGCGGTCACTGCGCGTATCGGCTGCGGGCAAGGCATCGGCTGACAGCGTCGCGGCCATCCTGACGGCGGCCGGCGCGCGGCGCGCGCGGTACAACCGAGTGACAGCGGGCGCGCAGCCCGCAGTCACTTGTCCAAGGAGAGCCGCATGACCACACCGATCAACCCACGCCCATCCGAACATTCCACCGACCCTGATCTCGCCGAGCAGGCCAAGCCTGGCCATGGCGTGCCTTCGCAGGACCCCGATCCCGCGGCCCAGGTGCGGCTGTCGCCTGAAGACGCCGAGCGTGAGTCGGGTTCCGTGCTGATGGGCGGGGGGCTGGTGGCGGGTGCGGCCGCGGGCGCCGCAGTGGGGGCCGCGATCGCCGGGCCGGCGGGCGTGGTTGTTGGGGGCGTGGTCGGCAGCGTGGCGGGCGCCTTGGGCGGCGCTGCCGCGGGTTCGGCCGCCGTCGATTCCGATCCATCGTCAGAAGCCGTCAAAAAACAGCCCTGACGCCTTTTTCTTTCGCGATGTCTCCGTGCCGGCTCCTGCCTGCACTTGCCCGCCTGGCCTTGCGCCGGCGGGCTTTTTTTGCGCTTGACGACGGCTTAGAGCTTGAACGACGCGGTGAGGCGCGACAGCTTTTCCGACTCGTCCTGCAAGACCTGGGTCGCGGCCGACGACTCTTCGACCAGGGCAGCGTTCTGCTGGGTCACGCGGTCCATGTCGGTCACGGCCTGACCGACCTGCTGAATGCCGCTGCTCTGCTCGCGGCTTGCCGAAGCGATTTCCGTCACGATCTCCGTGATGTTGCGCACCGTGGAAACCACTTCGCGCATGGTCTGACCCGCCTGGTTGACCAGCGTGGCGCCCGCGTCCGCGCGCTCCACCGATGCCTGGATCAGCGTCTTGATCTCGCGCGCCGCCGAGGCGCTGCGTTGCGCCAGCGTGCGCACTTCACCTGCGACCACGGCGAAGCCGCGGCCGTTTTCACCCGCACGCGCGGCTTCCACCGCGGCATTGAGGGCGAGGATATTGGTTTGGAAAGCGATGCCGTCGATCACGCCGATGATGTCCACCACCCGGCGCGAAGACGTGTTGATCTCGCCCATGGTCGCGACCACTTGCTCCACCACCGCGCCGCCGCGCTCGGCGACCGTGCAGGCGCCGGTGGCGATCTGGCTGGCGCGCTGCGCGTTTTCCGCGTTCTGTTGCACGGTGGCCGTCAGCTCTTCCATGGACGCAGCGGTTTCCTCCAGCGAGCTGGCCTGCTGTTCGGTGCGCTGCGACAAGTCCAGTCCGCCCGTGGCAATCTCGCCGGCCGAATGGTGGATCACGCCGGCAGTCTCGTGGATGCGCGTCACGAGCTGGCGCAGCTGCGCGCTCATGCGTTCCACGGCCGCAATCACGCTGCCTTCAGGCGCGCGCGATGCTGCTTCCAAGCCAGACTGCGACAGGTCACCGCCCGCGATGCGGTTGGCGATCTCGGCGGCGAATGCGGGCTCGCCGCCGATCGCGTTGAGCACGCTGCGCATGGTCAGCCAGGCGATCACCGCGAGCAAGGCGGCCAGCACCGCCAGCACCACCAGCGACTTGATCAGCGAGGCGACAAACGCCTGCTGTATGTCGTCCACATAGTCGCCCGCGACCAGATCCCAGTTCCATGAGGTGGAGCGCTTGACATAGGCAATCTTCTCGCTGGGCTCCTTCGCGCCGGGGCGCGGCCACCAGTACGAGATGATGCCGTTGCCCTGGGCCGAGGAGCCCACGGCGGCAATGGTGCGATACAGGTAACCGCCCTTGGCGTCCTGGAAATCGCCCATGAACTTGCCGTTGAACTTCGGCGTGGATGGATTGTTCAGCACCACCGAGCCCGTGGTGATGTTGGTGATGTAGCCGTTGCCGCCGGCATAGCGCAGCTGTCCCACGCGGACAATGGCCGTGGCCTTGGCGTCTTCTTCCGACAGCTTGCCCGCCTTGGCCTCGGCCGCGATGCCGGCAATCATGCTGTCAGCCGAATCGACGAAATCGCGCAGCGCCTGCTGGCGTGCCTCATAGGCCTTGTCGCGCGCCTGATAGGCGTTGAAAAGCGTCAGCGTCAGCAGGGCCAGCAGACAGAAAGCCAGAGGGGCCAGAAGTTTCTGGCGTAGGGACAGGGAGGGCATGGATGGGTTTTCAACGGGGGGTAAGACGGTCGCAATGCTACAGAAGCTTACCCAGCGGTTGCACCTATTTACATTTGTCTTTGTTGCATTTATGTCGCATATTTGACAAATATTTGTGGCGTATCTTTGGCGGATATCAATGCATGGGCGCATCGGGTGTGCTTGGCTTTGGGGCGTTGGACGGAGCGCCGATCGCACTGTTGACACCCTGCCTTGCACATTTTTTCTTCGGCCATACAGCTGGTGCCGGCCGCTGCCTCCTGTGGAGTTGCCGGCGGTCGTGCCGCTGGGCGGGGTCGCTGGCTGTTTGTGCTGCGATGGGGGACGTATGGACCAAGCAGCACTGTCGCCATGTTGACTAGCTTGTTTTCTGCTGCGGTCAGGGGAATGGTGAAAGAAAAAAGCCACCCGAAGGCGGCTTTCGCAGGAGTTGAAGTGCCCGCAGGCTGACGAAAAAACGCGAGCCTGTCGGCCTTCGCCAAGCGCTGTGGCCTGCTTCAGTTTCGTATGGCCATTGACTGCACGGCCTCGATGAACGCGTTTATTTTTTCCGCCGGGCCTATGCCGGAGCGGTCATAAGCAAACACCTGTTTTCCATGCTTGCTCGATGAATAGAAATATTGACCGGAATTTGCTGCGGGTTCGGTGTAAAAAAGCACATCGTAGTCAGGCGATGGCTCTGCGGAAACATTCATGCTGGACGCATCCCGAATTTCGACTTCTTTGTAAATTCCACGTTTTTCCACGCCTTCGAACATGGCGCGTGTGAGCTTGTAATTCGACTTGCTCAGATTTTCGATGAGAACTACAGATTTACCCTGTGGTGGCGTGTTGCGATTTGCAGCTGTGACACGCTTTATGTTTTCAGCGAATAGCGCCATCTCGCCAGGCAGTATGGCCACCAATTTTTTCTCTGTCAACGGTGCCGGCAGTTTGCTCACTTGCGCAAGGGTGCCTGAATTTGTTTTCTCGACAGCTGCCTGGAAGCGCTTTTCGCCTTTGTAATTTTTACCGTCGAGGTTGTAGGTGTTTGCGCATCCAGCAAGAACGCCGACCGCCAATAAAGCCCATATCATTTTATTCATGAATAATCTTCCCATTAATGGAGTTGCATTTCTTCAAAGTGGTTTGCACGGGCGCAAGAGAGCCTAATTTGCAACTCACGGTGCTTTCGTCGGACCTTTGGGTGACGTCCGGTTGTGGATTTTCAAGCCCCACAGGCTGTTTGACGCCATTCGCTGCCTGATAGGATGGCATCAGTTTTTCGTGCTGGACCGCTGTCTGGGCCAGGTAGCGACTTCTCAAGGTTTCAGGCGTCAGCGTACAAAGTTCCTGGCTTGGTGCCACAGTGATGTCAGGCAGAATTATGCAAAGCCCTGCAGTGTGGCGAAAGGGCTCGGTCGAATATACATCTCTATTGATGATATTGCCGTTCTGCAGTCTGATGGTATATCGGAATTGATACCGCTGTTGCGCCGGTTTATTGAGAGCAGAGCCAATCAGACCGCCTAGCAAGGCTACGCCTAAATGGGTTTTGGCTGAATAGCTGCCACCGCTGAAAGCTCTGTCTATATAGGCGGCGTCTGCTATGGCGCTCCCAAGCACGGTGCCGCCCACCGAGCCGGGCGTTGATCGGTCCACACCCTGGTTATCGATCAAAAGACCGAATGAATCATTTCGAAAAACTTCAATGAGATAGGTTCGCTGAATTTCCGCGCGTTCCTGAGGTTCCAGGACACTCCATGCCGATTCTGAAACTCCAAGCATTGCCATGGCTTGTGCATTCGAGGACAGCAATGCTGCGATAAACAGAACCCACCTCATGAGAACCTCTTTGTGCTGGTGCAAGTTGTCGTTTTTGTCGAGTTTCGTCTGAAGTTTTTGCACGATGATATGCATACTTTTGCAAACTATGTAAGTAAATTTTACATGCAATTTCGCTGAGGATGGAGTGCTGCCGTTGGAATCGCCGCAGAGCGCGAAGCTGCCGTTGCGAAAAAACCATCAAATCCACGGCTGCCGAGCCAGCCAAGCGAGCGCCACATTCGAGGTTGTGCAGGGTTGTCGCAAACGCATAGCCGTTATTTACCAGCCGTTTTTGGGCAAGGTCTGCCGGTCAAATCCATAAGGCTCTGTGCCTCGCAGACAAAAACTGGCTTCTTGCGTTTTTCAAGTTGCAGCGATGCACGTCGGACAGCGCTGATGACTACATCGCTGTCTTGAATTTTCCCTCGTTCACGGCTTCATGCCGAACCTCTTGACGCGGGTTTGCCAGCCCTTGCCGCTTCCTTCATGCCATCGAGTACATCCGCATCAATGCGCGTTGTGATGGGGGTCTTGGGCCGCTGCGCCGTTGGCCGACCGCGGCGCATGAGTGGCTTCATCCTGGCTGCCAGGCCCGCTATGATTTCCATCGTTTCCGGGTCAACTGCAATGCCGCTATTGATTGCAGCATCTTCGGCATTCGTTGGTACGATGAGTCCCGCTTTACTCAGACGCTTGTTCATAGTGTTTTAACGATATGAATTCCGGTCAGTGCAGTTCGCTTCAGGATACGTGCGTGACCTGGTTGCCATGGCTTGACGAACGGACGGGGGCCTTTGACGAAGGTCGCGCTGGCTCATGCAGGCCCCGTTTTTCCATGCCCCCATGGTGGGCATTTGGGGTTTGTGCGCCTCAATCTCTCTGCTGCGCAGGCAGAAAAGAACATGAAAAAAGCCGTTAAGTTCTTGAAACTTAACGGCTTTTTGCGTTTGGTGCCCGGGGCCGGAATCGAACCGGCACACCTTTCGGTGGGGGATTTTGAGTCCCCTGCGTCTACCAATTTCACCACCCGGGCTTGAATTTGTGCAGACGCGAATTATGGCACATTTGAGGCTTATGAAAACGTATTTGACCATCGAAGACGCAATCGGCCAGACGCCCCTGGTTGCGCTGCAACGTATTGGCGCTGAGGACAACAAGGAACGCGGCAACGTGATTCTTGGCAAGCTGGAGGGCAACAATCCGGCGGGTTCGGTCAAGGATCGACCGGCGGTGTCCATGATCCGTCGCGCCGAGGAGCGTGGCGAAATCAAGCCCGGCGATACGCTGATCGAGGCGACTTCGGGCAACACGGGTATTGCGCTGGCCATGGCCGCGGCCATCAAGGGCTACCGCATGGTGCTGGTCATGCCCGAAGACCTGTCTGTCGAGCGTGCGCAGACCATGAAGGCCTATGGCGCCGAGTTGATCCTCACGCCCAAGAGCGGCGGCATGGAATATGCGCGCGATCTGGCCGACCAGATGGTGCTGCAGGGCAAGGGCCGCATCCTGGACCAGTTCGCCAATCCCGACAATCCGCGCGCCCACTATGAGACCACGGGCCCCGAGCTGTGGGAGCAGACCGGCGGCGAGATCACCCACTTCGTGAGCGCGATGGGCACGACCGGCACCATCACCGGTGTCGCCAAGTACCTCAAGGAAAAGAATCCCGCGATCCGCATCATCGGCGCCCAGCCCCAGGAAGGCTCGCGCATTCCGGGCATTCGCAAGTGGCCCGAGGAATACATGCCCAAGATCTACGACGCTTCGCTGGTCGATGAGACGGTGTCGGTGAGCCAGGACGACGCCGAAGACCTGTGCCGCCGTCTGGCGCGCGAAGAGGGTATTTTTGCGGGCATTTCGGCGGCTGGTGCCTGCTGGGTCGCGCAGGAGATTGCCAAGCGCGAGAAAAACGCGACCATCGTGTTCGTGGTCTGCGATCGCGGCGATCGTTACCTGTCCACCGGCGTCTTCCCGGCCTGATCCGGGCGCGCGCCGGTCTTTGCTGCGCTGGCAGCGTTTCTGTCCAAGGATCTGCGCATGCAGTATGAAACCCGGTTTTGCAGCCATTGCGCGACGCCGCTGCAGTGGCTCACAGTCGCTGAAGATGGCGGCGACGTGCAGCGTCTGCGCTGCGCGGCCTGTGGCTGGACGCACTGGAACAATCCTACGCCGGTGCTCGCGGCCATCGTCGAGCATGAGGGCCGGGTGCTGTTGGCGCGCAATGCGGCCTGGCCCGAGAAAGTCTTCGGGCTGATCACCGGGTTCATGGAGGCCGGCGAATCGCCCGAGCAGGGGATTGCGCGTGAAGTGCTGGAGGAAACCGGTCTGGTGGTGCAGTCGCATCAGCTGATCGGTGCCTATGAGTTCCTGCGCATGAACCAGGTCATCATTGCCTACCATGTGGAGGCGACGGGCCAGGTGCGGTTGTCGCCCGAGTTGCTCGAGTACCGGCTGGTCGCGCCCGAGAAGGTGCAGTGCTGGCCCGCCGGCACGGGGCAGGCGCTCGCGACCTGGCTGCGCAGCCGCGGCCATGAGCCGGAGTTCATCGATTTCTGGCGCCGCGACGAGAATGCAGCGACGGCTTAAAATGCAGCGCTATGGACATCCACAAAGAAATCGATACCCGCGGTCTTAACTGCCCTCTGCCCATCCTCAAGGCCAAGAAGGCCCTGGCGGAGATGGTGACCGGTCAGCTGCTCAAGGTGGTCGCCACGGACACCGGCTCGATGCGCGACTTCCAGGCATTTGCCAAGCAGACCGGCAATGAACTGGTCGAGCAGCAGACGCAGGGCAGCGAGTTCATTCACATATTGCGTAGGCGCTGAGCCCTTGCAGCCTTCGACAAGCTCAGGGTGAGCGGTATTGTCATGTGGAGGGCAGGCCGTTCACCCTTCGACAGGCTCAGGGCGAACGGGGATTTTGAAGCCCGCTATTTCTTTTGAACGCCTTGCGAGACCCCGTCTCGCTTACCCCGCTCAGGACGAACGGTTGCGTTGAGCCTTGCGCAAGGCTCATGATGAACAGGTAAAAGATTAAAGCGCCAGCGTCTTGAGATACGCCCGGAAGTCGTCGCCGACCTGCGGGTGCTGCAGTGCCAATTCCACCGTGGCCTGCAGAAAGCCTTCCTTGCTGCCGCAGTCGTAGCGCTTGCCCTGGTACTGGAACGCATAGACGGCTTCGTGCGCCATCAGGCGTTCGATCGCGTCGGTCAGCTGGATTTCGCCGCCCACGCCTTGAGGCTGGTTGCGAATTTCGTGGAAGATGCGCGGCGTGAGCACATAGCGGCCGGCCACGCCCATGCGCGAAGGCGCGTCTGCGGGCGCGGGCTTTTCGACGATGCGGTCGACGCGCATCAGTGCGCCGCCCGCGGCTTCACCGGCGACGATGCCGTAGCGCTTGACCTGGTCCAGCGGCACTTCCTGCACGGCCAGCAGCGAGCGGCCCTGCTTCTGGAACGCTTCGGTCATCTGCGCGAGCACGGGCTTGCCGCCTTCGGGGCCGACCATCAGATCGTCGGCCAGCAGCACGGCAAACGGCTCGTCGCCGACCAGCGCTTCGGCGCACAGCACCGCATGGCCCAGGCCCAGTGAACGGTGCTGGCGCACGAATGCGCAGTTCATGTCGTCGGGCTGGATCGAACGCACGAGTTCGAGCAGCTCCTGCTTGCCGGCCGCTTCCAGTTCGTTCTCGAGTTCGTAGGCGGTATCGAAATGGTCCTCGATGGCGCGCTTGCTGCGGCCGGTGACGAAGATCATGTGGCGTATGCCCGCGGCATAGGCCTCTTCCACGGCGTACTGGATCAGCGGCTTGTCGACCACGGGCAGCATTTCCTTGGGCGAGGCCTTGGTTGCCGGCAGGAAGCGTGTGCCCAGACCGGCAACGGGAAATACGGCTTTGCGCACGATGGTTTTGGTGGTGGGCATGGAGTCTCTCTACGGGAAGCGGGGGACGGCGAGCGCAGCGCGCCGGGGGGCAGGCCCCCGGCGGTGCTGGTATCAGCCCAGGCGAGCGAGCTGGTCGCGCAGGCGGTTGAGCGTGGCACCGAACTCGGCGACGCGCTTCTTTTCCTGATCGATCACGGCCGGCGGCGCCTTGGCGACGAAAGCTTCGTTGCTCAGCTTCACGTTGGCACGCGCGATTTCGCCTTCGATGCGCGCGGCTTCCTTGGCCAGGCGGATCTTCTCGGCGGCGATGTCGATTTCGATGAACAGGCACAGGCGGATGTCGCCGACCACGGCCACGGGCGCGGCCTGGGCGGCTGCGGCCCAGCCGGCCTCGTCATCGAACACCTTGACTTCGCTGAGCTTGGCCAGCGCCTGCAGCACGGGGGCCACGGTGCGCAGGAACGCGCTTTCCTCGGCATTGCCGGCCACGGCGAACAGCGGCACGCGCTGAGCAGGCGAGACGTTCATTTCGCCGCGCAGCGTGCGGCAGGCGTCGACCATCGACTTGATGCGCGCCACATGGGCGATCGCGGCTTCGTCGATCTTCTCGGGCTGGGCCTGTGGGTAGCGCGCAATGCTCACCGACTCGCCAGGCAGGCCGGCGACGGGGGCGACCTTTTGCCACAGCTCTTCCGTGACGAACGGAATGATGGGGTGGGCCAGGCGCAGGATGGCTTCGAGCGTGCGGATCAGCGTGCGGCGCGTGGCGCGCTGCTGGGCTTCGCTGCCGTGCTGGATCTGGGTCTTGGCGATTTCGAGGTACCAGTCGCAGAACTCGTTCCAGACGAAGTCATAGAGCGTGTTGGCGACGTTGTCGAGGCGGAACTCGGCAAAGCCCTTTTCGATCTCGGCTTCGACCTTCTGCAACTGCGAGGTGATCCAGCGATCGCACTGGCTGAACTCCATGTAGCCTTCGAACGCGCCGCCGGTCTGGCATTGCGCCTTGGCGTGGTCCTTGAGGCCGCAGTCCTGGCCTTCGCAGTTCATCAGCACGAAGCGGCTGGCGTTCCAGAGCTTGTTGCAGAAGTTGCGATAGCCTTCGCAGCGCTTGCTGTCGAAGTTGATCGAGCGGCCCAGCGAGGCCAGCGCGGCGAAGGTGAAGCGCAGCGCATCGGCGCCGTAGGCGGGAATGCCTTCGGGGAATTCCTTTTGCGTGTTCTTGCGCACCTGGGGTGCGGTCTCGGGCTTGCGCAGGCCGACAGTGCGCTTGTCGAGCAGCGCGTCGATGTCGATGCCGTCGATCAGATCGACCGGGTCGAGCACATTGCCTTCGGACTTGGACATCTTCTTGCCCTGGGCGTCGCGCACCAGGCCGTGCATGTAGACATGCTTGAACGGCACGCGGCCCGTGAAGTGCGTGGTCATCATGATCATCCGGGCGACCCAGAAGAAGATGATGTCGTAGCCGGTCACCAGCACCGAGGAGGGCAGGTAGAGGTTGAAGTCGTCGTCGGAGGCGTCGGTCTGGTTGGGCCAGCCCATGGTGCTGAACGGCACCAGTGCCGACGAGTACCAGGTGTCGAGCACGTCTTCGTCGCGGCGCAGCGTCTTGCCGGGCGCCTTGGCCTGGGCTTCGGCTTCGTCGCGCGCGACGATCACATTGCCGTCTTCGTCGTACCAGGCGGGAATCTGGTGGCCCCACCACAGTTGGCGCGAGATGCACCAGTCCTGGATGTTGTTCATCCATTGGTTGTAGGTGTTGACCCAGTTCTCGGGCACGAACTTGACTTCGCCCGAGGCCACGGCGTCGATGGCTTTCTGCGTGATCGACTTGCCCGTGGCATCGCCTTCGCCGACCTTGGTCATGGCGACGAACCACTGGTCGGTGAGCATGGGCTCGACGACCTGGCCGGTGCGCGTGCAGATGGGCACCATCAGCTTGTGCTTCTTGGTCTCGACCAGCAGGCCCAGCGCGTCCAGATCGGCAACGATGGCCTTGCGCGCCACGAAGCGGTCCATGCCGCGGTACTTTTCAGGCGCTTCTTCGCTCACCGTGGCCTGCAGCGTCAGCACGACGATCATCGGCAGGTTGTGGCGCTGGCCGACCTGGTAATCGTTGGGGTCGTGCGCGGGCGTGACCTTGACCACGCCGGTGCCGAATTCCTTGTCGACGTAGTCGTCGGCAATGACGGGAATCTCGCGGCCCACCAGCGGCAGCGTCACGGTCTTGCCGATCAGGTGCGCATAGCGTTCGTCTTCGGGGTGGACCATCACGGCGGTATCGCCGAGCATGGTTTCAGGGCGCGTGGTGGCGACCACAAGCTGGCCCGAGCCATCGCTCAAAGGATAGGCGATGTGCCACAGCCAGCCGTCCTTTTCCTCGCTCTCGACTTCGAGGTCGGAGACCGCGGATTGCAGCTTCGGGTCCCAGTTCACCAGGCGCTTGCCGCGGTAGATCAGGCCTTGCTCATAGAGACGCACAAAGGTTTCGTTGACCACCGTGGACAGCTTGGGGTCCATGGTGAAGTACTCGCGCTCCCAGTCGACGCTGTCGCCCATGCGGCGCATCTGCGTGGTGATGGTGTTGCCCGACTGCTCTTTCCATTCCCAGACCTTGCTGACGAAGTTCTTGCGCGCTTCGGTGGGCGTGGGGCCCATGTCGTGGCGGCTGATGCCTTGTTCCTGCAGTTGGCGCTCGACGACGATCTGCGTGGCGATGCCCGCGTGGTCGGTGCCCGGCACCCAGGTGGTGTTGAAGCCCTTCATGCGGTGGTAGCGCGTGAGGGAATCCATGATGGTCTGGTTGAACGCATGGCCCATGTGCAGCGTGCCGGTCACATTGGGTGGCGGCAGCTGGATGGAGAACGAAGGCTGGCTGGTATCGGCCTGGCCCGTGCCGCGCACGCCGCCCGCGCCGTAGCCGCGCTTTTCCCACTCGGGTCCCCAATGGGCCTCGAGGGCTGCGGGTTCAAAGGATTTGGAGAGGCTGTCGAGGCCCGGCTGTGCAATGGAGTCGCTCATGGAGGGGGTGCCAATGCAAACGGCATCGCCCCCATTGAAGGGGGAAGATGCCGTCCACAGGGGTTAGTAGATGACGGATTGGCGTTGATTTTACCGACCCTGCCGGTCTGCGGGCGGGCCGGGCGCAATATCCGTCGCAAAGCCCTCAGGCCTGGGTCTTTTCGGGCACGAATTCAGGGCGATCGTTGCCTTGCGGCTTGAGCGTTTCGCCGGTCTTGCCGGCCGCGCGCTCGCTGCGCCACTGCTTCTTGCGCTCGGTCCATTCGGCCAGGCGCGCATGGGCCGTGGTGCTTTCCTTGGCCATCTGTACTGCATCGGCGAGCTGGGCCGATAGCTCCAGGCGAATGCCGTTGGGGTCGAAGAAGTAAATGCTCTTGAAGATGTGGTGGTCGGTCACGCCCAGCACTTCGACGCCATGGGCTTGCAGCCGCACCTTGGCGTTCTCGAGTTCCTCGACGGTGTTGACGCGAAACGCGATGTGGTTGACCCAGGCCGGCGTATTGGGCGAAGGCTCAGCCGCGAGGTCGTCGCCCAGGTCGAAGAAGGCGATGAACGAGCCGTCCTGCAGGCGGAAGAAGAAGTGTGTGTAGGGGCAGTATTCGCCGGTGCTGGGAACGTAGTCGCTCTGGATGATGTGATAGAGCGGCAGGCCCAGGATGTCTTCGTAGAAGTGGCGCGTTTCCTCGGCATCACGCGCCTTGTAGGCGAAGTGGTGCAGCTGCTGGATGGGCGCGGCGGGCGGCAGTGCAGACAGGGGGGAGAGGGCGGCCATGGAAGTCTCCTGGAAAAGTGAGTTTCTCTATTTTAAATCAATTCACCTAAACGTAATTTTTTTATTGAAGCGTTTTGGCACGGGCACAAAAAAGGCCGGTACCTCTTGCGAAGTACCGGCCTTTGGCTGCCCGCAAGGGCGAGCGCGGATTACTGCTTGACGGCTTCGATCTGCAGAACCAGGCGCACTTGCTTGGCCGCGCCGAAGTTCACGCCGTAGTCCAGGCCGAAGGCCGTGCGGTCGATCGTGGCTTCGAAGTCGCCGCCGCAGACTTCACGCTTTTGCAGCATGGGGCTGGGGTAGCAGTTGAACTTGTTGGCCTTGAAAGTCACGGGCTGGGTCTTGTCGAGCAGCGTCAGCTGGCCGGTGACTTCCTTGACCTTGTCGCCGTCGAACACGAACTTGTCCGAAACGAACTTGGCGGTGGGGAACTTGGCGACATTGAAGATGTCGGCGCTTTGCAGGTGCTTGTCGAAGCCGGGCGTACCCGAGTTCACCGACGTCATGTCGAGCGTCACTTCCACCTTGCCGGTCTTGCCGGCGCGGTCGAACTCGACCGTGCCTTGCTTCTTGTCGAAGCGTGCGCGGTTGGTGGTCGCACCCATGTGGTCGATCTCGAACGTCGCGAAAGTGTGGGTCGGGTCGATGGCGTAGGTCGCGGGTGCGGCCTGGGCAACGGAAGCGAACAGGCCGGCGGCGGCGAGAGCGAAAAGCGTGGTGCGCATGTAAAAACTCCTGAGTGGAAAAAACCAATGAAAAAACCGTGTGGTAAAGGGCCTCGCCGGGACGAAGTCAGTTGCCAAATGGTGCCGATAACTCACGAAACTGGCGTGTCCCAGCAAGGGGACACCGAGCAAGGGCCGCCCCGCAGCGATGGTGTCGTCCCCCTCCACCGAAGGTTGAGAGGGGGAAGCGACGTAAGTCGCTCAGGGGGTGCTTCAAATTTTTCCGACGCCGGTCAGCGCGAGCTTGAACTGGACCTGGACGTCATCGGCAACCATCGAGGTGTCGGTCCATTCGCCTTCACCGATCTTGAACGCCAGGCGCTTGATCGGCAGCGTGCCCGCGGCAATGGTCGTGGCGCCGTTTTGCGTCAGCGTCACGGGCATGCTCACGTTCTGCGACTGGCCCTTGATGCTCAGCTTGCCGTCGACCTGGTACTTGCCGCCGCCCAATGCCTTGACGGCCGTGGACTCGAAGCGTGCCTGGGGAAACGCGGGCACGTTGAACCAGGTGGCCTTGGGCATCTCGGCGTCGGTTTCCTTGGAGCCCATGGTGGCGCTGCCGGTGTTGACGGTGAACTGGATCTTGCTGGCTTCGGGCTTGGCGGTGTCGAACTGCACATTGGCGTCGAACTGCTTGAACTGGCCTTGCAGCGGCACGCCCATCTGCTTGATGGTGAAGCCCACCGAGCTTTGGGCAGGCACGAGCTTTTGCTGGGCAAACGCGGCGGGGGCCAGCACGCTGCTGGCCAGGACGAGGGAGGAAACCAGGGTACGCAAGGTCATGAAAAAACTCCGGATATTCAAGAAAATCAAGGCAGAAAGTGGGCGCAGGTGCGGGCGTTGGGTTCAGCCGCGGCGCTCGGGCAGCATGCGCAGCAGCAGGCCGTCGCGATCGATGAGCTGGTGCTTTAGCGCGGCGGCGATGTGCAGCACGATCAGGCCGGCTAGCGCATAGGCGCTCCACTGGTGCAATGGCTTGATGGTTTCGGCCAGCGAGCTGCTCACGGGCACCCAGTCGGGCAGCGGCACCAGGCCCAGAAAGACGATGGGAAAGCCCGCGGCCGAGCTATAGGCCCAGCCCAGCAGCGGCACCAGGAAGAACAGCGCATACAGCGCGTGGTGGGTGCCGTGGTGGGCCTTGTGTTGCCAGGCGGGCATCTTGGCTGCCATGGCTGCGGGCAGCGCGGGCGGCTTGTTCGCCAGGCGCCAGCCCAGGCGCAGCAGGCTCAAGGCCAGGATGGAAACTCCCAGCCACTTGTGCCAGTTGTACAGCTTCAGGCGCTGGGGTGAGAACGACAGGCTGACCATGTACAGGCCAATGCCGATGGCGGCGATCAAGGCCAGTGCCAGAAACCAATGCAGCAGCTTGGCAGTGGCGGTATAGCGGGCGGGAGCGTGGGTTGTTATTGATTTTGAAGACATGGCTGGGAATTGGCGGGCTGTCCGTCACATGCCGGTTGGCATGTTTTTCCCAGTATAGGAAGCGTTGGAATGAAAAGAGTTCAGTGAGATTGATGGTTGAGTTCAAAAAAGATGAAGTCAAGCCGTTCAGGACGCGCCTGGAGCGCTGCAAGAGGGCGCGAAACCCCTCAGGGCCGGGCTTGTCCAAGCCCGCCCTCTACGAGATAAGTACCCGTTGATCGTTCAACAGGCTCAGGCCAGAAATCAAATCCCCAGCGCTGCCTGCTTCCACGCCGCGGCCGCGGCTTCGCTGTCGTTGCGGTGCTCGGCCATGCGCGCGAGTTGCTGCCAGGCGTGCACGCGCAGCGGCCCGGGGCCCAGTTGCGGTGCGCACTGGGTCAGTTGCTGCTGGGCCTTGCCCCACAGCTGGCGCTGCACGCAGGCCATGCCCGCCAGGTATTGCAGGCGGGGCTCGCGCGGGTTGTTGCGGCTCGCGCTTTCGATGCGCGCCAGCCACTGGCTGTCGATGCCGTCGAGGCAGTCTTGCAGCGCGAGCACCAGGGTCTGCATCTGGCTGTCGCTCAACACGTCCATGCGCGCGGTCGCGTAGTCCCACACCGGCAGCAGCCAGGCACGTGCCTGCGACAGGTCGCCGCCCAGGCGCACCAGCTGGCGCGCCGCGGGAACGGCGATTTCGGGCATGGCGCGCTCGTCGGGATCCAGGTCCAGCCAGAGTTGCTGTAGGCGACCGGTGTCGCGCGTGTCGTGAATCAGTTCGAGCACCAGTCCGCGCACGATGCTCGCCGAGGCCGCGGGTGAGAACGCACGGTGCTTGGCCAGCACGCGCGCGGTCTCGAGCGCGTTTTCGGTGTGGCGTGCGAGGCGCGCGGCCTTGAGCTTGATGCGCAGCGCGAGCGTGCGCCGGCTTGCGCCCTGGGGCAGGGCGGCCAGGCGTTCGAGCGCCAGCAGCGCGTCGCGGTCGTCGAGCGCCCAGCGCGCGGCGCGCATCTGCGCGCCTTCGCGGGTTTCCTGTTCGACGGCCGTGCCGTCGTGCGGCGCGCATTCGAGCACTTGGGCCAGATGGATTTCACGCTGCGGGGTGTCCTGCAGTGCGTGCGAACCTTCGGCCGCGACCATGTGCGCCGTGGCGCGCAGCTGGCGGCCATGGGGCACGTCGGCCAGTGCCGTGGAAAGCGATTCTTCGAGCGCCAGCGCCGACAGCGCAGACTTGCGCGCGCGCAGGAAGCGTCCGGCCTGCAGATGCGACAGCGCGTCGAGCAGCGCATGGTGCATGGCGCGTTCCTTTTGCTGCTCGCGCCAGCGCCGCGCCTGGCGCGGCAGCTGGGTGAGCACCGACAGCCCGCGCAGCGCCGCATGGCACAGCACGAAGGAAGCGACCAGCAGCAGCAACACCATGTTGAGCGACAGATCGATGCGATAGGGCGGCCAGAACAGGGTGACCGTGCCCTGGTTGTTGCCCACGAACAAGGCCACCGCGACAGCGATGCCAAACAGGCCGATGAACCAAAGTGCAGCGCGCATGAATATTCCTCGTCGTGCGGATCAGCGCCCGGCGGCGGCTGTGGTCAGCGCGGCCAGGGTTTCGTCCAGGGAGGGTTGCTCGTTGCTCTTCAGGTGCAACTGGATCTGCTCCAGCAGCGCCTGGGCGTTGCGCGTGCGGCGCGACGCCGGGTCGAAATACTTGCCCATGGACATGCTGGCCGCGACCAGGTCGTTGCGCGCGGCGTCGTACTGGCGTGCGAGCACGCCCAGGCGCGCGTTGAGCAGCGTCAGCTTGAGGTTTTCGCGCAGGAAAAAGCCCTGGTCGGGCGACAGCAGCACGGCTTCGGGCTGGTCGATGCGGCTCACGCGCACCAGATCGTAGATTTCTTCGCGCACCACGTTCCAGCCGCGCGTGCCCCAGTCCTGCCACCAGGCCCAATCGCTGGGCGACAGCGCCGGATCCTGGGCTTGGGCGGGAGCGGGTGCATGCGTGCCGCCGCGCACCGCGCTGGGCTTGGCGACCGCATTCGTCAGCGGCAGGTCGTCGACGCCGCGCGACAGGTCGTCGAGCCGCGCGAGCAGGCCCGCGGTGTCGGTCACGGCCAGGCGCGAAATGGTTTCGAGGTCGCGCTCGATGGCGCGCTGCACGGGCGTGAGCCGCGGCTGGGCCGCGCGCTCTATGCGCTGGCCGGCGCTGCGCAAGGTGGCGACCAGCGGCTCAAGGCTGCCGGTCAGCTGGGCTTGCTGCTGCGCCATGCGGATCGCGGTGTCGATGTCGACGATCAGCGTGTCGTCGCGCGTGCGCGACAGGCTTTGCACCAGCTCTTCGAGCTGGCTGCGCTGCAGCGTGACTTCGCCCACGCGCGCTTCCATCACGGAAATGCGGGCCGCGCTGTCGCGCGCCAAATCTTGCGCGTCGCGCGCCATGGTGCGCGCTTCGATCGCCTGGGTGCCGGAATCGGCGCTCTGGCGCGCGAGCTGTTCCTGGATGCTGCTCATGCGCTGCCACAGCATGCCGCTGCCGACCAGCGCGACCACGGCGACCGTGCCCAGCAGGTACAGGGCCAGTTGCGAGCCGGAGCGCGCTGTGGGGGCGGCAAGGCCCTGGGCCGCATGCGGTACAGGGGCAGACTGATCGTGGACGGCTTCGGTACTCATGGTGCTGATTCTATCGACGCCGCCACGTCATTTAGAGAAGGGCGGCATTCCTGTACAAGGCCAAAGCCCGCTTGCCGCGCGGCGGCGGCTATGCGCGGGTGGGTGGCGAGCGCGCGCGCCTGGCGCCAGTCGGTGCCGGGCAGGGCCTGTTGTAAATTGGCCACCGCTTCGGAGCTGCTGAACAGCCACAGCGTGCCGTCGTGCGCGGCGGCGCGTGCCAGGGCCTGGGTCTGCGGCGTGAATTGCGGCGCACGGCGCTGGTAGACGGCAATGAAGTCGAGCGTGGCGCCGGCCTGGCGCAGCTGGTCGGCCAGCCATTCGCGGCCCTGGCCGTTGGCTGCGGGCGCCGCGCCCTGGCTGCCGCGCACGATCAGCACGCGGTCGCCGGGCTGGATCTGCGCGCGCACTTCGGGCCACAGTGCTTCTGAGTCGAATTGCGCGGCGTCCAGCGGCGGGCCGTCGATCTGCTGCGCGGGCACGCCCACGGCTTGCAGCGCCCTGGCCGTGCCCGGACCGGGCGACCAGGCGCGCGCGGCCAGGCGCAGGGGCGCGGCCGTGTCGAAGAAGAACTGCACGGCATTGCCGCTGACGAACATCACGGCGCGGTAGTGGCCGGGCGTGGCGCAGTCGCGGCGCGCCTGCTCCAGCTGCGCGGCCGCGGGCGTGCAGGCGACGATGTCGATCAGCGGCAGCGCGCTGGCGTTCAGGCCGCGCGCCTGCAGCAGGTCGGCCCAATGCTGGGCATCGGGCGCGGGGCGGGTGACGAGGATGCGGGCCGGGCGCATGGGGCTGCGCGCGCGGCTCAGGTGTCGCTGCCGGGCGTGGCCATGCGCGCGCCCGCGGCGCGCAGCTGGGCCGCGACGGATTCGCCCAGCGCTTCGGCTTGCGCGTGGGTGGTGACCACGGCATGGTCGTCGATCTGCACTAGCGCGAGCTGGCCGTCGAGATCGCCCCAGGCGGCCTGCAGGTGCAGTTCGTCGCCATGCCAGATGCCGTGCGCGGCCAGCGGCATGGAGCAGCTGCCGCCCATGGCGCGGCTGACCGCGCGCTCAGCGGCCACGCCCAGCCAGGTGGCCTGATGGTTCAGCGGTGCGAGCGCGGCGATCAGGTCGGCGCGGTCGGCGCGCACTTCGATGCCGAGTGCACCCTGGCCGGCCGCGGGCAGCATGTCTTCGATCGCGAAGCAGGTGCGGATGCGCGCTTCCAGGCCCAGGCGCTTGAGGCCTGCGGCGGCGAGCACGATGCCGTCGTAATGCCCTTCGTCGAGCTTGCGCAGGCGCGTGTCGAGGTTGCCGCGCAGCGGCGTGATCTTCAGGTCGGGGCGAAGTGCCTGCAGCAGCACCTGGCGGCGCAGGCTCGAGGTGCCCACGTTCGCGCCCTGGGGCAGGTCTTCGAGCGAAGCGTAATTGGGCGAGACGAAGGCATCGCGTGGATCTTCGCGTTCCATCACGCAGGCCAGCACGAAGCCTTCGGGCAGTTCCATGGGAACGTCCTTGAGCGAATGCACGGCAATGTGCGCGCGGCCTTCCTCGATCGCGACTTCGAGTTCCTTGACGAACAGGCCCTTGCCGCCGACCTTGGACAGCGAGCGGTCGAGAATCTGGTCGCCCTTGGTGGTCATGCCCAGCAACTCCACGGCATGGCCCAGGGCCTGCAGGCGGGACTGCACATGCTCGGCCTGCCACAGGGCCAGGCGGCTTTCGCGCGTGGCGATCACAAGGGGGGAATCGGGGGAAGTAGCGGTGTTCATGGCATCGACGGCATCGGCCTCAGGGCAACGGGGAATGCTAGCATGCTGCGCTGCACTCGTTTTGGCTCAGGAAATATCCACCATGACCCACCCTTCTCGCAAGAATGACGACCTCTCCGCCGGAAAAAACGGCCGCAAGACAGACAAAGACGGGCCGCTGATCGAAGACATCCGCCTGCTGGGCCGGATTCTGGGAGACGTGATTCGCGAGCAGGACGGCGTCGCCGCCTATGAACTCGTGGAGCAGGTGCGCCAGCTGTCGGTGGCGTTTCGGCGCGACGCCGACCACGACGCCGACCGCCAGCTCAAGAAGCTGCTCAAGAGCCTGAGCGCCGACCAGACCGTGAGCGTGATCCGCGCGTTCACCTATTTCAGCCATCTGGCCAACCTCGCCGAAGACCGCCACCACATTCGCCGGCGCGCGCTGCACGAACGCGCGGGCAACACGCAGGAAGGCAGCATAGGCGTGGCGCTGGCGCGCCTGCGCTGGGCCGGCATCGCGCCCGGCACCATTGCCCAGACGCTGGCGCAAAGCTATGTCGCGCCCGTGCTCACGGCCCACCCGACCGAAGTGCAGCGCCACAGCATTCTGTCGGCCGAGCGCGACATCGCCCAGTTGCTCGCGACGCGCGACGACGTCAGCGAACGCGCCCAGCTCTACAACAGCGCGAAAGACGCGCTCACGCCGCGCGCGCTTGCCGACAACGAAGCCCAGCTGCGCGCGCGCGTCGCCCAGCTGTGGCAGACGCGGCTGCTGCGCCGTTCCAAGCTGACGGTGGCCGATGAAATCGAGAACGCGCTGACTTATTACGAAGCCACGTTCCTGCGCGAAATTCCCAAGCTCTATGCCGAGCTGGAGCAGGAACTGGGCGACCTGCCCGTGGCGAGCTTTCTGCGCATGGGCCAGTGGATAGGCGGCGACCGCGACGGCAATCCCAACGTCACGGCCGACAGCCTGCAACTGGCGCTGCGCCGCCAGGCCGAAGTCGCGCTGCGCCACTACCTGACCGAAGTGCATTACCTGGGCGGCGAGCTGTCGCTTTCGGCCCATCTGGTGCAGCTCACGCCCGAAATGCAGGCGCTGGCCGAGCGCTCGCCCGACACCAATGTGCACCGCCAGGACGAACCCTATCGCCGCGCGCTGACCGGCATCTACGCGCGCCTGGCCGCGAGCCTCAAGACGCTGACCGGCGGCGACGCCGCGCGCCATGCGGTCGCGCCGCAGAACGGCTATGCGCGCGCCGAGGAGTTTCTCGCCGATCTGCAGGTGATAGACCGCTCGCTGCGCAGCCACCATGGCGGCCCGCTGGCCGCGCAGCGCCTGCGCCCGCTGATACGCGCGGTGCAGGTGTTCGGTTTTCACCTTGCGACGGTTGATCTGCGCCAAAGCTCCGACCAGCATGAGATCGTCGTTGCCGAGTTGCTGGCCGCGGCGCGGCTGGAGCCCGATTACAGCCACCTGCAGGAGCGCGCCAAGCAGGCGCTGCTGGTGCGCCTGCTCGAAGACGCGCGCCCGCTGCGCGTGATGGGCGCGCAGTATTCGGCGCACACCGAAAGCGAACTGGCCATTTTCGAGACCGCGCGGCGCATGCGCGAGGCCTATGGCAGCGAGGCGATTCGCCACTACATCATCAGCCACACCGAAACCGTCAGCGACCTGCTGGAAGCCTTGCTGCTGCAAAAGGAAGTCGGCCTGATGCACGGCACGCTCGACAGCGACGGCCGCTCCGATCTGATCGTCGTGCCGCTGTTCGAGACGATTGAAGACCTGCGCAATGCCGCGCCCATCATGCGCGCCTACTACCAGTTGCCGGGCGTCGCGGCCCAGGTGCAGCGCTCGGGCGGCGAGCAGGACATCATGCTGGGCTACAGCGACAGCAACAAGGACGGCGGCATCTTCACCAGCAACTGGGAGCTGTACCGCGCCGAGATCGCGCTGGTCGAGTTGTTCGACGAACTCGCAGCCAGCCACGGCATACGGCTGCGCATGTTCCACGGCCGCGGCGGCACTGTGGGGCGCGGCGGCGGCCCCAGCTACCAGGCCATCCTGGCCCAGCCGCCGGGCACTGTGCGCGGCCAGATCCGCCTGACCGAGCAGGGCGAAGTCATCGCCTCCAAATATGCCAACCCCGAAATCGGCCGGCGCAACCTCGAGACGCTGGTCGCCGCCACGCTCGAAGCCACGCTGCTGCAGCCGACCAAGTCGGCGACGCCCGCGTTTCTCGCGGCCGCGGCCCAGCTGTCGCGGCCAGCATGGGCGCCTATCGTTCGCTGGTCTATGAGACCCCGGGCTTTACCGCCTATTTCTTCGGCAGCACGCCGATTCGCGAAATCGCCGAACTCAACATCGGATCGCGCCCCGCGTCGCGCAAGCCTTCTCAGAAGATCGAAGACCTGCGCGCGATTCCCTGGGGCTTCAGCTGGGGCCAGTGCCGTCTGACGCTGCCGGGCTGGTATGGCTTCGGCGCGGCGGTGGAGGATTTCCTGCAGCAGCCGGGCAAGGACGCGAAAGCGCAGATGGCGCTGCTGCAGCGCATGTACCGCCAATGGCCGTTCTTTCGCACGCTGCTGTCGAACATGGACATGGTGCTGGCCAAGAGCGACCTGGCGCTGGCCTCGCGCTACAGCGAACTGGTCAGCGACACGCGCGTGCGCCGGCGCATCTTCGAAGCCATCGAAGCCGAATGGCATCGCACGGCCGACGCGCTCACGCGCATCACCGGCGACAAGCAGCGCCTGGCGCACAACGCCGCGCTCGCGCGCTCCATCCGCCACCGCTTCCCCTACATCGATCCCTTGCATCATCTGCAGGTCGAACTGGTGCGGCGCTGGCGCGCGGGGCAGGGCGACGACCGCGTGCAGACCGGCATTCATATCTCCATCAACGGCATTGCCGCCGGGCTGCGCAACACGGGTTGAACGCCGCGGCAGGCGCGAAGCTTGCTAGCAGGTCTGGGTGAACGAAAGGACGATGTGAGAACCGGTATTTCAACAAGCGTGCAGCGCGCGCTGGCCCAGGGTGCGTGGGCGTATGGGCTGCGCATCAGCATTGCGCTGGGCACGGTCATGGTGCTGTGCTGGTGGCAGGACCGCCTGCCGCAGGTGATCGCGCTGTTCCTGGGCATCATCGTCAGCGCCCTGGCCGAGACCGATGACAGCTGGCGCGGCCGCACGCGCGCACTGGCGGCGACGCTGCTGAGCTTTGCGCTGGTCGCGTTCAGCGTCGAGGCGCTGCTGCGCCAGCCGCTGGGCTTCGTGCTGGCGCTGGTGCTGTTCACTTTCGTGTTCACGCTGCTGGGCGCGGCCGGCGAGCGCTAT
>NZ_JAHCDD010000025.1 GCF_018413525.1 Acidovorax sp. CCYZU-2555
CAGCGCGGCGCCGCCCAGCAGCACGCTGCGCGCGGCCAGGCGTTTTTCCAGCCAGGCGGCGAGCGCGGGGGGCGCCAGATTGACGATGCCCAGTGCAATCAGCACGCCGGTCACGGCGGCCGCGCCAAAGCCGCGGTCGCTGCCTACGCGTTCGAGAAAGCTGAAGGTCATGGCCTGCACCAGACCCATGCAGGCAATGCCGACGATGCCGCACCAGACGCTGGCGGGCAGCGGCGCGCGCGTGCCGGCCGGGGCCGGGCTGCGCACGGCATCGGGCGCGGGAAACGCCCAGGCGGCCGCCAGCGCCGCGACCAGCATCACGCCCGCGAACACCTGAAACAGCACCGCGCCGCCCAACTGGCCCACCAGCGCCGGCGTCGCGCCCATGAACACGATGCCGAACACCGCCAGCGCCAGGCCCACGATGGCGAACAGCCGGTGCGGATGGCCGCTGCGCGCAATGGTGCCGTGCGTGGCGCTGAGCGCCGCGCCCGATGCCATGCCGCACAGCGCGTGCATCACTGCCAGCGCCGTGAAGTCGTGCAGCGTGGACGCGTAGCCAAAGCCCAGCGCCGCCAGGCCGAAGCCCAGCGTCGCCACCAGGCGCACGTTGAGCCGGTCGAAGCGCGAAGCCAGCGCCACGCTGGCCAGCACCGCGCCCACGAGGAACAGCGAGGCCAGCATGCCGGCCTGCTGCGCATCGAAACGGTATTGCGCGACCAGCGTGCCGACCCAGACGGGCAGGGCCACCAGGTCGACCATGCCGGCGCAATGGCCGATCATCAGCGCCACGCGCGCGCGTTTGGAGTCTGTTGTGATCACCATGGCGGCCTCAGATCTGTTCGGCCAGGGCCATCAGCGAACTGCGCATGATGCGCGCGTGCTCTTCCTTGTCGCCGCCCGCGATCTCGATCTCGCCCAGGCGCGACGAGTTCTCGACCACCATGCGGCAGCGCTCCCAGCGGCGCCCCTCGAACGCGGCCAGGGCCGCGGGCACATCGTCTGTACTTAGCTCCAGCTCCTCGGCGAGCACCAGCGCGTCTTCGATACCGATGCAGGCGCCCGATGCCAGATGCGGCGTGGTCGCGTGCACGGTGTCGCCGATCAGCACAATGCGTCCCAGCGACCAGGGCCGCGGCACCAGCAGGCCTTCCAGCGGGCGGAACACGATCTGCGACTGCGCGTCGATCTGCGCGCGTATCGCCTGCAGCGCGGGCGCGCCAAAGCCTTCGAGCAGGCCGCGCAGGCGGTCGACGAAGCTCGCGGGATCGACATGGTCGTTGGTCGGCCGCGGCTCGGTGACGAACAGGTACATCTCGGTTTTTGACACCGGGTTCACGCCGGGCTTGACCTGCGGGCCCATCCACATGGTCGCGGTCTCGATCTCGGGCAGCCGCGGCAGCACCGCGCGCCAGACCGCCTGGCCGCTGTAGACCGGCTTGGGTGCCTGGGGCAGCAGTGCCTCGCGCACCTTGGAGTACAGGCCGTCGGCGCCTATGACCAGGTCGTAGCGGCGGCGCTGGCCGTCGGTGAATTCGACGTCCACGCCTTGGTCGTCCTGGGTGAAGTGCGTGAAGGTGCAGCCCAGGCGGATGTCGGCGCCGCTGGCACGCGTCGCGTCGGCAAGAATCCGCGCCAGCACCGGGCGCAGGATGGCGCCGCCGCCGGGCACATCCGCGCCCGCGAGGCGCGGCGTGGGCAGTTCGGCCACCTGCGGGCCGTGCGGCAGGCACAGACGCACGCCGTCGGCCGCATGGCCTTGCGCCAGGAAGACGTCGAGAATGCCCAGCTGGCGGAACGCGCGCAGCGTCGCGCCGCCCAGGCTGATGCCCGCGCCGTAGTTGCGCCAGCCGGCGTCGAGTTCGACCAGATCGACCGCATGGCCTTGCTTGCGCAGTTGGATCGCGGCCGACATGCCGGAAAATCCGCCGCCGATGATGAGAATGCGTTGGCTTGTCATTTTTTGTCTCCAGTTCTTGTTTTCAGGGCGCCAGGTACAGGCTGCCGTCGGAATGCATGTCGATCGCCACCGGCGTCAAGGCATCGCCCAGGCAGGGGCCCAGGGTACAGACGCCGGTCAGCGGGTCGAACAGCGCGCCATGGGCCGCGCAGACGATGTGGCGCCCGGACGCGTCGAGGTACGCGTCGCGGCGCCAGGGCAAGGGCGTGTCGTGGTGCGGGCAGGCGTCGCGCCAGGCGCGCAGCTGCGTGCCCTGGCGCACGACAAACACCGTGGCCTGGCCCGTGCGCTGCGGGTCGAAGCCGCGCGCCGCGCCGTCAGGCACGTCATCCATGTGGCACAGCCGCGTGGTGGTCATTTCAAGCCGCCGCCTTGGCGGCGGGCGGTGGCGGGCCGCCGGGCGCCCACTTCTCGCGGTGCTGGAACAGGAACAGCTGCGAGGCATCGGCGCCCATGGGCGCTTCGCGCGCCGCCCAGCTGTCGTCGTGCAAGTCCATGTCGGCGTCGTATTCCACGTGGCAGCCCAGGGGCGAGTTGAAATACCAGAACCAGTTGCTGCCGAAGCGGTGGCGGCCCGGGCCCCAGAAGCTCTGGTAGCCCTTCTCGACAAAGCGCGTGCCGGCCAGCATGACTTCGGTGGGCCCGCCGAGGTGGAACGTGAAATGCTCGCAGCCTTTCATGAACGGCGGCGTTTGGATCATGAACAGCGTATGGTGGTCCTGCGTGCCGCCGGGGCGCAGAAACGGGCCCACGCCGTTGAAACGGTCGGTGCAGACAAAGCCCAGGCGCGTGTAGAAGGCTTCGGCCTTGGCCGAATCCGGCACGAAGTACACCACGTGCGACAGCGAGCGCGGCAGCGCGGGCAGCGTATCGTCGACGGCCGCGACATTGGGCGCGCGCTGCGGCGCGGCGCCGGGCGCGTTGATCGCTTCGGCGGCCAAGGCGATGGGCCGGCGCACGCTGACCTGGAAGGCCAGTGCAAAGCCCATGTCGTCGACGCTGCGCACCACGCCATCACGGCGCGTGACTTCGCGGTCGCGCCGCAGCTCGGCTTCGATGGCGTCCAGTGTGGCCGCATCGGCGACGCCGTAGACGGTTTCGCGCAGCAGGCTGGCCGTGCCCATGGCGGGCGGCAGCGCCGCGTCGTCCCTGGCGCGCAGCACGATGCCCGTGCCGTCTAGCGCCTCGAAGTAGTCATTGCCCACATCGCGCAGGCCGTAGTCGATCAGGTATTGCCGGCAACCGGGCAGGTCGTCGACGCCAAAAACCAGGGCATCGGGTCCGAGGATATTCATGGGAGAGTCTTTCTTGGTTCAGACGGCCGTGCGGCCGTGCAGGGTTTCGGCGACCCAGTCGGCGATGTACTGGCCCGCGTTGATGCTGTTGTCGAAGCTCGAGTGCTGCACGCCGCCTTCGCGCGCGGTGAAGACCTTGAGTTCGCGTTGGGGGCTGTTGACCAGCTGCTCGTAGGTGCGCTGCGCCCACTTGAGCGGAATCTGCGAGTCTTTTTCGCCATGCGTGACGAGGAAAGGCACGCGGATCTTCTCGACCACGCCGTCGAGGTGCACGTTCTCGGCGATGCGCATGAAGTCGTCCATGTCCTTGGCGCCCCAGACCCATTGCACATGGCTCCAGTAGTGCGGCACGGGAAAGCTGCCTTCCTTTTCGAGCCGGCGCTTTTGCACGTCGCGCCAGTCGTGGTTCGCGCCCCAGACCACGCCGCAGGCAAAGCGCGGCTCCATGGCGACGGCGCGCGGGCAGTAATAGCCGCCCAGCGACACGCCTTCCATGCCAATGCGTTGGGGATCGACATCGTCACGTGTCTCCAGCCAATCGACCACGCGGCTGGCCCAGTGTTCGCTGTCGTAGCGCGCCGTGAGCCCGTGCAGGCGCAAGGCTTCGCCCGTGCCGGGCTGGTCGACGATCAGGGACGACACGCCGCGGCGCGCCAGCCAGGCGGGCAGGCCCACGCGGTATTTCATTTCCTTGGTGGAGTCCAGGCCGTTGACCTGGACCAGAAGTGGCGCCCGGCCTTCCATTCCTTCGGCACGCACATAGAGCGCCGACAGCAGCTTGCCTTCGTATGGAATCTCCACGCGCTCGCAGTTCTCGCCTGCAAGGCGCAGGCCCTTGGCGAACACCGCGAGAAAGCGTGCATAGAGTTCCAGCCGGCCCGGCGCGCCATGCGCCTGCAGGCGCTCGCAGGTGAGGTAATAGGTCGCGGCGCGGTTGTATTTCTCGCCTGCCGACAGCAGGCGGCCGCGCGCCTCGTCTTCTTCTGCCAGGCCGCAGAGCTTGTCGGCCATGGCCGACCAGGTGGCACGAAAGGCCTGCGTGCCCGCGGCATCGGGCGCCTTGGCGGCGTCTTGCAGCGGTGCGCACATCTCTTCGATCTCGCCTATGCGCGCGCCCATCTCGATCGCCAGATTGACGGACAGATTCCAGACGTAGTTGGTGGGAAAGTACTTGAACATATTCAGTAGTTCGGGGTGAGGGTGGTTGCCGGCATTGCTGCGGGCTGGGCCGCCGGCTGTACGGCCGGCTTGAGGAGAAAGTGGGCGAGCGCGGGCAGCAGCACCAGCGCGCCCAGCATGTTCCAGAGGAACATGAACGCCAGCAGCAGGCCCATGTCGGCCTGGAACTTGATCGGGCTCGCGACCCAGGTGATCACGCCCACGGCCAGCGTCACGCCGGTCAGCATCACCACCTTGCCGGTGAACAGCAGCGCGCGGTGATAGGCCTGGGCCAGGCTGCGGCCGCGGCGCAGCTCGGCCAGCGTCACCGACAGGATGTAGAGCGCGTAGTCGACGCCAATGCCCACGCCCAGCGCGATCACGGGCAGCGTCGCGACCTTGACGCCCATTCCCAGGCCCACCATCAGCGCTTCGGCGAGCAGCGAGGTGATGACCAGCGGCAGTACCGCGACCACCACCGCGCGCCAGGAACGGAACGTGACCAGGCACAGCACGACCACGGCGCCGTAGACCAGCAGCAGCATCTGGCGCCAGGCGTCGCGCACCACGATGTTCGTCGCGGCCTCGATGCCCGCCGAGCCGGCGGCCAGCAGGAACTCCGACTGCGGCCCGTTGTTCGCCTGGGCAAAGGCCTCGACATGGGCGACCACGCGTTCCAGGGTGTCGGCCTTGTGGTCGCGCAAGTACGCATAGACCGTGAGCAGCGAGCAGGCGTCGTTGTAGAGCCCGCGCGGCGCGCTGGCCGTGGCGGTGTTGAGCATGTCCTGGTTGGGAACGAACTCATACCACTTGGGATTGCCTTCGTTGAGGCCAGAAAGCACGCGCCGGTTGAGCAGGGCCAGGGTATTGGTCGACTCCACGCCATCGAGCTGGCGCAGCTGCCATTCGAGCGCATCCACCTTGTTGAGCGTCGCGTAATTCGCGCACTGGCCCGGCGGCGTGCGCACCATCACCGCGAGTACGTCGCTGGACGCGCCGTAGGCCGCATTGAGATAGGCGACATCGCGGTTGTAGCGGCTGTCGGCGCGCATTTCGGGCGCGCCCGGGTCCAGATCGCCGATCTTGAGCTGGGTGCTGGCCGCAAAGCCGGCTACACCCAACACCAGCCCGGCCGCCACGGCCGCCGTCGCCCAGCGCCTTTCGGTAAAGCGCGTGAGCAGCGGCCACAGCCGGCCCCCCGAGGCATTGCCTTCCTCGGCGCGCAAGCTGCGCGCCGCGGCCTGGGCGCTGACGCCGGTATAGCTCAGCAAAATGGGCAGCAGGATCAGATTGGTGAAGATCAGCACGCCCACGCCGAGTGACGCCGCGATCGCGAGTTCGCGTATCGCCTGGATGTCGATCACCAGCAGCACCGCAAAGCCCACGGCGTCGGCGACCAGCGCCGTGAGGCCCGCGAGAAACAGCCGACGGAACGTGAAGCGCGCGGCCACGAGCTTGTCGGCGCCGCGGCCTATGTCCTGCATGATGCCGTTCATCTTCTGCGCGCCATGGCTCATGCCGATGGCAAACACCAGGAAGGGCACAAGAATCGAATACGGGTCGAGCACAAAGCCCAGCAGCGGCAGCAGGCCCAGCTGCCAGACCACGGCGATCAGCGAGGCCAGCACCACCAGCAGGGTGGAGCGCACGCAGCGCGTATACCAATACACCATCGCCGTGGCGATGGCCACGGCCAGCGCGAAGAACAGCAGCACCGCGCGCACGCCGTCGATCAGATCGCCCACCAGCTTGGCAAAGCCCGTGATGTAGATGCGCACGCCTTCGCCTTCGAACTGGCTGCGCAGCGCTTCGAGCTGCTCCGACAGCTTCGCGTAGTCGATGGCGTTGCCGTCGGCATCCTTGGCCAGCAGCGGCACGAAGATCACCGAGGAACGCGCATCGCGCGCCACCAGCTGGCCGATTTCGCCCGAGCGCGCAACGTTGGCCGCGAGCTGCTGCAGGCTGGCCGCGCCGCCGTCGAAGCCGTCGGGAATCACCGGCCCGCCTTCGAGGCCGTCTTCGGTCACGCCAAACCAGCGCGTGGTCGGCGTCCACAGCGACTTCATGCCCACGCGGTCCACGCCCGGCAGCACAAAGACCGCGTCGTTGAGGCGGCGCAGCGTGTCGAGATACGCGGCGTCGTAGATGCTGGCTTCGGGCCCTGCGTCGCGTTCCACCGCGATGCGCACCGCATTGCCCAGGCCGCTGAGTTCGCTCTGGTGCTGGAGGTAGTTGGCGATGTACGGGTGGCCCGTGGGAATCGACTTCTCGAAGCTGGCCTGCAGCTGCAGGCGCGTGGCCTGCCAGCCCAGCACCAGCGTGACCAGCGCGCACAGCACGACGACCAGCAGCCGGTGGTTGAACAGCAGGCGCTCGATGATCGAGCCCGAGCGCGGGTCAAAGCGCGCCGCGTCATGCATTGGTGTAGACGAGGCCATCATTGCGCGCCTCCGTTCAAAGCATGGATGCCGTTCACGCCCAGGCCCAGCAATTGCCCACCCGCCGCGACCAAGCCGGCCAACGGGGCCTGCGGCGCGATGTCCATAGCTCGCAATGCATCGCCTTGCAGGCGCAGCACCTGGCCGGCCTGGGTGGCGAGCAGCACCGTATTGCCCACTGGCAGCGAGGCGGTTACCGACGCCGAACGCGGGTTCGCGATCTGCGCCCATTGTTCGCCGCCATCGGTGCTGCGCCACACGTTGCCGCGCAGGCCGGCGAGCAGCATTTCCTGGCCCGTGACTTCGCCCGTGAACCAGCTGCCCGGGTAGGGACTGTTCATCGCCTGGAAGCTCCGGCCGTTGTCGCCGGAGCGCAGCAGCAGCCCCTGCTCGCCTGCGAGCAGCACGCTGTCGCCGCTGCGGCGCGCGACATAGAAGTGCATGCCCTTGGGGTTGGGCAGGCGGTCCATCCAGGGCGTCCAGGTCTGGCCGCCGTCCTCGGTGGCGAAGGCCAGGCCAAAGGCGCCCACGGCCAGAAAGCGCTTTGCGTCCCAGACCAGTACGTCGAGAAACGGTTTGTCCGCGCCTTCGGCGACCAGGCGCTCGGCGTCGCGCATGCCTGCCGCATCGCCGCCGCGTTGCGCCGCCTGCAGTGCCAGCTGGGCCAAACGCAGGCCGTCGAGCCGGCGCGTCCAGGTATCGCCGCCGTCGGCGCTGGTCAGCACCGTGCCGCCATGGCCCACGGCCACGCCGTGGCGCGCATCGGCAAAGCGCACGGCCGTCAAGGTGACGCTGGTGGGCAGCGCCACCTGGCGCCAGTGCGCGCCGCCGTCGTCGGAAACAATCAGCACGCCGCGTTCGCCCACGGCGACCGTGCGCTGGCCCGCGGCGGCCGCGCCCAGCAACACGGCGGCTGCGGGGCGCTGCACCATCACCGCGGGGCGCTCGGCGGCGGCGCCTACCGGGGCGGCCAGCGCCGCGCCGGCCAGCAGGGCTGCGCACAGGGCTGCGCCGGCGTGCCAGGCCGGCACGCTGGAGAAGAAAGTGAACATCATGGCCTCAGCGCACGCCTTCGCCGGCCATGGCTTCGGCGGTGAAGTGCGAATCCGGCCGGCGCGGCACGATGCGGTAGTGCTGCTTGCGCTCGTTGACCACGCCGCTCGCGTACCAGGCGCCGCTGATCAGGTCGTTGAAGCCCCATTGCTGCTGCGGCGTGGTGGCGGGCAGATCGGGCATCACCACGGGGTGCGACCAGACCGTCTTCCACAGCTGGCCCTTGGCGTCCCAGCGGTCGGCGAGCACCGCGACCCGGGTGTCTTCGTCGAAGTAGTAACGCGAACGCGCGGCCTGGTGTCGCTGGCCGGGCTTGAGCGTGGCTTCGAGCACCCAGACGCGGTGCAGCTCCCAGCGAACGTGGTCGGGGTTGAGGTGGTTGGCCAGCAGCAGCTCGCTGTCCTTCTCGGGCGTATGCATGCGGTTGCTGTTGTAGGGAATCAGCATTTCGCGCTTGCCGACGATCTTCCAGTCGTGGCGGTCGGTGCGGCCCGTGAGCACATCGACTTCGTCGAAGCTGGCGACTCCGCTGGAGGCGGGCGTAGGCGTGTCGCAGCAGGAGTTGGGCAGCTTGCGCACGCGGCGCTGGCCCGTGAGATAGACCCAGGTCGCGGTCTTGTCCTGGTCCACGTTCTGGCGGCCCACCAGCGCTTCGCCGGCGCGCACCGCTGGGCCCGAATTGAGCATGCGTATCATCCAGTACTCGCCGTTGTACTTGGCTTCCTGGCCCTGGGCGTAATACGGCATCTGAAAGTCGCCCGTGGCTTCTACCGACAGCACGCTCTGGCCGTTGGCCGTGCCCAGATAGCCGCGGAAATCGGTCTGCCAGGCCTCGCCGCGCCAATGCATTTCATGGTTGGCGATCACTTCCTTGGCGGTCTTGGGAATGGGAAACGGAATGCCGCCGAACGCATCGCGCAGGATTTCGCCGTCGAGCCTGGCCGTGGTCGCGTTCTTGAACGTGTTGTCGTAGACCCATTGCGGCGCGGCCGCGGTGCGCAGGGTCTTGTAGACATCGACGCGAAAGCTCGGGTACTTCTTGAGCAAGGCCTGTGTGCCGTCGGTGAGCTTGTCCGCGTACTGCGCCATGTTCGCGGCATTGATCGAATACAGCGGCTTGTCGCCGGCAAACGGATCGCCGCGCCGGCCGCCGTTCTTGAAGCCGGGCAGGGCCGTGGTGTAGCCGCCGGTCCAGGCCGGAATGCTGCCGTCCTTGTTGCCCGCGCGTTCGGCGCCCAATGGCGTGAGTTCGGTCTTGAGCTTGGCGGCTTCTTCGGGCGTGGCCGCGGCCTGGGCGCCCAGCGCGGCCAGCAGCAGCACGGCGGCAATCGTGGAATGGTTCATGTCTGTCTCCGTATCGTTCTTAGAAAGTCGTGCGCAGCGAAAAGCTCAGGAAGTTGCGGTCCTTGAGCGACTGGCGGAACTGGGCGTTGTTGTTGTTGTCCAGCGTCGGGCCTTCCTTGCCCAGGTAGTGCACGTAGTTCAGCGAACCCGTCCATTTGCCCAGGTAGACACCCGCCAGGCCGATGTTGAAATCGCCGCCCTTGTCGACGCCAAAGCCCGGGCCCACTGCCGACGACCGGCCCCAGGCGTAGCCGATGCCGACACTGGGCGTGAGGTCCAGCCCGGGCATCACCTGGCGGTAAGACGGCGCGAACACCATGCGCAGCGCGGTCGCATCCCGGTCGGTGTTGGGGTTGAGCATCTGTGCGTTCTGCGTGACCTTGAGCCGGCGGTTCCAGGCGATTTCGCCCAGAAAGCTGGCTTCGCGCGCGATGAAACTCGGGCCCAGGCTCGCGAGCCAGGAGAACTGCGCATGGCCGGTCTCGCCCACGGCATAGCCCGGGTTGTCCCGGTTGTCGTAGCGCGTGCCCACGCCGATCGCGGGAATGACCGACTGACCGCTGCTGGCCAGCGGCGCATTGCGGCGCAGCGACACTTCGCCGGCCAGGCCCCATTCGCCCACGGTCTTGGCAAAGCTCGCGCCAAAGGCGCTCACGCCTTCGTGGTAGGCCCAGCGGTAGCTGCTCGCGCGCAGCGCCGGCGGTGCGCCGCTGAGCGTGTTCCAGATATTGCTGGGCGTGGTCGCGTGGTAGCGCGTGGCGTAAAAGCCCAGGTCGGTATCGATCGCGTCGACACGCCAGCGCAGTTGCAGACCGCCCTGGCCGCCATCGCGCGCGTCGAGATCGGCCTGGCGCGTGAACGTGCCCGTGGGGCCGGCATTGATGCGCTCGGCGCCCGGTCCCATGGAATCGCTGGCCGACAAATAGCTGCCCACGGGCGCGAGCCGGGTCTTTTCCCACTCGTAGGTCCAGTAGGCACCGACGGCGACATCGCTCGACAGCTGCACCTGGCCCGAGAGCTTGCCCGTGGGCCGCACGGTTTCCTTGAACTGCGAGTTGGGCACCGACAGCAGCTTGATCAGATCCAGCGGCGCCTGGCCGCCGGCAATGCCGTTGACGCCGAAGAACAGGCTTTCGCCCCACAGCAGCGTGTGCCGGCCCAGGCGCACGGTCGCGGGCTTGTCGGCCAGATCGAACTTGCCGAACACGAAGGCGTCGAGTAGTTCGGCCTTGCGGCCCATCAGCGAGCGCGTGTCCGATGTGAACTCGCTCGCGGGCGAATGGTTGGCGCTGATGCCGGGGTTGTCGGTGCTGCGGTTGTAGACCGTGTCATACCAGGCCGCGGCGCTGATGCGCCCACCCCAGTTCGGGCCGGTGATGTCGAGCTCGCTCAGCAGATCGGCGCGGTTGGAGACCAGGCCCTTGCCGAAGTTGTTGTTGCCGTCGTCCTGGTTCTGGTTGTTCGCACCGACCACGCCGGCCGGGCCGAACTGCGTGGTCGACAGCCCCGGCGAACGGTCCTTGAGTCGGAAAGCGTTGCTGTACTTGAGCGTGTTGTCCCAGCGGATCTTGACGTCGGGATTGCCGGAATCGAACTCGAAGGCGCTGCTCGCGCCGCTGGCCAGCAGCGCGGCGGCCGCGGCCAACAAGGTGCGCGCCGGCGCTGCGCGTCGGGGGGAGTGGATCGTGGACATGAAAGGTTTTGTCTCCGTTGCATGGGGCCTTGCAGGCCGGGCATCGGCGCGCGCCGCCAAGGCGCCTGCACCGCATTTTTTCTAGTAGTGCGGCGAGTGTAGGAAGCGGCCTTCATGCTGAAAAATGGTTTGAATCCATCCCTGCCATCGACGGCGTAAATACTTTTCGGGTTAACCCGCGCCTGGCGACAAGCCATTACGATGCCGCCCGAGGAGACCCCCGATGCGCTTCAATAAACTAGATCTCAACTTGCTGGTCGCACTCGATGTGCTGCTGATCGAAGCCAGCATCAGCCGCGCCGCCGAGCGGCTGCACATGAGCCAGTCGGCCATGAGCAATGCCCTGGCGCGGCTGCGAGACTATTTCGACGACGAACTGCTGGTGCAGGTAGGCCGGCGCATGGAGCTCACGCCGCGCGCCGAAGTGCTCAAGGACACGGTGCGCGACGTGCTGCTGCGCATCGACAGCTCGGTGGCGGCCAAGCCCGAGTTCGTGCCGGCGAAATCCGATCGCGAGTTCCGCATCTTTGTGTCGGACTTCACATTGGCCACGCTGATTCCGCATGTGCTGGCGCGCGCCCACGCGCAAGGCCCCGACATCCGTTTTTCGCTGCTGCCCCAGGTGCTCGAACCCACGCGTTCGCTGGACCGCGCCGAAGTCGACCTGGTGGTGATGCCCAGCGATTACTGCACGTCGGACCACCCCAGCGAAGTGCTGTTCACCGAGCGCTTTCAGTGCGTTCTATGGCGCGACAGCCGGATCGCGCAGGGCGAGCTGACCACGCAGCGCTTCATGGCGGCCGGCCATGTGGTGACCCTGCCGCCGGCGACCAATGCGACCTCGCTCGAAGACTGGCGGTTCAAGGGCCATGGACTGCATCGCCGCATCGATGTGACCAGCTTCAGCTACGCCTCGTCTGCGGCGCTGGTGGTGGGCACCGAGCGCATCGCGACCGTTCACGGCCGGCTCGCGCAGCAGGCCGCGCGCCATCTGCCCATCGTGGTGCGCGATGTGCCGGTGGAGTTTGCCGAAATGTCCCAGGTCATGCAGTGGCACCGCTACCGCACGCGCGACCCGGGCATCGAATGGCTGCGCCGGGTGTTTCTCGATGCGGCGCGCGACATGGATGCGGCCGACTCGGTCTTGCGGCGCTCCTGATGCCCCCCTAGATCGCGCGCCCCACGCGCAGCGCGAGTTCGCGCATCCATTGGAGCGCGGGGTCGGCATCGCGGTGGCGGTGCCATTGCAGGGTCTGCTCCAGCGTGGGCACTTCGAGCGGCGGCGCCCAGAGCTTGATGGGCAGCACTTTTTCGGCCTGCAGCGCCAGGCGCTGGTGCACGGTGGCAATGCGGTCGGTGCCGACCACCATCTGGGGCAGGGCCGCCATGCTGGGCGCCGACACCTCGACCTTGCGCTGGATGCCGAAGCGGTCGAGAAACCAGCTGTCGAACGCCGCGCGCTGCTCGCCCGTGGCGTAGTTCGCGACGACATGGCCGCATTCGAGATAGTCGCTGAACGTCAGTTCGTCGCGAATGCGGCTGTGGCCGGTCCAGGTCACGCACAGGTACTGCTCCTCGAACAGCGGCGCGCTCGGGTGGTCGACTGCGGAGAACTGCGCGGGAATGATCAGCAGGTCGGCGTCGCCTTGCTCCAGCTGCTCTATCGGCTTGTCGTTGAGCGCGCGCAGCTCCAGGCCTATGCCGCGCGCCTGCTGGTAGAGCGCTTCGAGCAGCGGCGGAATGAACACCGCGGTGGTGAAGTCAGAGAGCAGCAGCACAAAGGTGCGCGTGGATTGCGCGGGGTCGAACAGCGGCGGCGTGGTGATCGTGCTGTCGATGCGCATCAGCACGTCGCGCACCGGCTCGATCAGCCCCAGCGCGCGCGGCGTGAGCACCATCTGCCGGCCCTGCGCGGCCAGCAGTTCGTCGCCAAAGAAATTGCGCAGGCGCGCCAGCGCATTGCTCATCGCCGGCTGGCTCAGGTGCAGGCGCTCACCCGCGCGGCTGATGTTGCGTTCGGCCAGCAGCGCGTCCAGCGCCACCAGCAGATTCAGATCGAGTTTATTGAAGCGCATGTCTTTGAGTGGGGCAGAGCCGTCTGTGGGTTGTTTTTCAAGCGCCTTCCCCTGGGTTTGTCTTGATATTCAGCGCATGGATTCCTGCAATCTAAAGAATCCATTTCAGGAATACAAGAGAAATCTCCAAAATCTCATTCCATCGCACCGGTGGCGCACCGGGCGACAGAAAAAACAATAGCAACGGAGACAAAAATGCAAAACAGTGCCGACCCGCACGGTCTGAACACGCCCCTGCGCCGCCGCGCGCCCACTTCGCTGGCGCTGGCCGCCACGCTGGCCGCCGCCGCCTTTTCCAACGTCCATGCGCAAGGCGCGCCCGGCACCAGCCTGCAGCTCTATGGCCTGGTCGATGCTTCCGTCGGACGCTTCGAAGGCGCGGCGGCCGGCGTGAATGCGCGCGATGTCGCGACCACCAAACTCGACAGCGGCAGCATGTCGACCAGCCACTGGGGCGTGCGCGGCAGCGAAGACCTGGGCGGCGGGTTGTCCGCGTCGTTCGATTTGTCGGCCTTCGTGCGCAACGATATCGGGGCTTTCGGGCGCAACGATGCGATCGGCGCGCCGGTCAATGTCGCTGCCGATCCCATGTTCTCGCGCGCCGCGTGGATAGGCCTGGCCCATCCCGCCTGGGGCCGCGTGCGCCTGGGCAATGTGACTTCGCTGCTGTTCACCAACAGCGTCACCTCGAACGCGTTTGGCGACTCCACGGTGCTGAGCCCGCTCAATGTGACGACCATGATAGGCGGCCCGATGACGGGCGGCACGGGCTGGGCGAACTCGGTGGTCTACGACAGCCCGGTGTGGCGCGGATTCAGCCTCGCGGCCGCGCATGGTTTCTCGGAAAAGCAGGGCGGCGGCAACAGCGCGCTGCGCGCGGCCTATGCGCAAGGCCCGATGGCGGCGTCCGTGGTGGTGCAAAACGTCAAGCGCAACCCGCTGACCTTTGCCGACGGCACCTCGCCCAATGACACGCGCACCTGGCAGCTCGCGGCGTCCTACGATTTCAGCGCCGTGAAGCTGTTTGCCCATCTCGGCGGCATACAGAATCGCGGCACGGCGGCGCAGCCGCTGGATGTTTCCTACCGGCTCTGGGAGCTGAGCGCCGCCGTGCCCATGGGCTCGGGCCGGCTGCTGGCCGGCTTCGCCTCGCGCCGCACGGGCGATGCGGTGCTGGCCGTGCCGGCGACGGCGGCCGGCGGCAATCTGGCGCGCAAGGTGTTTTCGGTGGGCTACGACCACCTGCTGTCCAAGCGCACCGACGCCTATCTGGTGCTGATGCGCGACCAGACGCGCACCCAGACGGTGGGCGCGCCGGCGCAGGTGTTGGCGGCGCAGGGCACGACCATCGCCGTGGGCCTGCGCCACCGGTTCTGAAGCGGCGACAAGAAATACAAGGAGACAGGCAATGATTGAAAAAGAAACGACGCCCCTCGGCATGAACCGGCGCTCCATCCTGGTGGCGCTGGCCGCGGGCGCGGCCGGCCCCGTGGCCCTGGCGCAGAACGGACGCCATGTGACCATCATCGTGCCCCAGCCCGCGGGCAATCCCAGCGATGTTTTCGCGCGCAAGCTGCAAGGCTTGCTGCAGCGCGCGCTGGGCCAGACGGTGATTGTCGAGAACCAGCCCGGCGCGGGCGGAGCGATAGGCGTGCAGCGCATGCTCAACTTGCCCGCCGACGGCATGACGGCGGTGATGGTCTCGCAGACCGAGCCCATACTCACGCCCGCCACACTGGCCAGCGTGCGCTACAAGCCCGGCCAGATGCGCCCCATCGGACTGCTGGGCCGCACCAGCTATGTGCTGGCCGGCCGCCCCGATCTGCCGGCGCAGAACCATGCGGAGCTGCTGGCGCTGGCGCGCAAGGCCGACAAGGACGGCAAGCCGCTGAGCTTCGGCCATATCGGCCAGGGTTCGATGATTCACCTGATGGGCGCGCAGTGGGCACAGCTGTGCGGCGTGCAGCTGTCGCATATTCCGTACCGCGGCGTGCCGCCCGCGGTGCAGGACCTCGCGGGCCGGCAGATCGATCTGTCGTTCGTGCCGCTGGGCGGCCTGGCGCTCGATCTGATACAGACCGGCAAGCTGCGCGCCTTCGGCAGCACGGCCGACCAGTCGCCCGCCTTGCTGCCCCATGTCGTGCCGCTCAGGAACCAGGACGCCGCGCTGCGCAATTTCGTGCACACCGCCTGGGGCGCGCTGCTGGTGCCGCGCGGCGTGCCCGATGCCGCGACCCAGCGCCTGCATGCGGCCTTCGACGCCGCGATGCGCGATGCCGATGTCCAGGCTTTCCTGCGCAGCCAGGGCACGGATCCGCAAACTCCGCTGAGCCTGGACGCGCTCGACAAGTTCTACCAGGCCGAAATCCAGACCCACCAGGCGCTGTCGCGCGCCGTGGGCGTGGTGCCCGAATAAAGGTATTGCCATGAAAAAACCCCGCCACCGCTTTGTCGATCTGTCGATCTACCTCGAGAACGACGTGCTCTCGGACCCGCCGCCGCTGGCGCCCAGGATCACCTACCAAAAGCACGCCGACACCCTGCCCGAATTCATGGCGATGATTCCGGGCACGACCGCCGAAGACTATCCCGACGGCGAAGCGGCCGCCGCCGAGTGGGTCACGCTCACCACGCACAACGGCACCCACCTCGACGCGCCCTGGCATTTCCACTCGACCCAGGATGCCAAGCTCGGCGGCGCGCGGCCGTCGATCACCATTGACGAAGTGCCGCTCGAATGGTGCTTCCAGCCCGGCGTGAAGCTCGACTTTCGCCACTTTCCCGACGGCTATGTCGCCACGGCCGCCGATGTGCAGGCCGAGCTGCAGCGCATAGGCTATGAACTCCAGCCGCTGGACATCGTGGTCGTCAACACGCGCGCCGGCAGCCGCTACGGCAACGCCGACTACCTCGGCGCGGGCTGCGGCATGGGCTATGAAGCCACCATGTACCTGCTCGAGCGCGGCGTGCGCCTCACGGGCACGGACGCCTGGAGCTGGGACGCGCCGTTCTCGTACACCGCGGCCAAGGTCGCCGCGACCGGCAACAAGGCGCTGATCTGGGAAGGCCACAAGGCCGGCCGCGACATCGGCTACTGCCATCTGGAGAAGCTGCACAACCTCGAAGCCGTGCCGGCGACGGGCTTCACCATCAGCTGCTTTCCGCACAAGATTCGCGGCGCGTCGGCCGGCTGGACGCGGGCGGTGGCGATTTTCGACGAGGACGCTGCATGAGCCTGCCATCCATCCATCGCGTAGTCACCGGCCATGACGCGCGCGGCCAGGCGGTGATCACCAGCAACGGGCCCTTGCCCACGGTGGTCGAAGTCGCGGCGATTGCGGGCACCGTGTTCCACGAAGTCTGGAGCACCTCCGAGGCCCCGGCGCTGATTTCCAACGCCGCCGACCCTACGCTGGGCCCGCTGGTGCTGCCGCCGCCCGCGCGCGGCACGCGCCTGCGCTTTGTCGACATTCCGCCCGACACCGAGGAGTTTCTGGCCCATGGCGCGGCGCGCATGCAGGCGGCGTTTTCGCAGATCGGCGATGCCCAGGCCTCGACCGTGCATGCGCAATCACCGCACCCGCTGATGCACCGCACCGAATCGGTGGACTATGGCATCGTGATCGAGGGCGAGATGACGCTGGTGCTGGACGCGTCCGAGCAGCTGCTGCAAGTCGGCAGCGTGGTCGTGCAGCGCGGCACCAACCACGCCTGGGCCAACCGCTCGGGCAAGCCTTGCCGCATGTTGTTCATTCTGGTCGATGGGGCCTATGCGCCCGACATCGCGACGGCCTTGGAGAAGTCTCAATGAAATTCGCCACCCTCAGAAACGCAACGCCCGACGGCGCGCTGGCGCTGGTCTCACGCGACGGCGGGCAGGCGCTGCCCGTTCCCGGCATCGCCACCAGCCTGCTCGATGCCGTGCAGCGCTGGGAGACGGTGCAGGCACCGCTGCAAGCGCTGTACACGGCGCTCAACGCCGGTGAGGCCCGGGATGCGATCGCCTTCGACCCGCAGGCCTGCGCCGCGCCGCTGCCGCGCAGTCCGCAATGGCTGGACGCCTCGGCGTTTCTGAACCACGGCCGGCTGATGGAAGAGGCGTTCAACACGCCGCCGATTCCGCACTTCGACACCATTCCCGTCATGTACCAGGGCGCGAGCGACGACTTCCTGGGCCCGCACGAAGACGTGCCCCTGCCCAGCGAGGCCGATGGCATCGATTTCGAAGGCGAGTTCGGCGTGGTCGTCGGCCCCGTGGCCATGGGCGCCACGGCGGAGCAAGCCCAGGCCGCGGTGCGGCTGGTGCTGCAGATCAACGACTGGAGCCTGCGCGCGCTCGGGCCGCACGAGATGCAGACCGGTTTCGGCTTTCTGCAGGCCAAGCCTTCCTCATCGTTCGCGCCCATCGCCGTGACGCCCGATGAGCTGGGCGATGCCTGGCACGCGGGCCGGGTCCAGATGCGCCTGCATGTGCAGTGGAACGGCGAGCGCTTTGGCGAGCCGCATGGCGGCGAGATGAACTATTCCTTCGGCCAGCTCATCGCGCATGCGGCGCGCTCGCGCCGGCTCACGGCCGGCAGCATTGTGGGTTCGGGCACGGTCTCCAACCAGTCGCGCGCTGCGGGCTCGGCCTGCATCGCCGAGCGGTGCGTGATCGAGAAGATCGACCAGGGCGCCATCCGCACCGCCTTCATGCGTTTCGGCGACCGGGTGCGCATGCAGGCCCGGTATGACGACGGGCGCGACGGCCCATTTGGCGTGATCGAGCAGCGCGTGGTGCAGGCCACGCCTCCTGCGCCATGAGGGTACTTGTCACCGGTGCCGGCGGCTTCATTGGCGCCACCTTGCTGCAGCTGCTCGGCGAGGGCGGCGGCATTGGCGGCCATGCGGTCAGCGCCATCGCGGCCGTGGACCGGCAGTTTCCCGCCCCCATGCCAGGCGTTCTGGGCATTGAAGGCGATCTGGGCGATGCCCAGGTGCGCGCGCGCATCGCGGACTTCGCGCCCGAGGTGTGCTTTCACCTCGCGGCCGTGCCCGGCGGTGCGTCCGAGGCCGATCCCGGCATGAGCCGGCGCGTGAACCTCGACGCCACGCTGGACCTGTTCGACCTGCTGGGCGCAATGAACTCCGCGCGTCCGCCCGTGATGGTCTATGCCAGCACCATCGCCGTCTACGGCAGCGATCTGCGCGAACGCGTGACCGACAGCATGCCGCTGCGCCCGCCGCTGATCTACGGCGCGCACAAGCTGGCCTGCGAAATCCTGCTCGCGGACTACACGCGCCGCGGCCTGCTCGACGGCCGCGCGCTGCGCCTGCCCGGCATAGTCGCGCGCCCGCGCGCACCCTCGGGCCTGGCCTCGGCCTTCATGAGCGATCTGCTGCACGCACTGGCCGCGGGCCAGCCTTTCACCTGTCCCGTGTCGCCCGATGCCACGGCCTGGTGGATGTCGGCGCGCCGCTGCGCCGAAAACCTGGTGCACGCAGCCGCCATGGACCCGGGAACCGACAGTCGGCGCGCCTGGCCGCTGCCCGTGCTGCGCCTGTCGATGGCCGAGATCGTGCAGACCCTGTCGCAGGTGTACGGCGTCGACGGCCAGAGCCTGGTGCGCTATGCGCCCCAGCCGCAGCTCGAGGCCATCTACGGCCGCTACCCGCCGCTGGACGACCAGGCCGCGCGAGCGCTGGGCCTGCGCGACGACGGCAGCGCCGAGGCGCTGGTACGGCGATCGCTCGGGCGCTGACTGCAAATTTCCTCCCATTTTTGAGCGGCTGCTGCTGCATCACCATGACCTCTTCTTCATTGCTCACCCGCCGCGGCGTATTGCGCGCCGCGGCCGCGCTCCCCTTGGCACATGCCGCGCTGGCCCAGGCTGCGCCTGCCTTCCCCAGCCGCCCCATCACCTGGGTCGTGCCATATCCTGCGGGCGGTTTCGGCGACGCGCTGTCGCGCATGCTGGCGCAAAAGCTGTCCGCCAGCCTCAAGCAGCCCGTGGTGGTCGACAACCGGCCCGGTGCCGGCGGCCAGATCGGCGTGGCCTACGCCAAGCAGCAACCCGCCGATGGCTACACGCTGCTGTACGGCGATCTGGGCCCGTTCTCGATGAACGCGGGCCTGTACCCCAAGCTGGGCTACAACACCTTGAAAGACTTCCTGCCGCTCACGCGCCTGCTGGTGTCGCCCACGGTGCTGATCGCGCCGGTCAACAGCCGACTGCAGACCTGGAAGGATGTGCTGCAGGCCGCGCAAAGCGACAAGGGCCTGAACTACGGCTCCTATGGCGTGGGCAGCCAGCCGCATATCTGGATGGAAATGCTCAACCGCAGCGTGAAGGGCCGCATGACCCATGTCGCCTACAAGGGCGGCGCGCCCGCAGTGCAGGATCTGATCGCCGGCCACATCGACCTGTTGCTGGACGTCGCGCCCAGCAGCATTCCGCTGGTGCGCGAAGGCAAGGTGCGCGCGCTGGCCGTGGTCGGCAGCGACCGGCGCCTGGCGCAGTTGCCGCAGGTGCCGACCATCACCGAGCTGGGCATGGCCGAACTCGATGTGCCGGGCTGGACGGGCGTGGCGGTGCGCGCCGGAACGCCAGAGCCGGTGGCGAACCTGTTGCACGACGAGCTGGTCAAGGCCTTGCAGTCGCCCGACGTGGTGCAGCGCTATACCGAACTGGGCCTGGTGATCGCGCCGAGTTCGCGGGCGCAGTTCGCGGATTTGATACAGGCCGAGACCAAACGCTGGGGTGAAGTCATACGCTCCGTGGGAGTGCAGCTTGATTGACGCGCCGCGCAGCCTGTTCGATCTGAGCGGCCAGACCGCGCTGATCACCGGCGCGGCGGGCGGCCTGGGCCAGGCGATCGCGCTGGCGTTCGCGCGCCAGGGCGCCGATCTGGTGCTGGCCGATCGCGATCGGGCGGCGAGCGAAGCCGTGGCGGCGCGCTGCCGCGCCCTCGGAGTACAGGCCACGGCGCTGAGCGCCGACCTGGCCGACGCGCGGCAGGCCCAGGCCTTGGCGGACCAGGCATTGGCGGTGTCTGGGCGCATAGACACCCTGGTCTGCAACGCCGGCATGCAGGGCCCGGCCGGTCCGCTGCTGGCGGTGCAGCCGCAAGACTGGCAGCAGGTGTTCCAGGTCAACCTGGCCAGCGCGCACGCGCTGTGCGCCGGCCTGGTGCCGGCCATGGGCGCGCGGGGTGGGGGCAGCGTCATCCTGATGGCCAGCATCGCCGCGCTGCGCGGCAACCGCGCCATAGGCCTGTATGGCATGAGCAAGGCCGCGCTGGCCCAGATGGCACGCAACCTGGCGGTGGAGTGGGGGCCGCAGGGCGTGCGCGCCAACGCCATCGCGCCGGGACTGATACGCACGCCCTTGGCGGCCGGGCTTTTGCAGGATCAGGCGTTCATGGCGCGGCGCCTGGCCATGACCCCGCTGCGCCGCGTGGGCGAGCCGCACGAGGTGGCCGGCGTCGCGGTGCTGCTGGCGTCGGCCGCGGGAGGCTTCATCAGCGGGCAGAATCTGGTGGTCGATGGAGGCACCTTGGTGTCTGACGGCGGCTGAAGGCCAAGCCAGGCCTTGCGCGATTTTCCTGGCCCGGGCGCGCAAGCCGCCAGACCAGGCAGGCGTGATTCCCGCCTGCCCGGTGCTTCAACGGCTCAGGCGAACTCGATCCCCGTGGCCGCCAGACCCACCAGATCGATGCGCACGGCGTTGAGCTCCAGATTGCTGGCCAGCACCGCGAGCTCGCCGCCCGTCACGCCCTGGGCCATCATGTCGATGAACGGTTGCAACTGCGCGGGCGTGGGGGCGCTGCCCACGACATTGGTCCACAGCAGCTGCGTCACCTGACCGGGAGTGTTTGCGCCCAGCAATTGCAGGCCCAGTTGCGCCAGGCTTTGCGCGCTGACGCCCGCATCTAGTGCGCGAATCACTTCGCCCACCAGCGGCTTGTTGTCGAGCAAGGCCACACCGCCCACGGCGCCTATCAGCTTGGCGGCTTCGCCCGCATGGCCGTCGAGGTCCAGGGCCAACTGGGTGTCGCTGAGTGTCACGCGCTCCACGTTGACCAGCTCCAGCATCGCGCCGTCGGTCATGCGCTGCAGCGTGTGGCCGGTGGCGCTCGCCTCGACATGCATCTGCGCCAAGGTCGCAGGGATGACGATGGTGTCTATGCCCGCGCCGCCGTCCACCGTCCAAGCCAGGCCCATGGGGGGCGTGAACGTGTTGTTGCCCGCATCGCCCACGAACGTGGTGTCGCGCGCCACGTCCACGCGGATCGCGCCTGCGGTTTCCATGCCTTCGAGCAGTTGCTGCGCGGTCTTGCCGCCGGCTTGCTGCGGGAACACCTGGGCGAACAGGTCTGCCACCTGCAAGGCGCTCAAGCCGTCCAGCGTCTGTATCACCGCACCTTCGGACTGCGTCAGATCGCGTCCCATCCATTGCTGGAACAGGAAAGCCGCAGCTTCTTCGGCCGCGCTGTGGGCCACGGTGAGGATGGGACCGGTCTCGAAGCGCACCTGCTCCACATCGACCAGCCAGTCGGCGACGCTGGTGGCGATATGCGTTAGCTTGATGCCCGTGCCGTCGAGTGTGATCGAGTAATCGCTGCGCTTGCCTTCCTGCAGCGCCACATCGAAGCCCGTGCCGCCGTTGAGCTTGTCGCTGCCGCTGCCGCCCGAAAGCAGGTCATTGCCCGCGCCGCCGAACACGGTGTCGTTGCCCGCGTCGCCATAGATCTGGTCGTCTCCGCCCTTGCTGCCCACGGTGTCGTTGCCGCCGCCGCCATGGATGATGTCGTCATCGGCGCCTAGCACGATGTACTGGGCCGCGCCATCGCCGCTGGCCGAATTGCGTCCCGCACCGCCGATCACGCGCACCGCGCCGACGATGGCGACGAAGTCGATGTCATCGACTTGCAGCACCGTGCCAGCTGGCAGTCCGCGCGCGTCCACGATCACGGCTTCGAGCACGTTGGCCGCCGTCGATCCGGTCACGCGTATGGGCTCGCCGGGCGCCGCCGTGCCGGGGATGGACAGCGTGAGCAGCTGCACCACCAGCTTGGCCGTGGGGTCCAGGCTCGCAAAGAACCGGTTGCCATCGTTGATGAGCTGGTTGCTGGCGCCGTCCACCTGCTCCAGTCGCAGGCCGAGGTCGGCCAGCGCCGCCGAGGTGGACTGCGGTGTGGCAAAGCCTTCGGCCGTGATGCCCACGCCCGTCGGTACGCCGACGCTGAGAATGGGCTGGCCATTGGCGGACTTGACCAGCGTGATGTCGGCCGTCGAGCCCGCGCCTACGCTCTCCTGGCGATCGTTCTGGACGATCGGTATGCTGATGCGTGTCGAGCCATCGGCCTGCGTCACGGTGGTGACCGCGACGCCATCGACGACGACCGGACCCGTGGGGGGCGCGGGGTCCACGGGCGTGGGTGGCGTGATGAGTTCGGTCTTGAAATTGAAAGTCGTCGCGTTGTCCACGACCGCCACGGCATTGCCGGCGACGTCCTTGAGCGCGTCGGCATCCCAGCTGATGTAGTAGTCTGTCAGCGACGCCAGTTTCGCGTTGGGCGTGATCACCAGTGCGCCATCGGCGTTGAGGGTGACGGCCGCAGCGACCAGGGTCTGCGTTGCGACATCGCGCAGGTAGACCTTGGCGGCATCCACCGAGGCCAGCGGCTCGCCGAAGCGCAGCACCACGGCGGACGAAATGCCGACGCCAGTGGCATCGTCGCCAGGGCTGCTGGTAGCCGGGTCGAAGACCGGCGCCGCGGTATCGACCGCATAGGCCTGGCTCAGCGCCGTGCTGGAATTGCCGGCCGTGTCCGAGACGCGCACCTGCAGCGTGCCGTTGGCGGCGAACGTCACGCCCGACAAGCTCCAGTCGCTGGTGCCGACCAGCGCCGTTGCCGTGGTCCAGGTGCTGCCGTTGTCCAGCGACACTTCGACGATCTCGTCCGCGGACAGGTTGCCTGTCAGCGTGCCGCGCAGGGTCTGGTTGCTGCCGTTGTTGGTGATGAAATCGGTGGCGCTGGACCCGCTGTCGCCATCGAGCGAAACTGTGCCGGCCTCGATGGCGGGCGCCACGGTATCGAGCACATACACCTGCGAGAGCACGGTGCCGTCATTGCCGGCGGCATCGGTGACCTTGATCTTGAGCGTGCCGCTGCCGGTGAGGGTGACTTCATCCCAGATCAACTCCGTGCCGTTGACCTTGGTGGTGATGTCGGTCCAGGTGACGCCGTCGTCCAGCGAGCCCTGGACGATATCGCCGTTGCCCAGCCCTGCGCTGAGCGTGGCGCTGATGACCTGGGCCGGGGTGTTGGTGATGAAGTCGGTATCGCTGCTGCCCTTGTCGTTGGAGAACTGCGGCGGGCTGAAAGTCTGTGCTGGAGGCGTTGTGTCTATGGTCAGCGTATGCAGGGTGCCCTGCGACGGGTTGTTGGCCGCATCCTTGGCGATGACTGTGACGCTGTTGGTACCATCGGAATTGAGTACAAGCGTGCCGGAAGTCGGCATCGCCGTGTCGAGGTCGACGCTCCAGGCACCGCTGCCATCGGCAACGGTCGTGTAGGTGGCGCTGCCCGTGCCCACTACCACGGTGATGGTCGCACCCACCTCGGCGGTGCCGGCAAGGGTGGGGAACCCCTGGCTTGTCAGTGCGGGCGAGGTCACCGCTGGCGCGGCAGGTGGCGTGGTATCGATCACCAGCATCTGCGTGGCAGGCGAGGTGGACGGATTGCCGGCGGCGTCGGTGGCCATGACCGAAACCCAATTGCTGCCGTTGGCGTTGAGAGCCAAGACGCCTGCGTGCGGGTTGGCCGACGCCAGGTTGATGCTCCAGGCGCCACCCGTGGCCGTGGTGGTGTAGGTCGCGCCGCCGACCACGACGGTGACGGTGGCGTTGGTCTCGGCCGTTCCGCTGAGCGTGGGCAAGGCCTGGTTGGTCAGGGCCGCCGTGTTGATGACCGGAGTTGCAGGCGGAGTGCGGTCCACCAAGTAGCTCGCGCCAGCGGTGTAGCCGGAAACGATGGCGGCGCTGTTGTTGGCGCTCTGGATGCCGGTGCCGCTGGACTTGAGGTCCAGGCGCACAGTGCCGTCGCCGGCGCCTGTGACCTGGACTGTCCACTTCACACCGCCATCGCTGCTGGAAGGCGTACCGACGCTGCCTCCCGTGGCCGAGCCGGTGATGATGAAATCGTCGTTGGTCACCCCGATCACGCTTTCGGAGAAGGTGATGGTGAACGTGAGCGAAGACGCATTGGTCAGTGCTGTCGCCGAGTCCGCGCGCACGATGCTGTTGACCGACGGGCCGTTGACCACCGAGAGGGTGAAATCGCTGTAGGCCGACAGTCCATCGCCGTCGGTGGCCGTGACCCGCACGGACGGCGTTCCGACGTCTTCAGAGGTTGGCGTACCGCTGAAGGTGCGGGTCGCCGGATCGAAGTGTAGCCACGAGGGCAGCGCACCGTTGTCCGCCAGCGCGGCGGAATAGACCAGCGTGTTCGTCTGGCCGCTGTCCGGGTCGGTGAACGATCCGGCCGGCACGGTGTAGGAGTACGACAGGCCTGCGGCCGCTGACTGCGCCGCCAATGGCACGGCGACCACCGGGGCTTCGTTGACATTGGTCAGCAGCACGCTGAGCGTCTTGTCGAACGTCAGGCCATCCGCGTCGGTCGTTTTGAGCGTGATCGAATAGCTGGATTTTGCCTCGAAGTCCAACGTGGTGGTGTCCTGGAAGCGAAGCTCGTTACCCACGATCTGGAACAGGCTGTCGTCGGCCCCACCGGCAAAGCTGTAGGTGAAGGAGTCGCCCATATCCACGTCGGCGGTGGTGAGGGTGCCAACGCTTCGCAGCGCTCCCGACCCCGAGTTCTCTGCGACGGTGTTGCCGGACAGAAAGATGTTGGTTGGCGCGTCGTTGGCGCCGGTGACGTTGACGGTCAGCGTGGTGCTGCCGGTGGCCGCACGCGCATTGCTGTCGGTCGCGGTGACCGTGAACGTGTCCGTGGCGCTGCCACTCAGCAACGCATCGACTGCTGCGGAGTTGGGAACAAAAACATACTTCCCTTGGTTGACGCCCGTGCTGACCACATAAAGCGTCCCATAGGTCCCGGCCTTGGACACGTCATAGACCACGCCATCGATACTGGTGCTGCCGCCTGCGGTGCCCGATTGGATGCCAAAGCTTGCAATGGCATCGGTATCGGGATCGGTGGCGCTGAGCGTGCCTGCGGTATTCGGCAGCGTGTCCTGTGTGGCAGTGTCGACTACCGTGATGGCGTCCACCTCATTGACCACGGGCGCTGCGTTCGGGGCCGCGTTCAGCAGAACCCGCATCTCTATATCCGAGCCTGTGGTCTTGCCCGATGCCGCGGAGTCCACCCAGACGGCGGCAAATTTTCCGGCATCGAGCGCTGCCACCACGCCAGCGCTCTGGTCGCCGTAACGCTGCTCGTTGATTTGAAACTCGGCTTGGTCCACGGCGGTTCCCGCGGCATCGAATCGGCGGCCACTGATGGCGGAGCCGTTGCCATCCGTATTCTCGGAGTCCCAGGTGATCACAAAGCTGCCATCCGACAGCGCGGCCACCTTCACATTGCCTACGTCGCTCAGCGCGGTATCCGCCTGGAAAATGGCGGAGGTCGCAACGCCGCTGTTATTGAAGATTTGCGCATAAACATGCTGCTGCTTTTCCCAGGCGAGTACGAATCCGCCGTTGGAGAGTGCAGCAAGACCTGGCGCGTACCCGGTATCCCCTGCAGGCGATGTCTTCACACCTTGGCCGCTGATGTAAATGCCCTCGCTTGCCGCGATCACCTGCGCGCCATTGTTCAAAATGGCTGTTGCCTGTGCATAGCCCAGGGTTGCAAAGACATCAGTGCCGCCCGCCGCGCCACTGCTGCTGAATGTTGCGGTGCGAATGGTGGTGTAGTCGACCGCGTCCCAGGAAACAACGAACTGATCGCCAGAACTGTTTGCAGCGATGGCTATGGTGCCGTATTCAACCCAGGCGTTGGTCGCTATTCCCTGTTGCGGGCCGACAAGGCCGCCCTCCGCCACGATACGTACGGAAATATTTTTGCTGGCGGAGTCCGCATAGGCCACCGCGAATCCCCCGTTCTCCAGCGTCGTGACGACAGGAGCCGCGCTGGTGGGGGCGCTGTTAATCGTTATCTGGTTTCCTTGGGCTGCGCCTTGGTTGTTGTATATCTGTGCATAAATGGCGCCGCCGGACGTACTCCAGGCCACAACATAATTGCCATTGGCCCAGGAAGCGATGGTAGGAGAAATCTGGTCGCCAGCGGCTGCGCTGACGACGATATCGGAAGAGAAATTCAAATCCGTGGACGCACCAACCACATCAAAAGTGACGGTTTTTGAATATCCTGTGCCTGCTATAGGTTGTCCCGCTGTGTCCAGCTGATAAATATCATAGTAAGTGACGACTATGCTGTGCTGGGAGCCCTCTGCCGAGATTTTTGTGGGATCTGCCAGCGTGAGTTGGGCTTTGTTGTCCGTCGAGGCATTGAAGTCCAGAGCGAACAGGCCGGGTGTGCTCTGGCTTTCAAGAACCCATTTGCCCAGATTTGTGCGGCCGGTGTCCACAGGCGTGAGAGTCGCGACAAGGCCGTCTTCCGGCGTGTCGGTCCCTAGTATTCCTGTGGACGAGTCAATGCCTGTGGGGGCTCCATCTTCGAAGATGGTGAACGATGTCCCGGTATTGCCACCAGCGTGTTGGTACCCATGTCCCACCGTATCGGCCTGATTGCTGGGCTCGGAACCTGCGGGAACACGAGTGCTGACGAAGCGCCAAACCGTGCCCGCAACCGACATATATTCCCCATCCGTGTTGACGGTGAATGTTGTCCAGTTTTGTCCGCCGTTGTTGCTGTATTCGAATCGACCGTAATCTAGGTTCCAACTGAAAGCCGGGATATTATAAAAAGTGATTTTGGAAATGGGGATGGAGCCATTTGCCAAGCCCCATGTCCATGTATAGCTCGCCTCGCCTGGTCGGACCCAGATGCTGGTGGATGGAAATGCAAGGACCTGGGCGACAGCCAATATTCCAGAGCAGGCGACCTCAATGGGGGCCGAATGGGGCTGGCCGACGATAAAGTCCAGTTTCCAGTCAGCGCCCATCAACGCGCAGCCGGTGAGATTTTCCGAGGCCGCGACGTTTGCGCCCGTGCATTCGGCAATCGCCGCGACCAGCTTTCTGCCTGCAGAATTTTTGGCGATCTCGCAGCCATAAAAATAGAGATCACCATCCTCCACCAACGCCTCGCCAATGCGGCAAAGGCTTGGGAGTTGTTTCTCGAGCGTGGAAAGAGACAGCGACAGGCTGCCCAGCCGGATCTCGCCCGCCGCGCCATGGCTCAGGATGTGTATCGTTGACCAGCTGTGCCGGGGATGTTCCTGCACATGGGCCGCCATCTGCTGCAGTGCGTTGCCCGCGGCGCTCAGCACCACGACTTCGTGCTCCTTGCGAAGCGCATGGCACACAGATTCAAAATCGGGAATGTCGTCAACAACGAAGGCCAGAGTGCGCTGATTTTGCTGGATTGAGGTCATGGGCGGCTCAAGTGGTGACCCGGCGAGGATCAATGGTCTTTTCCCACAAAGGGGGCAATGCCTAGCTTCACAACATGTGTGAAAAATACCATTTGTGTTGCAAGGCGTTACCAATTTTAGGGAGCCATGGCCAAAACCCCAAGAAAATTCTGTGGATTTCCCCGTTTTTTGTGGAACTTTCAGTCGTTTGAAGTTACGGCGCCACACGTGCCGACGCAGTCGCGGATGGCGATTTCCGTGCGGCGCTTGCTCCGTGTTTCAGAACATGCCGATGGCTGAAATGCGGGTGCTGCCGAACGCCTTCGGTCGCAACACCGGGCCAGCGTGGTCCACGCCTGCCCGGTGCTTCAACGGCTCAGGCGAACTCGATGCCCGTGTCCGCCAGGCCCACCAGGTCGATGCGCACGGCGTTCAGGTCCAGATTGCCGGCCAGCACCGCCAGTTCACCGCCCGTGACGCCCTGGGCCATCATGTCGATGAACGGTTGCAGCTGCGCGGGCGTGGGGGCGCTGCCCACCACGTTGGTCCACAGCAGCTGCGTCACCTGACCGGACGTGTTTGCGCCCAGCAATTGCAGGCCCAGTTGCGCCAGGCTTTGCGCGCTGATGCCCGCGTCCAGTGCACGAATCACTTCGCCCACCAGCGGCTTGTTGTCGAGCAAGGCTGGGCCGCCCACGGCGCCTATCAGCCTTGCGGCTTCGCCCGCATGGCCGTCGAGGTCCAGGGCCAGCTGGGTGTCGCTGAGCGTCACGCGCTCCACATTGACCAGCTCCAGCATCGCGCCATCGGTCATGCGCTGCAGCGTGTGGCCGGCCGCGCTCGCCTCGACATGCATCTGCGCCAAGGTCGCAGGGATGACGATGGTGTCTATGCCCGCGCCGCCATCCACCGTCCAGGCCAGGCCCATGGGGGGCGTGAACGTGTTGTTGCCCGCATCGCCCACATACGCGGTCTCGCGCGCTGCATCCACGCGGATCGCGCCCGCGGTTTCCATGCCTTCGAGCAGTTGCTGCGCGGTCTTGCCGCCGGCTTGCTGCGGGAACACCTGGGCGAACAGGTCTGCCACCTGCAAGGCGCTCAAGCCGTCCAGCGTCTGTATCACCGCGCCTTCGGCCTGCGTGAGATCGCGTCCCATCCATTGCTGGAACAGAAAAGCCGCGGCTTCCTCGGCCGCGCTGTGGGCCACGGTGAGGATGGGCCCGGTCTCGAAGCGCACCTGCTCCACATCGACCAGCCAGTCGGCGACGCTGGTGGCGATATGCGTGAGCTTGATGCCCGTGCCGTCGAGCGTGATCGAGTAATCGCTGCGCTTGCCTTCCTGCAGCGCTACATCGAAGCCCGTGCCGCCGTTGAGCTTGTCGCTGCCGCTGCCGCCCGAAAGCAGGTCATTGCCCGCGCCGCCGAACACGGTGTCGTTGCCCGCATCCCCGTAGACCTGGTCGTCTCCACCCTTGCTGCCCACGGTGTCGTTGCCGCCACCGCCGTGGATGATGTCGTCATCGGGGCCGAGCACGATGTACTGGGCACCACCGTCCCCGTTGGCCACATTTTGGCCGGCGCCGCCCACCAGCCGTACATTGCCGACCACGGCAATGAAGTCGATGTTGTCGACCTGGATGGTGGTGCCGCTGGGCAGGGCGCGCGCATCGAGAATGACGGCCTGCGCGCCGTCGCCAGCGACGGCGCTGCCGCTGATGACAAACGGCGTACTCTGGTTGAAGTTGGCGCCCACGGTGGCGGTGATGGTCTGGATGTTCAGGGGCACCGAGGGGTTCAGCGCGGCCAGGAAGACCTGCGCGCTGTTGATCAGTTCGGCGTCGCCACCGGCAGCGCGCTCAATGCGCAGGTCCAGCTCGACTGCCGCGGCATTGCCGGTCACGGGGGCGGTGAGGCCCTGGGCTTGCAGCGCCACGCCCACCGGGACGCTGACCTGCAGGATGGTGTGGCCGTCGCTGCCTTTGACCAGGGGAATGTCGGCCAGTCCGGCGTTGGGCGAGTCCGGGCTGTCCGGGCGCGTGGGCGCGACCACCGGAACGGTGATGATGGTGGTGCCGCCGTCGCCGGGGGCAGAGGTGACCGGAACGCCATCCACGGGCGCGGGTGCCGGCGGATTCGGCGGCGTGACGGGCGGTGGCGGCGCCGTCATCACCAGCAGGCTGAACGTATCGGTCACGGTGCCGCCATGGCCGTCACCGGCGCTGACGTCGATGCTGAGGGTGCCCACGTCTGCGGGCCCGGGCGTGCCGCTGAAGGTGCGCGTGGCCGCATTGAAACTCAGCCAGGCGGGCAGGGCGCCGCCGCCGGTCAGCGCGGTGGTGTAGGCCAGGATATCTCCCACGTCTACGTCGAGGAAGGCGTTGGCGGCGATCTGGAAGTTGAACGCGCGGCCCGCCGTGGTGCTGCTGTCGGGAATGGGAACGGCCAGGGTGGGCGCGTCGTTGGTGTTGGCCACCACGATGTCGAAAGTCTCGGTCACGAGGCCGCCGTTGCCGTCATTGGCGATGACATCAATACTGAGCGTGCCTACAGCGGCGTTGTCAGGCGTGCCGCTGAAGGTGCGGGTGATGGGGTCGAAAGCGAGCCAGGTCGGCAGCCATGCACCGCCTGCCAACTGCGCGCTGTAGCTGAGCGTGTCGCCTGCGTCCACATCTTCAAAAGTGCTGACGTCGAAGGCGAAGCTGAAGGCGGTGTCTTCCGTGGCGTTCTGGTCGGCGATGGGGTTGGCCACGGTGGGCGCATCGTTGGTGTTGGCCACCACGATGTCGAAAGTGTCGGTCACCGTGACGTTGCTGGCGTCTTTGGCGCTCACCTCGATGCTGAGCGTACCCACATCGCCGTTGGCGGGCGTGCCGCTGAAGGTGCGGCTGCCGGCATCGAATGCCAGCCATGTCGGCAGTGCGCCACCGCCTGCCAATTGCGCGCTGTAGCTGAGCGTGTCGCCCACGTCGACATCGGCAAAAGCATTGGCTGCGAACTGAAAGACGAAGGCGGTGTCCTCGGTGGCGGTCTTGTCGGCGATGGGATTGGCGACCGTGGGGGCGTCATTGGTGTTGGCCACGGTGATAGCGAAGGCTTCGGTCACGGTGTCGCCGCTGGCGTCTTGGGCGATCACCTCGATGCTGAGCGTGCCTACATCGCCATTGGTGGGCGTGCCGCTGAAGGTGCGCGTGACGGCATCGAAGAGCAGCCATGTCGGCAGTCCTGCACCGCCCGCCGATTGCGCGCTGTAGCTGAGCGTGTCGCCCACGTCCACATCTTCAAAAGTGCTGACGTCGAAGGCGAAGCTGAAGGCGGTGTCTTCCGTGGCGTTCTGGTCGGCGATGGGGTTGGCCACGGTGGGCGCGTCATTGGTGTTGGCCACCACGATGTCGAAAGTGTCGGTCACCGTGACGTTGCTGGCGTCTTTGGCGCTCACCTCAATGCTGAGCGTGCCGACGTCGCCGTTGGCGGGCGTTCCGCTGAAAGTGCGCGTGACGGCATCGAAGACCAGCCATGTCGGCAGCCCTGCGCCACCTGCCAATTGCGCGCTGTAGCTGAGCGTGTCGCCCACATCCACATCGGCAAAGGTGTTGACGTCGAATGCAAACGAGAAGGCAGCGTCTTGCGTGGCGTTCTGGTCAGGTATGACGTTGGCGACCGTGGGAGCGTCGTTGGTGTTGGCCACCGTGATGACAAAGGTATCGGTCGCCGTGACGTTGCTGGCGTCTTTGGCGCTCACCTCGATGCTGAGCGTGCCTACGTCGCCATTGGCAGGCGTGCCGCTGAAGGTGCACGTGACGGCATCGAAGGCCAGCCATGTCGGCAGCGCGCCACCGCTGGCCAATTGCGCGCTGTAGCTGAGCGTGTCGCCTACGTCCACATCTTCAAAAGTGTTGATGCCGAACGCGAAGCTGAAGGCCGTGTCTTCCGTGGCGTTCTGGTCGGGGATGATGTTGGCGACCGTGGGAGCGTCATTGGTGTTGGCCACCACGATGTTGAAAGTCTCGGTCACGCTGGTGCCGTTGCCGTCAGCGGCGATCACGTCTATGCCGACGGTGCCTACATCGCCATTGGCGGGCGTGCCGCTGAAAGTGCGGGTGACGGCATCGAAGGCCAGCCATGCCGGCAGCCCTCCACCGCCTGCCAACTGTGCGCTGTAGCTGAGCGTATCGCCCACGTCGACATCGATAAACGTGTTGACCGCGAACTGGAAGCTGAAGGCGGCGTCTTCCGTGGCGTTGCGGTCAGCGATGGGATTGGCCACGGTGGGCGCATCGTTGGTGTTGGCCACCACGATGTCGAAGCTGTCGGTCACGGTGGCGTTGCTGGCGTCTTTGGCCATGACCTCAATGCTGAGCGTGCCTACGTCGCCGTTGGCGGGCGTGCCGGTGAAGCTGCGCGTGGCCGCGTTGAAGTTCAGCCAGGTGGGCAGGGCTGCGCCGCCCACCAGTTGGGCGCTGTAGACCAGCGTGTCGCCCGTGTCCACATCGGCAAATGTGTTGGCCGCAAACTGGAAGTTGAACGCCAAATCCTCTGTCGCGTTCTGGTTTTGAACCGGGTTGGCCAGGGTCGGGTTGTCATTGACGGCGGTCACATTCAACGCGATGCTGCCGTCGGCAGGACCGGCGTTGGCGGCATCGCGCACGCGGGTGGTGATGGTGATGTTCTGGTCCCAATGGGCCGCGGGCGTGAAAGCCACGGAGGCCAGCGCCGCATTGACGTCGGCGAGCGTGCCGCTGACGGTCCAGACTCCAGCGGCATAGGAGGAGGTGGCGGCGCCAAACGTTCCGGTGGTCAGCGCGCCCGCTGCGGCATTGCTCAGCGTCAAGGTGGCGGTGAGGGTGTCGCCGCTGTCGGGCTCGGTGATGACGATGTCGCCCAGCGCCACGCTGGCCCCGGGGTCCTCGGTGTAGGCGACCGTTTGGCTCAGGTTGGTCGCCGTGGGGGCGACATTGGCGACGCCCGTTGTGAAATTGAGCTGGGTCTTGCTCGAGATGCCGGGGAACATCCTGCCTTCCACGTCGCCGAAGGCATTGTTGTCGATCAGCAGGTAGTAGTCGGTCAGGTCCGCCAACAGCGCGGGCTGCGTGATGGTGAGAGTGGTGCTGCCAGTGCCCGTCACGTTGAGGCTGTTGGCCTTAATGCTGCGGATCAGCGCGTCGTCGCTGCTGCGGTAAATATGAATGGAGCCCAAGCCCACCGTTGCAATGACTTCGTCGAACTGCAGCACCAGGGCCGCACCGGGATGTACGTCGATGCTGTTGTCCACCGGCGTGGCGGAAGACAGGTTGGGGGGCGCGCCGAGCTGCTCGGTATAGATGCCGGCGGTTTGGCCGCGGTAGTCCCAGATGTCGACATCGCCGTCGTTGTCGAAGTCCGCGACATAGGTTTCAGGCAGATTCCAGTAAGGCTGGTTGATGCCGGCAAACGGACTGTCCGCGAGCGCGACCGTGGTGAACTCGCCGCTGCCGTTGTTCCTGAGGAATTCCGGCGTAAGGCCGTCAGATTTGAAAGCCAGCACATCGACATCGCCATCGGTGTCGAAATCGCCCACGATGGCGTAGGCCAGGTTGTCGGTCAGCGCGACGTTCTTCAGCGGACTGGCCGCAGCGCTCAGGCGCGCATAGGTTCCGCCGTTGTTCTGCAGGTAGACCGGCGTGCCGCCATGGGCAAAATCACCGGTCGCATCCCAGATATCCAGGTCGCCATCGCCATCGAAGTCGGCCACATGGGTGTTGGACGCGCTGTAGAACTGGTCGGCGATGGCCACGCCACTGAACGGGCTGAGGGCGTACGCCAGCTGCGTAAAAATGCCCGAGCCGCTGTTCTGGAAATATTCCATCTCCAGGCCGCCTTCCTTGACGGCCAGCACGTCCTCGTCACCATCGCTGTCGAAGTCGCCGTCGATGGCGAAATCCTTGAAGGAGTCCACGTCCTTCAGCGGGTTGTCATCGAGCGCCAGGCGCAAGTAGATGCCGCCATCATTGCGCAGGTAGAAGCCCGGGCCGTTGACACTGGGGCTGGCATTCAGCAGATGGTCATCGCCGCCGTAGTCCCAGATGTCGAGATCGCCGTCGTTGTCGAAATCAGCCACATAGGTGGTTTCCGAATTGTAGAAATGGTCGGCCAGCGCCAGGTTGCGAAAGGGGCTGCTGGCGTCGGCGGAATCGACTGCGGTGAATATTCCGGAACCGTCGTTGCGGTAAAACAGCAAGGAGGTATTGCCTGGGGCGTTGTACGTCAGTACATCCACATCGCCGTCCGAATCGAAGTCACCGACGATGGTGGACTGCCCCTGGGTGGAAACGGCGGAGAGCGGATTGTTCGCAGTGGAGTAGCTCACCGCCAGCAGCTGCGCATAGTCCTGCAGCGTGTCCTGCGCGCCCAGCGCATGGGCGAGCGCCACCTCTCCGGCCTGGGCCTCCAGTTGCCAGTTGCCGCCGCGCAGGGCAGAGCCGGTGGCATCCACCGATGCGGCCACATCGGCCTGCGTCAGCCGCGCCAGTTGCTCGATGAACTGCTGGCCGGCCGCGCCACTGGCCACGTCGCATCCGTACAGCAGGATGTCGCCATCGGCGGTCAGCGAACTGCCGATGCGCTCGAGCAAATCGGCGCGCGCCTGCGCCTCCTGCACGCCCAATGAACTGCTTCCCAGCTGCACGCGGCCGGCTTCGCCGTGGCTCAGGATATGCAGGGCGCTGATGTCGCTGCGCCCCTGCAGGTGCGCGGCGATCTGGTCCAGCCCATCCTGGCTGCCATCCAGCACCACCAGTTCAGCGCCATCCGGCACGGCGGCTGCCAGGGTCTGCCAATCGGGCAGGTTGTCGAAGACAAAGAATATTGCTTGGGGCGGGGCAGAAATGCCGCGCGCGTTGGGCTCCATGGAGAGTTGGTTCACTTGCAGGCTTCTTCGCAGGATGCTGGAGATGCTGCACCGGGCGGCATGTCCCCGTGGGTTCAAAAATCCTGGGAGCCGCCCACCAAGACCCCTTCATCGGGGCGCCAAAGCAGAGCAAAGCGCGCGCAATTTCCAACAGCAAAAGAGCAGACGTTGATTAGCGCGGGATCCCGGGTCATATTTACAGCCGGCACGTACGAGGGTGCCACCCAATGATTTGGGTAACACTTTTTTGAATTCCGGCTGTGAAACGATTTCTAACAGCCAACAAAACTTACTACAAGTTTTCAGTGATAAGACTGGTGACGCTGAAGTGGTCTATGTTTCGATGCGCATTCAGCCCGCCCATGGCCGGCGTTGCGCGGCAATATGGCTGAAAAACCGCATCCAGGTGCGCGAGCTTGCTATCGCTTTTGGTTTTTTCCGTCGCTGTTCAACGGCTTTGCACGCGTTCGCCATTGTACGGCAAGGCCTGTGGCAACTACATGTCGTCACAAAAAATGGGCTAGCCATTAATTACAAGCAGCGCAGATGCTGTGGATTATCTTTTTCCAAAGATTGGGTAAATCGTCAGAATGTCGCCGGCGCGCGCATTTTCCATCTTTTCTGCGCGTTCACGCCACGCGAATGGGTCGCGTCGCTGCGGACCCATGCCACGCGCAGCGCGGGCGCACGCCCGGTGCAGGGCGCGAGTGCCCCGCCCTCAGCCTTCCACCGGCTCGGTCGCCACCACCGACGGGCGCTGCTGCATTTGCGCAAACCAGACGGCCAGCTCAGGCGCCTGTTCGCGCCAGCCGAAGCTGTCAAAGCGGTAGTCGAGGTAGCCGAGCGCGCAGACCAGCGTCAGATGGCCTATGCCGAAGGGGCTGGCGACCAGGGCCTCGACTTCGCTTTCCAGCAGCTGCAGGCTGGCCGTCGTCTTGAGCTCGAAGGCCGCCAGCAGCGCCGTGAGCGGCACGTCGCGTTCGCGTTCATTGCGCCACAGAATCAAGGCGTCGAGCAGGCCGTCGCCCAGCGCATGCCAGCGCAGCGCCGCCCAGCGCGGCGCGCCGTCTTGAGGGAACAGCGCGCCGCCCGCCAGGCTGTCGAGGTATTCGCAGATGACCACCGAATCAAACAGCGTACGGCCGTCGTCCAGCACCAGCGCGGGAATCTTCGACAGCGGATTGACCTGCATCAGCGCGGCATTGGGCTTGAGCATGGCGGCGACGGAGCGCACCAGCTGCAGCTCGCCGACCAGCTCCAGCTCATGGGCGCAGATCATGACTTTTCGCACATAAGGCGATTTGGGAGACCAGTGCAGTTGCATAGAAAAATAGAAAGGTAAAAACGGAAAAAGGGCCTGGATGCGTGGCGTGCTACAGCACGCCCGCGGCCTGCAGCTGGTCTATGCGCTCGGCCGAGTAGCCCAGCTCTTCGAGCACCTGGCGCGAATGCTGGCCCAGCAAGGGCGGGGCGGCCAGGTCCTGCAACGGGGTATGCGCGAAACGCATGGGGCTGGAGACCTGCGGCACCTGCACGCCGCAGGGATGCGGCACATATTTGAGCATGCCGCGGGCCTTGACCTGCGGGTCCTCGAACACTTCGGGCACCGAGTTGATCGCGCCGCAGGGCACGCCCGCGCCGTCGAGCGCGGCGATCAGATCGGCGCGCGGGCGCTGGGCGAACTCGTGGCGCAGCATGGCCGACAGGATCTGGATATTGCGCACGCGCTGGGCGTTGGTCGCAAAGCGCTCGTCCTCGGCCCACTCGGCATGGCCCAGCACCGCGCACAGCTTGGCAAACTGGCCGTCGTTGCCGACCACCAGAATGGCGTCGCCATCGGCGCAGGCGTAGACGTCCTGCGGCTGGATGTTCGGGTGGGCATTGCCATTGCGCTGCGGCACCTTGCCCGACACCAGGTAGTTCATCGCCTGATTGGCCAGCGTGGCCACCTGCACGTCGAGCATGGCGATGTCGATGGAGTCGCCGACGCCGCTCTGGTCGCGCCTGGCCACGGCCGCGAGCACCGCCACGGCGGTGTACATGCCGGTCATCAGATCGACGATGGGCACGCCGACTTTCTGCGGGCCGCCGCCGGGCTGGCCGTCGCGCTCGCCGGTGACGCTCATCAGGCCGCCCATGGCCTGGATCAGGAAGTCATAGGCAGGCTGGTCGCGGCGCGGGCCGGTCTGGCCGAAGCCGGTGACCGAGCAATAGATCAGCCGTGGGTTGAGCTTGCGCAGGCTGGCTTCGTCCAGGCCGTAGCGCGCCAGCGTGCCGGCCTTGTAGTTCTCCAGCACGATGTCCGACTGCAGCGCCAGATCGCGCACGATCTGCTGGCCTTCGGGCGTGTCCAGGCTCACGGTGATCGAGCGCTTGCCGCGGTTGACCGCGAGGTAGTAACCGGCTTCCTTGGTCTCGTTGCCTTCGGCATCCTTGAGGAAGGGGGGGCCCCAGGAGCGCGTGTCGTCGCCGGCGCCCGGGCGCTCCACCTTGGTGACCGTGGCGCCGAGATCGGCCAGGATCTGCCCGGCCCAGGGCGCGGCAAGAATGCGGCTCAGATCGAGCACCCGCAGGTGCGACAACGGGCCAGAAGCCACTTTGGCATTGGTCATGAGAAAGACTCCAGTCAGCTATGCAATGCCTGGACTTTAGGTGGGGGCCCGCGCAGCGCCTAGCCGTGCGGGCGGCAATTCTGAGATGCTTCTATGCGCATAGCAGGCTTGTGAATCGCAGGCCTTACTGCGGCGGGTTGCTCTGTCTAGACTTGCGAAAAAGGAGACAGAGACCATGCAACGACGTACTTTTGCCGCACTCATCGCCGCGGTAGGCCCCCTTGTCGCGAGCGGGGCGGCCCTGGCCGACAACTGGCCCAGCAAACCCCTCAAACTCATCGTGCCGTATGCCGCGGGCGGCCCTACCGATGCCATTGCCCGAATGATTGGCACCAAGATGGCGGCCTCGCTGGGCCAGGCGGTCGTGGTCGACAACCGTGCGGGCGCGGGCGGCACCATTGGTGTCGACGCCACGGCCAAATCGCCGGCCGACGGCTACCACTTCGCGCTGGTCGCGCCCGGCCCGCTGGCCGGCATGCCCAATCTCACCAAGGTGCCGTATGCGCTGGACCAGCTCGAGTTCCTCACGCTCGCGGCGCGCATTCCCAGCGTGATCGTGGTCAACCGCAAATCGGGCATCACATCGCTGGAGCAGCTGATCGCCAAGGCCAAGGCCGCGCCCGACACGCTGAACTACAGCTCGGCGGGCGCGGGCACCACGCCGCACATCGGTTTCGAGCTGTTCAAGCGCGAAACCGGCACGGCCATCATGCATGTGCCGTACAAAGGCGCGGCGCCGGCGATCAGCGCCGTGCTGTCGGGCGAAGTGCAGATGACCATGGTCGACCTGCTGCCCGTATTGCCGTTTGCCGCCAACGGCGATCTGCTGGTGCTGGCCGTCGCCGGCAAGACGCGCGCGCCGCAGCTGCCCGATGTGCCGACCACGCTGGAGCGGGGCCTGCCGAATGTGCAGATGGAGACCACCTACGGGCTGCTCGCGCCGAAGGGCATTCCCGCCGCGGTGCAGACCAAGTTGCGCGATGCGGCCCTGGCCGCGATCAATGCGCCCGAGATGAAGGCGCAGTTTCTCAAGCAAGGCGCGATCGCCGCCACGTCGACCAGCGCCGAGTACCGCAGCCTGATGCAGGCCGAGTCGGACAAGTGGCGCGGCGTGATCGCCAGCGCCAAGATCAAGCTCGACTGATGCCCGCCAAGGACTGCCCATGAAGATCACCCACGCCACGGTCAAGCCCTGCATCCAGGGGCTGGCCGATCCACAATGGAAGTTCGCGCGCGCCCAGGTGCCGCGCCTCGAAGGCGCGGTATTGGAGCTGCAAGACGAGGACGGTCACACCGGCCTGGGCTATGTGCACGCGATTCCCGCGATCTCCACGCATGGCGCGGGCGCGCTGGCGGCGCTGGAGTTCCTCGCGCCGCGGCTGATAGGGCGGCGCGCCGACGACATTGCCGCGGTGATGGAGGAGATCGACGCGACGCTGGCCTTCAACCCCACCGTGAAGGCCGGCATCGACATGGCGCTGCACGACCTGCTCGCGCGCCGCCTGGGCGTGCCCGTGCATGTGCTGCTGGGCGGCAAGCTGCGCGATGGCGTGCTGCTGTCGCGCATTTTGCCCATCAAAGCCCCCGACGACATGGCGCTGCTGGCGGCGCGGCTGGCGGGCGAAGGCTATCGCCAGCTCAAGCTCAAGCTCGCGGGCGATACCGCCACCGACATTGAGCGCATTGCCGCGGTGCGCGCCGCTGTCGGCCCCGACGTGGTGCTGACGCTCGATCCCAACCAGTCGTACCACGCCAAGCAACTGATAGGCGCCTTCTCGAAGATGGAGCGCTACGACATCGCGCTGATCGAGCAGCCCGTGCCCGCGGCCGATATCGCGGGCCTGGCGTTGCTGACACGCACGCTGCCCGTGGCCATCGAGGCCGACGAAAGCGCGCAAAGCGTGCGCGATGTGTTCCGGCTGGTGTCCGAACGCGTGGTCGATGTGATCAACCTCAAGGTGACGAACCTCGGCGGGCTGCGCCATTTCATGGAAGCCGTGCGCATCTGCGAGGCGGGCCAGGTCGCCTGCCGGCTCGGGGCGGCGTTCGGTCCGGCGCTGATGCAGGCCATGAGCCTGCAGGCCGCCTGCATTCCCAAGACGCTGCCCTATGCCTGCGAGCTTTCCGAACATCTGCACCTGCAGGACGACCCGTTCACGCCCTTGCCGGTGCAGGCCGGGCGCCTGTCCTTGCCAGACGGGCCGGGCTGCGGCGTGGGCTATCAGGGCTGACCACCTGCGGCGCGGGGTGCGCCGCAACAGATTTCAATAATAAGGAGACAAGCGCCATGACATTTTCCCAACGCCTGCGCGCAGGCATTTTTCGCGCTGCGCCCTTGGCCAATCCGCGCCGGCGGCAGTTGACGCTGGCGCTGGCGGCCGCCGCGGGCTGCGGCCTGGCGCCGGCCCTGGCCTGGGCCCAGGGCTTTCCCGACAAGCCGCTGCGCCTGGTCGTGCCCTTTCCCGCGGGCGGCGCGGCCGACATGATGGCGCGCGGCATGGCCCTGCGCCTGGGCACGCAGCTGGGCCAGCAGGTGGTGATCGAAAACCGCGGCGGCGCGGGCGGCACCACGGCGGCGGAAGTCGTTGCGCGTGCGCCCGCCGACGGCTATACGCTGTTCTTCACCACCATGGGCACGCATGCGATCAACCCGGCGCTGTACGCCAAGCTGCGCTACGACCCGGTGAAAGACTTCGCGCCCGTGGCGCTGACCCACACCACGCCGCGCGTGCTGGTGGTGGGGCCCACGGTGACGGCGCGCAACGTCAAGGAATTGGTGGCCCTGGCCAAACAAAAGCCCGGCGTGCTGAGCTACGGCTCGGCCGGCAACGGCAGCTCCAGCCATCTGTCGGGTGCGCTGTTCGAGGCCCTGGCCGGTGTCAACATGATGCACGTGCCCTACAAGGGCAGCGCTCCGCTGCTGACCGACGTGCTCGCGGGCCGGGTCGACATGACGTTCGACTCCTATACCGTCTACGAAGAGCAGATTCGCAGCGGGCGCGCACGCGCGCTGGCCGTGACTTCGCGCACCCGGCTCAGCTCGCTGCCCGACATCCCCACGCTGGCCGAAGCTGGCCTGGCCGGCTATGACGTCTCCAACTGGCTGGGCGTGATGGCGCCGGCCAACACGCCCAAGGCCGTCATCGACACCTTGAACGCGGCGCTGGTGCGCGCCATGGCCACGCCCGAGTTGCGCAAGCAGCTGATTCATCTGGGCATAGAGCCCGCGTCCAGCAGCCCAGAAGAGTTTGCCCAGCTGGTGCGCGCCGAGATTCCCAAGTGGCGCACCATCGTCAAGCAGTCCGGTGCGACGCTGGATTGATGGGCCGGCGATGACACACGCTGAAGTGCGGCGCAGCCGTCAATTGATTGCCGTGGAAGGCGGCGAGATCGATGTGGTGATCGACGCGCCCGGCAGCGACAGGGGCCCATGCCTGGTGCTGCTGCCGTCGTCTCAGCGCGATTCGCTCGATTTCGATGCCGTGGCCCACGCGCTGGCGCTGGCCGGCCACCGCGTGCTGCGGCCGCAGCCGCGCGGCATGGGGCGCACCACGCTGGCGCTCGACCATCTCACGCTGCACGTCTTGGCGCAGGACGTGATCGCCACCGTGAATACGCTGGGCGGCGGCCGCGCGGTGCTGGTGGGCCATGCGTTCGGCCATTTCATCGCCCGCGTCGCCGATCTGGACCACCCGCAGTGCGTGCGCGGCGTGGTGGTCGCGGGCGCGGCGGCGCGCATTTTTCCGCCAGGCATGGCCGAGTCGCTTGACATCGCCTCCGATGCGCGCCATCCCGATGACCTGCGCTGCGCGCATCTGCGGCGTGCGTTTTTTGCGCCGGGCAATGATCCCTCGGTCTGGCTCGAAGGCTGGCATCCCGAACTGCGCGCGCTCTACCGCGCGGCCGGCGCCGTGCCCGCCAAGGACCGCTGGTGGACCGTGGCCCATGCGCCGCTGCTGGACCTGCAGGGCGCGAACGACCCCTGGCGCCCGCCGGCCAGCCGCGCCGAGCTGCAGGCGCTGCTGGGCGCCGAGCGCGTGACGGTGCAGGTGATTGACCAGGCCAGCCATGCGCTGGTGGTGGAGCAGCCTGTGGCCGTGGCCGGCGCGATTGCGCGCTGGGTCGCGGGCCTGCCGGACTGACAGGGCCGGGGGCACGCTTCTTCGGGTTCATAGCGCTGACTGCAGGGCCGAGCCTGGGGTTTAATCAGGCATCGTCCCGATGCGTCATCTTTTCCTCAATGCAAAGCGCCAAAGCCACCACCCTTCAGCTCGACATCGCCTCCAATCTGCAGAAATGGCGCACCTTCCTGGCCATTGCCGAGCTGGGCAGCCTGACGCGCGCCGCGCTGTTTCTCGACAGCAACCAGTCGCTGCTGAGCCGCCAGCTCAATGCGCTCGAGCGCGACTGCGGCGCGCGGCTGTTCAATCGCACGGGGCGCGGCATGACGCTGTCCGATGTGGGCGAACGCATTTTTCCGCATGTGAAGAACCTGCTGGCCGATGCCGAGCAGCTCGAAGTCGAAATTCGCGGCGAAGCGCGCGAGCCCGCGGGCCGGGTCACGCTGGGCTCGCTGCCATCGATTTCGGGCCCCATCGTCGGGCGGCTGTTCCAGCAGATCCGCGCCCAGCACCCGGGCATTCACCTGAAGATTCTCGAAGGCTCGAGCGGCCAGGTCGAGGAGTGGCTGGCCGACGCGCGCGTCGACATCGCCATCCTGTACCGCTACAGCCATGCGCTGTCTGACCAGGAACAGGCGCTGGCCAGCGTGGAGAGCTATCTGATCGGGCCCGCGGGCGATGCGCTGACGGCCGCGGCCGAAGTGCCGTTCTCCGCCTTGCACGATCTGCCTTTCATCCTGCCGGGCGCGCCCAACGGCCTGCGCACCACGCTGGATGCACTCGCGCGCCAGGAGCATATGAATCTGGTGCCGGTGATCGAAGCCGATTCGCTGCCGCTGATGCGCTCGCTGGTGGCGCAGGAGCGGCTGTATACCGTGCTGCCCATTCACGCGGTCTGGAGCGAAGTGCAGGACGGCACGCTCAGCGCCGCGCGCATCATCAATCCGCCGCTGCAGCGCATCGTGTCCATGGCCTTTGCCAAGAACAAGGGGCCGGGCCGCGCCGCCGCCGCGGTCGCGCGGCAGATCGCGCAGATCGTCGACGAGCAGGCGCGCGCGGGAATGTGGCGTTCCACGCTGCAGACATAGCAGCTTTGCCGGCTTTGAGGGACAAGGCGTGCGGCATGCATGGTGAAATCCAGGGCTGCACCAGCCAAGGAGACCCCATGCCCCGCATTTCACTACCCGCCCCCGAGGCGATGTCGCCTGCGCAGCGACAGGTCTACGACAAAGTCGTTTCCGGCCCGCGCGGCAAGATCGAAGGCCCGCTGCGCGCCGCCCTGCACAACGCCGAGCTGGCCGACTGCTGGCAGGCGCTGGGCGCGCTGCTGCGCTATCGCACCAGCCTGACGCCGCGCCAGTCGGAAATCGCCATTCTGGTCACGGGCCGCGCCTGCCAGTCGCCGTTCGAGTGGTATGCGCACCGCCGCGAATCGGAAAAAATCGGCATCGAGACCGACATTCTCGAAGCCCTGCTGGCGCAGACGACGCCGCCGTTTCGCGCGCCGGAAGAACGGCTGATTTACCAGTTTGCCCTGGAACTCAATCAGCAGCGTTCGGTCTCGGACGCCACCTACGCCGCCACGCTGGAGTTTTTCGGTGAGCGCGCGGTGGTCGAGCTCACGGCGCTGGTGGGCTACTACACCATGGTCGCGATGACCTTGAACGCCCACGAGATTCCGCTGCCCGAAGGCCAGAAACCGGCCTTCCCCTTGCCCCAGCACCAGGGCCGGGCGCCATGAGCGGCGCCATCACGGCAGGCTGGGACTGCCACGCCCACCTGTTCGGGCCCTACGCGCAGTACCCGCTGGGCGCGCAGCGCAGCTATACGCCGCCCGAAGCCCTGCAGGCCGACTATCTGGCCTTGCTGCAGGGCCTGGGCCTGTCGCATGGAGTGCTGGTCCAGCCCAGCGCCTATGGCGAAGACCACGGCCTGCTGCTGGACACGCTCGCCGCCTTGCCGCAATTGCGCGGCGTGGCGGTGCTGCGCGCCGACGCCGTGGGCCGCCTGCACGGGCTGCGCGCGCGCGGCGTGCGCGCCGCGCGTTTCAGCCAGCGCAGTGGCGCGGGCGGCAACTTCGCGGGCAGCGCCTCGCTGCAAGACCTCGAAGACATGGCGCCGGCGCTGGCCAATGAAGGCCTGCATGCCGAACTCTGGACCGATTGCCAGACGCTGCCCGAGATCGCGCCGCGCCTGCGCAAGCTGGCGCTGCCCATCGTCATCGACCACATGGGCGGCCTGGACGTGGCGGCGGGCGTGGACGCGCCAGGCTTCAAGACGCTGCTGTCCCTGCTCGAAGCCGGCACGGTCTGGGTCAAGCTGTGCGCCTACCGCAATGTGCTGGGCGATGCCGATCTGGAGCGCGCCCGGCCGTTCCATGATCTGATGCTCCAGGCCAACCCCGAGCAACTGGTCTGGGGCAGCGACTGGCCGCATCTGCGCGTCACGCCCGTGCCCGATGCCCAGGAGCTGCTGGACACCTTCAAACGCTGGGCCGGCGACGCCGCATGCGTTCGCCAGGTGCTGCAAGACAATCCGGCGCGGCTGTACGGCTGACCGGTGACGGCGCGCGCTGCGCGCCGCCTGGGCTCAGCGCCCGGTGAAGACCGGAGCGCGCTTTTCCTTGAACGCCAATTGGGCCTCCTTGGCGTCGTCGGTCTTGGCAATCTGCGCCGTCATGTCCTGCTCGTAGCGATAGCCGTCGCGCAGGCTCATGTCTTCGATCACATTCAAGGTGTGCTTGCCCATGCGCGTAGACACCGGGCTCTTGGAGGCAATCGTCGCCGCCAGCGCCAGGGCCCGGGGCATCAGGTCTTCGGGTGTGGTGCATTCCAGCACGATGCCCAGACGGTACAGCTCGGCGCCCGGCATGCGGTAGCCGGTGAGCATCATGTGGCGCAGCTGCGTATGGTTGAACAGCCGCATCGCATGGCGGCCGCCGCCCAGCAGGCCCACATCGACTTCGGGCAGGCCCAGCGAGGCCTTGTCGGAACACAGCAGGATGTCGGACGACGCGGCCATCGCCAGCCCCGAGCCCAGCGCCACGCCATTGAGCGCGCAGATCACGGGCTTGGCGCATTCGCGGATTGCGTGAAAGCATTCGCGCGTGCGGCGCGAGTGGGCCATCAGGTCACCCGGGCCCTTGATGGTCTCGGCCCGGCCCTTGAGATCGGCGCCCGCGCAGAACACCTTGCCCGCGCCCGTGAGCACCACGACGCGCACTTCGTCCATCTCCGACACGCGGTCCAAGGCCCAGGTGAGTTCGTCATTGAGCGTGCGCGTCAAGGCATTCACCGGCGGGCTGTCGAGCGTCATCACGGCGATGTAATCGCTGACTTCCACTCGCAATTGCGTCAATTCTTTCCAGTCGCTCATGTCTCTTCCCTTGGGTGGTGGCAAAAAACCAGTCTACCCAAGGGCCCCGCATGCAAGCCAGATCCGCAGCATCACTTCTGCTATGCGGATCCGAGCAAGCAGGCACCTCGCCCATGGCCTGACGCAGGCGCTGCGCCGCAGGGTTGGTCATGAGCTCGGCGTAGGCGTCGCGGCTGGCATCGCAGAAAATCTCGTCTGGCGACGACAGTGCCCCGGCGCTGATGCCGGGCCGGAGCTAGCCGCCCGGCTGCTCTAGCCTCTGCAGTTGGGCCAGCACGATCAGCGGCGCCTGCTGCTCAGCCTCGGCCAGCATCGCCTCGTGAGCTTCTTGCTCGGCCTCACGGTCGTCATCGAAGTCGGTGGCGCCGACAACCGGGTCGGCAGTGATATACCACAGCGGGTGTCGAGAGTTCATAGAACTCCAGGAACGAAAAAGCCAGCTCGAAAGCTGGCCGGTGTTGAATTGGGTGCCCCTGCTGGCTGGGGCTTGCAGATCAAAATCTGCGTCCGTGTGCTGTTCGCCGTGGGTTTCAGCTTCGCCCTGGATATATCCCGGCATTTCCCCGTGCCAGGCTACGCGCCTATCCGCAGTGATTCCGGGCCTTGCACCCCGCAGCGCTCTCGGCGAAAGCGCTCCGGACTGGCCCCGGACCTGCCCGGAAGTCCCCGTTCTCGGCTCGTGTGCTGAGGTTGGATTGATGCGTTACGGGCTCGCCACGCCCTAAGTACCCCGTGCGCTTGATGCGCTTCCTTTGCGCGGGTAACTCGCCTGTCGGCAACATTCCGCAAGACTGTGCGGCGAGGTGGCGGCCGGGTCTGCCGGCCTATGTGTTTCGCATGGGTGCTCCTTCGCAACGCGTTGCTGCTGGCGTTGCTCCGGATAACCGCGCCGGATCGCGAGTGCTTTTTTGATCTAGCCCAGCAGTGGCTCTGGGCGCAGGTATTGGTTCGTGCGCTCCCTGTCGTTTGCTTCCGCCGGCAGATCACAGAGGCGGGGCGCTTTCTACTAGTGCGCCTGTTCATCCAGCATCTTTTTAAGGAGCCAGGGAAGCCGTTCGATGCCGTGCCACCCACCGAACAACTTCTGCGTAACGCGTTTGTTGCTGCGATGGATTAACTGCAGCGGTGCTAAATCATTCGGTAAATAGCTTTGCTAAATATTTTTGAGAGTGTCGTGTAGCGCCGCTGTATTTGCGGGCGCAAGAAAACCACCCTAAGGTGGTTGCGTTGGGATCGGCACGCGCTACTTGTGCCCAACCTCGGCCATCGTGTCCTGAAGCGTTTTGGCCAGGCCCTCCACATCCTCAGGCGGCATCTCAACCCAGCCTGTCGAAGCCCGCGCGCCATCCGAATCCTTGGCCGTGTGTTTCAGGCCGATGAGCGTCTTTCCATCCACGACGCGGGTGCGGACGCTGGTGAACTGGAGGGCGGGGGCGTAGGTCATGGCGATATGGTGGCACAAAAGAGAAAGCCACCCGAGGGTGGCTTGGTGTGAACGCAGTAAAGGGCTCTGGCGAGTCAAGGATTCTGCAACTGGGACACGTGCTTCACCGCTTTGTGAACACTGAAGTCTTCGCTACTGCCGTCAGTTCGCAGGATGTAAAAGCAGTTGGTGTTGCCGGGGTGATCGCGATCCGCGTCCAGAAAAAATGATGCAACACCGCATCCACGCTTTGTCCTATCCGTATCGTAGATTTCAAGAAGTGCAAGTAACTCGTTGTGATCGCTGCCATGAGCGACCGTCTGCCCGCGCGCGTAGCGATGGAGCATTTGCACGAAATGGTCTCTGGCGAGAGACTGGGTGTTCCAGTGACGTTCGCACTTCTCCAGGGTTACTGACTTGGCCATGGTAATCCTCAAGCTTTCCGCTGGAAATTGGACTTGTTTGCCGAAACCTTTTTCGGAGGTTGCGCTTGGCTCAGAAGAAGTATCTTGTCTAGAGCCGGAAGTGCAGCAGGGTCGCGAGTCTTAAAGTAGGCGGCGGCATGCTGGGGCATCCAGACCTCCGCCATCAACTGCCGAAATGCACCGAGATACTCTACGGGGTACAGGTTGGCCTGTACGACACGGCCGTCAGGAAATTCATGGGAGTATTTCGCGAGCGCCGTGGTATCGACGCCATGGTCATCCCGAAGATGCTTGCACAGCAGCTTTGCATGAGAGATGTCTGGCATGCATTTTTCCGGCAGGCGGTAGCCGTTGGCCTCCATCGGTCCAACAAGAAAGTTCGTCATTTCTTGCAGCACAGAAAAGTAGCCCAGAGGGATCCTGTTCTGGTTCAACAGATGGCGCTCAAGGTGGTAGGGGAGTTTTGCGGGACTCCCTTTGCCCGACATCCAGTCAAAGACCCATTTTGACACTTGAACCGCAAACTGGGGCGAAAGCCATTGCGCCAAGTGGATGGCCACCTGGGGATGAATCCATGTTCCTTGAGCGACGTTGGCACCTCTAAGTACTTGAATTAGCTTGGATATCGGAATTCCGATATCCGCTTCAAGCGCTTCTAGGTAGGCCTTCGTGGAAGCGTTCTCTTGGTAGTGTCCAAACAACTTGCCAGCAGCTTTGCACATGGCCGTGGCATTGATGTAGCCATCTTCGGCACGTTGCTCGACTGTCGAGTTTTGCACCTGATGGGTGATAAGGGCTAGGGAGTATTGATGGTTTGGCATGGCGTCCTTTGGGCGCAGGTAGCCATGCAGCCTGGATTTACACTTTTTATGTATAACAGCGTATACATGAGTGTAGAATCGAGGGCTGCACAAGAAAGCAGAAGCGGATCTTTCCACGGACACACGCGACTGCGACAAATTGCTTAAAGTCACCGGCGCCCTAGAGATAGGGTGCCGGTTTTCTTTTGGGCAGATCGAAGTGTAACAGAGGCTGCCTGCCGATAGCACTCGCTTATCAAGAGTGCTAGTGGTAATAGGTTGTATCTTTTGTCGGACAAGTGCTCGTCACGAAAAACGGCACCTCAAAACACAATCGAATCCGCGCCCAGTGGGACTTGCGCCGCTACTTGCAGCGAAAGCGGACGTCAGCCGTTGATGAGCTGATCCATCCGGCTTCCGTGCCGCTGTGATGTACCTGGGTCAGTTCATTGCCTTGTTTGGAGCAGTACTGCCCGGCTTCCTTCAGAAGCGCTGCCTTGACTTCGTTTGGCGTGCCCCAGCCAGTCAAGTCAGATCCGTGCAGAATGTACCAGCCATCACCCATCGGTGCCACGCCCGTGGAACTGGTCGCGCATCCTGTGATTGCCGCGCGCACGGCCGCGATAAGCATTGCCTTCTTCATCCCTCTCTCCTCTCATCTTGTCGTTATGTTTTGATGCCTTGGATGCCCAGAACACCATCGAGTCCGCGCACATTGAGCCCGCCTTCCAGGCCAGCATTAGCGGCACGCGAGATTTAGCCCTGCTTTGCCACTAGACGATGCGAAGTCAACGGTTTCCCGCTCGAATGTTCGTTTGTGGAACTGAGTGGTCCGGCATGGGGCGGAAGGGGTCGTAGTCCTCATGGGCCGCCCATCGTGATGAATACTCGGCTGCAGTGCGCGCCGAAGGTAAGGCCGTGGATGCCGAATTCAGCTTCGCTGTGCAGGTGGGTTCGGGCGTGAAGGAACTCGCCGACCTGATCGTCAAGGCTGCTGCCGGCTGGGATCTGGAGGACCCGCTCACCGCCGACAACATCGTGGAGCTCGAAGACTTGGTGCCGGGCCCGATCCAGGCAATCCTCACCAAGATCGACATTGCGCTGTTCCAGTGCCGCCTGGGAAACTAAAGGCCATCGCCCGCGCGCTGTTCGAACCTGCCATCACCGAAGCTGAGGCCAGGTCGGAAGGGTTCGAACTGGAGGACTACACCTCGGACATTTTCGAAGTTTGGACCAATAACGAGCCAGCCCTTGAACTGTTTCGGCGTGTGGGCACTAAGTGGAAGCCCCCCGCCATGGGCGGCACGCCTCTGGGCCTGCAGTGGGAGTGCATCTATCCGCTGATGGACCGGTATGACGCTTGATGTCGATGCTTGGACCGCCCTGTATGACGACCTGACAGTCATGGAGGCGACGGATGTGATGCGGGAGTTTGCGCCGAAGTCCGATAAGTGAGCGAAGGGTAAGAAAGCACCTCAAAACAAACGGGCCTACGATTTGCTGTATATTTAAACAGTATTGCTAACAAATCCTCATTTGTAGCATCTTGTAATATCGGCTCCATCGGAGGAGCCAATGAGAACAGAAGTCGTGGACCCGCAACTCAAATTTGAGATCAAGAATGTTCGCCCGGTCGAGCTGAATGACTTGACGGAGAGTCTGCGCGCACTTGGTAATGAGTACCAGGATTTCATCAGCCGGGAGCATCCTGATGCCACTGCATCGGAGGTGCGGTTGTATGTCAATGAGGTCAAATCTGGAAGCGTTATCGCAACGCTCTGCGCAATGTCGCCTCTGCTGCTGGATGGCATAAGCTACGTCAACACGGTGGTGGATTTCACCGGCTTCTTGAAGCATGTTGTTAGCCGACTCTCCGGCGATGATGTCAATAGCGCTGGGGTTGAGGAGCTACTGCCTTCAACGCTGAGCAACGTGTCGCAAATTGTGGAGCCGATCGCCAAGGATGGCGGATCGCAACTCAATATTGGAACTCTGAACGTCACCGGAAATGTCTATCTCCAGGTTCCCAGCAAGGAAGCCAACGTTATTCAGAATCAGGCACGTAGGATTGCCGGTGAGCGTAAGGCCAAGACGAGCGGAAAGCACGAAAAAGTGGTTCTGCACTGGTTTCAAGCGCGAGCAGACAAAGACAGTAGGTCCGGAGATCGGGCAAAGATCGAGTCGATATCCTCAAAAGCAGTGAAGACGATTTGCGCAACGGAATCTTTGAAGTCCCGCATGGTCCTCTCGGATAAGAATCCTTTCAATGAGGCGTTTATTGTTGATGTGGTTGCAGAAACGATCAACGGCAAGGTCGTGGTCTACAAAGTCATCGAACTGCATGATCGATTCATGCCTGAAGAAGACGAACAAGAATCTGTGGCTGAGGCTTAGAGGCTGTCCGCCTCGCGTGGTTTGCTACCATCCTGCCAACTACAGGAGGGGATATGGGGAAACTTTTTGTGAGTGCAGTATGTCTTGCCGTGGCGACGCTTTCCTCCGCGCCGATGGTTTTTGCGCAAAAAACGCCGTACGGGTCATGTCAAGAGCGGTCTGAAACTTACCAGACGCGCTATGAGAGAAGCAGTCGTGCCAGCGACCTGGTTTGCTTCCAAAAGGCGCTTGAGCGGGAAATGCTAAATCCGAAGCAGTTCGATTGCCCGCGGTCTGCTGACCACTACCAATCGGCATACGAAAGAAACAGCAGATCGAGCGACTTGGTTTGCTTTCAACAAGCCCTTGAGCGAGAGATGCTTCGATGATTTAGAGCTCTGGACACATGCAAAGCCCTCGAAAGAGGGCTTTTTCGTTAGGTCAGGCGTCACCGGGATCAACAAGGACCTGTCCATCAGGCGTCATGTAGCGCCCTTCGCCAAGGTCTTTCAACTCAATGTCGTTGAGGAAGAATCTATCTTCCCCATTGATGATTGCAAGGCCAGGCCGCGGTGACTCAGGTCTGGTCGTTCTGCACTCGATTTTGTGGAACTTGCCTTCCTTGTCGTGTACGTAGATGTGGGAGATTTGGATGGGCATGGGCGTCCTCTGGTCTAGGATGGTGGTTTGGGTCTCTGGGCGGTGCCAGCTACATCGAGCTCACTCGGGCACAGAGATACTGGATAGGAATCTACCAATCGTGTCGATGATTTGGGGGCCTTTTTCAAGTCCGAGGTGGACCAGCTTCATTACGAGATGTTTGGTGCCCTCGGCAGGCAGTTCGCGAAGCTGATCGAAGAATCGCTTTTTCTCGTGCTGGTTGAAGGGGCGGGCCAAGTCATGACGCGCGCCGCCTTGGTTGACATATCCCGAAAAATGCAAGATCGGTCGATTGACAAATCGCGGATTTTGCAAGGTTCGCTGCTGCTGGCCGCGCTGGCTTTGGCCGGCTGCGCAACCTCGCCGCGCGTGGAGATCCAGGCCGTCAAGATGCCCGTGGCATGCCGTGAGGCAACCCCAGATCGGCCGAGCATGCCGACTGAGGCCCTTGCCGAAAACGCGGACCCGTTTGACCTGCTGCGCGCGGCCCTGGCCGAGATCGACCAGCGCGGGGGCTACGAGGTGAAGTTGGTCCCCGCGCTGGAAAACTGCAAGCGCCCGGTTATTTCGCCGACGCCGCCCGCTTTGCCGGGGCAGGGTGTGAGCGAGACTACGACGCGCTGATGGGGCCATAGCGCAGGCCGATCCGGATGAAGGCCTTGTCATTCCGCGGCAGCAAAGTGGAGCACCAACTGCCCTTCTCCCGAACCGGGGTGGCGCTTATTACCGCTTGCGAATTGACGCAAAACTCAGTCAGCATCAGACTTGCGTTTTGCGTGGTAACGAGCGCGGGTGGCTCGCGAACTTTTAGGAGTGCTTCGAATGAGTGTGGAGACGAGTAAATGCGGTGAATGCGGAGATATCGTGCTCAGTTCATTCTTGAAAACCCATACTTTTTATGTGCATGGCGAAGGCGCCAACCAAAACAAGCCTACAAAAGTGCGGACCAATCCCCGAAAGAGGACTTCACCGAGCCCCCTTGATGGGGATTTCATCGCTGATTTGTCGAGACCTGCGCTTCTTCCGCCTTCAACCCAGACGACTGGAAAAGATGGGGATCAGGGTGGTCGCTCATATTTCACCAACAGGGAGGGCATCAACCCGTCAGTCTGCGAGACACCAAGGAAGCTCCCGGGGAAATGTGAGCCTAATGCCGTTTGCGGTGCAAAAGAACTTCGCAGCAAGAGTTCGTCGTTTCTAGAGCCGGCCCCAAAACATCGCAAGTCATCGAAGACTGCGCGTAAGGCGGCAAAGGCAGCCGAAAAAGAGCGTGTAAAAAAGCTGCGTCATCTTCAACAAAAGAGAGAGCAGCAAGCCCGGAAGAGATTGAAAAGGTCGGTTGATACCTTGCTAAGTCTCGCCGCTCAGTCGAAGCTGCGCAATGGCCCTCGGATTAAGTCTCGCTTGTCCCCTGGCCTTAAACCCCTCCTCAGCAGAGCCCCTGGGTCTGGATCTATGTGGTCGGGTTCGCCTGGTCGGTGGGTGACGTTGGTGCGAGGGTGAAGCGATCAGCCACGGTTCGCCGAAAAGTGGCCGTCCCTGAACCTAAAAGCGAACCTAAACGAGCGAATTTCAGCGTAGTGGAACGTAGTCGATCAGAGCGAAGACTACGCTGGAACACGCCTGAACTACCCTCATCGGGCGTTCGAATCCCTCCATGCGGGGCCCATGAGCAGCTTAGGCTAGAACAGGGCGGGCGATGGCGCGACCTCCACTGGACCCTGGCTATAGTAGATACACACGACAGCGTGCGGGGCGTATCTCTTGCCGAGATCGACAGACGCGAGAGCTATGAGGCGAGGCTGGCCACCGCCCTGGAGAACGGCGAGCGCGCTTACTTTGTCGACGTTGCCCGCATCGCCGGGGCAGGCTGCGAGGGAAATTATGACGCGCTGATAGGGCAGCAGGGACGGGGATAAATTGGGGATAAAACAGGGGAGCGCAGGGGAGTCAGCGGGGGCGCCTCAAAGGGAGCCCACCCCCACCGACCCCCCGAATTCCCCTGCGGATTGGGCTGCATGCCCATTGCCTGGCCCAGCTTGTCCAGCCCAGCCCAGCCCAGCCCGGCCAGGCCCAGCGTGCGGCCCGCCAGCGATTGCGTGACTTCGGGCTGCCAATGGCCTTCGAGCAAGGCCTGGCGGCTGCGCGGCAGGCGCTTTGCCAAGGCCAGCATCAGCGCCCAGGCCAGCTCGGCCGTGGCACCAGCGCTTGTTTGGCTGCCGGGCGCGCCGCACACCGTGATGCCGCGCTGCGCGCAGGCCGCCATGTCGATGGCCGCATTGCGCATGCCGGTGGTCACCAGCAGCTGGAGATCGGGCAGGGCCGCGATCAGCTCCTGGGAAAACAGCGTGCGCTCGCGCATCGCCACGATCACCTGGTAGCCGGCAAAACGCGCGGCGCGCGCCGCCAAGTCGGGCAGGGCGTGTTCCAGCACGTCCACCTGGGTGTCGGGCAGCACCGACCAAACGGCCCACTCGCGCGCGCGGCCCTGGTAGTCGTCAAGCAGCAGAATTTTGAGCATGGTTCTTTCAGGCGTCCGTAGAGACAGGGGCGATGGGAAGCCGCGAGGCGGCGCGGCAGCAGCCAGCCACTCTAACGGGGCCTGGCCGCCAAGGCGAGGCGCATGCCGGCAAAGCTGCTATGGCCGCGCAGCTATGCCCGGCGACACATGCCAGCTTTGCCGCCCATCGCCTTGGACGGGCGGCATACGCTGCCTACACTTCGGGCCTTGCCTCAGCGCTATCGCCGGCGCATTACAACAATGGAGACATATTCCATGCAACGCATGCAATTCATCGCCGCACTCGTGCTGGCTTCGGCGGCCCTGACGGCAGCGCACGCGGGCGACGGCCCGGGCGGCTACCCCCACAAGCCCGTGCGCCTCGTCGTGCCGTTCCTCGCGGGCGGCGCCACCGACCTGATGGCGCGCAGCATGGCGCAGAAACTGGCCGATTCCCTGGGCCAGCCCGTGGTCGTCGACAACCGTGCGGGCGCGGGCGGCAGCATAGGCGCCGAGGCCGTCGCCAATGCGCCGAAAGACGGCTACACGCTGCTGTACTCCACCATGGGCGTGCTGACCATCAATCCCAGCCTCTACAGCAACCTCAAATACGACCCCGCAGCGAGTTTTGCGCCCGTGGGCCTGACCCACGTCACTTCCAATCTGCTGGTCGTGAACCCGCAGCTGCCGGCGAAATCGGTGGCCGAGCTGGTGGCGCTGGCGCGCAAGAAACCCGGCGGGCTGAGCTTCAGCTCGGCCGGCAACGGCACCAGCAGCCACCTTTCGGGCGAACTGTTCCAATCCATTGCCGGCGTCGACATGCAGCATGTGCCCTACAAAGGCAGCGCGGCCGGCCTGCCCGACCTGATCGCCGGGCGCATCGACATGACATTCGATACGGCCTCGAACTTCGTCGAGTACACGCGCAGCGGCAAGCTGCGGGCCCTGGCCGTGACTTCGCGCATGCGTTTGTCGGCCATGCCCGAAGTGCCGGCCATGGCGGAAACCCCGGGCTTCTCTGACTACGACGTCTCGCTGTGGCTGGGCGTGCTGGCGCCGGCCGGCACCTCCCCGGACATCGTCGCCTACCTCAACCGCCAGCTGGTCAAGGTGATGCGCGAGCCGGCCATGGAGGCTTCGCTCAAGCCCTACGGCATACAGCCTTTGCACAGCAGTCCGCAGGAGTTCGCCAAGGTCATAGACCAGGACCGCAAGAAATGGCAGGCGGTGGTGAAGTCGGCCAACGTGCAAGCCAATTGACTCCTTCTGGAAAACCCTAATGAAATGTTCAACCATTGCCGTTTCTTGACCCAGCGTCGCTTCAGCGACATATTGGAATCAGGTCAAGGCAGGTTGGACGCGGTGGAACACCAGACAAAGCCAGCAGGGCGTGCAACGCGCCCGTATCTTCCGCGCGTGACCAGGCCTTGGGCTGTTCGAGATTTCAACCCACTTTGACTCTCAAAGGCCACCGACATGACTGCTCCCAGCGAAGAAGCGACGCTTTTTTCCCACGTCAAGGAGGGCCAGACGCCGTGGCGTTCCGATGGATTGCGGGATTTTTTCCTCTACCGGGACCTGGGTGTCGCCGACGCCACCCACGGCCGCGTGATCGCGCATCTGGTCAAGGCCAACAAGCCGCCGGAAGAGGGCACGGGCTGGCACCGCCACATTGCCGATTTCCAGATCGTGCTCATGACCAAGGGCTGGGCGAAGTTCATGTACGAAGACCAGGAGACGCTGGTGGAAGCCGGCGACTGCGTGCACCAGCGTCCCGGCATACGCCACTACCTGTTCGACTATTCGCCAGACATGGAATATCTGGAGATCGTCAGCCCTGCCTTGTTCGGCACCGTGGAAACCGACGCCCCGTGCGCCGTGCCCACGCCGGCCGCCTGGCCGCCGGGAGCCTAGGGCCCGGCAATCATGTCTTGCGCTTGCGCTCCGGTCTGGGCGGCGTGTCGCTGAGGCTCTGGCCCAGCTGGTCGGCCGTGGTCCTGCCCAGCAGACCGGCGGCCTCCTCGATGTCCTTGAGCGCAAAGCCGGCAAAACCCAGCACGAACGCCTCGCGGTCATCGGCGCTGTGCACCTGCCTGGTTTCTGACAGCAGCACCAGCGCCAGGCCCGAAGCGTCGCGGATGCGGCGCGCTGCGTCGGCGGTCGTGCCCTGGGGCAGCCACGCCAGCAGGTGCGTGCCTTGGTCGGGCGCCGTGGCCGTGAGCAATCCTTGGCTGGACTGCGTCAACACGCGCACCAGCAGGTCTCGGCCGCGCCGGCATTCCCCGCGCACGCGGCGCAAATGCTGGGCCAGGCTGCCGTCCGCCATCAGGTCGGCCATCGCAAGCTCCAGCATCGTCGGAACGAACCGGTCGAAAGTGCTGCGCGCGGCCAGCACCGCCTCCAGTGCGGGCAGCGGGAACACCGCATAGGCCAGCCGCAAGGCCGGGTAGGCGCTTTTCGAAAAGCCGCCGATATAGATCACGCGCTGGCTACGGTCCAGCCCGGCCAGCGCGGTCAAGGGCGGGCCCCGGTAGCGAAACTCGCTGTCGTAGTCATCCTCCAGAATCCAGGCGCCGTGGCGATGCGCCCACTCGAGCAGCGCCAGACGCCTGGGCAGCGACATGACGCTGCCCGTGGGGAACTGGTGCGAAGGCGTGACATAAATCGCTTGGGCTGCGCCCAGCCCTTGGGGGCTCGCGAGTGCGGCAATGCCCTGGGCATCGACTGCGGCGGGCTGCGTTCTCAGTCCGGCCGCACTCAGGGTGCGCTGCGCAGCGCCATAGCCGGGATCTTCCACCCACGCCAACTGCCCCGGTTGCATGAGGGCCTGCGCGCACAGCCGCAGGGCTTGCTGCGTGCCGGTGGTGATGACGATTTGCTCGGGCGCGCAATGCACGCCGCGCGACTGCTTGAGCTCATGCGCAATCATGGCGCGCAGGCTCGCACTGCCGCGTGGATCGCCATAGCCCAGCACCGCAAGGTCATCGCCCAGCATATGCCGGCGCACCGCCGCGGCCAGGCGCTGCTGAAATGCCTTGTCCACCATGGGCATTCCCAAGGCAAAGGCCCTGAGGGGATTCGCCAGGGAGCCGGGCAGCACCTGCGGCGCAGAAGGCGTCGCGGCCTGACTTTGGCGCAGTCCGGGGGCGACAAAGCTGCCCGCGCCCACGCGCGCCACCACCAGGCCGTCCCCTTGCAATGACTCATAGGCGCCGACGACCGCATGGCGGGCCACGCGCAACCACTCTGCCAAGGTGCGGGTGGGCGGCAGCTGCGTGCCCGAGACCAGCGCGCCTTCGAGAATGGCATCGCGCAAGGCCGCATACACGCGCGCGGTCTGGCTTCCGCGGTAGGCCGATAACTGGCGCTCCAGATGCAGGAACGTGGCCGGCACATCGGCCCAATTGGTTGAAGAAAATGCGTTGGAATTGGTCATTGAATCAACCATTGGTCGAGGCGAGGATAGCGCACTTGCCCTCCTTCCATTCGATACAACGATGTCCCACGAAACCGCCACCTATCCCATCGACCCGGTCAACCGCGTCAAGCGCCTGCACGAGCGCGGCGCCTACGACCATGCAACCGTCCATGCGATCCTGGACGCCGCCGCATTGGCGCATACCTCCTATGTGCTCGACGGCCAGCCCTACTGCACCCCCACACTGTTCTGGCGTGAAGGCACGCGCCTGTATTGGCACGGATCGAGCGCCAGCCGCATGCTGAGGCACCAGGCGGGCGGAGTGCCGGTGTGCGTGACGGTGTCACACCTCGACAGCCTGGTGCTGGCACGCTGCGGCTTCAATCACTCGGTGGACTACCGCGCGGTCATGGCTTTCGGCCATGCCCATCAGGTCACCGACCTCGAAGAAAAGGAGCGCGCCTTGACGATGATGGTCGACCGCTTCTACCCGCAGCGCACCGCCACCCTGCGGCCCACCTCACGCCAGGAGTTCAAGGCCACGGCGGTGATGGTGATGGACATAGAGCGCGCGTCCGCAAAGACCCGCAGCAAGGGCCTGGCCGACGACCCCGAGGACCAGGATCTGCCCATCTACGCCGAACGCATCCCGGTCATGACCGTGCTGGGCCAGCCCGAGCCTTGCGCGCGGCTTTCGCCGGAGGTGGTGCGGCCGGCAACGCTTGCGCCGTATCAGGCGGGGGAACGGCTGGATGTGGCGCTGGCTGCGGCGCATCGGTTGGCGTATAGCTAGCCTGGCGAGATTTCAGCTTGTGGCTGGCGAGTCAACCTAAGGCTGGCCCGACACATGCTGTCTTGCGAGTTCTCTAGGCCAAACTGTCACCGGTGGGTATTGATCGCTGCCGTGCCCAAAGGGTTGGAGAAGGTATTCCGATGGAACGCCGGTCAGCAGCACGAACAGGATGGCGTTGGGGGGTGGCTTCATTGCTCACTAGGAGCTTGCGCGCACCGCCCTTGGAGAAGGCACAAAGGCCGGTGGCTGTAGCCGTCGCCACAGTTCATTGGTTACCGACCGGCGTTCCATGGGCCGCCGGCACCACTGCTCTGAGGGCGATTGCGAGGCAGTGGCGTTAGCGACTCTCATTGAATGTGACTGGCCGCGGTTTCCTGTTTCTTTGACGAACCACCACAGTGCCAGCGAGCTTGTCATGCCAGCCTTGCTTGCGGCCATCAAAAGCGACCCAGAAAATTCCCAGACCCAAAGGCAATCCTGCGAGGAAATAACCCAGATAGCGGCCGATGAACTGTCCAGTGGATGGAGCCGCCCCCGTCTTGGCGTCAACAATTCGGGCCGATACGGCCATTTTCCCCGGCGTGGCTTGTTTAGCTACCCAAAAAACAATGACCGCAACCATTGGGAAGACCCAAGAAAGCAACACATCCATTGGGCCTTTGACTATACCTTCTCCGTCCCAATAAGCATCGCCGTAGAACGCGGTCAACAGCGGCCAGATGACGATGCCGATCAGAACGGTATCTATCAATGACGCCCCGAAACGCGCCCAGAAACCCACGTACTCCAATTCATCCGCTTCCATTGAAACTCCTTTGATTAAGACCTGCTGTGATTTTTTGATATGGGGCGACCAGAGTCGTTTCAATCCGTGCTACATATGCTCTCGAAGACCAACGAAGGAATGGCTTCCAATCGCTTTCATTTTTTGAACTATTGGTAACAATTAGTATAACCCTGCTTGATGTGTAGACAGGTTGAATGGCGCTGATTTGCGTAGATCGCCTTTTGCGCATGAGGCTGTTGGTGGCTGCCGCCGTGGATTCGTTCCATTGCTACTGTGCCCGAGCGACGAAAGACAATATGCCAGGCACTCAATCTGACGAGGTTTCGCCCGATGCTGTCGCGTCTGGGCGAGTTGCTGGATGGCGAGCGGCAGGCCCAGGCAAGCCTCCGGCACCTCACGGCAGCGGCTGGCGCCGCCGCCCACTTTGGAACGCAATAAAAGCAGTTCTTCGGCCTTGCCGCGCGCCGGAGTCAGCTTGGCGGCGAAGCAGATGGGCGCGCGGCGCAGCAGGCTTCGACTGGGGACTCTGCGGATGACTGCAAAGGGTCGTTACCGCAGGTTGGCGGCCCGTTAGAACGCCCATAGTTCTCTGGGGATGCGAGTTTTTTGGTCGACAGAGAAAGAGCTGATTCGAAAGAGCTGCAGCCGCAGCATTCAATGCGCTGCCAATCCGTCCAACGACTGGTGCCGATAGCATCGGCTGATGCGTTGCCCGCTTGAGATGACAGCACCCAGCTTGAAGCGTTCAGAGAAGTCGGCTTTGCCGCGGGTGCTTTGTCGCACCTCGCCTCCGATTCTTTGGGGCGTGACATGAAGCAGTCATAGCCTCATCGACCGCCCGAGTGCTTGCCTGACTGGTCTAGAGTACGTCGCAGTCTTCCTTCATCGCGGGCAGCGGTTCAGACCGCTAGTTGGGAGTCCAATGTCCGATGCAACAAACTTCGCACCGACGGCCTCGACCCGAAGCGGTCCCAGACTGCGGTCGCTCAATATGAGCGAAGCGATATGCCCCATGTACCGTTTTTCTTGACCACGATCCAGAGGTTGGAGTGGCGACTCAGCTCTACATCTGTGGCTGAACGGCGGGTGTAGGTGACTAGGAAATGAACCTTGTCTTGGCTGGTCAGAACCGGAAGTTTCGATTCGTATCGGGTAGATGCCCAGCCTGTGCTTTGCAGCCGCTGGAAAAAATCTGCAGGATGCTGATCGGGCGCATCCCAAAGCAGGGTCTCGGACCCCGAAATCATCACATGCGGGAAATGAAGCCGTGCATCCATTCCCGCCAAATCTAGTGCATTGAATGCCTGCGTAAATTGGTCAAGGCAACGTGAGGCCTCTTCAACTACATCTGAGTCAATGGAGTTGTCGCTCGTTTGGCTCACAAAGGAAAGAAAGCTGCTCATATTCTGTTTCAGGCCACGGTTGCAAATAAGCAATTTTAAGCACAGCAGTGGTGATCCTCCGACTATCACGTGCAGGGCCGATGCTTTGGGTAACAGCCGATGCTCAGGTTGGTTCTTATGGAATCCGGATGTTAGGGGGGGTTACGATTTAGTACTGCGCATGCTTTGGACTGGTCTGAAATATATACTGAAATCAATAGAGTACTTCAGCAACTCAGGAAAGTGTGAGATTGCAAGGTGTCGCTCTCAAGCGGCGTTGGTAGCGCTGCAATCAATGGAGGCGCCAGCTCAGGCGTAGCAGGTCGCTTGTCGGGCGATCTGCAAACGGTTGGCTGAGAGAATTGAATGTGTGCCGTGGAAAGTTGTCTCTCATGGGCGCTGTACATTCTGCTAAGAGTCGTCAGCCATGACCTATTTTCAAAGCTGGAACGCATCATGAATTCAGCAGAAGTTTGATGGAAAATCAATCTGGAATGTGATGCCTATGACGGATGAATTCGGTAATATATCCTTTGGTTTTTTATGATGCCAAGAATATATTTGTCGCAGGAATGTCGCGTTCAGGCCGAAAAGGAGGCTGCAGTTTACGAGCGTTTGTGCAGGTAGACGCAACCGATCTGCGCAACCACATTCATCAAACATTGCAGCAGGTGTCGGTGTCTCATGGTATTGCGAAGACGTTGGTTGAGCTGCCTTGCGATGGGTTCGGACCAGCCCCCCTGCCATTTACCCCAGCCAAACCGGAACGGTCAACGTGTCAAAATCCAACGATGACCACCTCGACCTCCTCCTTTCTCTCCAACGCCGACGGTACCAAGGTCGCGACCTATACCTGGGCCGACGTTGTCGGCGCGCCCGTGGGCGTGGTGCAGATCGCCCACGGACTCGCCGAACATGGGGCACGTTACGACCGGTTTGCGAAGGCGCTCAATGCCGCGGGCTTTGTGGTCCATGCGGTAGATCATCGGGGGCATGGCCGTACTGCCGATGGGCGATTGGGTGACTTCGGCAAGGCGGGGTTTGACGGGCTGATTGCCGATATAGCCCAGTTCGGCGCCGCGCTGCGTGCGCAGCAGGGCGACCTGCCGCTGTTTCTGTTCGCGCATTCGATGGGGTCGTTTGCGGCGCAGGCGGCGATCATCGATCACGCAGCGACTTGGTCGGGCGTGGTGTTGTCCGGCTCGACTGCGCTCGACATGCTGGTCGCGGCAATGGCCAATGCGCCTGCCGACGCGCCGGCCGGGCTGGCGGCATTCAATGCGGGTTTTGAACACCGCACGGGCTACGAATGGCTTTCGCGCGACGCCGCCGAGGTGGATGCCTATGTGGCCGATCCCTGGTGCGGCTGGGACGTGCCGGCCGAGGTGATTCCCGCGCTGTTCGCGCCCGCGGCCCGGCTGGCCGACCCGGCGCAGCTGGCGCGCATTCGCAGCGATCTGCCCCTGCTGCTGGCTTCCGGCGACGCCGACCCGCTGGCCGGTGGCGGCGCACTGATCGAGTTGCTGGGCAAGCGCTACCGCGACGCGGGCATCGCGGATGTGACAGTCAAGCTGTATCCGGGCGCGCGCCACGAAATTCTCAACGAGACCACGCGCAATGAGGTGACGGCCGATATCGTGGCCTGGCTGCGCGCGCGCAGCTGACAGCAAGGACTTCAGTCCCGGCCGGCGTCTGCCTGCCGGCGGATGATTTCCTCGCGCACATTGCGCACATGGGCCATGGCTGCGGCGTCGGCCGCCGCGGCGTCGCCGGCGATCACCGCCTTGCTGATCGCGCGGTAGTCGGCCAGGCGGATTTTCTGCAGCGCGGGCAGCCGGTGCTGGGCGTACACGGTGGGCATCTGGATGGACGGGAACAGCCGGCGCAGTTCGCGGCTGCCCGCTGCGTCGAGCAGGGCGCGGTAGAAGTTGCGGCGCGCGCGCGCGAAAGCGTCTGCATCTTGCGCCTTTTCCGCGGCGACCAGCTGCTGCAGTCCGGTCTGTATGGGGAGCGGCGAATGCCCGGCGCGCACGCCTTGCGCGGCGCTGCGCGCGAGCAAGCCGGTCATGCGCTCGGCCACGTCGAGCACATGCAGGGTCTCTTGCAGCGTCAGCGACCGTATGGTCGCGCCCTTGTGCCGGAGCACATCGACGATGCCGTTGGCCGCCAGGCGCTGCATGGCCTCGCGCACCGAATTGCGGCCCACGCCGAACTGCACGGCCAGATCGGCCTCCACCAGGCGCTGGCCCGGCACAAAGCGCTGCACCTCCAGGCCATTGAAGATGCCGAAAAACACTGCGTCGGCGGCGCTGGCCACGGTCTGCGGGCGGGCGTCCTGCGCGTCTTCGGCGGCGTGATGGAGGGGGGCGGTGGTCACTGTCTGGATTTCTGTGGGGGCGCGCAAAGTGTACACAGCCGAGGCGTCTTCATCGCGTTTGTGGGACTATTTTTGTTTTCAACATTGTCCTACAATATTGAAAACATGCAGCCATGGCTTGGGTCGTCAAAGGAGACACATCAATGAACTTCGAATTGAGCGCCGAACTCTGTGCGCTGCGGGACAGAACGCGGCAATTCATCGCCGAGCAGGTGATTCCGCTGGAAAACGACGAGCGCCAGTCGCACCACGGCCCCAGCGAAGCGCTGCGCCGCGAACTGGTGGCGCGCGCCAAGGCCGCCGGCCTGCTCACGCCCCATGCCTCGACCGAAATGGGCGGCATGGGCCTGAGCCATGTGGCCAAGTCCGTGGTGTTCGAGGAGGCCGGCTATTCGTGGCTGGGCCCCACGGCGCTCAACATCCATGCGCCCGACGAAGGCAACATCCATCTCATGGAAGAAGTCGCCACGGCCGCGCAGAAGGCGCGTTGGCTGCGCCCGCAGGTCGAGGGCCTGACGCGTTCGTGCTTTGCCATGACCGAGCCTTCGCCCGGCGCGGGCGCCGACCCGTCGATGCTGACCACCACGGCGCAGCGCGACGGCGACGACTATTTAATCAACGGCGTGAAGTGGTTCATCACGGGTGCCGAAGGCGCGAACTACGCCATCATCATGGCGCGCATGGAAGACGGCTCGGCAACCATGTTCCTCAGCGACATGGATCGCCCGGAGATCACCCTGGAGCGCAATATGGACGCCATGGATGCCTGCTTCACCGGCGGCCATGGCGTACTGCGCTTCGACAACCTGCGCATTCCCGCCACCGACGTGCTGGGCGAGGTCGGCAAGGGCTTTCGCTACGCCCAGGTGCGGCTGGCGCCGGCGCGGCTCACGCACTGCATGCGCTGGCTGGGCCAGGCGCGGCGCGCGCACGACGCGGCGCTGGAATACACCCGCCGCCGCCAGGCCTTCGGCAAGCCGCTGGCCGAACACGAAGGCGTGGGCTTCATGCTGGCCGACAACGACATGGATCTGCACACGGCGCGGCTGCACATCTGGCACACCGCGTGGCTGCTGGACCAGGGCGAGAAATGCAATTTCGAATCGAGCCGCGCCAAGGTCGTGTGCTCGGAAGCGCAGTGGCGCGTGGTGGACCGCAGCGTGCAGATGCTTGGCGGGCAGGGCGTGACGGGCGAGTCGCCCGTGATGCGCATCTTCACCGACATGCGCGCGTTTCGCATCTATGACGGCCCTAGCGAAGTGCACCGCTGGAGCATGGCGCGCAAGCTGGTCCACATGGCCGAAAAGGCGGCGGAGGCAAGGGCATGAGCGGCGCCCACCTGGTGAGTTCCTTATGAGCGCAGCATCCACCGCATTGCTGCAGGAGCCGCTGAGCCGCTACTTGCGCGCGCAGGGCCTGGGCGGCGGCGAGCCGCTGGCGATCACTCCTTTGACTGGCGGGCAGTCCAACCCTACGTACAAAGTCATTGCGGGGCAGCGCAGCTATGTGCTGCGCACCAAGCCCCAGGGCCTGCTGGTGGCTTCGGCACATGCCATCGACCGCGAGCACCGCGTGATGAGCGCCCTGCAGGGCAGCAGCGTTCCCGTGCCGCGCATGTACGGCTATTGCGACGACGCGTCGCTCATCGGCACGCCGTTCTATCTGATGGAGTTTCTCGACGGCCGGGTGCTGATGGACCAGTCGCTGCCGGGCATGCAGCCCGCCGAGCGGCGCGCCATCTACCGCGAGATGAACCGCGTGATCGCCGCGCTGCACGGCGTGGACTACAGCGGCGCCGGGCTGGACAGCTTCGGCAAGCCGGGCAACTACTTTCTGCGCCAGATCAACCGCTGGACGCGCCAGTGCCGCGAGTCCACGCTGCCCTTCAACGACGCCATGCGCCGGCTGATGGACTGGCTGCCCGCGCATGTTCCGCCCGACGACGAGACCACGCTGGTGCATGGCGACTTCCGGCTGGACAACCTGGTGTTCCACGCCAGCGAGCCGCGCGTCATCGGCATACTCGATTGGGAGCTTTCGACGCTGGGCCATCCGCTGGCCGATTTCTCCTACCAGTGCATGTCCTGGCGCATTCCGCCGGCGCTGTGGCGCGGCATCGCCGGGCTCGATCTGGCGGCGCTGGGCATACCCGGCGAAGCCGAGTACGTGGACTGGTATGCGCAAGCCACCGGGCGCGATCCACGCGCGCACTGGGAGTTCTACATGGCCTACAACCTGTTTCGCATGTCGGCCATCCTGCACAGCATTGCGCAGCGCGCGGCCGACGGCAACGCGGCCGCCGATGACGCCGTGGAAACCGGCAAGAAGGCCGGTCCGCTGGCCGAGCTCGCCTGGGAATGCGCGCAGCGCTACGCCCGCTCCCGCGGCGCTCTCTGAGGCCGCTGCACCGCTAGCGCTTGGCGGGCGACGCCGGCAGAATCCATCCCGGATGCTGCTTGATCAGGCGCTGGCTCACGGCCTGCACCTGCTGCATCGCGGTGGTGGCGATGGCCGTGGGCGTGCCCAGGCGACGCGTCACGATGCCTACAGAGCGCAACGGCCCGTCCGAGATTTCAGAGGTCTGCAGGCCGTTGACGCTGGGCAGGGTCTTTATTCCCAGATAGGGCAGCACGGCCACGCCAATCTCTTTTTTCACCAGCGCGACGACGGTCGCCATCTGCTCCACCTGCATCTTGGGCCGGTATTCAATGCCGCGATTCAGATAGGCGGCGCTCATGTAGCGCATGGCGGTGCTGGCGTCGGTGAGCGTGATCAGCGGCAGGTGCATCAGCTCTTCCAGCCGGATACGGTGCGGCACCTGCGCCCGCCATTTGCCGTAGCTCAGCACGACAAACCGGTCGCGCAGCAGTTCTTCGTACGCCAGATCCGGATGCGCTGGCGCCACCGAGGCGAGTGCGAAGTCCACCTCATAGTTCATCAGACGCTGGATGCACAGGCTGTTGGCGCAGTCATGCAGCGTGATGCGCGGGGCGCTGATGGCGTGTTCCAGCGCGGCGCACACCTCGGGCAGAACGACCTGGGCCAGCGAGGGCCAGGCCGCGATCGACAGCTGCACCGCGGCCTGCTCGGCCGACGACTGCATGCGCTGCAGGCCCGCTTCGTACTCGCCGACGATGGTGCGGGCAATCGTCGCCAGTTGGGCGCCGCCTGCCGTGAGCTGCACGCTGCGCGTGGTGCGCTCGAACAGCGCCAGACCCAAGGTGGCCTCGAGGTCGCGTATCGCCTTGCTGAGCGAGGGCTGCGTCATGAACAGCTGCTCGGCCGTCTTGCTGAAGTTGAGCGACTCGCTGAGCGCCAGAAACATGCGCAGTTGCTTGGGGGCGATATTCATTCTTTTTGAATATAAATCAATAGATAGAAAGAATTTCAGAAATATATCCGAAACGCCTAGCATCCAACTGTCTCGAACATAGATCCCCGTGCGATCCGCACGAAACCTTACCCAGCAGCAGGAGTTGGCACGTGGCACGTATCCCTTACGCAGATTGTGAAAACGCGGCAGTGCGCCCCTTGGCCGAGCGCATCGTCGCCGAGCGCGGCGAAATTTTGCATCTGTACCAGATGCTGATGCACAGCGCTCCGCTGGCCGAAGGCTGGCTCAACTACCTCACGGCCGTGCGCCAGAAGACGTCGCTGTCCGGTGGCTTGCGCGAGCTGATCATCATGCGCGTGGCCTTGCTCAACAACGCGCCGTATGAAGCCGACCAGCATGCGCCCATCGCGCTGCAGGAAGGCGTTTCCCAGGCCAAGCTCGACGCGCTGGGCGAATGGCGCAGTTGCGGGCTGTTTGATGCGCAGGAGCAGGCCGTGCTGGCCTACACCGACGCGATGACGCGCCACATACAGGTGCCCGACGAGGTTTTCGCCGCCGTCAAGGCGCTGTACGCGCCCCAGCAGATGGTGGAGATCACCGCCACCGTGGCCGCCTACAACATGGTTTCACGCTTTCTGGAAGCGTTTCAGATTCATTCCCACGACGCGCGTTGAGGGGTGAGACGCAGACGGCGCGCGCCAAGACGTGCCGCTGCGGTTCTGGTTTTTACACACAACCACCAACGAGGAGACAAACCATGATCAAGAAACTCGCCTGGGCCGCCGCATTGCTTTTGCCGATGGCGGCAGGGGCGCAGGACGTCTGGCCCGCCAAGGCAATCGCCAAGTACGCGGGCAGCCCCAGGGTTTAGCTCGGGGTTGAGAGCGCGGACACCGTCGGTGTCCTAATGAGGGGTTTGCTGCTCTTCGATGTACTGGCGCAGGATGCCAATTGGCGCACCCCGCAGCTTGAAGCAAAGTAGGAAGGCGACCACAGAACGCCTCGGCGTTTAAGCCACGGGTGAAAGTCCCCAAACTGTTTGCGCAGCAGCCTCGACGACACGCCCTTGAGCGAAGCAACCAGAATGGACAGGGCCACTTTGGGCGGGTAGTTGATCAGCAGATGTACATGATCGTGTTCGCCGTTGAACTCCACTAACTGT
>NZ_JAHCDD010000026.1 GCF_018413525.1 Acidovorax sp. CCYZU-2555
TCGCCCGAAGGGTAGGCCCGCACACCGTAGTAACCGCCCAGGCCGAAGTCTTCCGACGAATCGAGGTTCTTGCTCGCCGATTGCATGGATACGCGGCCGAACAGATTCAGGCCGGCCAGCGGTGTCGCCTGCAGGCGCGCCACGTCGAGGTTCCATTTGTGAAAGCGGCCTTGCGTACGCGCACTCGCGGCGTCTGCGGCCTGCAGCGCATTGTCCAGCGACAGCCGGCCTGGCGTGAAACCCAAGCTGCCGTAGGTGATGCCGCCGCCCCCCAAGCTGTCGCGGCGGTCGAACTGCAGCGCGAGCGGCAGCACCTGGTTTTTCTTGCCGCTGCTGGTACGGGTCGCGCCTTCGCGGTCGTCGAGCTTTTTGTACTGGTAGGTGGCCGTCAGCGAAAGGTTGCTGTGCGTCGAGCGGATCAGCGGATACGACAGCCCGGCGCTGAGGATGTCCGCCGTGCCGGTGGCGTCGAGGCTGGCGAACTGTTTGGCCAGTTCATAACGGGTGCGTGCATAGGCCAGGCTGGCGCGCAGTCCCGAGTGGCCCAGCGGCCGGTTGTAGCCCAGGCTGCCCAGCCACTGAGCCTGGTTGCTGACATTGCCGTTGACATTGATCTGATCGCCGACCATGAACGGGCTGTCCCACTGCAGGCTGGCGCGCGCGCGGTATTCGCCGGTGTAGCGATTGCCATGGTTGTCCAGGCCCAGCTCGCCCTTGAACGCCGGGCCGGGCAGCACGTCGATCAGCAGGTCGCCGGTGCCCAGCTCCTGGCCCGGGCGGATCAGCGGCGCGGTCTGCAGCCCCGGCTGGTCGTCCAGAATCAAGGTGGCGCGCTCCAGGCTGGCCGCCTCGATGACGGCGCCGGGCTCGAGGCCGGACAGAAACGCCTGGGCCGCGGTCGCGAGGCGGCTGTCACCTTGGGCTTTTATCTGACCGTAGCGGCCTTCGACGATGGTGATCTGCAGCACGGCATCGGTGAATTGCTGCTCGGGCACAAAGGCCCGGGCAAACGGGTAACCCGCAGCACGGTAGTGCGCCGACACTTTTTGCGCCAACGCTTGCAGTCCTGCGAGATCGAAAGACCGATCGGCAACATCGCCGAGCACGGCGTGCAGTTGTTCGCTGCTCAGGCGCGTGTTGCCGGTGAAGCGCACGCCCTTGAGCATGACCGCCGATCCGCCGGGCAGTGTCGCGGCCGTGGCCGCAGGCTCGATCTGGATGCGGGGGCCGGCCTTGGGCAAGGAGGGCGCGGGCCGCTCCTGCTGGAGCAATTGGCCGGCGTCGGGCGCTTGTTGGGCAATTGCGGGCAGCGCCAGGGCGAGGGCCGCCATCAGAGGGCAGAGACGAGATTTGTGGGCCAGGAGGGACATGGTCGCAATATTCTGGAGAAAGGCCTCAGGGCTGGGTGGAGTAGGCATGGTTGGTGCCCATGTTGATGCCGCCTTGCACGACAAACACGTTCACGAAACCACTGGGGGCCAGGCGGTTGGGGTCTCGCGCCCGCGTTGCCGCGTCGCTGGAATCTGTCGGCAAGCTTGGCGTTCTGCTGGCGGTATCGATGGGCAAGCCTTGGGTGCGCGCGATGTCCGATGCCGCCTGTGCGGCCAGGCCGATCGCCGTTTGCGTGTCCGCGCCTATGGTGAGATCAGCGCCGACATAGGCAATCCGGTAGTTGGGGTTGCTGGCCTCGCTCACCGTGCCCTGGTGGATGGCGTAGAGGCCATAGTTCTCACCGGCATCGCGGCTCAGTGCGCCGTCGAGTTGGTCGCCTGCGACAAGATTGCCGCCGGTGATGGCATAGGTCAGCGCTGGGTCGGCATTGCCGTGGATCTTGATCTGGCCGTTGGCCGTCACCGTGATCGGCCGCGGGCTGATGCGCAAGGCGCCGTCGACCGCGGTGATCAGGTAATTGCCGTTGGCGAGCGCGGATGCGTCGATGGTGTAGCTGCCGGCGTTTTCACCGGAACTGCGGGTCAGCGTGCCTTGGAATCGGTCGCCTGCCACCAGGCTGCCTTGCGTCACGGCATAGGTCAGCGCGGGATCGGCATCGCCATAGACCTTGGTCTGGCTGTCGGCCGTGACCGTGACCGGGCGCTGGCTGATGCTGAGCGCGCCATCGATGGCGGTGATCAGGTAGTTGCCGTTGGCCAGCGCATTCGCGCGAATGGTATAGCTGCCCGCGTTCTCGCCGAGATCGCGGGTCAGCGCCTCGTTGAGGCGGTCGCCGGCGACCAGGCTGCCGCTGGTGACGGCGTACGTCAGCGCCGGGTCGGCATTGCCATAGACCTTGGTCTGGTTGTCGGCGGTCACCGTGATCGGCCGCTGGCTGATGCTGAGTGCGCCATTCACCGCGGTGATCAGATAGTTGCCATTGGCCAGCGCCTGGGCGTCTATGGAGTAGCTGCCGGCGTTTTCACCGGGGGCGCGGGTGAGCACCCCGGCCAGCCTGTCGCCCGTGACCAGATTGCCCTCGGTGACGGCATAGGTCAGTGCGGGATCGGCATTGCCATAGACCTTGGTCTGGTTGTCGGCCGTCACCGTGATCGGGCGTTGACTGATGCTGAGCGCGCCATCCGTGGCGGTGATCAGGTAGTTGCCGTTGGCCAGCGCGTTGGCGCGAATGGTGTAGTTGCCGACATTTTCGCCGGGCGCGCGCGTGAGAACGCCAGCGAGGCTGTCGCCGGCCACCAGGCTGCCGCTGGTGACGGCGTAGGTCAGCGCCGGGTCACTGTTGCCATAGACCTTGGCCTGGTTGTCGGCAGTCACCGTGATCGGGCGCTGGCGGATGCTGAGCGCGCCATCCGTGGCAGTGATCAGATAGTTGCCGTTGGCCAGCGCGTTGGCGTGAATGGTGTAGCTGCCCACGCTTTCACCGGGATCGCGGGTAAGAACGCCGTTGAGACTGTCGCCCGCCACCAGGCTGCCGCCGGTGACGGCGTAGGTCAACGTCGGATCGGCATTGCCATAGACCTTGGTCTGGCCGTTGGCCATCACGGTGATCGGGCGCTGGCCAATGGTCAGCGCGCCATTGACGGCGGTGATCAGGTAGTTGCCGTTGGCGAGCGCGTTGGCGTCGATGGTGTAGCTGCCCACGTTCTCACCGGGGCTGCGCGTCAGCGCGGCGTTGAGGCTGTCGCCGGCCACCAGGCTGCCGCTGCTTACGGTGTACGTCAACGTCGGGTCGGCATTGCCATAGACCTTGGTCTGGTTGTCTGCCGTCACCGTGATCGGGCGCTGGCTGATGGTGAGCGCGCCTTCGATGGCGGTGATCAGGTAGTTGCCATTGGAGAGCGCGTTGGCGTTGATGGTGTAGCTGCCCACATTTTCACCGGGCGCGCGGGCGAGAACGCCGGCCAGGCCGTCACCGGCGACCAGGCTGCCGCCGGTGACGGCGTAGGTCAGCGCCGGATCGGCATTGCCGTAGACCTTGGTCTGGTTGTCGGTCGTCACCGTGATAGGGCGCTGGCCTATGGTCAGGGCTCCATCTGTGGCGGTGATCAGGTAGTTGCCGTTGGCGAGCGCGGACGCGTCGATGGTGTAGCTGCCCACGTTTTCACCAGGCGCGCGCGTGAGAACGCCGGCCAGGCTGTCGCCGGCCACCAGGCTGCCGCTGGTGACGGCGTAGGTCAGTGTCGGATCCGCATCACCGTAGGTCTTGCTGGCGTTGTCGGCGGTGATGGCCAGAGGTTTCTGGGTGATGCTGGCGCTGACATCCGTGGGGCTGGTGACGCTGTAGTTGGCGGCCAGGCCGCCATTGCTGCCGTTGGCCAGCGTGATGCCGCTGACCGTGACCGGCTTGCTGCTGCCTGCATTGGGGTTGGCAAAGCTGCCGGTCTGGCCCGAGAAACTCACGGTTTCGCTGCCGACAAAACCGCTGAGCGTGCCTCCAGTCAGGGTCGCTTCGGACGTGCCGTTGTAGACCTTGTCGCTGGCATTCATGCCGGTGACAGTCAGCGGCTTTGGCGTGATGTCGGCGCTCAGGCCTGTGGGATTGGTGACGCTGTAGTTGCTGGCGAGGCCGCCGTTGCTGCCGTTGGCCAGCGTGACGCCGCTGACCGTGACCGGCTTGTTGCTGCCTGCGTTGGCATTGGCAAAACTGCCGGTCTGGCCGGAGAAACTCACGGTTTCGCTGCCGACAAAACCGCTGAGCGTGCCTGCGGTCAGGGACGCTTCGGACGTGCCGTTGTAGACCTTGTCGCTGGCATTCATGCCGGTGACAGCCAGCGGCTTTGGCGTGATGGTGGCGTTCAGGCCTGTGGGATCGCTGACGCTGTAGTTGCTGGCCAGGCCGCCGTTGCTGCCGTTGGACAGCGTGACGCCGCTGACCGTGACGGGCTTGTTGGTGCCTGCGTCCTTGTTCGCAAAGCTGCCGGTATGGCCCGAGAAGTTCAGGGTTTCGCTGCCGGCCAGGCCGACCAGCGTGCCGCCGACCAGGGCGGCGACGGTGTTGCCGTTATAGGTCTTGTCGCTGGCCGTCATGCCTGTGACGGTCAAAGGCTTTGTGTCGATCGTCAAGCCGCTCGCGGCGAAACGGTTGCCACTCAGGTCGTATCCGCTCTGGGTGGAAAAGATTCCCAGCGTGTAGCTGCCGACATTCTTGGCGCCCTGGGAGCTGCCGCCATAAAAGATCTTGCTCGGGTCGCCGCCAGGCACGGTGTAGCCATTGCCGCCGTTGTGTGTGCTGCCGTCATAGACATGGGTGGGGTTGGCGAGACTCGCCACCGCCGTGACGTTCATCGGCTGGAGAAAGCTGCGCAGCAGCGGGGCGGTATCACCCTGGTATATGCGCCAGACTTTACCGGTTCCGCCCACATCGTCGATGTCCCAGCCGGCTTCGGCGAAAGTGGACAGGGTTTGGAGATCCGCCGTGGTTTTCCCCATCACATTGATTGGCGTTCCTCCCGTAATGCCAAAGCCCTGCGCAGTGGTGTCGGTGTTCCAGAAGCTGTTGGAGACGGTTCCGCCTTCGAACCTCCCGATCAATCCACCTGGAATTCCGGAAGTGCTCGTCACAATGCCTGTGGCGTAGCTGTTGCTTACCGTGCCCGCGGTCAGGCTTCCGACCAGTCCTCCTGCAGAAACTTCGCCCTCAACACGGCCCGCGGCATAGCTGTTGCTGATGGTGGTAGTAGAGATGTTGGCATTGCCCACCAATCCGCCCACATCAGTGATGCCCTGGACGTTGGTCGTGGCGTAGCTGTGATTGACGGTGCCGCCTATCGTCAAGGTACCCGAAATTCCGCCAACATATTGCTCGCCAGACACTGTGCCTGTCGCGTAGCTGTGGCTGACATTGCCAGAATTTTGGCCGACAAGTGCGCCAACGCGCGACTGGCCTGTAACGTCGGCATTCACTATGCCTACATTGCGAACCGTGCCAGTTTCCCCGATGAATCTGAACAAGGCGACGAAGGATTCCGTGGGGCGGTCGATGGTCAGGCCGGTGATGGTATGGCCCAGGCCGTCGAAGCTGCCGCGAAATTGTATGGGCTCCAGACCCTGGCCGCTGTTCCAGCTGCTGGCGGCACTGGCATTGATGTCCGCACCCAGCACGAATTTGCCAAACATGTTGCTGTTGTGGCCCAGTCCTTGCAGCGTGAACATGTCGGGCGCATCCTTATCGGTGGCGGTACCGAGCGCGGTGATGACTTTCCACGGCGTCACTGCCCCATCGCTGCCCAGCTTGGTGAAGAAGTTGTCGCCCGCGCCGAGGTTGATCCTGCCGCCGCCAAAGCTGTAGTTGGCGGTGTTGCCGGCTTCGGTCGCGCCCTGGCCGTATTCAAGCTGCACCTTGCCGTCGGCATGCTGCGCGGTGATATCGGCGTTGATGGCGATATTGCGATGTGCAGAGAGGGTGAGCTTTTTGTCGGTGTTCCAGGTGACGGCGCTGTTGACGAAGATGTCGCCATTGCCGCCGGTGCCGGAATCGGTCTGTATGCTCACATCGCCCGCGCCCAGGGCAGACGCCAGCGTGCTGGCGCCTATGCCGCTGGTGGTTTGGGTGCTCGAGTCGGCGCGGATGGTGAAGTCCACCGGATCGATCAGCCAATGCCCGGCCTTGACTTGCGCGCCGTCCGCAACCTGCACCTGCTGTGCGCTGGTCTCGACGAAGCCCCTCGATGCATCCAGCGTGCCGGCGACATGGACCGTGCCATGGGCCATGTCGCCCATCAGCATGATCTGGCCTTTGTCGCCGGTGTGCAGGCTGCGGGCTTCGGTGATGCCGGTGTGGTTGATCACGCTGCTCGCCAGGTCGCCCGCGGCCTTGGCCGTGAGGTAGACGAGTCCGCCATCCGCGCGAATAGCGCCGCCTTGCGTGATGAGCGTATCGAGCGCGCCTTTCTCGACTTCCAGCTTCACCGCGCCGCCCAGATCCAGGCGCACCTTGCTGCCGGCGCCCAGCAGCACATTGCCTTGCGGTGCCGTGATGCGGCCGGTGTTTTCTATGCGCGCGGCAATCAGCGCCACGCTGCCCCCGGCTGTCACCTGAATGCTGCCTTCATTGCTGACGCCGGCCGTGCTGGGGCCGCTGAAGCGGTAGTTGCCCGCCAGAAAATCGCCGGTGCTCAGTTGCAGCGTGGACGCGGCCAGCGCGCCCACGTTGACCTGGGCGCTGGGCGTGAACAGCACGCCATTGGGATTGACCACAAAGACCTGGCCATTGGCGTTCAAGGCGCCTTGAATCACCGATACATCGGAGCCCAGTACCCGGTTGAGAGCCACGGAGGACGCTGACGGCTGGATGAAATTGACGCTCTGGGCCTTGCCGATGGAGAAGCTCTGCCAGTCGGTCGCCATCTTTTCGCTGTGTTGCGTGACGGTCATTGTCTGGCCGGCCTGGGCAATGGCGCCGGAGCCGGCGACAACCTGCCCGCCAGTGGGCAGTCCGCCGGCCTGCACCGCGCTCGCGCAGGCCAGCACCACGGCGGCCTTGCTCGCGCCTTTGCCGCAGGATCGGACCAGTTCAGCGACGGCGATGAACGCCTGGTGCACCTCGCTCCAGACAAGTCGATAGGAGCGGTTGAGGCCAGCGTTTTTCATAGGTTTTTTCGGGAGAATGGCGATGTGGCCGCCAGTCTATTGAGCCCGTCCCGAAAAACCTTGCCAAAGCTTGCTGCGGCCGCAGCGGGGCGCTATCTGATCTGCAAGGGCATGCACAGCCGGTAACCCTTGCCGCGCAGGGCGCGAATCGGGCCCGCCGGGGCGCCATGGGCCACCAGTTTGCTGCGCAGGCGCGAAACCAGCACTTCGAGTTGTGCCTTGCCGCTGGCGTCGAGCGGTTTGTCGAGCCGCTCCAGTGCCTGATAGATTTCCAGCGTGTGATCGGGTGCCAGCAGCAGGGCGTGCAAGAGCATGGATTCGGAGCCGCGCAGCACCAGACTGCCTTGCGGCGTATGCAGCAAGCCGGTCGCGGTGTCGAGCGTGAACACCTGGGAAGATGGCGTCACGGGCGGCTGCAGCCGGTTGGCCAGCGCCGCGACGGCGGCACACAACTCTTCCGGCGCCGTGGGTTTGGTCAGGTAGAGGTCGGCGCCATGCGCGTATCCTGCGAGCTTTTGCTCCAGTGCGGTCAGCGCGGTCACCATGATGATGCCTATGCCCGGCTGAATCTGGCGCAGGCGTTGCGCCAGATTCAGCCCGCTTTCACCGGGCAGGTTGACATCGATCACGGCAATGTCGGCGACGAAATGCGCGGGCAGTTCGTCCAGCGCCTCGGCGCTGTCGATGCCGACCACCTCATGGCCGCGCGCCGCCAGCGTGTCGACCGTGACATCGAGCAGGGCCAGGTGGTCTTCAACCACCAGCAGTTTGATCGGTGGGCCGGGATTCAAAGCGCAATCCATAGTTCGAAAATGACACGGTCGGTTTCAGGGCGGTAGTCGAGGGTGCCGCCCAGCTGCACGGCAAGCGACTTGGCAATGTACAGGCCCAGCCCCGAGCCGCTTTGCTGGTGTGAACCAGGCGCACGATAGTACTTGCTGAAAATCTGCCCGGCGTCGGGCAGTCCCCTCTTTGTCACAGCGTTGCCCACCCTCACCATGATGCCCATGCAGTCGTTGCGGGCATGCAGGTCGACCGCGATGGTCACCCTCTCGGCCGGGGGCGAGTACTTGAGGGCGTTGTCCACCAGGTTGCTGAGTATGGTGTGCAGCAGCAAGGGATCGCTTGCCAGCGGCGTGGTGTGAACCGCATCGGCCATTTGCAAGACCAGGCGCTCTTTGTGCTGCAGCTGAATGTTCCTCAGCAGTTCATCCATGCGGCAGGCAGTGCGCTGCGGCGCGACGGCCTGGTCGTCGAGTTCGCTCACCATGGCGCAGCGCCCGACGATGGCGTCTATGTCTTCGACCGCGCGTTCTGCATGGGCTTGCATTCTCGCAGTAGGGGCGAGGGCGCCCAGGCGCAGCCGGATGATCGACAGCGGCGTTTTCAACTCATGCGTGAGCATCGACAGGAATACCCGCTGCCGTTCACGTTCGGCGCGCTCCTGCCGGGCGGTAGTGCTGGCAACTTCGGCATCGACGCTTGCCTGGTTCAGTTTTTCCTGCATCGCGCGCACATGTTTTGCCAGCATCAGCTGCAACACCAGCAGTGTTCCTATCGACCGCAGCTGAAAGCCGTAGATCAGCCACAGCTGACCGGGCAGAAAACCCAGCAGTGCGGGGATGGCCGAAAGATTTCCCGTGAGGCTGAACACATGCGTCAGCAGCAGTATCTTTCCGTTCGGATGGCGCTGTCGCCAGAGCTGGATGCTGCGCACGGTGCCGGTCAGCATCATCACCAGGACAAACGACAAAAGGAGGGTGGCGGCTTCGGGATAGAGGCCCAGAAAGGGCGCTGGCAGGCACAGCACGGCCAGCCACAGCTGGATGCGATAGACCCAGCGCATCCACGCCGCGGCATGCGCGATGTCGAGCGCCAGCATGTAAAAACGCGCGCCGAAGAGGACGACAAAGATGATGCCCAGCGAGACCCAGTGATGCGCCCAGAAAGGCGTCTCGGGCAGGAAGAATTGCGCGGCCAGCCCATTGAGCGCGAGCAGGTTGAAAATCGTCGCCAGCAGGTAGGCGATGTAGCGCCTGTAGATCTCCTCGCGCCGCCAGAAGCCGTGCCAGATATTGACCAGCAGGCCGGTCAGGATCACGCCCAGCAGCGCGCCTAGCAGTGCATATTCGGCCGAGACTTTGGCTTGAAACGCATGCGGCTCCCAGGCCTTGACGATCAGCACCGAGCTGCTGGTGGTCTGCAGCCGTACATAGGTGATGCGCGGGCGCTCATCCGCAAAGTCCACGCGATAGACGAAGCCCCGATACGGAAATTCCTTGAGCGTGTGAGGTTGCAGATCGCCACCGCGTCGCACGTCAAACGCGTGCTCGCCCGAAGGCTGCGACAAATAGATTTGCACATCGTCGACATAGGGCGGCTGCAATTCCAGCAGCAGTTCGCGCTGGCCCTGGGCGTTGGGTTGCGGCGCCGGCAGCGTGAAGCGCAGCCAATGCACCGATCGGGTATAGCCCGCAGAAAACCCCTGCGCCACGGACTGGAACTCGCCAGCCCGTGCGGGCTGGCTCACGCTCTCGATGGTTTCCTGGCCGCTTGGATCGACCAGCACGCTGAGATCATCGATGCGCAACAGCTCGCCCTGCGCATGGGCGGGCAAGACCTGCAGAAACAATGCGGTGAAAAGCAGCCAGATGCCGCGAACCCATCGTGGTACGGCACGACTCGCAGTCAATGCCATGGTTCAACACGCATTCGCGACGTGCAAGTCATATGTTGATCGATTTCGTAACGCAACAGCGGCACTGACAATCTTGCCTGCCGTTCGCAAGTTGGACGAACCGGGCTGCAGACGGACAAAAGGCCTTGGCTATTTCTAGCCAAGGCCTTGAATCACTGGTCGGAGCGGCGGGATTCGAACTCGCGACCCTCTGCTCCCAAAGCAGATGCGCTACCAGGCTGCGCTACGCTCCGACAAAAAGAATTCTAAGGGGGTTTCTGATGCACTTTTTTGAAATTTCAAAAATATTTCAAAAATAGTGCGTAGACCACCTTGTTAACGCGGCGAAGGACCTGGGCCACGGCCTGCCAGATGGCGGAACGTGATGCGACCCTTGGTCAGATCGTAAGGCGACATTTCCAACGACACCTTGTCGCCGGCCAGGATACGGATGTGATGCTTGCGCATCTTGCCGCCGGTGTAGGCGATCAGTTGGTGTCCGTTTTCCAGCGTCACGCGAAAGCGCGAGTCGGGCAAGACTTCCGTGACGGAGCCTTGCATTTCAATCAATTCTTCTTTGGCCATATTCTCAATCTCTCATATAAATCTGGGTCACTGCGCCTGTAAGAGCGGCTAACACCACCCTTGCTGCGTCGTTGCGTTGCCTTGCCGTGCTAATTGCACTGTCTGCGGCATCGCGCCTAGTTCGACCGCACCTAGCCGGCCCAACCTAGCATCAACCGCAAATCTGCGATGGTGTTAGCCGCTCTAGATGGAGTACAAGGCAGCATGCACCGACCCGTGGGGGCCAACTGTGCATGGCAGGCGGTGCAAGCCGCTGCGCTCCAGGCGCACAACGGTCAGAAGGCCGGAAAACGGCTTCATTCGTATCGGCGGGGCGCCGTACGCAATCTTTGAGATTGTAACCCCTACCTCGCCGCCCTGCTAGGGCGCGGGTGTGATTGCCGATGCCAGCGCGCGCACCAGGTCGGTTTGCGTGATGACGCCGACCAGCCGCTGCTCGGCGTCGACGATCGGCAAATGGTGGTGTCCCCCCGCGGAGAACAGCGGAATCAGGTCCATAACCGGCTGGTCCGCCGAGGCGGTCTGCGCCGGGCCGCTCATCAAATCGTTCACGGTCTGTGGCTTTTTGGCACCGATGGCGACCAGCTTGCGCAGGCGCTGGCTCCAGCCTTCGGGCGATTCGAGCGCGGTGGTGCGCATGAAGTCGGATTGCGACAGCATGCCTTGCACCTGATGCCGGCCGTCGATCACCGGCAGCGCCTTGATGTTCTTCTGGCGCATCAAGGCCCAGGCATCGCGCAGCGAGACATCGGGCTCCACGGCCAGCGGCGGCGTCGACATGATGTCGGCGCAGCGCAGATCGCCCAGCGTGCGCTGGAAGGCCGCGCGGCCCGCGAGGTGCAGCAGGCCTTCGAGGTCGGCGCGGCTGATGTCCAGCACCTGGTTGTATTGTTCGAGCGCGGTGTCGAGGTCGGACTTCTGGAAGTGCTGGCCGCTGGTGGCCTTGCGGCGCAGCGGATAGGGTTTGCCGGTCGCATGGTTGTAGGCGATGGCGCAAAGCAGCAGCACCACGATGTTGAACAGCACGGGAAAGACCAGCAGTTCAAGGCCGTTGCTGTGTTCGAGCACCACGAACGCCGCCATGCCCACGCCCGGCGGGTGAAAGCAGCGCAGCAGCAACATGCCCGCAAGCGTCACGCCCACGGCCAGCGCCGCGGCCCAGACCATGTCGGGTACCAGCAGCCGGCACAGCGTGGACACCAGCGCCGCGAGCACGGTGCCGCCTATCACCGGCCAGGGCTGGGCCAGCGGGCTCGCGGGCATGCCGAACAGCAGCACCGCGCTGGCGCTGAGCGAGGCGATCATCCATGAATCGTTGCCGGCACCTGCCCACCAGCGGCTCAGGAAGCCGGTGACCAGCAGGCCCAGCATGACGCCGACCACCATGCGCAAGGCTTCCTTGGCGTCGATGCCGACGGAGTGGGGCACCAGGCGCTGCAGCAACTGGCGAAGCGTGGACGGGCGTTTGGACGGATCGGGCGAGACGGGAGACTGAGGTGCTGGCACGGGCAGGACAGGAAGTGCAGTGGTCCCCAGGATAGCAAAGCGGGACGCAAGCTGCGCGCGGGCGGGCAGGGGTGGGCCAATCCGTATGGGCAATGGCTCAAATGCGTCGCTAGAATGCCCAGCTTGCCTTGAATCATCTGGAAACCAATCTGTGTCTGATCGACTTGCCGTGCTCCCCCAATATCTATTGCCCAAGCAGGCGCTCACGGCCCTGATGGGGCGACTGGCGAATGCCAGGGCCGGCTGGTTGACCACCTGGGTGATCGAGCGTTTCATCGAACACTACAAGGTCGACATGACCGAGGCCGAGAACCCCGATCCCGCGAGCTATCCGACCTTCAACGCGTTCTTCACGCGCAGCCTGCGCGCGGGCGTGCGCTCGCAGGCGCAGGCGCCTTGGGTCTGCCCGGTCGATGGCGCGGTAAGCCAGCTGGGGCCCATTGCCGGCGACCAGATCTTCCAGGCCAAGGGCCACCATTATTCGACCCAGGCGCTGGTGGGCGGCGACCCCAAGCTGGCGGCCGAGTTCGACAACGGCCACTTCGCGACCATCTACCTGAGCCCGCGCGACTACCACCGCATCCACATGCCCTGTGACGGCCGGCTGCGTGAAATGGTCTATGTGCCCGGCGACCTGTTCTCCGTCAATCCGGTGACCGCGCGCGGCGTGCCCGGACTGTTTGCGCGCAATGAGCGCGTGGTCTGTGTGTTCGACTCCGCCGCCGGCCCGTTCGTGATGGTGCTGGTGGGCGCGACCATCGTCGGCAGCATGGCCACCGTGTGGCACGGTCAGGTCAACCCGCCGCGCAGCGCGGAAATCCGCCGCTGGCAGTACGGGCCCGACGCGCCGACGCTGCGCCAGGGCGAGGAAATGGGCCGCTTCATGCTGGGCTCGACCGTGGTGCTGCTGTTTCCCAAGCAGCCGCTGCAGTTCAACGTGCTGTGGCAGGCGGGCAGTCCCGTGCGCCTGGGCGAGGCCATGGCCGACCGCTACTGAACCGGCTCAGCCCACCAGGGGCTGGCCGTTCAGGGTGCGTTTCTCACAGGAACCAGTTCAGGCCTTCCGCACGGCGTGCGGTCGTGAACTTGGAGGGCTGCAGGCGCAGCCGCTCTGGCCGCACGGGTTCTTCGCGGCCCACGAGGTAGACCACCATTTCGCGCCGCCGCAGCACCACATGGCTGACGGTTTCATTGCGCCCGCTCTCCTGGACTTGCACTCCCGGTCGAAACAGCGGCATTTCAAACGTGAAGCTGCGCGGCTGCACGGGTGCCGTGACGCTCTGTGCAGCGGCGGCCAGGGTGTCGAAGTCGGGCGCAGAGGCGCCCGACCCATCGGCTGCATGGGCAGCGGTTTCCGGTGAGATAGTGAGGGATTGCATAGGCGCAGTCTGGGTAAATAAACGAGTTATCGACAGGCGGCGGGAAAAGTTGAGGACCTTGTCGCACTCTATCGCCAACAAGGCGCTTGTCCAGCGCCGCGGCTGGCAGCAGGGGCTTGCGCAGACCGATTTGCGTGCCGGCAGCCGGTAAGATAGGCCGCATTCGTGCATTCCTTCTTTTTTCCCGGCCGCCGCAGACGCGCTGTCTGCGCACGCACGGGATGTCGCTGAGTCGTTTTACCCCATGCCCCAAATTTCCATTGAGCAGCTCAGCCATGATTGGCATGCGCTGCAAGGCTGTGCGCCGCCCGCCGCGCGGCAATGCATAGAGCAACTGGCTTTCACGCACCACAAGGATCTGGCCAGCCATTTCTACACCGAGATGCTGCGCGACGATGCGGCTTCGGCGCTGCTGACGCATGAACAGGTGCGCGTGCGCCTGCACCAGTCCATGAGCCACTGGGTGGGCGAAGTGTTCAACACCGGCACGCTGGAGCAACTGGAGCAGCGCGTGGCGCGCCAGATCAAGATCGGTGAAGTGCATGCGCGCATCGATGTGCCCGTGCACCTGGTGCTGCGCGGCGCGCGCAGCCTCAAGCGCGGCCTGGGCGCGCTGCTGGCTGACGCGCTGGGCGACGACCTGCCGCTGCAGTTGCAGGCCTATGCCTACGGCCAGGCGGTGATCGACATTGCGATGGAGATCATGAGCCAGGCCTATTCGCGCTCGCATGACCGCAGCGCGCGCGCCCAGGAGGCCTACCGGCTGCATGCCGTGGCCCAGGACATGAGCGCCGAGCGCGAGCGCCAGCGCGCGGCCGTGCTCGATTGGGAAAACCGCTTGATGTTCGAGCGCGCCATGGGCCTGCCGGCTGCGCATTTGCCGCGCGTCGGCGCTTCCGAGTTCGGCCTGTGGTTTCGCCACAAGGGCGCGCATGCGTTTCGCGGCACCAGCGAAACCACGTTGATTCTCGAAACCATCGACTTGATCGACGAACGGCTGCTGCCTTCGCTCGACGAGGACGCCGACGCCCAGGCCCGCCTGCAGCAGCTGCGCTCCCTGCACGAGCATACGCAGACGATTGCCTTCCATCTCGATGCGCTGTTCGAGCAGAACCGCGAGCTCGATGCGGGCCGCGATGTGCTCACGCGCCTGCTCAACCGCAAGTTCCTGCCCGTGGTGCTGCGCCGCGAGATCGACTACTGCCGCGAGCGCAAGGCGAATTTCGCCGTGCTGTCGCTGGACGTGGACCATTTCAAGCAGATCAACGACCGCTTCGGCCACGAAGGCGGCGACCTGGTGCTGCAGCAGCTCGCCGTCATTCTGTCGAGCGCCTGCCGCGCGGGCGACTACACCTTCCGTCTGGGCGGCGAGGAATTTCTGCTGCTGCTGGTCGACATCGACATTCAGCGTGCGCTGGCGCTGGCCGAACGGCTGCGCGCGCAGGTGCAGAAGGAGCCGTTCAGGCTGCCCGGCGACGGCCGCGTGCCGGTCACCGTGAGCATAGGCGTGGCCATGCACAACGGCCACCCGGACTATGAGTACACCGTGCGGCAGTCGGATCAGGCCTTGTACGCGGCGAAGAATGCGGGCCGCAACCGCGTCGAACGCGCGGGAGATTGAGGCAGCTTGCTGCCCTGAACCTAGGACGCGCCCGGGTGCTCGACGCCCAGGATGGCGTGCAGCCGTGCGCTGGTCGTCGTGTATTGCAGCAGGACCTTGGCGCCACTGAGCAGCTCGGCCGCGGCGAAGGCGGCCAGCGTGGCTTCGTGGAAGGCGCACAGGATCAGCCGGCGCTTGCCTGCATAGTGGTTGATGTCGCCCACGGCGTAGATGCCGGGCTGGCTGGTCGAGAAGGTCGCGGTGTCGACCAGCAATTGCTTGCGCTCCATGGCCAGGCCCCAGTCGGAGATGGGCCCCAGGCGCGGTGAAATGCCCAGATAGACCCACAGCTGGTCCAGCGCCAGGCGCTGCGGTGCGCCTTGCGGGTCGGTCAGCTGCAGCGCGGTGAGGCGGCCGTTCTGTTCTTCAATGCCATTGATCTGGGCCGCAACGACGGTGATGCGGCCGCTGTCGCGCAGCGCCTGCAGGCGCGCGAGCAGATCGGGCGCGGCATTGAAGACGTCGCGCCGGTGCAGCAGCGTCACATTCGCAGCGGGATGGGCGTCGGCGCAGCGCAGCGCCGCGGCCACCGCATCTTCGTCGCCGCCATGGACCACGATCTGCTGGCCTGCGCTGACGTCAGCGTCGGCCGGGTGGTAATGCAGCTGGCGGCCCAGATGGGCCTCGATGCCTTCGATCTTGAGCGTGCGCGGCACAAACGCGCCCACGCCCGCGGCAATGAACACGCAGCGCGCGCGCAACTGCGCGCCCGACGTGGTGGTCAGCAAGAAGCGGCCGTCGGCCAGGGTTTCGAGTGCCTGCACCTGGGTGTGCAGGTGCCACTGCGGCTTTATGGGCGCGAGCTGCTTGAGCAGCAGTGCGACCAGCTCGCGGCCCGTGCAGACCGGAATGCCGGGCACGTCGTAGATGGGCTTGTCGGCATACAGCTCGGCGCACTGGCCGCCTGCATGGGGCAGGGCATCGACGATGTGCACGCCCAGGCCTTGCAGGCCCAGCTGGAACGCCTGGAACAGGCCGGCCGGGCCGGCGCCAATCACCACGGCATCGGTATCGATGGCGGGCACGGTGGGGGGCGCGGCGCGGTCGCTCATCCGGCGAAGACCAGGCTTTTAGCGCACCAGCGCGGCAATCTTGCCGGGCTGGCCGTTGAAGTCGTCGGCGTCGGGCAGCGCGTTCTTGCGCTTGGTGATGCTCTTCCAGCCGGCGGCCAGCGACAGCTCGGCATTGAGCTTGATGAAGGCGAGCTGATCGGGCGGCACGTCTTCTTCGGCGAAGATCGCGTTGGCCGGGCACTCGGGGATGCAAACTGCGCAGTCAATGCATTCATCCGGATCGATGACCAGCATGTTCGGGCCTTCGCGGAAGCAATCCACGGGGCATACGTCCACGCAGTCGGTGTATTTGCACTGGATGCAGTTTTCGGAAACGACGTGAGTCATGAGGGAACTTTGAGTTATAGGGTCAGTACTGAGCTGATTTTATTTCACTGGGCCGATTCGTGGGCGCAGTGCACAACGAGGAAAGCGCGGCGTCGGGGTATCACCCCCGACGCCGCGCCCCGAACACAGTGTGCCAGTGCGGCCGCGGCGGTCTTGTGGCTGGCGGTGTCGACCAGAATCAGCGCTCCTTGAATGCGCGCTTCGGTGAACGCGCGCAGCGGCAGGGGTTCCTGCAGGGCCAGCTCGACCACGCCGATGGCATTGGCCTGCAGGTTGGCGGCGGGCTCTTCGGCCAGCGTGTGGATGTCGAGGTGGTGGACCACGCGGCGCACCTTGGCCTTGACCCAGCGGTGGCCGTGCAGCGCGAGATACACGCGTCCGGGCACCAGCGGCTCATCGTCCATCCAGGCGACGGTGGCCGTCAGATCGCGCCGGCCCACGGGCGCGGCTTCCTCTGCGTCGAAATCATCGTCGGCCACGGCAGGGGCTACGCTGGCGGCCAGGATCCAGTCGCCGCGCGACACATCGACTTCGCGGTCCAGCACCACGCCCGCGCTGTGGCCGGCGCTCACGTTGCCGGGGCGGCGAGCATGGTCGAGCACCTGCGCGACGACGGCGGTCTGGCCGCTGGGGAAGATCTGCACGGTCTGGCCGGCCTGCAGATGGCCCGCACCGAGCCGGCCCCAGAAGACGCGACGGCCTTGCGACGTGTCGGCCGAAGAGGAGAACTTCTCCACCCACTGCACGGGCAGGGCCGTGGGCAGCGCGGTGTCGGCGGGCGTGCTGGGCAGGCCTTCGAGCCATTGCAGCAGGCTGGGGCCGTTGTAGCCGCACCAGCCTTCATGCGAGGTGACCACGTTCCAGCCCTTGAGCGCCGAGACCGGCACCGTGGCCGCGACGCGAATGCCCGCGTCCTGTGCGAAGCGTTCCAGCGCGGCCTTGATGTGTTGGTAAGCCAGTGCCGGGTCTTCCACGGCGTCGAGCTTGTTGACCGCGAACACCAGCGAAGGCACGCGCAGCAGATGCACCAGCAGGCTGTGGCGGCGCGTCTGGGCCAGCAGCGCCAGATCGGGCGAGCGCCAGTCGAGCTTGGTCGCATCGACCAGCACCACGGCGGCGTCGGCGCTGCTCGCGGCCGTGACCATGTTGCGTGTGTACTGCTCGTGGCCGGGCGCGTCGCCGATGATGAACTTGCGCGTGGGCGTGGCGAAGTAGCGGTAGGCGACGTCGATGGTGATGCCTTGCTCGCGTTCGGCCGACAGGCCGTCGGTCAGCAGCGCAAGGTCAGTCTCGCCACTGCGCTGAACGCCCGCGAGCTGGTCCTGCAGCACCGACTTGCTGTCGACCAGCAGACGCCCGATCAGCGTGCTCTTGCCGTCATCGACGCTGCCGCAGGTGATGAAGCGCAGCGCCGACGCGGTGTCGAGGCCGGGGGAAGTGAATGCAGTGCTTGTCATTAGAAGTAACCTTCCTTCTTGCGCTTTTCCATGGACGCGTCGCTGGTCTTGTCGTCCATGCGCGTGGCGCCGCGTTCGCTGACGTCGGCGGCCAGGGTTTCGATCACGATGTCGGCGGCGCTGGCCGCCGTGCTTTCCACCGGGCAGGTGCAGGTGATGTCGCCCACGGTGCGAAAACGCACGTCGCGCAGCACGACTTCCTCGCCGTCGCGCGGCTGGGTCAGTTCGGTCACGGGCACCAGCAGGCCGCGGCGCTCGACGACTTCACGCTGGTGCGTGTAGTAGATCGAGGGCAGGGCGATCTGCTCGCGTTCTATGTATTGCCAGACGTCGAGTTCGGTCCAGTTGCTGATGGGGAACACGCGGAAATGCTCGCCCGGTGCGATGCGGGTGTTGAACAGCGTCCACAGCTCGGGGCGCTGGGCCTTGGGCTGCCACTGGCCGAAGCTGTCGCGGTGCGAGAAGATGCGCTCCTTGGCGCGGGCTTTCTCTTCGTCGCGGCGCGCGCCGCCGATCAGCGCGTCGAAGCGGAATTCCTCGATGGCTTCGAGCAGCGTCACTGACTGGTGCACGTTGCGCGATTCGCCGGGATGGGCCAGGCGCACGGTGCCGCGCGCCATGGAGTCCTCGACATTGCGCACGATCAGCTCGGCGCCCAGTTCCTTGGCGCGCTGGTCGCGAAAGGCCGTGACTTCAGGGAAGTTGTGGCCGGTGTCTATCATCAGCAGCGGGTAGGGCAGGCGGCCCGCGCCGAACGCCTTTTCGGCGCAGCGCAGCATCACCAACGAATCCTTGCCGCCGGAAAACAGCAGCGTCGGGCGCTCGAAAGTGGCGGCCACTTCGCGCAGGATGAAGATGGTTTCTTCTTCCAGTGCATCGAGGTGGTGGTTGCTGAGCTGGCTCAGCACATGGGGTTCGGTACGGGCGTTCATGCAAAACCTTGGGGGGGCAATATCGGGAGAGGGCAGGACTTCAGGCGGCCTTGACGTGCAGGCCGCATTCCTTGGCGGTCTCGTCTTCCCACCACCAGCGGCCGGCGCGAAAATCTTCGCCCAGGCTGATGGCACGGGTGCAGGGTGCGCAGCCGACCGAGGGGTAGAACTGGTCGTGCAGCGGGTTGTAGTCGACGTCGTTGAGCGCGATGTAATGCCACACATCGCCCCAGGTCCAGTCGGCCAGCGGGTTGAACTTGGTCAGGCCCTTGGTCTCGACTTCGCTGGTGTCTATGCCGGGCACGTCGGCGCGCGCATTCGACTGCTCGCGGCGCAGGCCCGTGATCCAGCCAGTCTTGCCGGCCAGCGCGCGCGCCAGCGGTTCCATCTTGCGAATGCCGCAGCACTGCTTGCGCAGTTCGAGGCTGCGGTACATCGCGTCCTGGCCCTGGGTGCGCACGAACTGGATCACCTGTTCGTGGTGCGGGCGATAGACCTCGACATCGGCGCGCGACAGCGCTTCGGTGCGCTCCAGCAGTGCCAGCGTCTCGGTGTGCAGCGCGCCGGTGTCGAGCACGAACACCGGAATGTCGAGCGCGAGCGCGTTGATCAGATGCGTGATGACCACGTCTTCGGCGCCCAGGCTGGACGCCTGGGTCACGTCGCCCTGGCGGGCGCCATGGGCCGCGGCCTGGCGCAGCAGCTGCTCGGTCTGCGCAAGCTTTGCGGCGAAGTCGCTGCTGGCGCGCGCGTTGCTGCGCACGGCCTGACGACCCTGGCCGGAGCCGGCCGCGGGCAGCAAGGAGCTGGTGGTGCCGGACATCAGGCTTCCTGCGGCGCGAAGATGGGCGCGGTCTGCACCGCGTCACCCTGGTAGAAGCGCGCGAAGCGCTCGAACTGGCGCTGGGCGGCCGACGCGTCGACGTCGGCGCGCAGCACGGCGCTGCTGAAGCCGGTGCGCTGCATCTGCACCAGCTGGTCGATCAGCACATCGCCCGTGGCGCGCAGGTCGCCGGTGAAGCCGCGGCGGCGGCGCAGCAGGTAAGCCTGGCTGAAAGCGCGGCCGTCGGTGAACTGCGGAAAGTGCAGGTCGATGCGGGTCACGCCTTCGAGCGGCAGCGCCATGGCATCGGCATCGTTGGCCAGCGCCACCTGGCTGGCGTCGCCCTCGGCGAGGGCTTCGTGTTCGTGGGAAGCTAGGATTTTCATCGTCTCAAGCGGTTTTTTTGTGGACCGGGAACTCAGGCCGTGGCTTCGGCTTCGACGGGAGCAGGGTGGCGCGCGGCCTTGCCGGCTTCCTTGAACGGATCGAGGCCCAGGCGACGCACGGTGTCCTGGAAGCGTTCGCCGCTGGTGCGCTGGTCGCGGTAGGTGCCGAGCACGGCTTCGATCACGTCGGGCACTTCGGCCGCCGAGAACGAGGGACCGATGGCCTTGCCCGCGGCCGACGCGCCCGACAGCAGCGAGCCGTCCGAGCCGCCGAGCGTGACCTGGTACCACTCCTTGCCGTCCTTGTCGACGCCCAGGATGCCGATGTGGCCGCTGTGGTGGTGGCCGCAGCTGTTGATGCAGCCGCTGATGTGCAGATCGATCGGGCCGATGTCGTCGAGCTCGTCGAGGTCCTGGTAGCGCTGGGTGATCGCTTCGGCAATCGGCAGCGAACGCGCATTGGCCAGCGCGCAGAAATCGCCGCCGGGGCAGGCGATCATGTCGGTCAGCAATTGCACGTTGGCGCTGGCCAGGCCCAGATCACGGGCCTGCTGCCACAGCGTGAACAGCTCGCCCACGGGCACCCAGGGCAGCAGCACGTTCTGGTCATGCGTCACGCGGGCTTCGCCGGCCGAGAAACGGTCCATCAGCGCGGCCAGTGCGTCGAGCTGGTCGCCCGTGGCGTCGCCCGGCGACTGGCCGGGGCGCTTGAACGACAGCGTGACTGCACGCAGCTGCGGATTGCGGTGCGGGTGCACGTTGCGCGACAGCCAGCGCGAGAACGCGGGGTGGGCCGCGGCCTGGGTCAGCAGCGACTGCTCGATTTCCTCGGCCGACAGCGCGGGCAGATCGGGCAGCTGCGGGTCGACGAAGCAGGCCTTGACGCGGTCGAGTTCCGCCTGGGGAATGGTGTGCGGGCCGCCGTCGATTTCGACGATCTGGCGGTATTCCTCTTCGACGTCGTCGATGTACTGCTGGCCTTCGGCCTTGACGAGGATCTTGATCCGCGCCTTGTACTTGTTGTCGCGCCGGCCATGCTCGTTGTACACGCGCACGATGGCCTCGATGTAGTTCATCACCTGGTTCCAGGGCAGGAACTCGCGGATCTGCGTGGAGATCACGGGCGTGCGGCCCATGCCGCCGCCGACGAAGACCTTGAAGCCGATTTCGCCGGCTTCGTTCTTCGCCATGTGCAGGCCCACGTCGTGCCAGGCCGTGGCGGCGCGGTCCTCATGAGCGCCGCTGATCGCGATCTTGAACTTGCGCGGCAGGAACGCGAACTCGGGGTGCAGCGTGGTCCACTGGCGCAGGATTTCCGCGTAGGGGCGCGGGTCCACGAGTTCATCGACGGCCACGCCGGCCAGGGCGTCGGTGGTGGTGTTGCGTATGCAGTTGCCGCTGGTCTGGATGCCGTGCAGATCGACGCTGGCCAGCAGGTCCATCACATCGGCGGCCTTGGCCAGCGGAATCCAGTTGAACTGCACGTTGGTGCGCGTCGTGAAGTGGGCGCAGTGCGTGGGCAGGAAAGTGGTGCCCAGCAGGCCCTGGCCTTCCATGGCCGCCTTGAAGACTTCTGCCTCGGGTTCGTCATATTCGCGTGCGATACGCGCGAGCACGCGAATCTGCCGGCTGGCGATTTCGCCGTAGGGCACGGCCACGCGCAGCATGGGCGCGTAGCGCTGTACATACCAGCCGTTTTGCAGGCGCAGCGGGCGGAAGTCGTCTTCCGGCAGCTTGCCGGCTTGCCAGCGTTCGAGTTGGTCACGGAACTGATCGGCGCGCAGCTTCACGAATTCCTGGTCAAAGGGGGTGTATTGGTACATGGCGGTTCAGTGCGAAAACCGGTGAAGCCCTGCCGGGCCGTGAGGGGCCTCCAGCGAGCGGACGCAAATGCAGGAAAGTCGCGCAAGCGCCCGACGCCGTCGTGCGGCGTGTGTGGGGAGGGCGCTCAATGCTTGCATGCTGGGAAATGTAGGCGGGTATGGGCGGCGAACAAACTATTGTTTTGTGCTTCCTTTATGCGAATAAGCTTATGCGCAAGCACTGGCGCGGGCTGGCGGCCCGCCGAGGGGCGTTTTTGGCCGGTTTTCTGAACCGGGCGCAAAACCCTCACTCAGGCGCCCATCAGGCGCCAAGACGCTGGGTAGAGAGCGCCTGGGCCAGGCGCGCGTCCAGCGGCAGCGGCTCGTCGTGCAGGCGCGCGGCCAGCAGTTCGCTGCACAGCAAGGCCAGCGTGATGCCGCGCGCGCCCATGGCCGTGCAGGTCCACAGTCCGGGCTGGTGGACCGGGTCCACGGGGCCGACCAGCGGCAGCCTGTCTTGCGCCGCGAGACGCACGCCGGCCCACAGATGGGGCGTGGCCGTGAACGCGGCAGCGAGCGCTGCGGCCTTGTTCGGCAGCAAGGCCTGCAGGCGCTGGGCATTGGCCGCATGGGCTGTTGCCTGATCTTCGGCCGATGGCGGCAGTATGTCGATATCGCGTTCGAACGTCGAGCCCATGAACCAGCCGCGGTCGGCCTCGGGGCCGCCCAGCGGAATGTTGGGCACCAGACTGCCCTTGCCGTTGACCGGGAAGGGCGGCAGCGCGTTGTCGGCGATGTCGGTCTGTTCGCCCCACGACACCTGACCGCGCATGCGCTGCAGCGGCCAGTCGGCGGGCAGCAGCTGATCGCTGCCATGGCCGCCGGCGATCACCACCAGCGGCGCCGCGCCCAGCAGCGCGCCCTGCGCGTCCAGCAACTGCCAGTCGAGGCCTTCGCGGCGCAGCTGTGCCACATGGCACTGGCCGTTCCAGCGGATGCCGGGCTGGGCGAGCAGGGCGCGCACCAGCTGCGCCGGCCGTATCCAGCCGGCCTGCGCATGCCAGCAGGCAGCGTCGCCCGCGTCAAGGCCGGCGAGCGCGCGCTGCGCGCCGTCGGCAGGGCGGCTCCAGTCATGGCCCGGGTGAGGGCGCGCGGCCGCAGGCGCGGCGTTCGCGCCTTCGAGCTGCCATTCGCGCGGCAGGCCTATCAGGCCGTCGCCGCTTTCCACGCGGTGTTCGAGCACGCCGCAGTGCAGCCAATCCTGGCCGGGCGTGAGCAGGGCCTGGGCCTGCTGCAGCGTCGCGCGCACGCCGCTGCGCGACAGGCGCGACAGCAGGCTGTCGTCGGGCGAGACATGGGGCGCGAACAGCCCCGCGGGCAGGCCCGAGGCGCCCGCGGCCGGAGCCTCGGCCCGATCGAGCACATCGACCCGCCAGCCGCGGCGCGCGAGCTGAAACGCCGCGGACGCGCCCGCGATGCCGCCGCCGATCACGATGCAGCGGCGCGCGTCTGTGGGCGGCAGTTCCGGTGGCTGGCTCCAGGCGTCGGCGCGCCGGCGCGGCTCCCAGCGCGGGTTGAACAGCGCCTGCAGGTTGTCGCGCTTTGGGGGCACGCCCGGCACTTTCTTCACTTCGAAGCCGTTCTCGGCGAGCGCGTCGCGCACCGCGCGCGCAATCGTCCAGCTCGCCAGCCGCGTGCCGCGGCGGCAGCAGCGCGCGACCGCCTTGAGCGTCTGCGCATCCCAGATTTCAGGGTTGCGCGCGGGGCTGAAGCCGTCGAGATAGACAGAGTCGACCGTGGGCATCTGCTGGCGCAGCTGGGCCTGGGCATCGCCGATATAGAGCGTCAGCTGCACCTGGCCGTTTTCGAACGACAGCCGGTGCACGCCGGGCAGCAGGCCCCAGAACTGCGCCGCGAGCTGTTCGGCCAGCGGGCGCAGCGTGGGGTCCTGCGGCATGGCGCGGCGCATGTCGTCCTGCGTGACCGGGTAGGCCTCGATCGAGACGAAATGCAGCTGGCGCGGGCGCGCCGGGTCGGCTTTCCATGCGGCCCAGGTGACGAGAAAGTTGAGCCCGAAGCCAAAGCCGGTTTCCAGAATGCGCCACTGCGCGGCGTCGGCCCAGGCCGCGGGCAGGCCGCAGCCCGCGAAGAACACCTGGCGCGCCTGGTCCAGACCGCCGTTTTCGCTGTGGTAACGGTCGGAAAAACGCGGGCTGTAGGGCGTGCCGTCGGGCAGCCAGTCAATTGCTTCGGACATGGGGGGTCATTCCCAGCGCTGCTGGTACGAAAAGGTCGGCAGTCGCCATTTGAAGCGGATGGCCAGCAGGCGCAGCGCCAGGCCGCCCGCAAAGCAGACGGCCGTGCTGATGCCCGTGGACACCTCGAAGTGTTGCAGCAGCAGGAACAGCACGCAGACCGCGAGCGACACGCTGGCATACAGCTCGCGGCGGAACACCACGGGCACCTGGTTGCACAGCACGTCGCGCAGAATGCCGCCGCTGATGCCGGTGAGCATGCCCGAGATGATGACCACCACCAGCGGGTAGTTGAGCTTGAGCGCCACGTTGCAGCCGATCAGCGAAAACGCGATCAGCCCCATGGCGTCGAGCAGCAGGAACAACTGCTTGAGGCGCAGCAGATGGCGCGCGACCAGCGTGGTCAGCAGGCCTGCTGAAATGACCAGGTAGACGTATTCGGGGTGCTGGGTCCAGCCTATGGGGAAGTGGCCCAGCACCATGTCGCGTATGGTGCCGCCGCCAAGGGCGGTGACGAAGGCGATCACCGCGACACCAAAGATGTCCATGTTGCGCCGGCCCGCGGCCAGTGCGCCGGACATGGCTTCGGCGGTGATCGCCACGAGGTAGATCACCAGCATGGTGTCGATGGGGGAGGACGCCTGCAAAGGCTGGATCGCGGAGATGGAAGAGGACACGCAAAAAGTCTCGGTGGAAACCGGCCCGTCCTGCGACGGTGCCGATACGCCTCTCCCGCTGTCCTTTGTACCTGAGAGTTTGGGCGCTCCCAGCCGCTTGCGAGCCAGGGGCGCTTGCCCCTTCGGTGAGTCGGCGGCGCGCAAGGCGCACCCCGACTTCTCTCCAGTTGGCGAACGATTTCTGCGGTTCCGGGTGCCTGAGCGATTATGGGAGTTTGCGCCTTCGGCGAAGGCGCATCGAACGCCTTGCTCTCCCGCAGAAAAACGGGATTATCCCGTCCTGACCAGGGGCCGTCAATGGATGCGGCCCGGGCAGTGCTTCAAGCCTCTGTGGGCGGCACGTAGCCGACCGCGGCGTCGGCGCCGCCGCCGAAGAAATGGTTTTCCATCTGGCGTGCCAGGTACTGGCGCGCGCGCGCATCGGCCAGGTTCAGGCGGTTTTCGTTGACCAGCATGGTCTGGTGCTTGAGCCAGCCCGCCCAGGCTTCCTTGCTCACGCTTTCCCAGATGCGCTTGCCCAGCTCACCCGGATAGGGAGGGAAATCCAGGCCTTCGGCTTCTTTGTCGAGCTTGATGCAGTGAACGGTACGTGCCATGGGGAAAAAATCCTTGTACTGACTTCAGATGTTTTAGATATAACGAACTGAAATCTTATTGGTTTAAGTTTTGATGGGTCGGTTTCAGAATGCGTTCAGCAGCGTCCAAGCGCTTACCGCAACCTTTTCGAGGCCCAAATGACAATTCGCCGTCACTTTATCAAGTTTCCAGCCCTGCTCGCGCTGACTGCCAGCGTTGCACTCACGGCGGGTCCGGCCATGGCGCAGTCCTTGACACTGCTGAATGTTTCCTACGATCCCACGCGCGAGCTGTACGTCGAGTACAACCAGGCGTTCGCCAAGCACTGGCAAGCCAAGACCGGGCAGACGGTCTCGATCAAGCAATCGCACGGCGGTTCGGGCAAGCAGGCGCGCTCCATCATTGACGGTATCGACGCCGACGTGGCGACGCTGGCGCTGGCCGGCGACATCGACGCGGTCGCCAAGAACGGCGGCCAGGTGAATGCCGATTGGCAAAAACGCCTGCCGCACAACTCGGCGCCTTACAGCTCGACCATCGTGTTCCTGGTGAAAAAGGGCAATCCCAAGGGCATCAAGGATTGGGACGACCTGATCAAGCCCGGCGTGCAGGTGATCACGCCCAACCCCAAGACTTCGGGCGGCGCGCGCTGGAACTACCTCGCGGCCTGGGAATTCGCCAAGCGCAAGTACGGCGGCGACCCCAAGGCCAAGGAATTCGTCGGCAAGCTGTTTCAGAACGTTCCCGTGCTGGACACCGGCGCGCGGGGCTCGACCATGACTTTCGTGCAACGCGGCGTGGGCGATGTGCTGCTGGCCTGGGAAAACGAAGCTTTCCTGGCGCTCAAGGAGTTCGGTCGCGACAAGTTCGACATCGTGGTTCCTTCGATCTCCATTCTGGCCGAGCCTTCGGTGGCCGTGGTCGACAAGGTGGTCGACAAGCGCGGCACGCGTGCCGTCGCCGAGGAGTACCTGAAGTTCCTCTACTCCGAGGAAGCACAAGCGATCGCCGGCCGCAACTTCTACCGTCCGACTTCGGAAAAGGCCAAGGCGCAGTTCGCCAACACCTTCCCCAAGCTGACGCTGGTGACGATTGACCAGGCCTTCGGTGGCTGGGCCAAGGCCGACAAGGACCACTTTGCCGACGGCGGCAGTTTCGACCAGATCTATACCCGCAAGTAAGCGCATACGGCGCCGACTCCGGTCGGCGCCGCAAGGAGAGCTCCCATGAACACCTGCCTCAAGCCTGCCGTCCGCGGCCTGGCCCCACTGACGCCCACATTGCAGCTGATTGCCATCACGGCCGCCAGCTGGAACCTGATTGCGCCAGTGCGGTCGCGCAAACGGGCGCGGCGCATTCCGCTGCGCAGCCTGGTACGTAGCGGCGGCTGCGGCGCGGCGGTGGGGGCAGCATGAGCATTCGTGGCGTTCACCATCTGCAACTCGCATTCCGTGCCGGCAATGCGCCGGCGATGCGGCATTTCTACCGCGATCTGCTGGGCCTGAGCGAACTGCCGGGCGAGCAGACCGAAGGCTCGGCCTTGCACTTCGCGGCCGGCGGCCAGCGCATCGATCTGGTCGGGGTCGCGCAATGGCAGCCGCTGCCCGCGGTCTCGCACCTGGCATTCGAAGTGCAGGATCTGCCCGCGCTGCGCGAGCGCCTGCTGGCCGCGCAGCTGCCCCTGGTCGAAAACCAGGGCCTGGCGGGCTTTGCGCGCTTTTATCTCAAGGACCCGGCCGGCAATCAGCTCGAGTTTCTTGAAGCCGAGCCGCAGGTCGACCAACATCTCGTGCGCTGGGAAAGCGCGCTGGCGCTGGCGTGAGCCGGCACCGATTTCTTGTAACGATGCGCGCAGGCGGCGCGCATGCCGCAACCCCGCGGTCGTAAACGCCCGAAGAATATAGGCTAGTGGCATGAATTTCCAGCAATTGCGCTCGGTGCGTGAAACAGTGCGTCGGGGCTTCAACCTCACCGAAGTCGCGCAGGCGCTCTACACCTCCCAGCCCGGCGTGAGCCGCCAGATCCGCGAGCTCGAAGAAGAATTGGGCGTGCAGATCTTCGTGCGCGCGGGCAAGCGCCTTACCGGCCTGACGCCGCCCGGCGAAAGCCTGATGCCCATCGTCGAGAAACTGCTGTTCGAAGCCGACAACCTGCGCCGCGCGGGCCTCGACTTCAGCACCAGCGACCAGGGCCGGCTGTCGATCGCCGCCACGCACTCGCAGGCACGCTATGCGCTGCCGCAGGTGGTGCGCGATTTTCGCAGCCGCTTTCCCCAGGTCGTGCTGCACCTGCACCAGGGCTCGCCGCAGCAAGTGGCGCAGATGCTGCTCAGCGGCGAAGCCGACATCGGCGTGGCGACCGAAGCCTTGAGCACCCATGACGAGCTGGTGACGCTGCCTTGCTACCGCTGGACGCACAGCATCGTCGTGCCGCCAGGCCATGCGCTGCTCGACATCGACGGGCCGCTGACGCTGGAGCAGCTGGTGCAGTACCCGATCATCACTTATGAGCAAGGCTATACCGGCCGGGCCCACATCGACGAAGCTTTCGCGCGCGAAGGCCTGGCGCCCGACGTGGTGCTGTCGGCCATGGACGCCGACGTGATCAAGACCTATGTGGAGCTGGGCATGGGCGTGGGCATCGTCGCCTCGATCGCCGTCGACGCCGAGCGCGACCGCCATCTGCGCCTGCTCGACGCCGGTCATCTGTTCGAAGTCAACCTGACGCGCCTGGGCCTGCGCCGCGGCGCCTGGCTGCGCGGCTACGCTTTCCACTTCATCGAAAGCTTTGTGCCCACGCTCACGCGCGATGTGGTGGCGCAGGCGCTCGAAGTCACGCGCAGCGTGGACTGAACGACAACGCTGCGCGGGCCCGTACCTTGTTGGAGGTACGGGCTCTTTTTTTATGCCAAGTGTATTGGTATACTGATACACATGGACGCTGCCGCTTTTCATATCGAACCCGGCCTGCCCGAGCCGATCTACCGCCAGATCGCGGGGCAGGTGCTGCGCATGGTCGCGGCAGGCCAGTGCGCGCCGGGCACGCCGCTGCCTTCGGTGCGCGACATGGCGGCCGTGCATGCGGTCAATCCGATGACGGTGTCCAAGGCCTATGCCCAGCTCGAAGCGCAGGGCGTGCTCGAACGCCAGCGCGGCAAGGGCATGGTGGTCTCGCAGCAGGCGCAAGGCGCGCAGACGCTGGACCAGCGGCTCGCGGCGCTCGCGCCCGCGCTGCGCGACCTCGCGCGCCAGGCGCGAGAACTCGACCTGCCCGCCGATCAGGTGGCGCAGGCCCTGCAGCAGATGATGAACAACGAAAGGAAATCCGGATGACAGGAGAGGGAGTGGCGCTGTTGCAGGCGCAGGGACTGGGCAAGCGCTATGGGAAGCTCGCGGTGCTCGAAGACGTCGCGCTGAGCGTCGCGCCCGGCAGCGTGCTGGGCTTGCTGGGCCGCAATGGCGCAGGCAAGAGCACGTTGATCGAATGCCTGCTGGGATTGCGCGCCGCGGACCAGGGCCAGGCGCTGCTGTTCGGCAAACCCGCGCAGGCGCTGGACGACGACGACAAGGCCGCGCTCGGCTATGTGCCGCAGCGCGCCGATGGCTTCGACTGGCTGACCGTGGGCGCGATGCTCGAACTCGTGGCCGGGCTTTATCCGCAGTGGGACCATGCACTCGTGGCGCGCCTGCAAAAGGACTGGAAGCTGGATGCGCGCCGCCGCCTCGTGACGTTGTCGCCGGGCGAGCGCCAGCAGGCGGCCATCATTCGCGCGATTGCGCCGCGCCCGCGCCTGCTGGTGCTCGACGAACCCGCATCGGCGCTGGACCCGCTCGCGCGGCGCGCGCTGCTGCGCGAAATCGTGCAACTCGCGGGCGAGCAGGGCAGCACGGTGCTGTTTTCCACGCACATCATTTCCGACCTGGAGCGCGTGGCCTCGCATATCGCGGTGCTGCACCAGGGCCGCGTGCACCTGCATGCAGGCCTCGATGAGCTCAAGGACGAACTGCGCCGGCTGGTCTGGCCCGCGCATGTGCCGCTGCCGGACGCGCCGCTGCCCGGTGAACTCATGCGCCGCGGCCTCAATGAAGGCGCGAGCGTGCTGGTCGTGCGCGGCGGGCCCGTTGCCTGGCCCGAAGGCGTACGTGCGCAGCCGCTGGGCCTCGAAGACCTGTTCGTGGAGCTCACGGCATGAGCGCGCGCGCTGGTGGGGTGCTGGCGCTGCTGCGCCAGGTGTTTCCCGAGCCCAGGCTCAGCCTGCCGGGCCTGGGGCTGTGCCTGCTGTTGCTGGCGCTGCTGGCCGCGATGGGCCGTATTGCCGATGACGACGTGCCGCACGCCTATCTGCTCGGCGGTGCCTGGGTCGCGGCGCTGTGGTGGCTGCTGCTGGGCGGGCGGCTGTGCGCGCTGGCCTACCAGATGGCCGCCTTGCGGCTGCCGCGCGTGCCGCGCCTGCTCTGGCGCGGCGCCCTGGTGCATGGCGCGGGCAGCACGCTGCTGCCGCTGGCCGTGCTCGCTTGCTTTGCGCCCGCAGGCGTCGATGGTTTGACCCTGCTCGCCGCGCTGTGCCTGGGATCGGCGCTGGGCCTGCTCGCGATGAGCATGCCGATGGTGGTTCCGCTGGTGCCGCTGCTGCTGGTCGTGGGCGACTTTGCCGTGGTCGCGAATCCGTTGGCCTGTGGCCTGCTGACGGGGATCGCGCTGTGTCTGTCGGCGCTGGCCTGGCGCTGGCAACTGAGCCGCATGCGTGCGGCGCATTTCGCGCCTCTGGGCGTGGCGCTGAGCGGCTCGGAGTTGAGCCTCACGAACCTGCTGCGTCCGGTCACGTCCCAGCCGCAGCGCGCTGCGGGCCGCGACACGGGCGCCGCGGCATCGGCCGCCGCGGCATCGGCCGCCGCGGCATCGACCGCCACGGCACCGCGTACCCGCGCCCGGGATCTGCTCGCGGCCTTGCTGGGCCCGGTGTGCCAGACCACGCGCCAGCTGTATGGCAGGAAAGGCCAGGCCTTGACCTATCTCGTGTTTGCCGGTGTCGGGGCCGCGGCGCTGGCCTGGGGGCTGTTCTGGCCGCCGGAGCGCGAGCGCGGGATTTTCCTGGCGCTGATGATTGCCGCTGCGCCCTTTCTGGCACTCAAGCCCGCGATCCGGCTCGCGCAGTTGCGCCAGGACCGTGGTGCGGGTCTGGCCGAACTGCAGCTCACGCCCGGAATGCCCGCGGTCGCGCAACTGCCGCGCGCCATCATGCGCCAGATGCTGTACTGCCTGGGCGAGCGTTTCCTGTTGCTGGGCTGGATCATGCCGGCCATCGCGATTCCGGCCTATGGGCTGAATGCGCCATGGCTGCTCCACTGGCTCGGCATGCTGTTCGCTGGATTGCTGTTCGGTCTGGCCTGGGTCTGGCTCGCGTGGCAGGCACAAGGCCGGCGCTGGATCTGGTGGGCCCTGGCCTTTGTGGGACTGGCGCTTGCGATGGCGACCAATGTTCGCTCGCTGGTGCATGTGCGCGCGCTCGACAGCAGTTGGGCGCTGGCCTGGGCCGCATGGGCGCTGCTGGTCGTGGTGTTTTTCCATGGGCTGCGGCGCCGTGCGGCGCGGCCGGCGCCAGAGCTGCCTGGAGGACAATAGCTTGTTTTGCCGCTGCAGTTGATATAGCCGATGTCCCGTTACTTCCTCTTTCACAAGCCGTATGGCGTCCTGTCCCAGTTCACTCCCGAGGATGGCGCGCGCTCGCTGGCCGAGTTCGGCCTGCCCAAGGGCGTCTATCCCGCGGGCAGGCTCGACAAGGATTCGGAAGGCCTGCTGTTGCTGACCGACGACGGCCCGCTGATCGAGCGGCTGCTCAATCCACGCAATGAAAAGCCCAAGACCTATTGGGCGCTGGTCGAGCGCGTGCCGAGCGAGGAGGCGCTGCAGCGCATGCGCACGGGACTGCGCATCGAGGACTACCACACCAAGCCGTGCACGGCCACTCTGCTCGATCCGCAGCCTGAAGTCGCTCCACGCGATCCGCCGGTAAGACTGCGCAAGTCGGTGCAGGATGTGTGGCTGGAAGTGAGCATCGTCGAAGGCAAGAACCGCCAGTTGCGCAAGATGACCGCGGCCATAGGCCACCCGACGCTGCGGCTGCTGCGCCAGAGCATGGCGAATCTGACGCTCGAAGGACTTGCGCCGGGGCAATCGCGGGAGATTGGCCGAGGCGACATCGCTTTCTGACTGCCGCGCTCGGCAGGCACCAAGCCGCGTGCAGGAGCATGAAAGAAGTTCTGTCTGCAACGACTGACCTAGGGTAAACCCTGGGGAACTGATCGCTGCAGGTTGCCACTCATTGCGGCACTGCTGAAGAAATCGAGTCGATGCGATTTTGTATGGCTGCCAAATCCTGGGGTGTGCTAACCAATTCGGAGATCGAAATGATCATAAATGCATCTTTGCCAAAGGTAAATTCTACTTTTGACCACTCGCCGACTGGTGGTCAGCTTCTGATTCAAAGCGATTCCAACCTTACTCGCGCGGCTCAAGGTCCAGGTTCCGAGGCATTAGAGTTGGCTATTAAAAAAGTCGATAGCATAGATGTAAAAGACTTTCGTGGATTTACAGCATTGATGGCGGCTGTTGTTCACGAAAATGTTGAAGGCGTGAAGTTCTTGATAGCGAGTGGAGCGGATCTGCGTGTGGAGTTTGAGGGAAGTGGTTGGACCGCTTTGACATTGGCTTTAACTAAAAAAATCGAAATATTATCCGAATTGATTGATGCAGATTCCAGCCCTGAGCATATCGATCATGCCGATGCAGATGGCTATACGGCATTGATGTGGGCCCTGCGATTCCATGCCTGGCCGCAGGCTTCCATGTTGAAAGAGGCAGGTGCAGATGTCAGCAAAATATCTAATCAGGGACAATCCATACTTTTATATTCTGTAGAGACTGGAGATGTTTCTTTGATGAATTGGCTGATGGAACAAAAGGGCTGGTTCTCCAGGGCGCAGGTGGAGAATGTAATTGATCAGTTGAAAGGTAAAATCAAGCAGCTGGATGATGAAGGCACGCAGATGGACGATAAAATTAAAAGTCGTATACGTTCCAGGAGTGAGCACTACGCCAATTGCTTAAAATATATTCTGGAAGAATATCCCCAGGACTTTATCGTGGACTCGTCGAAAAACGCAATGCCGCAGAAAATCAGTAATCCAGCGCCTTCCATATCCGGCCACGCCATGCATGAAGCCATGACCCTGTTCGTCGCAAACAATCCCGGGCCAAGTTCTGCAGAAAACACAGCTGCGCGGAACCCGGATGGCAGCACAGCGAAGAAAACCTTTTCCCCCAGAAGGCAAACCGGCGCCCCGGCTGAGATCGCGCCGGCTGGCGCAACCAGGAGGCCTGCGCCCTCGGTGCCGGAAGATGAAATCAGGCGGCCAGTCAATGCCCAGAACGCGACTGTGACCACACGCATGGGCAATCCCGGTTACCAGGAGGTGCAGTTGCCCTCTCCCTGAGCAATGCATCGAGGAAGGCCAGGTCGAATGGCGTGCGGCTGGCCTGCTACGGCTCAGGGCAGGGGCTGACGACGAGGTCAATGAGGCAGCCCAGCGCCGGGCCGCGAAACGCCGCCGGAATGCGCTTACTGCGCGCCCGACACCTGGGCCATGAAGGTGGGTCCGGTCTCGCCGTCGCGCCAGCCGGGATAGGTTTCCATCACTTCGGCAAACAGCGCCGAGTCGATCCAGCGCTGCAGCCAGGCCTGCAGCGCGGGCCAGGGTTGTTCGGCCCACTGGGCTTCGTCGATGCGCGCGTACTGGCGCACGAACGGGCGCAGCGCCATGTCGGCCAGGCTGGGATGTAGGCCGAACAGATAGCCGGTGTCTGCCAGCTGTTCGTCGAGCGCCGCCAGCCAGGTCAGCGCCTCAGCCTGGGCGTCGTTGACTTCGGCGGCGCTGTAGCGCTCGGGGTACTTGCAGCGGTCCAGCGCGGGCTTGAAGCGCGTATCCAGGTCATGGATCAGCGCCAGCATGTCGGCTTCGCTGCCTTCGGTGGGCGCAAGCCAGCCGTCGGGATCGTTCTGGCGCAGCGCCCAGAGCATGATTTCCAGGCTTTGCTCGATCACGCCATCCGCGTCCACCAGTACCGGCACCGTGGCCTTGGGCGAGGCCTGCAGCAGCGCCTGCGGCTTGGCGCGCAGATTGACTTCGCGCAGCTCGCAGGCAATGCCCGCATGGGCCAGCGCCAGGCGGGCGCGGATGGCATAAGGGCAGCGGCGGAAGGAGTAGAGAACGGGCAGGGGCATGAAAACGGGAGCGGTAAGCGTGATTGGTGGCAGCGCCGATGATAGCGCGGCAGGCGAGGGGACAGGCGCAGGTTCCCCGTTCGCCCTGAGCCTGTCGAAGGGTGAACGGCCTGGCCTCGAAAACCGCGCCAAACGGCGAAAAATCAGAGCTTTTTCACCAGCACCTGGCTCTTGCGGTCCCAGTTGTATTTGGCCTTGCGCGACTCGGGCAGCCAGTTCGGGTCCACGGGCTGGAAGCCGCGCTTGATGAACCAGTGCATGGTGCGCGTGGTCAGCACGAACAGGCTCTCGAGCCCCTGGTTGCGCGCGCGCTGCTCTATGCGCTTGAGCAGCTTCTCGCCGTCGCCCGTGCCCTGGCTCTTGGGCGAGACCGTCACGGCGGCCATTTCGGCGGTCTTTTCCTTGGGGTAGGGGTAGAGTGCGGCGCAGCCGAAGATCACGCCATCGTGCTCGATCAGCGTGTAGTTGGTGATATCGCGCTCGATCTCGGTGCGGCTGCGCTTGACCAGCGTGCCGTCGTTCTCGAACGGCTCGATCAGCTGCACGATGCCCGCGACATCGTCGGCCGTGGCTTCGCGCAGCTCCTCGAGTTTCTCGTCGATGACCATGGTGCCTATGCCGTCGTGCACATAGATTTCGAGCAGCAGCGCGCCGTCAACGGCGAACGGCAGGATGTGGCTGCGCTCCACGCCGGCCTTGCAGGCCTTGACGCAATGCTGCAGGTAGAACGCGGTGTCGGTGGGCTGCTGCGGCGCGGGCAGCTGGGCCAGCAGCGACTGGGCGGTCGCCAGCGGCAGCTCGGTATCAATGGGGTTGTCGTCGCCCGCGGGCTCCAGCGGGTGCTGGTGGATGCCGGGCACTTCGGTCAGGAAGATCAGCTTGTCGGCCTTGAGTTCAATGGCCACGCTGGTCGCGACTTCTTCCATGTTCAGGTTGAACGCCTCACCCGTGGGCGAGAAGCCGAACGGCGACAGCAGCACCATCGCGTCCATGTCGAGCGTCTGGCGAATGGCGTTCACATCAACCTTGCGCACCAGGCCCGAATGCTTGAAATCGACGCCGTCGACGATGCCCACGGGGCGCGCGGTGACGAAGTTGCCCGACAGCACGCGCACCGTGGCGCCGGCCATGGGCGTATTGGGCAGGCCCTGGCTGAACGCGGCTTCGATCTCGTAGCGCAGCTGGCCCGCGGCTTCCTGCGCGCAGTCGAGCGCCACCGAGTCGGTGATGCGTATGCCGTGCGAGTACTGCGGCGCATGGCCCTTGGCCTGTAGCTGTTCGTTGACCTGGGGGCGGAAACCGTGGACCAGCACGATGCGCACGCCCATGGCCTGGATCATCGCCAGATCCTGGGCAATGCTCGTGAGCTTGCCCGCGGCAATGGCTTCGCCCGTGATGCCGACGACGAAGGTCTGGTTGCGGAATTTGTGGATATAGGGCGCAACCGAACGGAACCAGGGAACGAAGGTGAAGTTGAAGACGGTGGACATGGGCGGGGCGGGCGGGCGTGGAAGGGCGGAAAGCCTTGGCGACAAATGTCGCATCATAAGCACGCAGCGCTTGCCTGTAAGGCGCAGGGCAAAGAAGTTGTCTGCGCGCATCAGTGCACGGCAGAGTCCTGCGCCGGCCTGGAATAAATCATGGCCCGCAAGCGCTGCGGGCCCGGGCTGCGGATAATGGCGGGCTATGCCTTTTTCCGATCCGCAGACCGCTGCCGCGCCGCGCGCGTACACCCTTGATTTTCCTGCCTCCCTGCCCGTGTCGACACGGCGCGAGGAGATCATGCGCGCCATGGAGCAGCACCAGGTGATCATTGTCTGCGGCGAGACCGGCTCGGGCAAGACCACGCAGCTGCCAAAAATAGCGCTGGCGCTGGGCCGCGGCAAGTGCAATGCGCCCGCGGGCACCCAGGGCAAGCTGATCGGCCACACCCAGCCGCGGCGCATCGCCGCGAGTTCCGTGGCCAAGCGCATCGCCGAGGAACTCAAGACGCCGCTGGGCGGCGTGGTCGGCTACAAGGTGCGTTTCCAGGACCGGCTGTCGAAGGACACGTCGGTCAAGCTGATGACCGACGGTATCCTGCTGGCCGAAACCCAGACCGATCCGCTGCTCAAGGCCTATGACACGCTGATCATCGACGAGGCGCACGAACGCAGCCTCAACATCGACTTCCTGCTGGGCTATCTGCGCCAGATCCTGCCCAAGCGTCCCGACCTCAAGGTGGTGGTGACTTCGGCGACCATCGATGCCGATCGCTTCGCACGCCACTTCGCCTCGGCCGACGGCCCGGCGCCGGTCATCATGGTCTCGGGCCGCACTTTCCCGGTCGAGCAGCGCTATCGCCCGTTCGAGGAAAGCCGCGACTACGGCCTCAACGAAGCGATCGCCGACGGCGTCGACGAGCTGTGGGCCGGCGCGCGCGGCGGCGACATCCTGGTGTTCCTGCCGGGCGAACGCGAAATCCGCGAAGCCGCCGACCATCTGCGCAAGCATCTGCAGCACCAGCCCGTGCTGCGCGGCGCCGAAGTGCTGCCGCTGTTCTCGCGGCTGTCGCAGGCCGAGCAGGACCGCATTTTCGAAGGCCACACGGGCCGGCGCATCGTGCTCGCGACCAACGTCGCCGAGACGTCGCTCACCGTGCCCGGAATCCGCTATGTGATCGACGCGGGCACGGCGCGCGTCAAGCGCTACAGCTTTCGCAGCAAGGTCGAACAGCTGCTGGTCGAGCCCATCAGCCAGGCCGCGGCCAACCAGCGCGCGGGCCGTTGCGGCCGCGTGGCCGACGGCATCTGCATCCGTCTTTATGACGACGCCGACTTCATTGCGCGCCCGGCGTTCACCGACCCCGAAATCCTGCGCAGCTCGCTGGCCGGCGTGATCCTGCGCATGAAGTCGCTGGGCCTGGGCGACGTGGTGAACTTCCCCTTCCTCGAAGCGCCTTCGGGCCGGGCGATCGCCGACGGCTACCAGCTGCTGGCCGAACTCGGCGCGGTGACCGACCATGGCGACATCACGCCCATGGGCCAGGAGCTGTCGCGCCTGCCGCTGGACCCGCGCGTGGGCCGCATGATTCTCGAAGCGCGTGCGCGCGGCGCCGTCGCCGAAGTGCTGGTGATCGCTTCGGCGCTGTCGGTGCAGGACGTGCGCGACCGTCCCATCGACGCCCAGCAGCAGGCCGATCAGCAGCACGCCAAGTTCGACGACGAGAAAAGCGAATTCAGCGGCTATCTGCGGCTGTGGAAATGGCTGCAGGACGCGCGCGGCGGCAAGGTCGTGGCGCAAAGCCGGCGCGAGATGGCCAGCCAGTCCGCGCCCGCGCCCAAGGTCTCGGCGCGCAGCGCGGCTTTCCTGCCCGTGGCCCAGCGCAGCACGGGTGCGCAGGCACCGGTCCAGGCCGATGCGGCCCTGGCCTGGAAACCCGACGCAGGCGTGCCCGTGCCGGCCGACGACGCCACGCACAAGATCAGCAACCGCCAGTGGGAACAGCTGCTGCGCCAGAACTTCATCAACATCCGCCGCGTGCGCGAGTGGCGCGACATCTATTCGCAGCTGCTCACGGTGGTCAAGGAGCAGCGCTGGCAGATCAACACCCAGCCCGCGGGCTACGAGGCGCTGCACCTGTCCATGCTTTCGGGGCTGCTGGGCAACCTGGGCTACAAGGGCGATGAAAGCGACAGCTACCTGGGCGCGCGCGGCATACGCTTTCACCCGCACCCGGGCGCGCATCTGTCGAAGAAGCCCGGCCGCTGGATAGTCGCCGCGGAACTCGTCGAAACGTCCCGACTTTACGGCCGCGGCATTGCGGCCGTGGAGCCCGTGTGGCTCGAAGAAGTCGGCGCCCATCTGCTGAAAAAGCAGCTGCTGGACCCGCACTGGGAAAAGAAGAGCGCTGACGTCGTCGCGCTGGAGCGCGCGACGTTGTACGGCCTGGTGGTCTACAACGGCCGGCGCACCAGCTTCGGCAAGGTCGATCCGCAATCGGCGCGCGAGCTGTTCATTCGCCAGGCCCTGGTCGATGGCGGCTGGGACACGCGCCTCACGTTCCTGCAGGCCAACCGCAAGCTGGTCGCGAAGATCGAGGAGATGGAGCACAAGTCGCGCCGCCAGGACGTGCTGGTCGACGACGAACTGATCTACGCCTTCTACGACCAGCAGCTGCCGCAGGATGTGTTCAGCGGCGCCACCTTCGAGCGCTGGTTCCAGGCCGCGAGCCGCGAGAACACCGACCTGCTGCGCCTCACGCGCGATGAACTGATGCGCCATGAGGCCGCGGGCATCACCACCCAGGCCTTCCCCAAGGTGATCAAGCTCGGCGGCGTCGACTGCGCGGCCCAGTACCTGCACTCGCCGGGCGACGCGCGCGACGGCGTCACCGTCACCGTGCCGCTGTTCGTTCTCAACCAGGTCAGCGAGGAGCGCGCCGAGTGGCTGGTGCCGGGCATGCTCAAGGACAAGATCCAGGCGCTGCTCAAGAGCCTGCCGCAGCGCCCGCGCAGCCGCTTCGTGCCGCTGCCCGAAAGCGCCCAGCGCCTGGCGACGCTGCTGTGCGCGCCCGAACGCTTCGTGCAGGGCGGGCTGATCGACGCGCTGCTCAAGCAGGCGCGCGATGAAACCTCGCTCGACATCAAGCGCGCCGATTTCAAGCTCGACATGCTGAGCCCGCACCTGTTCATGAACTTCCGCGTGACCGACGAGCATGGCCGCCAATTGGGCCAGGGCCGCAATCTGGGCGCGCTCAAGGCCCAGCTCGGTGCCAAGGCGCGCGGCGCGTTCCAGGCGCTGGCCGGAATGAAGCTCGCGAACGTGCTCGAAGACGGCGCGCCCGGCGCCGTGCCGGCGGCCGCGAAGCCGGCCGGCAAGGCCCAGGCGCAGAGTCCGGCCGCGCCCGCCAAGGCCCCGCCCGCGGCCAAGCCGGCCAGCGATGCGCCCGCGGCGGGCCAGCGCTATACCCAGTGGAGCTTCGGCACGCTGCCCGAGCTGATGGAAATCCGCCAGGGCGCGCAGTCGCTGGTGGGTTTTCCCGCGCTGATCGATCACGGCGACGGCGTGGGCATCGAAGTCTTCGACGAGCCCGAAGTCGCGGCCGCCAAGCACCGCGCGGGCCTGCGCCGGCTGTTCGCGCTGCAGATCAAGGACGCGCTCAAGTACCTCGAAAAGAACATTCCCGACCTGCAGAAAATGGCCGTGGCATTCATGCCGCTGGGCACGCAGGAAGACCTGCGCCAGCAGATCATCGACGTCGCGCTGGACCGGGCTTTCGTGCTCGATCCGCTGCCCACCAACGCCGCCGAATTCACCCAGCGCGTGCAGGATGGGCGCGGCCGGCTGACGTTGATCGCCAACGAAGTCGCGCGCCTGGCCGGCGCCATTCTGGTCGAGTACACGGCCGCGGCGCGCAAGATCAAGGACACGAAGAACGCGCCCGAAGCCACGGCCGACGCGCTGCAGCAACTGCAAAAGCTCATGCCCAAGCAGTTCATCGCGGCCGCGCCCTGGGTGCAGCTGGCGCATTTTCCGCGCTATCTCAAGGCGATCACGCTGCGGCTCGACAAATGGCGAGCCGATCCCGCGCGCGACGCCGCGCGCCTGGCCGAGCTGCGCCCGCACGAGCAGCGCTACTGGCGTCTGGTCGTAGACCGCAAGGGCCAGGTCGATGCGCGCATGCAGGAATACCGCTGGATGCTCGAAGAGCTGCGCGTGGGCTTTTTTGCCCAGGAGCTGCGCACGCCGTATCCGGTCAGCGTCAAGCGCCTGGACAAGCTCTGGGCGCAGATGCAGCGCTGAAGTCCATGGTGTTCTGGAGCCGTCCGCTGCTGCCGCTGGAGCGCGCTTTCGTGCGCCGGCATTTCGGCGCCACGCTCGATGCGCAGTTGCCCGGGCTGCGCGTCTACCTGCGCCGTGTGGGCGACACGCAGCGCGCGCTGTCGTTCAACGGCGGGCGCATTTCCATGCCGCGCATCTGCTTTGTGGCGGGTGATCCGCACCAGCCGCTGCGCCTGACGCATGCGCAGATCGCGGGCTGTTTCGCGCACGAGTTGCTGCACCAGTGGCAGCGCGTGCAAGGCCAGGCCGTGACCCGCGAGGCGTTCTGGCTGCAGCTGCGCCATCTGTGCGGTGGGCGCAACCCCTATGCCTATGCGCGCTGCAGCGACGCCCAGGTCATGCACGACACTTTTCTTCAGGCCCAGGTGGAGCAGCAGGGCCAGATATGGGAAGACCATGTGCGCGCCTGCGTCGCCGGCCAGCCCGCGGCGGAATTCGCGCGCATCGCGGCCCATGTGCGCGGGGAGGGCGGCTCGCCGGCGCCCACAACGGGACAGGGGCATTTCTCCTAGAGGGGTGACGGGAGATTTGCAATAATGCGAATGCTTCCCAATACTAGTCACCGCCGTCCTTGCCGGGCTGAAGCGCGGCGCGAAAACTGCACCGCATGAGGTGTGATAGGTCGATGGCGTTTGAATTTCTTTTGGTGAAAGAGAATTACAAAAAGCGTCGTGACGGCAAGATCGAGACTCCTTTCACAACTGGAGTTCCTGTGCCTCTCGACATCAAAAACGCGACCGATATCTTGGCTGAAGTCCACCAAACGCTCCATGATGACCGCTCCATCGATGGACAGCACGGCAATGTCCCGTACCTCAGCATCAATGCTCTACCTCCTGGCCAGCCTTCAGGCACCGCAAATTGGGATTTGCTGATCAGCGGAGACTGCTCGCAAGCAATGGAGCAAGCCATCCAGCGAGCGAAGGTAGCCGTTCAATCGCGAATGAGCTTGCTTCAGCCCTTCCTTGGCTCGACCACCTTCGCGGGATAGGTGGAGCACTAGAACAACCCAGCTGGCTCCGCCTCGCGGTTCCAGCTGTAAATGACAAGTTCGCCACGCTCCACACGGTTTGCGCCACCGCCCACGGTGTAGTCCAGCTTCAGCGACTCCATCTCAAAGTCCTTGAAGCACTCCCGTGTGGCCGGATGTTCGAAGGCGCAGTGCGCATCACGCCGAACGCTCCGCGCGCGCCGGTGCAAGTACTGGATGCAGGCGAACAGACGGTGTTCAGCGCCCGGCAGGTGGGGGACGTCGCACCCGCGAGCGCCGCGCGCCAGGCCTGGGTCGACGGGCTGTTGATCGCCGACAACATGCGGCTGGATGACTTTGTGCGCGAACTGGCGCGCCATCGCGCGGGCCACCTGGGCTGCGACCCCGCGGTTGCCGACCTGCGGCTCGACGGCGTGTTTCCGCTCGCCGACACCGACCGCGTGCTGGCCATGGTCGCCCAGACGCTGGCGGTGGACGTGCGGCGCACGACGGATTGGTGGGTCACGGTCAGGGCGAGGGATTGAGAGGGGGCCTGCGCTCAAAAGCGGGAAATTCGGAACGCCAAAAAAATATTCCACAAATCAGTTCCGCTTTTTGCCCACCCGCGTGGCATGGGAAGTGAACCCTTCTTGGAACTTCTTTCTGGAACCCCTGCCGTGCCTTCACATTTCCCCGCCCCCGCCGCGCTGACTCCTTTGCGCCATGCCTGCATCGCCATGATTGCCAGCCTGGGCGCGCTGGCCCTGCCCATGGCCGCGACCACAGCCCATGCGCAAAGCGCGGCCGTCGCCGCGCAGGACTTCGACATTCCCGCGGGCCCGCTGGGCAGCACGCTCAACCAGTTCGCCCAGCGCGCGGGCATTGCCTGGTCGGCCGACGCCCAGCTCACGCAGGACCGCCAGAGCGCGGGACTGCGCGGCCGCTTCACGCTGCAGCAGGGCTTTGCGCAACTGCTGCAGGGCACGCCGCTCGAAGCCTTCGATCGCGGCGGCCAGGTTTACGGCCTGCGCCTGCGCGCCCAGCCCAAGGTGGGCGCCGCTGCCGCGATGGACAGCGTGACCGTGGTCGGCAACTGGCTTGCCGACCCGACGGCCGCCAGCGTGTTCGAACATGCGGGCGCGCGCGATCTGGTCACGCGCGCCGACTTCACGGCCGGCGGCGCGACCGCGATGCGTGAAGTGCTCAACCGCATTCCCGGCGTGATGGCGCCCGAGAACAACGGCACGGGCAGCCACGACATGGCGATGAACTTCGGCGTGCGCGGCCTCAACCCGCGCCTGGCCGCGCGCTCCACGGTGCTGATGGACGGCGTGCCCGTGCCGTTCGCGCCCTACGGCCAGCCCCAGCTGTCGTTCGCGCCCGTGTCGCTGGGCAATATGGATGCAGTCGACGTGGTGCGCGGCGGCGGCGCGGTGCGCTACGGCCCGCAGAACGTGGGCGGCATCGTCAACTTCGTGACGCGCGCGATTCCCGCCAAATCCGCGGCCAGCGTCGACGTGCAGACCGAGCACGCGGCTTCGGGCGGGCTCAAGACCACGAGCAGCCTGATGGCCGGCGGCACGCTGGACAGCGGCCTGGGCGCGGTGCTGCTGTACTCGGGCGTGCGCGGCGAAGATTCGCGCGAGCACAGCGGCACGCGCATCGACGACTTCATGCTCAAGACCCAGTACCGCATGAATGCGGCGCACAAGTTCACGGCCACGCTGCAGCGCTATACCGGGGAGGCCGACATGCCCGGCGGCCTGTCGCGCGCCGACTTCAACGCCGACCCTTACCAGTCCACGCGCCCCAAGGACCGTTTCTGGGGCCATCGCAATCTCGTGAGCGCGGGCTATGAATACAAGCCCGATGCATCGCGCCAGCTGTCGGTGCTGGCCTTCCAGACCGAGACGCTGCGCAGCGGCTATCTCGACCAGGGCAGCTTTGTCTCGCTGTCGCCGCGTGACTACACGGTGCGCGGCATCGAAACCCGCTTCACCCAGGGCTTTCGCTGGGCCGGCGCGCGCCATGAAATCGGCGTAGGCCACCGCTATGTGAGCGAGCAGAGCGAGGAGTTCCGCTACCGCCTGCCCAGCAGCTCCGCCGCGCTGCCCAGCGAGTCCAGCCCGCACGACCGCCACACCCAGGGCGAGACCCAGGCCCATGCGCTGTTCATCGACGACCGCATCAACATCGGCAACTGGACCATCGTGCCCGGCGTGCGCGTAGAGCAGATCCGTTCGTCGCAGCAGAACCTGCTGAACGGCGCGCGCGACGCGGGCAAGTACCGGCCGCTGCTGCCCGCGCTCAACGTCATGTACTACGTCAACGACCAGTGGAACCTCTACGCGAGCACCGACAGCTCGTTCGGCACCGTGCAGTACAGCAAGATGGCGAAGGCCGTCACCAGCGGCAGCGTGGAGCCCGAGAAGGCGCGCTCGTACGAGGTGGGCACGCGCTACGACAACGGCGCGCTGCGCGCCGAGCTGGGCCTGTTCAGCATGACGTTCAGCAACCAGTACGAAAGCAACCAGCAGTCGAACAGCGTCTACGCGCGCGGCAAGACCCGGCATCTGGGCCTCGAAGGCGGGGTGCATTACGACCTGGGCAGCGCGCTGCGCGCGATGAAGGGCTATGGCGTCTACGCGAGCTATGCCTATGTCGATGCATCCATCCTCGAAGACGGCCCCAACAAGGGCAACCAGGTGCCGTTCTCGCCGCGCCACAAGGCGGCGTTCGGCGTCGACTACCAGGCCGGAGCGTGGAAGGCCGGCATCGACGGCACGCTGCAATCGAGCCAGTTCGCCGACAACCGCAACACCGTCGCCGAGACCGCCGCGGGCAACAACGGCCGCATTCCGGGCTACATGCTGTGGAACATCCGCGGCAGCTATTCGCTGGGCCCGGCCTACAGCAATGTGCGCATAGGCGCAGGCATCAAGAACCTGTTCGATCGCCGCTACTTCACGCGCTCGTTCGACGACAACAACAGCGGCCTGTACGTGGGCCAGCCGCGCACGGTCTACCTGCAGCTGTCGGCCGCGTTCTGACAAGGCGAGGGTCGCGCAGGTGACCCTTACCTAGGTCTGTTCCTAGTGCCAGCGCGCCCGCGCTGGCCTAGTCTGGGTGCTGGTTTCATAGCGAGCAACATCCATGCGCCCTCATCACGCTTTCTGGCCCAACCGGCTGCCCCATTCGATCACCGTTCCAGCCACGTCGGTATGGGATAACCTGGCCGTCAATGCCAGGCGCTATCCCGACAAGACGGCATTGGTGTTCTTCGGCCGCCACCTGACCTATGGCGAGCTGGCCGCGGACGTGGAGCGCGTCGCGGCCTATCTGCAAAGCCTGGGCGTGGGCCGGGGCGACCGCGTCGTGGTGCTGATGCAGAACTCGCCGCAGCTGGTGATCGCGCATTACGCCATCATGCGCGCCAACGCGGTGGCGGTGCCGGTCAACCCCATGAACCGCGCCGACGAGCTGCAGCACTACATCACCGATCCCGACGCCAAAGTGGCGCTGACCAGCGGCGATCTGGCCCTCGAACTCGTCAAGGCCAGCAATGCCTTGCCCGCGGGCAGCGGCTTGCAGCATCTGGTGGTCACGCAGTTCAGCGATGCGTTCGACGCCGACATCGAAGGCCCCGATGCGCCGCCCGAGCAATGGCGCGAATGGCTGCTCACGCGCCATCCCTTGCCGGCCTTGGCGCAAGGCCAGGTCCATGCCTGGGACGCCGCGCTGGCCTGCACGGCCGCGCCTTCGGCGCATACCGCGGGCAGCGACGATCTGTGCGTTCTGCCCTATACCAGCGGCACCACGGGACTGCCGAAGGGCTGCATGCACACCCACCGTTCCATCATGCACAACGCCGTGGCGTCGGGCATCTGGAGCAATGCGACCAGCGAGCAGGTGGTGCTGGGCGTGGTGCCCATGTTCCACATCACGGGCCTGGTGTCCATGCTGCACACCAGCATCTGCCTGGGAGCGACGCTGGTGCTGATGCCGCGCTGGGAGCGCGAGCTCGCGGGCCGGCTGATCTCGCGCTACCAGGTCACGAGCTGGACCAATATCCCGACCATGGTCATAGACCTGATGGCCAGCCCCAATTTCGACCAGTACGACCTCACCAGCCTGCGCCACATCGGCGGCGGCGGCGCGGCCATGCCCCAGGCCGTGGCCCAGCGCCTGCTCGACCAGTTCGGCCTGCGCTATATCGAAGGCTACGGCCTCACCGAGACCGCCGCGCCTTCGCACAGCAATCCGCCTGACCGGCCCAAGCAGCAATGCCTGGGCATTCCGTTCATGAGCACCGACGCGCGCGTGATCGACCCCGATACGCTGCAGGAAGTGGCGCAGGGCGAGCAGGGCGAAATCGTGATCCACGGCCCCGAGGTGTTCGCCGGCTACTGGAAATGCCCCGACGCGACCCAAGCCGCGTTCATCGAGATCGACGGCAAGCGCTTCTTCCGCTCGGGCGATCTGGGCCGCATCGACGAAGACGGCTACTTCTTCATCACCGACCGCCTCAAACGCATGATCAACGCCAGCGGCTTCAAGGTCTGGCCTGCCGAAGTCGAGGCGCTGATGTTCAAGCACCCGGCCGTGCAGGAAGCCTGCGTGATCTCGGCGCGCGACAGCTACCGCGGCGAGACCGTCAAGGCCGTGGTGGTGCTGCGCGCCTCGCACAAGGACCAGGTCAGCGCCCAGGAAATCCTCGACTGGTGCCGCGAACACATGGCCAGCTACAAGGCGCCGCGCCAGCTGGTGTTCGTCGACGCGCTGCCCAAGAGCGGCAGCGGCAAGGTGATGTGGCGCGTGCTGCAGGAGCGCGAAGCCGCGGCCTGATGCCGCCTTGCCTGATTCGATCCCCCCCTTTGCACCATCGAGACCACCTTATGAACTTTTCTTCGTTGAATCGCCGCACGCTGCTGCAAGGCGCGGCCGCATGGACCGGTGCCGGCGTTCTGGGCAGCGCCCAGGCGCAGAGCAGCAAGGCCGCGTGGCCGTCCAAGCCCATTCGCATCATCGTTCCCTACAACGCGGGCGGCAGCACCGATGTGGTCGCGCGCACGCTGGCCGACGGCATGAGCAAGCGCCTGGGCAAGCCCGTGCTGGTGGACAACCGCGGCGGCGCGTCCGGCATTCTGGGCACGGACGCCGTGGCGCGCGCGCCCGCCGACGGCCATACGCTGCTGGTGTCGCTGTCGACGTCGATGATGGTCAACCAGTACCTCTATTCCAAGCTGCCCTACAACCCCGAAAAGGATCTCGAACTCATCACCCAGATCGCCACCGCGCCCATCGTGCTGGCCGTTCACCCTTCGGTGCCGGCCAACAACATGCAGGAGCTGCTGGAGTACGTGAAGGCCAACAAGGGCAAGTTGTCGTATGGCTCCTGGGGCCAGGGTTCGCAAGCGCATCTGGTCGGCGCCTATCTGAGCAAGATGACGGGCGCCGACATGACGCATGTCGCCTACAAGGGCGAGGCGCCCATGCTGCAGGACCTGCTGGGTGGGCAGCTGCAGCTGTGTTTCGCGGGCGTGGCCGGCGCCAAGCCCTTTGTCGACGCGGGCCGGCTCAAGGCCATAGGCCTCGTGGGCCGCGAGCGCGCGCCCACCTTGCCCAAGGTCGCGACCCTGCATGAGCAGGGCCTGACCGACTCCGCCTATTCGGTGGTCGGCTGGATAGGCATGGGCGCGCCCGCGGGCCTTCCCGCCGACGTGGTGGCCCAGCTCTCCAGCCTGGTCAAGGAGCTGGCCCAGGACCCCAAGGTGCAGGAGCAGCTGGTCAACACCGGCGGCCTCGGGGTGATGGGCACGCCGCAGGCGTTCCGCGAAGCCTACCAGCGCGACGCGCCGGCATGGAAGGCGCTGGTGGCGGCGGCGAATGTGAAGCTGGATTGACTCAGCTTCAGCTCGCGTGGGACAGCGGCTGGCCAGACCAGCCGCCGCCCAGCGCCTTGAACAGCTGAACCAGCGCCAGCTGGCGCTGGGTGCCGACCTCGATCGCGCTCAGCTGGTGGCTGAACGCGCTGCGCTGGGCTTCGAGGTAGCGCAGATGGCTGTCCACTCCGCCGCGGTAGCGCGCTTCGGACAGGCGCAAGGCCTCGTCGCTGCTGCGCGCCAACGCCAGGCGCGACACCTCTTCGCGGCGCAGCGTGTCGGTCGCGGCGAGCGCGTCCGAGACTTCGCGGAACGCGGTCTGTATCGTGCCTTCGTATTTGGCTACGGCGATATTCTTGCGCACCTGGGCCAGGTCGAGGTTGGCGCGGTTGCGCCCGCCGTCGAAGAGCGGCAGCACCAGTTGCGGCGTGAAGGACCACGAACGCGATCCCGATTCGAACAGCCCCGACAGCTCGGCGCTCGACGAGCCGAACATCCCGGTCAGCGAGATGCGCGGAAAGAACGCCGCGCGCGCCGCGCCTATGTCGGCATTGCGCGCGCGCAGTTCATGCTCGGCCGCCAGAATGTCGGGCCGGCGTTCGAGCAGCGCGGACGGCGCCGCGACGGCGATGTCCTGCACGAGCATGGTGCTCTGCGCGCGCGGCGCGGGCAAGGCCGCATCGGCGCTGCCCACCAGCAGCCGCAGCGCATTGTCGGCCTGGCGTGCTTCGCGCTCCATGCGCTCGCGTTCCGCCTGGGCCTGGGCCTGCAGTCCCAGCGCCTCCTGGTAGTCGAGCGCCGAGGCCGCGCCGGCCTCGCGGCGCTGCGCGACCAGCTGCAGCGAAGCCTGGCGTGAATGCAGTGTCTTTTGCGTCCAGGCGAGCCGGCGCTGGGCGCCGCCTCGCGTGACATGGGCCTGCATCACTTCGCCCACGAGGCTGATGCGCGCGGCCTGCGCGCTGTGCTCCACGGCAAGGTATTGCTGCAGCGCGGCATCCGACAGGTTGCGTACCCGGCCGAACAGGTCGAGCTCGAACGCGGTCATTCCCAGGCCGACCTGGTAAGTGCCCTGCGTGCCGGCGACGCCCGCGGCCGAGACATCAGCCGGCGAGCGCTGGCGCGTGCCGTCGGCCTGCAGCCCCAGGCCGGGCAGGCGGTCGGCGCGCTGTACGCGGTACTGCGCGCGCGCGACGTCGATGTTGAGCAGCGTCTGGCGCAGGTCGCGGTTGTGGGCCAGGGCCAGCGCAATGGTCTGGCGCAGGCTTTCGTCGGTGACGAACGTTTCCCAGTCGAGCGGGGCTGGCGCCGTCAGCGCATTGGCGCTGACGGGCTGGGCCCAACTGGTGGGAATGGGCGCGGCCGGGCGCTCATGGACGGGAGCCATGGAGCAGCCCGCGATGAACAGCGCCGCGGCCAGGGCGGCTGGCGTTGCAGTAGGGGTCTTGAAGTACTGTTTCACGATATCACTCCGCTGCCGAGCGGGCCTCGGTGTGGGCCTGTGCGTCGGCTGCCGGTTTCCTGCGTGCCGCCAGCGACAGCACCCAGACAAAGAAGATGGGAACGAAGACCACGCCCAGCAGCGTGGCGCTGAGCATGCCGCCGATGACGCCCGTGCCTATCGAGCGCTGGCTCGCCGCGCCCGCGCCCGAGGCGATGACCAGCGGCACCACGCCCAGGATGAAGGCCAGCGACGTCATGACGATGGGCCGAAAGCGCAGCTTCGCGGCACGCAGCGCGGCATCGACTACTGAGTGGCCTTGCGCCATCAAGTCCTTGGCGAACTCGATGATCAGGATCGCGTTCTTCGCGGCCAGACCGATCACGGTGATCAGCCCGACCTTGAAGTACACATCGTTGGACATTCCCAGAATGCTCACCGCGAGCACCGAGCCCAGCGCGCCAATGGGCACGATCAGCATCACCGAGACGGGAATGGCCCAGCTCTCGTAGAGCGCCACCAGCAGCAGGAACACCACCAGAATGGCCAGCGTGAACAGGAAGGGCGCCTGCGCTCCCGCGAGCTTTTCCTGGTACGACAGGCCGGTCCATTCGTAGCCAATGCCCGCGGGCAGCTCGCCAATCATGCGTTCGAGCTCGGCCATGGCCTGGCCCGTGCTGCTGCCCGGCGCCGCGTCGCCGCTGATCTTGATCGCGGGATAGCCGTTGTAGCGCGAGATCTGCACCGCGCCGCTTTCCCAGGCCGTGGTCACGAACGACTTGAGCGGAACCAGCCGGCCGTCGCGGTTGGCGACGCTGAGCTCCAGCACCTTTTCGGGCGTCATGCGGTCCTTCACGTCGGCCTGCACGACCACGCGCTGCAGCCGGCCCGCGTTGGCGAAGTCGTTGACTGTGGCCGAGCCATAGGCCGTGGAGATCGCCGTGCGCACGGCATCGAAGCCCACGCCCAGCGCCTGGGCCTTGTCGCGGTCCACGTCGAGGCGCAGCTGGGGCGCGTCCTGCAGGCCTTCCATCATCGCGTAGGCGATCACGGGCGAGGTGTTGGCCTGCTGCAGCAGCTGGTCGCGCGCGGCGTTGAGCGCCTCGCGGCCCAGGCCGCCGCGGTCCTGCAGGCGCAGCGCGAAGCCGCCCGAATTGCCCAGGCCTTCGATGGGCGGCGGCGACACCGCCATCACGGCGCCGTCGGGCACGCTGGCAAAGCGTTCGTTCAAGGCCGCGACTTCGTCCATGGCCGACTGGCCCGCGCCGCGTTGCGACCAGTCCTTGAGCGTGGGAAACGCGATCGCCGCGTTCTGGCCAGTGCCCGAGAAGCTGAAGCCCAGCACCGAGAACGCCGAATCCACGCCTTCGCGCGACAGCAGGTACTTCTCCACATCGTCGACCAGCGCCTGGGTGCGGCCATGGGTCGCGCCCGGCGGCAACTGCATGTCGATGATCAGCGTACCCTGGTCTTCGACCGGCACGAACGATTCGGGCAGGCGCACGTACAGCACGCCCAGCACGGCGACGATGGCCACATAGACGACCATGTAGCGGCCGGCGCGGCGCACCAGCCTGTGGTTGAGCGCTTCGAAGCGGTCGGTCAGCCGGCCGAAGAGGCGGTTGAACCAGCCGAAGAAGCCTTTCTTTTCCGCGTGGTGGCCTTTGGCAATCGGCTTGAGCAGCGTGGCGCACAGCGCGGGCGTCAGCGTCAGCGCCAGAAAGCCCGAGAACATGATGGACACCGCCAGCGACAGCGAGAACTGCTGGTAGATCACGCCCACCGAGCCGCTCATGAACGCCAGCGGCAGGAACACCGCCGCCAGCACCAGCGTGATGCCGACAATGGCCCCGCTGACCTGCTGCATGGCCTTGATCGTGGCGTCGCGCGGCGACAGCCCTTCCTCGGCCATGATGCGCTCGACGTTCTCCACCACCACGATGGCGTCGTCGACCAGAATGCCGATGGCCAGCACCATGCCGAACATCGTCATCATGTTGATCGAAAAGCCCAGCAGCGACATGACCGCGAACGTTCCCAGCAGGCACACGGGCACGACGATGGTCGGAATCAAGGTGTAGCGCAGGTTCTGCAGGAACAGGAACATCACCAGGAACACCAGCACCACGGCCTCGATCAGCGTGTGGATCACCTTTTCGATCGCCACGTCGACGAACAGCGAGGTGTCGTAGGGAATGGAGTATTCGACGTCCGCGGGAAACCCGGCCGACAGCTCCTGCAGCCGCTCGCGCACCGCCTTGGCCGTGGCGATGGCATTGGCGCCGGGCGCGAGCTGAATCGCGCCCGAAACCGCCTTCTTACCGTCGAGTACGGTGTCGAAGCCATAGTCCTGGCGGCCGATTTCCAGCCGCGCGACGTCCGACAGCCGCACGGTGGAACCGTCGACATTGGCGCGCAGCACGATGCGCTCGAACTCCCGGGGCGTCTCCAGCATGCCCTTGACGGCAATCGTTGCCGTGAGTTCCTGCTCGGCCGAGCCCGGGCGGCTGCCGAAGCTGCCCGCGGGCACCTGCACGTTCTGCGCGGCAATTGCGCTGTTGACGTCGTCGACCGACAGGCCATAGCCCAGCAGCTTCTGCGGATCTATCCAGATCCGCATCGCGGCTTCGGAGCTGAAGAACTGCAGCTTGCCCACGCCCGGCAGGCGGCGCAGCTCGTTGTTGATGCTGCGCGCCGCGTAGTCAGACAGGCCTACGACGTCCTTGTGCGTGTCATCGCCCTTGTAGGTGAGCGCATAGATCAGCAGAAAGCCGGCGTTCGCCTGGTCGACCTGCAGGCCCTGCTGCGTCACGGCCGCGGGCAGGCGCGACTCGGCCTTCTTGAGCCGGTTCTGCACGTCGACCTGGGCCAGGTTGGGCGCGGTGCCGGGCTGGAAGGTGGCGGTGATTTCGGCCGTGCCGTTCGAGCTGCTCGACGACTCGTAGTACATCAGGTGGGTCGCACCGTTGAGCTCTTCCTCCAGAACGCTGGTGACCGAATCCACCAGGGTTGACGCCGAGGCGCCTGGGTAGGTGGCCAGGATGGAAATCTGCGGCGGAGCGACGACAGGAAACTGCGACACCGGCAGCGACGGTATCGCCAGCACGCCGGCGAGCGTGATGAAAATGGCCACGACCCAGGCAAAGTTGGGCCGGCCAATGAAGAAATTGGGCATTGTCTATCCTTGGGATTGCAGGCAGGCGCTTGCGCCTTACTGGCCTGCGCGCGCGGGCGCGGCAGCGGCTGGGGGCGCGGCCAGCGTCACCTTGTCTCCGGGGTTCACGGCCGGCCCGCCGACGATCACGCGCTCGCCGGCCTTGAGGCCTTCGGTGATCAGCCATTCCGAGCCATACATCGCTCCGGTCTGCACCAGCCGCACATCGGCCACATCGCCCTCGGTGACCACGAAGACCTGGGGCTTGTTGTCGGTGCTGCGCTTGATCGCGCGCTGCGGCACCAGCACGGCCTGGGGATTCACGCCCTGGCGCGTGGTGACGCGCACATACATGCCGGGCAGCAGCAGGCCGTCCTGGTTGGCGAACTCGCCGCGCACCAGGATTTGCCCGCTGGTCGGGTCCACCGCGATGTCGGAGAACTTCAGCTGGCCTTCACGCACCTTGTCCGTGCCTTCGACCGTGGCGGTGATCCGGCCGGCCTGCGCCGCCGCGCCGCGCGTGAGCTGGCCGTTGCCGACCGCGTCGCGCAGGCGCAAGGCCTGGGCCACGGGCTGGGTGAAGTCGGCGTAGATGGGGTGCAGCTGCTGTATGGTCGCCAGCGCCGTGGTCTCGCCCTGGCCCACGAGCGCGCCTTCGGTCACCAGCGAGCGGCCTATGCGGCCGGAAATCGGCGCCTTGACCGTCGCGTAGTCGAGGTTGAGCTGCGCGGTTTCTACATCGGCGAGTGCGGACAGGCGTGCCGCCTGGGCGCTCTTGAACGTGGCGCTCGCAGTGTCGAAATCCTGCTGGCTCACGGCTTGCATCTTCACCAGCGGCTCGTAGCGCTTGAACACCGCCTGGGCTTCGGCCAGCGCGGCTTCCGTGCGCGCGAGCTCGCCCTGGGCGCGGCGCAATGCCGCGTTCAGCGGCGCGGGATCTATGCGAAACAGCAACTGCCCGGCCTTGACATCGGCGCCTTCCTCGAAATGCCGGCTCAGCACGATGCCCGCGACACGCGCGCGCACTTCGGCCACGCGCGCGGGCGTGATGCGGCCCGGATATTCCTCGGTCATTTCCAGCGCGCGCGGCTGGACCGCGACGGTCTCCACCTGTGCGGGCGGCGGCGGCGCGGCGTCCGGCGCCTCGCGACTGCATCCACTGACCAAAACGATTGCAGCCAAGCCCGCTGCGAGCGGACCTACTCGACCCTTGCACATCATGAAAACCTCTGAGTGATTGAAATTCAATTGGCATTCTATGAGGTCAAATGAATCATAAATGATTCATAAGGACTTTTGTTGTTGCAAATTCAACGGCTTGATAGACAAGTCACTTAAAATGAAGGCAATTTGAATCAAGGAGCACTGGCGCAGCTGGCGCTGCGCAGGTGCTTTCGCAGCCTGGAGTCCCCGATGAATTCGCTTGCCTCTCCCGTGGAAGACGAGAAGACGCTGGCCGCGCTGGCGCTGGCCATGGTCGATCACCCGCGCGCCACGCTGCAGGAGCTGGCCAAGGCCATAGGCGTGAGCAAGGCCACGCTCTACCGCTTCTGCAAGACGCGCGAGCAGCTGATAGAACGACTGTTCGACCACAGCGCTAGCCGCCTGCGCCGCTCCATCGATGAGGCCGAGCTGAACAACGGCCCCGCAGTGGATGCCTTGCGCCGCCTGATTCAGGGCCAGCTGGTGCACAAGGAACTCACGGCGTTCCTGACCTATTACTGGAAGCCCGATTCGATGCAGGACCCGCGCGGCGTAGAGACCTGGACGGCGTTCGATGCGGCGGTCGATGCGTTCTTCCTGCGCGGCCAGCAGGAAGGCGCATTCCGCATCGACATCAGCGCCGCAGCGCTGACCGAAACCCTGTTCTCCATGGTCATAGGCCTGGTCGATGCCGAGCGCCGCGGCCGGGTCGCGCGCGCAGCGCTGCCGGCGATGGTGGAGCAGGTCTTCCTGCGCGGGGTGGCGAAATGACCGGCAAGCTCCATTCCAAGACCGCCCTCATCACGGGCGCGGCCCAGGGAATCGGCGCGGCGATCGCGCGTGCCTTCGTCGATGCGGGCGGCTTTGTCTATCTCACCGACATCAACGATGGGCCCGGCGCGGACCTTGCCCGCGCCTTGGGCGACCAGGCGCGCTACCTGCCGCTCGACGTGCGCAGCGAAGACGACTGGCAGCGCGTGACGGCCCAGGCGCTGGGCGAGCGCGGCCGGCTCGACGTGCTGGTGAACAACGCAGGCATCACGGGCTTCGAGCAGGGCGCGGTCGCGCACGACCCCGAGAATGCCAGCCTTGCGGATTGGCAGGCGGTGCATCGCACCAATCTCGATGGCGTGTTCCTGGGCTGCAAATACGCGATCCGCTCCATGCGCGCGCAGCGCACGGGATCCATCATCAACATCTCTTCGCGTTCGGGCCTGGTGGGCATTCCCGGCGCCGCGGCCTATGCCTCGTCGAAGGCCGCGGTGCGCAACCACAGCAAGACCGTTGCGCTGTACTGCGCCGAGCAAGGCCTCAAGGTGCGCTGCAACTCCATCCATCCCGCGGCGATTCTGACGCCGATCTGGGAGCCCATGCTGGGCACGGGCGATGACCGCGCGGCGCGCATGGCGGCGCTGGTGCGCGACACGCCGCTGCGCCGCTTCGGTCTGCCCGAGGAAGTCGCGGCCATGGCCTTGCTGCTGGCCTGCGACGACGCGACCTACATCACGGGCAGCGAATTCAACATCGACGGCGGCCTGCTCGCGGGATCGGCGGCGACACCGGTGCAGGTGGAGTAATCTGGCGGGTGGCACTTTCTTTTTCCACCCATAGCGCAAGGGTCGCATCCATGTCCATTCGTATGTTCGCCGGTCCCGTCATTGCCTCGCTGGCCCTGGTCGCCACGCTGGCCCAGGCCCAGGCCCCGTCCGGCCCGCATGCCGCCGTGCATGCGCTGGCGCAGAAGGAGCAGCAGCCGCTGCTCGACACGCTGCGCGATCTGGTGCATATCGAGTCGGGCAGCAAGGACCTCGAAGGCCTGGACAAGATCGCGGCCTTGATTGCCAGCCAGTTGCGCCAGCGCGGCGGTACGGTGGAGATCCTGCGACCCACCGACATCTACCGGCTCGACGACACGCCCGAAAAAGTCGGCCCCGTGGTGCACGCCACCTTCCAGGGCCAGGGCACGAAGAAGATCATGTTCATCGCGCACATGGACACCGTCTACCTGCAGGGCATGCTCAAGGACCAGCCGTTTCGCATCGATGGCGACAAGGCCTACGGCCTGGGCATTGGCGACGACAAGCAGGGCGTGGCGACCATCATCCATACCGTGGGCATGCTGCAGCAGCTGGACTTCAAGGACTACGGCACGCTCAACGTGCTGATCAACGGCGACGAGGAAATCAGCTCGCCCGGCGCGCGCGGCACCATCACACGCATCGCGGCCGATCAGGACGCGGTGTTCTCGTTCGAAGGCGGCGGCGCGACCGGCGCGCTGCGCCTGGCGACCAGCGGCATTGGCGCGGCGTATCTCACGGTCGACGGCAAGGCTTCGCATGCGGGCGCATCGCCCGAGAAGGGCGTGAACGCGCTGTACGAGCTGTCGCACCAGCTGCTGCAGATGAAGGAGCTGTCCAAGCCCGCGCAAGGCCTGAAGCTCAACTGGACCGTGGCCAGCGCCGGCACCAACCGCAACGTGATTCCGGCCCAGGCCAGGGCTCAGGCCGACGCGCGCGCGCTCAAGGTGTCCGACTTCGACGCGCTCGACAAGCAGCTCCAGGCCAAGGTGCAGAACAAGCTGCTGCCCGACTCCAAGGTGCAGGTGAAGTTCGAAGTGCGCCGCCCGCCGCTCGAAGCCACGCCGGTCTCGCGCCGCGTCGCCGAGCATGGCAAGCAGATCTACCAGGAAATCGGCCTGCCGCTGTCGGTGGTGGCCGAAGCCACGGGCGGGGGCACCGACGCTGCGTTTGCGGGCCTCAAGACCCGCGGCGCCGTGGTCGAAGGCATGGGCCTGACCAGCTTCGGCGCGCATTCCAACGACGCCGAATATGTGCTGATCAGCACCATCGTGCCGCGCCTTTATCTGGCCACGCGCATGGTCATGGACCTGTCCAGCGGCGCGCTGCAATAAGTCCCGGCGCTAGCTTCGCTGCAGAACGCTTTGCGCGCACTCTATGAAGCTGCGCAGCGTGGGCGGGCAGTACGCGGGATTCCATATCAGCATCGCCGGCGCCAACACTTGCTCGCCGCTGATTTCCACGAACCTGACGCCATGCACGCGCGAACGCGCCAATGACCTGGGCACGACCGAAACCCCCAGGCCGTTGGCGACCATCGCCACGATGGTGAGCCATTGGCGCGCCGCATGCGCTAACTTGGGGTGTATGCCCGCGCGCGAGAAGATGGCGATCACGTTGTCATAGTTGGCCGGGGCGACATCGCGCGAGAACATCACAAAGCGCTCGTGGGCCAGCTGTTTGAGCTCTATCGATTCGCACTGCGCCTGCGGATGGTCCTCGGGCAGGCACAGCAGGAACGCATCTTCCTCCAGAGGAAGAAACGCGAGCTGTGGCGCCACGGTGGAAGCATTCACGAAACCCGCGTGGATCTGGCCGCGCAGCAGTTCGTTCACCTGTTCGGCGCTCGACATCTCCTTGAGCACCACATCTACATCGGGCGTTTGCACATTGAACTGCCTGACGATGGCCGGCACTTCGCGGTAGACCTGCGAGCCGGTCATGCCGATTTCCAGCCGGCCGCGCATTCCCCGGCCGACGATCCTGGCCACGCTCGACGCCCGTGCCACCTGTTCCAGCACCTGGCGCGCTTCTTCCAGAAAGGCTTCGCCGGCCTGGGTCAGCTCTACATGCTTGCTGTCGCGAATCAGCAGCTTGACCTCCAGTTCCTCTTCGAGCGACTTGATGGCGCTGCTCAGCGGCGGCTGCGTGATCGCGAGCTTGCCGGCCGCGCGCCCGAAATGCAGCTCTTCTGCGAGGACGACGAAGTAGCGAAGAAAGTGAAGCTTCATGGGGCAGGGCGATCGAAGGCGCAGGCGCCTTCAACGATTCTCAAAAAGAATCACTCTAGCCAAAATAGAGATTGGACGCGAATGGTTGTGCCGGGGAAGATGGATACGCATCGATTGACGAGACGGTGCGCATTCAAATTACAACAGGAGACACGGCATGAAAATCTTTCCTCGTGCGCTGGCCTTGGCGGCCGGCCTGCTCGCGGTTTCAGCGGCAATCGCCCAGAGCTATCCTTCGGCGCCGGTCACGCTGGTCGTGCCGTTCGCGGCCGGCAGCGGCACCGATGCGGTGGCGCGCATCGTCGCCAAGAAGCTGGGCGAGCGCTTGAAGCAACCGGTGCTGGTCGACAACCGCGCGGGCGCCAACGCGCAGATCGCCGCGCAGTTCGTCGCCAAGGCCAAGCCCGACGGCTACACCTTGTTCATGACCACCAACACCTCGCACTCGGCCAACCCCAGCCTGATCGCCAATCTCAAGTACGACCCGATCAAGGATTTCACGCCGGTGGCGCGCGTGGGCGAGCTGCCGTTTGCGCTGGTGGTGAACAAGAACGACCCGGCCAGGTCGCTCAAGGAATGGATAGAGCAGGTCAAGTCCCATCCCGGAAAGTTTTCCTATGCCACGCCCAACAGCACTTCGCTGGTGGCGTCCGAAACCATCAAGCGCATCGCCGGCCTGGATGTGATGGCGATTCCCTACAAATCGAGCCCGCAGGCGCTGACCGATCTGATTGGCGGCACCGTGCAGATGTATGTCGTCGATCTGGGGTCGGGCATGGGAATGATCAATGCGGGCAGCGTGCGCGTGCTGGGCGTGACCACCAAGGAGTCGCTGAAGTCGGTGCCCCATGCCGTGCCCATCGTCAAGGAGGTGCCGGGCTTCGATCTGACATCGTGGAACGGCATCTTCGGGCCGGCCGGCATGCCCAAGCCTGTCGTCGACAAGCTGAACGCGGAACTGCAGGAAGTGCTGGCCGACAAGGAGGTGCAGAAGTCGCTGAGCCAGCTGGGCTTTGAAACCTGGCCCACCAGGACGCCCGAGGAATTCGCCAAGTATGTGGTCGACCAGCTCGCGCATTGGAGCGCGCTGGTCAAGCAGGCCGGCATACGCGCGGAATGACCATGGCCGCATTGCATTCCACCGCCGCCTCGGGGCCGCTGGCCGGCGTCAAGGTGCTGGACCTGACTTCGGTCGTGATGGGGCCGTTCGCGACCCAGATCCTGGCGCAGCTGGGCGCCGAAGTCATCAAGGTCGAGACGCCCGAAGGCGACAACATGCGCCATGTCGGCCCCATGCGGCATGCGGGCATGGGGCCCATCTTCCTGCATGCGAATGCGGGCAAGAAAAGCATAGTGCTCGACCTCAAGCAGCCGGAGGGCCGTGAAGCCGCGCTCAAGCTGGCCGAAAGCTGCGACGTGTTCATCAGCAATGTGCGGCCCCAGGCGCTGGCGCGGCTGGGAATGGACTATGAAGCCGTGCGCCAGCGCAGCCCGCGCATCATCCATGTGAGCTGCTGCGGCTTCGACCAGGACGGGCCCGATGCCGCGCGCCCGGCCTACGACGACCTGATCCAGGGCGCGACCGGAGTGCCGTGGCTGATGGAGCAGTACGGCGCGCCCGAGCCGGCCTATATGCCGACCACGCTGGCCGACCGCGTGACCGGCCTGCACACGGTCTATGCCGTGACCGCGGCGCTCTATGCGCGCGGCCAGTCGGGCCTGGGCCAGGCCGTGGTCGTGCCGATGTTCGAAGCCATGGCGCAGTTCATTCTGGGCGATCACATGGCGGGCCTGACGTTCGCGCCGCCTATCGGCAAGCCCGGCTACGCGCGGCTGCTGACGCCGCACCGCAAGCCCTATGCGACGCGCGACGGCATGCTGTGCGTGCTGATCTACAACGACCAGCATTGGCAGCGCTTCTTTGCCGCCATAGGCGAGTCCGAAGGACTGGCGCGCGATCCGCGGTTCGCGACGCACAGCGCGCGCGCCGCCCACATCGACGCGGTCTATGCCGAAGTCGCGCGCCTGATGCGCGCCCGCACCACGCAGGAATGGCGTGCGCTGCTGGACGCGGCCGACGTGCCCAACATGCCCATGAACAGCCCGCAGGACCTGCTGGTCAACCCGCAGCTGCGCGCCACGGGCTTTGTGAGCGACACCGTGCATCCGACCGAAGGGCCCATGCATACGCTGGCCCATCCCACGAAGTGGTCGGCGACGCCGCCCGCCCAGCAGCTTTCTCCGGCGCCGCGCCTGGGAGAGCACACGCGGCAACTGCTGGAAGAAGCCGGCTATGCGCCGCAGCACATAGACACGCTGCTGGCGCAGGGCGCCTGCCGCACAGATATCTGAAAGAAACCCCACATGTCTCATCCCAGCTACCTGGTCCGCACCGCCGATGTGCCGGCCTATCAACCCGCGAATCACCACCATACTTTCAACCAGCGTCTGATCGGCCCCGAGACCGTGGGCGCGCGGCAGATGGAAGTGCTGCTGGGCACGCTGCACAAAGGCGGCGGCGCCTTGCCCCATGCGCATCCTGGCATAGAGCAGGCCTGCCATCTGCTCGAAGGCACGGCCCATGTCGAGGTGGCCGGCCAGTCTTTTGACATGGTGGCCGGCGACACCTGCTTTTTTCCCGCCGACCAGATGCATGTCTTCACCGTGACCAGCGACACGCCCGTCAAGCTGCTGGTGATCTACAGCCCGCCTTACGGCGAATCGCCCGACAAGGTGATACGTCCCATTGCGCAGGGAGGCGACCAATGAACTTCGCACTGAGTTCGGAACAGGAGCAGATTCGCGACGCCATCGAGCGCGTCTGTGCGCCCTTCGATGCCGACTATTGGCTGCGCAAGGACCAGGAAGGCGGTTTCCCGGACGACTTCCACCAGGCGCTGGCCGCGTCGGGCTGGCTGGGAATCGCCATGCCCGAGGCCTATGGCGGCGCGGGCCTGGGCATCAGCGAAGCCGCGCTGATGATGCATACGATCTCGGCCACGGGCGCCGGTCTGTCGGGCGCGTCCGCGGTGCACATGAATATCTTCGGCCTGCACCCGGTCGTGGTGTTCGGCACTGACGAGCAAAAGCAGCGTTGGCTGCCGCCGCTGATCGCCGGCACGGACCGCGCCTGCTTTGGCGTGACCGAACCCAATACCGGGCTCAACACGCTCAAGCTCAGGACGCGGGCGGTGCGCGACGGCGACCACTATGTGGTCCATGGCCAGAAAGTCTGGATCAGCACGGCCCAGGTGGCCAACAAGATGCTGCTGCTGGCGCGCACGACCCCGATAGAGGAATGCCAGGGCACCGAAGGCCTGAGCCTGTTCTATACCGACATGGACCGCAGCAAGATCGAGGTGCGCGAGATCGAGAAGCTGGGCCGCAAGTGCGTGGACTCGAACCAGGTGTTCATCGACGGCCTGCGCATTCCGGTCGAGGACCGCGTGGGCGAGGAAGGCAAGGGCTTCAGCTACATCCTGCATGGGCTGAACCCGGAGCGCATCCTGATCGCCAGCGAGGCCGTGGGCCTGGGGCGCGCCGCCCTGCAGCGCGCCGCGGGCTATGCGAACGAGCGCGAAGTGTTCGGCCGCCCGATCGGGCAGAACCAGGGCATACAGCACCCGCTGGCCAAATCCTGGATGGAGCTCGAGGCCGCGCATTTGATGGTGCACAAAGCCGCCTGGCTCTACGACCAGCATCTGCCCTGCGCGGCCGAAGCCAACAGCGCCAAGTACCTCGCGGCCGAAGCCTGTTACCACGCCTGCGAGAACGCGATCTTCACGCATGGCGGCATGGGCTATGCCAAGGAATACCATGTGGAGCGCTATCTGCGCGAGTCCTGGATTCCGCGCCTGGCGCCCGTGAGTCCGCAGCTGATCCTGTGCTTCATCGCCGAGAAAGTGCTGGGTTTGCCCAAGTCCTATTGAGTGGCGCGCGCAGGGCGGGCGCGCGCGAAATAACGCGGGCCGCGTTTTGCCGCCACAATGCGGGTTGTTTTGAACCTGGAAATATCTGTGAACCAACCCATTGCCCACGCCGAACTGATTGCCAGCTACCGCAAGGTCGCCGCCGAGGCCGCCACCAAGGCCGCCAAGGTGCAGGCTGCATCTTCCAAGGGCCCGGCTGTCGCCAAGGCGGCCAGCGACACCGCGGCCAAGGCCGCGCGCCGTCGCGATGTGCTCGCGTCCAAGCTCGCCAAGCTGGGCGTCGTGCTGGCTGACTGAGCTGCCACGGCCCGCGACCTCAAGGTCGCAAAACGAGCGGTGAATCCCTGGTGGATTCGCCGCTTTTTTTCGTCTGGCGCTTACTGCACCAACGCGAGGCGCCGTGCCGTCATTCCTGCGGGTAGACGGCCTTGATGGCGCGCGTGCCCAGCGCCGCGCCCGTGACCGCGTCGATCGCGACCGGCTGTATGTCGGTGCCGTTCTCGGCGTCGAGCAGGCGCACCATTTCGCCATGGCCGCGGTGCTTGCGCCCCCAGGCGCCTATCAGCAGCAGCACCGGCAGGAAATCTCGGCCGGCCTGGGTCAGAACGTACTCGTCGCGCGGCGGCCGCTCGGAGTACTGGCGTTTTTCCAGCAACTTCTCGTCGGTCAGCGCCGCGAGTCGTTTGGTCAGCATGGTGGGCGCTATGCCCAGACTTTTCTTGAACTGCTCGAAGCGGGTCATGCCCGCGTTCGCGTCGCGCAGGATCAGCATGGTCCATGCGTCGCCGAGCAAGTTGAGGCTGCGCGCGATAGGGCAAAGGCATTCGGCAAAATTTTTTGAGTCCATATCTTTTCAGTATTGACTAACTATTGTTTCGATACTAACATCCAAACCGCAGCCCGTCCAGGCAGGCAACGCCGTAAGGAGCGCCTCATTCTGCGTTGCTGCAAGACGTTCCGGTATCGAAGAAGTCAAATCAACTGAAAAGGAAATCAAAATGGCCACCACCTCCAGCCCCGCCTCCCGCGCCATCGCCGCACGCGTTCTCCCGTCGCTGGCGACCGCGCTCACTCTTTCCCTGGCCTTCATCCTTCCCGCGCAGGCCCAGGAAAAATCCCCGGACCAGCGCGATGCCGCGACCGCGCGCGCCGAAGTCATTGCCGATCTGGCGCTGTGGCGCCGTGCCGGCCTGGACCGCTCCGAGCCGCTGAACAGTTCGTACAGCCTGCAATCGACGGAATACGGCGCGGCCCAGCAGGAGTACCAGCGCCTGCGCGCCAGCGACGAATTCCAGCGCGAAGTGCGCAAAGCGCTGGCGCACAACTGATGCGCAGCGGGTCGGAGCCCGGCGGGCTTCGACCCATCACTCAGGCGTGCATTTGCCCGAAGCGGCCGCTGTTGAAGTCCGTGATCGCCTGGGCAATTTCTGCCTGGGTATTCATCACGAACGGCCCATGGCCCACGATGGGCTCGTCAATGGGCTCACCGCCGAGCAGCAGAAATGTCGCATCGCTGTTGGCTTCGATTTCCACGCCGCTGCCGCCGCGCTCGAACTGCACCAGCTGGCCTTCGCGCACCACTTCCTCGCCGTTGACCAGCACCGTGCCGTGCAGCAGCACCAGCGCCAGCGTATGGCCCACGGGCGTATCGAAGCGCGCGGCGCGGCCCTGGCCCAGCCGCACGTCCCATACATCGACCGGCGTGAACGTCTGCGCCGGGCCGCGCCGGCCGTCGAACGCGCCGGCGATCACGCGCACCTGACCCGCGCCATCGGGCAAGGCCACCGACGGAATCTGCGCGTCCTGCAGCGTCTGATAGCGCGGCGCGGCGAGCTTGTCCTTGGCCGGCAGGTTGACCCACAGCTGCACCATTTCGAGCGTGCCGCCGCGTTCGGTGAACGCCTTCGAGTGAAACTCTTCATGCAGGATGCCGCTGGCCGCGGTCATCCACTGCACGTCGCCGGGGCCGATCAGGCCGCCCGCGCCCGTGGAGTCGCGGTGTTCGACTTCGCCCTCATAGACGATGGTCACGGTCTCGAAGCCGCGGTGCGGGTGCTGGCCCACGCCGCGCGGCTGGTCGGTGGGCGTGAACTGCGCCGGGCCCGCGTGGTCTAGCAGCAGGAACGGGCTCAGATGCGCGCCGTGGCCGCTGTAGCTGAACAGCGAACGCACGGGAAAGCCATTGCCCACCCAGTGCGGACGCGGTGCGCTGTAGGTTCCGAGGATCTTCTTCATGGCATTTCTCCTGTGGCACGAGGCGGTGCCTCGAATGCATAGCTAAAGAATAATTCCAGAACGACCAATGCGGTAGTGACCAATATTTGCCTTCATCGTTCTATTTCAGGAACAATGAACGCATGAGAGATCTCAACGACCTTTATTACTACGTGCAAGTGGTCGAGCATGGCGGCTTCGCGCCCGCGGGCCGGGCCCTGGGCGTGCCCAAGTCCAAGCTCAGCCGGCGCATCGCGCTGCTGGAGGAGCGTCTGGGCGTGCGCCTGATCCAGCGCTCTACGCGGCGCTTCGCGGTGACCGAGATCGGCCAGACCTATTACCAGCACTGCAAGGCGATGCTGGTCGAGGCCGATGCGGCCGAGGAGGCGATCGCGCTGACCCAGGCCGAGCCCTGCGGCACGGTGCGCATGGCGTGTCCGGTGGCGCTGCTCGATGCGCAGGTGGCTGCCATGCTGTCGGACTTCATGGCGCTGTACCCGCGCGTGCAGGTGCATCTCGAAGAGACCAATCGGCGCGTGGACGTGGTGGGCGAGGGCATGGATCTGGCGATACGCGTGCGCCCGCCGCCTATCGACGACAGCGATCTGGTGATGCGCGTGCTCGGCGAGCGCGACCAGTGTCTGGTCGCTAGTCCGCGGCTATTGGACGCGACCGGCGTTCCGCAGCACCCCGCCGATCTCGCGGGCCTGCCGAGCCTGGGCCTGGGCCGGCCGCAGAACGACCATGTCTGGGCGCTGCACGGCCCGGATGGTGCCCAGGCCTCCATTCATCATCAACCGCGTTTCATCACGCAGGGCATGTTCGCGCTGCGCACCGCGGCCGTCGCGGGCGTGGGCGTGGTGCAGTTGCCGCGCATGATGGTCGGCGGTCATTGCGCGCGCGGCGAGCTGGTCGAAGTACTGCCCGGCTGGGCGCCGCGGCGCGAAATCATCCATGCGGTGTTCGCTTCGCGCCGCGGGCTGCTGCCTTCGGTGCGGGCCTTGCTGGATTTTTTGGCCGCGCGGTTCGCGGCTTTGCCCGCGGATTGAACGCGGCGAGGCTATTGCGCGG
>NZ_JAHCDD010000027.1 GCF_018413525.1 Acidovorax sp. CCYZU-2555
CGGTGACCACGCAAGACCTCTGGCCCCACGGCATCGAGGCCTTGCCGCCCGCGCTGCAGGCCGCGTCCGGCGCGCTGCAGGTAGATGCGAGCGAAGGCTCGGGCTTGCGCGCCGCCGTCGAAGCATTCGAGCGCCGCAGCATAGAGCAGAGCCTGGCGCGCCACCAGGGCAACTGGGCGGCGGCCGCGCGCGCGCTGCAGATGGACAGGGCCAACTTACAGCGCCTGGCGAAACGCCTTGGCTGCACGCTGCCCTGACGGCTTATTTGCCCTTGACCGAGATCAGTTCGACGTCGAAGTTCAAGGTCGCGTTCGGCGGAATCACGCCGCCCGCGCCGCGGCTGCCGTAGGCAATCGATGGGGGGCAAGTCAGCTTGGCCTTGCCGCCGGCCTTCATCTTCTGCAGCGCTTCGGTCCAGCAGGGAATCACGCCGTTGAGCGGAAAGTCGATGGGCTGGCCGCGCGCGATCGAGCTGTCGAACTCCTTGCCCGTGTCGGGAAAGTAGCCGCGGTAGTGCACGCGCACCGTATCGCGCGCCGCGGGGCTCGCGCCCGTGCCTTCGGTGAGGCTTTGATAGACCAGGCCGCTGGCCGTGGTGACGGGCTCGGCGGCCTGGGCGGCCGTGGCGAAAAGTGCCGCCGCGATCAGCGCGGCGGGAATCAGTCGGTTCATCAGAATTCCTTGAAAACGTATCAGACGGCAGGAATGCCGAGCTTGTCGAGCGCGCTGCTCAAGTGGCCCACCGTACGGTCGACATGGTGCCACTTTTCGAGGCCGAACAGACCGATGCGGAAAGTCTTGAAGTCCGGGCCTTCATCGCACATCAGCGGCACGCCCGAGGCGGTCTGCAGACCGACTTCAAGGAACTTCTTGCCGCTCTGTATGCCCGGGTCGGTGGTGTAGCTGACGACCACGCCCGGCGCCTGGAAACCTGGGGCCGCAACGCTGGGAAAACCGCGCGACTGCAGCAGTTCGCGTACCTTGGCGCCCAGCGCGATCTGTTCCTGCTTGACGGCCTCGAAGCCATAGGCACGGGTCTCGAGCATCACGTCGCGCAGGCGCAGCAGCGCGTCGGTGGGCAGCGTCGCGTGGTACGCATGCTGGCCTTTTTCGTAGCCTTCGGCGATCTGCATCCATTTCTTCAGATCGCAGGCAAAGCTCGAACTCTGGGTGTTCTCGATGGCTTCGCGCGCGCCTTCGCTGAGCATCACCATGGCGCAGCAAGGCGAGCTGCTCCAGCCTTTTTGCGGCGCCGAAATCAGCACGTCGACGCCGGTCTTGCGCATGTCGACCCACATCGCGCCCGAGGCCACGCAGTCGAGCACGAACAGCGCGCCTACCGCATGCGCGGCATCGGCAATGGTGCGCAGATAGTCGTCGGGCAGCAGGATGCCGCTGGCCGTCTCTACATGCGGCGCGAACACCACCTTGGGCTTTTCATGCAGGATGGCTTCGGCCACCACCTCGGCCGCGCACGGCGCCCAGGGATCCTGCGCGCCTTCGCCCTGCTTGCGCGCCTTGCAGACCACGGCGCCGCCGCCCAGGCCGAAGCCGCCGGCCTCGAAAATCTGCGTCCAGCGGTAGCTGAACCAGCCGTTGCGCACGATCAGCACCTTCTCGCCATTGGCGAACTGGCGCGCCACGGCTTCCATGCCGAAGGTGCCGCTGCCCGGCACCAGCACCGCGGTGTGGGCCGAATAGACCTCCTTGAGCGTGCCGAGAATGTCCTGCATCACGCCGACGAAACGCTGGGACATGTGGTTGAGCGCACGGTCGGTGTAGACGACCGAAAATTCGAGCAGACCGTCGGGATCGATCTCGGGCAGAAGTCCTGGCATGAAAGTTTCCTGAAGTAGTTCCGTGGGCCTTGCCGTCTCCCTGCGCGCAGGGCGGCCATGCAGGCGCAAGGCGGCAAAAAGTGGAATCACAGCTTAGCATGGGCCCTTGCGCGCGCCAGCCTCCGGGGGCGCCGGCCAGCCAGCTTGCAGATGCGGCGCTGTCGTACAGACTGCGTGCGCCACTCTGCCCACAATGCCAGTCAGCCCTGCGCAAACTCTTGCGTCACTGCGCGCTTTGTGATCATCGTCCATCGCCTTGCGGCCCCGCGGCCCACGGCGACTGGACCATCGGATAGACCATGTCGAACACCCTCCCCCTGCAGACCTCGGCCCGTGCGCCGCGGACCTTCATCACACGCCATGGCCTGGGCTGGACGCTGGCCGCCGCGGCGCTGCTGAGCGGCTGCCAGCAGCTGCCGCAGCCGCCCATCTACACCACGCCCGCGCTCACGGCCCAGCCGCAGCGCATCGAGGCCGGCCAGAGCGTGCGGCTGTCGTGGGACGCGCCGCTGGGCACCAGCCTGCGCATGAGCGGCCTCACGGCCACGCCGCCCGGCGCCGTGCTGGTACGCCCGGCCCAGACCACCACCTATACGCTGGGCGGCCCCGCGCCCAGCGGCGCACCGATCAGCGCCAGCATCACCGTCGAAGTGCAGCCCGCCGACGCCCCGCTGGCCCAGTTGCGCATAGGCGACCAGCCCACGGGCGCCCGCATTGCCGCGGGCTTTCTCGGCCTGGTGCAAAGCCAGGCCGCAGGCCCGATCAACGCGCGCGACGGCCAGCTGCTGCGCAACCTGCAGAACTACGGCGGCGGACCGCTGTCCATACGCCTGGCCGACGGCCAGGCCGCGCAGGCGCGCAAGCTGTTCGCCGGCCTGCCGCCGGGCACCGTGACGCTGGAGACCGCGCGCAACGCGAGCGACTGCCCCGCCGTGCAAGCCGGGGCACAAGCGCCCCAGCCCGGCCTGCGCTGCACGCTGGCCCAAGGAACAGACACCGCGCTCGACACCGCCCGCTCGCTGCTGGACTACGCCCAGTGGGGCGCGGCCGGCGTGCACCTGCAAGGCGGCCTCTGGAATGCCGCGGCCACGCCGCAGACCGTTGCGCCGCGCTACTACGGCATGCTGTTCTTCGCGCATTTCGCGGGCGCGCAAGGCCAGTGGCTGCCGCTGCAGCTGGAGAGCAGCGCGCAGATCAAGGCCTGGGCGGTGCGCGACGCGCGCAGCCAGACCGTGCGCGTCGCGGTCATCAACCAGGAGGCCAGCACTTCGGGCACGGTCGCCGTACAGCTGCCTGAAGGCCTGCGCCAGGCCGTGGTCACGCGCCTGGGCAGCTCCGAGCCGCTGCGCCTCGCGGGCCAGACCTTCGACGGCAGCCGCGACGGCCGGCCCATAGGCACGGCCTACGGCGAAATCCTCGAAGCCGACGCCGACGGCATGCTGCTGCTGGCCATGGGCACCCACAGCGCGGCGCTGCTCACGCTCACGCCGCAGTAATCACCAGGTATCAACAAAGCGCCCGCGCGCAGGGGTGATGCGCGCGCCGGCCAGCCCGCGCACCAGCCAGGCGCGCGTGTCGGCGGGGTCGATGACGGCGTCGATTTCGAGCGTGCTCGCCATGTGCATGGCTTCGCCGTGCGCGTACTGCTGCGCCAGCAGCTGCGCGAACAATGCGTCGCGCTCGGGGCCTTCGGCCAGCGCTTCGAGTTCCTTGCGGTAACCCAGCCGCACCGCGCCTTCGAGGCCCATCGCGCCGAACTCGCCCGTGGGCCAGGCGACGTTGAACAGCGGCGCGTGAAAGCTGCCGGCCGTCATGCCCATCGCGCCCAGGCCATAGCCCTTGCGCAGCACCACGCTGAAGAACGGCACGTTCAGATTCGCCGCGGCGACGAACAGCCGGCTCACATGGCGCACCTGCGCGGTCTGCTCCACTTCGGGCCCGACCATGAAACCCGGCGTATCGACCAGGCTCACGAGCGCGATGCCGTGCGCATTGCACAGCTGCATGAAGCGCGCGGCCTTGTCGGCGGCGTCGGCGTCTATCGCGCCGCCCAGATGCAGTGGGTTGTTGGCCAGCAGCCCCACGGGCCGGCCCTCGATGCGCGCCAGCGCGGTATGGATGCCCACGCCAAAGCCGGTGCGCAGCAGCAGCAGACTGCCTTCATCGACCAGGCCGCGCAGCGCGGCGCGCGTGTCGTAGACGCGCAGCCGGTTTTCGGGCACCACCTGGCGCAGCGCGCGGCTGTCGGGCGCTTCCCATTGCGCGAGCCGGCCCTGGAAGAACGACAGGTAATGGCGCGCGGCCGCGACGGCTTCGGCTTCATCGTCGACCAGGATGTCGATCACGCCGTTCGCGTGCTGCACGCTGCTGGGCCCGATCTGCTCGGGGCGGAACACGCCCAGGCCGCCGCCTTCGATCATCGCCGGCCCGCCCATGCCGATATTGCTGGCGCGCGTGGCGATGATCACGTCGCTGCAGCCCAGCAGCGCGGCATTGCCCGCGAAGCAGCGCCCGGCCGTGATGCCCACCACCGGCACCTGGCCCGACAGCGCCGCATAGGCGGCAAAAGTGTGCACATGCAGGCCCGCGACCACGGGCATGTCGGTGTCGCCGGGGCGCCCGCCGCCGCCTTCGGCGAACAACACCACGGGCAGCTTCTGCGCCAGCGCCACGCCCAGCATGCGGTCGGTCTTCGCATGGTTGCGCGCGCCCTGGGTGCCGGCCAGCACCGTCGCGTCATAGGCCATGACCACGGCGCGCGACTGCTCGGCGCCGAACAGCGCGCGATTGATGCTGCCCACGCCCGTGACCATGCCGTCGGCCGGCGTGTTCGCCACCAGATCGGCGACGCTGCGCCGGCGCGTCTGCGCGGCGATCGCCAGCGCGCCATATTCGAGAAAGCTGCCCTCGTCGCAGAGGTCGGCAATGTTCTCGCGCGCCGAGCGCCCGCCCTGCGCGTGGCGCTTGTCCATGGCCAACGGCCGGGCCGCGTCCAGCGTCAGCGCCTGGCGCTCGCGCAGGCGCTGCAGGTCGGGGCGTATGGCATCGGGATCTATCATTGCGCCGACCACGGCCTGCAGTTCAGCGGCCGCCGAAAGCGGCTCCAGCACCAGCACGCATTCGCCATCGGCCAGGTAGTCGCCCACGCCCACCGGCAAGGCCGTCACGCGGCCCGCATGCGGCGCCTGCAGAACATGTTCCATCTTCATCGCTTCAAGCACCGCGAGTTCGGCGCCCGCGGCCACTTCGTCGCCCACGGCCACGCTGAACTGCACCAGCCGCGAAGGCATGGGCGCGCAGACCGAACCACTGACCAGCGGCGCGCGCGCCGCTGCGGCCGGCACGCTGTGCACCGCCTGCTCCACGCGCCGCGCCGAAGCGCATGCCTGGGCCTGGGCCAGCAGCTCGGGCAGCACTTCTTCGAGCCAGCGCGTATGCACCGCCTGGCTCGCCATTTCGGGCCGGTGCGCGAGCGCGGCCAGCAGATCGAGATTGCTGGCCACGCCTTCGATATGGCATTCGGCGAGCGCGCGCTGCGAGCGCCGCAGCACATCGGCCCAGGTGCCGTTGCGGTGGCTGACGATCAGCTTGGCCAGCAGCGTGTCGTAATGCGGCGACGGCGCAACGCCGGCCACGCCGTGGGTGTCGACGCGCACGCCCGGGCCCGCGGGCAGCTCGAAGCGCGTGAGCCGGCCATGGCCGGGCCGGGCTTCGCCCGACGCCGTGAGCGTTTCGGCATTGATGCGCCACTGCACCGCATACCCCTGGCTGGCTGGCGCCGCCGCGGGGTCCAGCCCCAGCGCCGCCAGGCTTTGGCCCGCGGCCAGCAGGATCTGCGTCTGCACCAGGTCCAGGCCCGTCACTTCCTCGGTCACCGTGTGCTCCACCTGCAGCCGCGGATTGGTTTCGATGAAAACGAAAGGCAGATCGACGGATGCCATGTCGACCAGGAACTCGAACGTTCCCAGTCCCTGGTACGCGACTTCGCCTGCCATGCGCAGCGCCGCCTGCGTGAGCCGGGCGCGCAGCGCGGGCGTGAGCGAGGGGCTGGGCGCGATCTCGACCAGCTTCTGGAAGCGCCGCTGCAGCGTGCATTCGCGCTCGCCCAGCGACATCACCTGCCGTCCGTCGCCCAGCAACTGCAGCTCGATATGGCGCGCGTTGTGCATCAGCCGCTCGACATACACGCCGTCGACGCCGAACGCCGCCAGCGCTTCGCTGCGGCAGCGCGCATAGGCCGCGGGCAGCTCCTGCGCACTGCGCACGGCGCGCATGCCGCGCCCGCCGCCGCCGCCCAGCGCCTTGATCATCACGCCGGCACCGCCCTGGGCCGCGAAGAACGCCTGGGCCTCCTGCAGCGTCACCGCGCCCTGGCTGCCGGGCATCAACGGCACGCCGCAGCGCTGGGCCAGCGCGCGCGCCTGGGCCTTGTCGCCGAACAGCGCGAGCTGCGCGGGCGTGGGACCGATGAAGCGCAGGCCGGCATCGGCGCAGGCCTGGGCAAAATCGGCGCGCTCGCTCAAAAAGCCGTAGCCGGGATGCACGGCGTCGCAGCTCAGTTCGCGCGCAATCGCCAGCAGCCGCCCACCATCGAGATAGGCGGCCGGGCCCGTGGCCTGCAGGGCCTGGGCCTGGTCAGCGGCGCGCACATGCGGCGCGTCGGCGTCGTCGTCGGCATGCACGGCGACGCTGGCAATGCCCAGGTCGCGCAGCGCACGCACGATGCGCAGCGCAATTTCACCGCGGTTGGCGATCAGTACTTTGTGGAACATGGCAGCATCCGTTCAGGCAAGGTCCTTGAGCAGGCGGCGCAATACCTTGCCCGCGCCCGTGGCGGGCAGCGCGTCGATGATGCGCACTTCGCGCGGCGCCTTGTAGGGCGCCATGTTGTCGCGCGCCCATTGCACCAGCGCGGCGGCATCGAGCGCCTGGCCCGGCTTGGCGACGATGAAAGCGCGCACCACTTCGCCTTTCTCGGCATCGGGCACGCCGATCACCGCCGCCTGGGCGATCGCCGGGTGGCGAATCAGAATGGTCTCGACTTCCTCGGGGAACACGCTGTAGCCCGAGACCTTGATCATTTCCTTGAAGCGCCCCATGAACGTCAGGTAGCCGTCGGCGTCCATGCAGCCCATGTCGCCGGTATGCACCCAGCCGTCGCGCAAGGTCTGCGCCGTGGCCTCGGGCTTGTTCCAGTATCCGAGGAAATTGCCCGGGCCGCGGATGGTGATCTCGCCGACGTCTCCGGCCGGCAAGGCCTCGCCCGTGAGGCTGTCGATGATGCGAATCTCGTTGCCGGGCACGGGCTTGCCATGCGTGCCCCAGCGGATCGCGTGCGCGGGCATGGTGCTGTCGATGGTGTGCGTCTCGCTCAGGCCATAGGCGGCTTCGCAGGCGATGCAGTCGGGCGCGAGCGTGCGCCACTGCGCGGCCAGCGCCTCGGTGAACGTGATGCCGAAACTCGTGACCGCATTGCGCCGCAGCGATGACAGATCCATGTCGCGCACGCCGGGCAGCTGCATCAGCGCCACATTCATCGGCGCGATGCTGTACCACCAGCTCACGCGGTAGCGCTCTATCGCCTGGGCCGTGGCCAGCGCATCGAAACGGAACAGCAATACCGTGGTCGCGCGCGTGAGCACCGGCAGGTTCACGCCCATCAGCATGCCGGCAATGTGGTACAGCGGCGCGATCGCCAGCAGCACGTCCTCGCCGCCCACGCCATTGGTCTGGGCCGAGGCCCGGGTCTTGAACCAGGCGTTGCGATAGCTGAGCATCGCGCCCTTGGGCAGGCCCGTGGTGCCCGAGGTATAGGTCATCAGCGCCACGTCGTCCATGGCGATGTCCACGGGCGCGGCCTGCGCACCGGAACGCGCCACCTGCAGGAAATCTTCGCAGCCTTCGGGCACGACGCGCGGTGCAGACTGCAGCTGCGCGAGTTCGGCCGGCAGCGCCAGCGTCGCCGCTTCGGGCAGCAGGTCGGCGTAATGCACGACGAACACATGGGCCAGCGCCGTCGTCGCGCGCACCTTGTCGACCACGGGCAGCAGCGTGGCCGCGCTGACGATCACGCGCGCCTGCAGGTCGCCCAGCTGGTAGGCCAGCTCATGCTCCTTGTTGAGCGGCCCGCAGGGGCACACGATGGCGCCGATTTTCTGGATGCCGTAGTGCGCCATCACGTACTGCGGGCAGTTGTTCATGAACAGCGCCACGGGCTCGCCCTTGGCCACACCCAGCGCCTGCAGCCGCGCCGCGAAGGCCTCGCTGCCGGCGTCGATCTCGGCCCAGGTCAGCGCCTGTCCGTACCATTGGTAGGCCGTGGCATCGGGGTGGTGGCGCGCGTTGGCGCGCAGGTATTCATGCAGCGGCTGCTGCTCAGTGGAATCAGCCATGGCGTTGTCTCCTTGGTGTCTGGATTCACCGGTTCTCAGTACCGCATCAGGGTTTGCCATAGGACGCGATACCGGCAGGTGTCTTTTCAATATATACCGCTGGGTATGACAAAGCCAATCCAGCTTTCACCCATGCGACACCCCATCACTGCCCCGCCTTCTCCCGCCGCGCCGCACGCCGCGCTGGAGCGCGATCCGCTGCTGCCCGCGGGCGGGCGCCAGCGCCGCCCCACGGCCGAATCCGATGGCAAGCGCGAGCGCATTCTCCAGGCCGCGCAGACGCTTTTCCATGCCCAGGGCTATGCCAGCACCACCATGGCGCAGATCGTGGGCGCGCTGGGCGTGACCAAGCCTTTCGTCTACTACTACTTTCAAAACAAGCAGGAAATCTTCGAGGCGCTGTCGTGGCGCCCCACGGTCGCCTGCTTCACGGTGCTCGACTTTCCCGCAAGCGACCAGCGCCCGGCGCACGAGAAAGTGCAAGACGGCCTGCGCCAGCTGATTCGCGCGACCATCGCCCATTACCCCGCGGCCTTCTTCCCCTATCGCGAACCGCAGTGCTACCGGCCCGAGTACCTCGCACAGTCGCGCCGGCTGGCCAATCATTTCTATCAGCAGCTGTGCATGCTGCTCGAGCAAGGCCGCGCCAGCGGCCATTTCGACTTCCGCGAAACGCGAATAACAGCCCAGGCCGCGTGCAGCCTGCCCGGATTTCTCTACCATTGGTACCGTCCCGACGGCCGTCTCGACGCCCAGGCCATGGAGCAGGAACTGCTGCTGCTGGCCCTGCGCGTCATCGGTCTGCGCGCCGGCCCACCCTCCGAGGAGAATCCATGAAGAAGCGAATGGCGCTTGCGCTGATGATCTGTACCGCTCTGCTGTCGGCGCTGCCCGCGGCGCGGGCCGCGGACTTTCCCGCGAAACCGCTGCGCTGGGTCGTGCCCTACCCGGCCGGCGGCGGCTCCGACTTCATGGCGCGCGTCGTCGCCCAGCCTTTGGGCCAGGAACTGCAGCAGTCGGTGGTGATAGAGAACAAGCCCGGCAGCAACGGTGCCGTCGCGGTCGCCGATCTGCTGCGCGCCGCGCCCGACGGCCACACGCTGCTCAACGTCGACAGCGGCACGCTGGTGTTCAACGCCGCGCTCTACAAGAACCTGAGCTATTCGCCGACGCGTGACCTGCGGCTGGTCACGCTGCTGGCACGCACGCCCATGATCCTGCTGGTCGGCCCGGGCAGTCAAGCGCGCAACATGCCCGCCTTTCTCGCCGAGGCGCGCCGTGGCCCGGGCCGGCTCAGCTATGGCTCGGCCGGCGCGGGCAGTCCGCAGCACCTGGCAATGGAGCTGCTCAAGAAGCAGGCCGGATTGCTGATGACGCATGTTCCCTACCGCGGCTCCGCGCCCGCGCTCAGCGATCTGATTGCCGGGCAGATTCCGAGCATGATGAGCGACTACGCGGCCGCCAGCGGTTTCATCAAGTCGGGCAAGCTGCGCGCGCTGGCCGTGGCCGACACCCGGCGCCACCCGCTGCTGCCCGACGTTCCCACGTTCGAAGAGCTGGGCCTGGCAGGAATGCAGGCCACGGCCCTGCTCGGCGTCGCCGTGCGCGCCACCACCCCCATCGATACCGTGACGACGCTGCAGCAGGCGATCGCCGCCGCGCTGCAGCGCCCCGAAGTGCGCGTCCGTTATACCGATCTGGGCCTGGAGCCCGTGGCGGGCACACCCCAGGCCTTCGAAGAACTGGTGCGCATGGAAACCGCGCGCTGGCACCCGCTGATCCGCAGCCAGGGCATGGCGCTCGAATAGCGCGCCCGCCCCCAGGCATACGCTTTCACCCTCCCGGAGACCTGCTTCCATGCCCCCCATGCCCCTGCATTCGCTGCGCCCCCTGGCCGCTGCCGCCCTGCTTTGCGCCTCCAGCGCACAGGCCCAGGAAACGTTCAAGATCGCCTACATCGATCCACTGTCCGGGCCTTTCGTCAACGTCGGCGAACTGATGCTCAACCATGTCCAGTTCGCCGTCGATGAAATCAACGCCCAGGGCGGGCTGCCGGGCAAGGTGCAGTTGCAGCTGCTGCAGTTCGACAGCAAGCTTTCGGCGCAGGAAAGCCAGAGCGCGCTGCAGGCGGCCATAGACCAGGGCGCGCGCGCCATCATCACGGGCGGCTCGGGCTCGTCGGTGGTCACGGCCCTGGTGCAGTCGGCCGCGCGCCACAACCAGCGCAATCCGGGCAAGGAAGTGATGGTGCTCAATCATTCGTCGATAGACCCCGAGCTCACGGGCAAGGCCTGCAACTTCTGGCATTTCATGTTCGACGCCAACACAGCCATGCGCATGAAGGCCATCAGCGACTACATCAAGACCCAGCCGGACATCAAGAAGGTCTACCTGCTCAACCAGGACTACGCCCACGGCAAGCAATGGGCCGCCTATGGCCGCAGCATGGTCGGCGCGGCCCGCCCCGACATCGCGTTCGTCGGCGAGACGCTGCACCCCATAGGCCGGGTCAAGGACTTCGCGCCCTATGTCGCCAAGATCAAGGCCTCGGGCGCCGACACCATCATCACCGGCAACTGGGGCCAGGACATGGCCTTGCTGCTCAAGTCCGCGGGCGATGCCGGCCTCGACTACCGCTATTTCAACCACAGCGCGGGCGGCGTTCCCGGCACCGTGCTGGCCGTGTCCCAGGCCGGCAAGGGCCAGCTGACCTGGGTCGCCGAATGGCACCCGGGCCAGGCCGACCGCCCGGCCGCAGACGCCCAGGCCAAGGCCTACAAGGCAAAGACCGGCAAGGACTTTCTCGCGCCGCGCATCGACATGACCGTGCGCTTCCTGGCCGCGGCGATGCAGAAATCGCAATCGACCGATCCACTCAAGCTCGCGCTGGCGATGGAAGACATGGCCCTCGACACCACGGTGGGCAAGGTGCGCATGCGCGGCCAGGACCATCAGCTGCTGCTGGCGCAGGTGGTCAACACCATTGCACCGGTCGACGGCAAGCGCGTGACCCAGGGCTGGGAAGGCACGCAATGGGGCTTTCACACCGATGCCGTGATTCCCGCCGAGCAGCTGACGCTGCCCAGCGCCTGCCAGATGCAGCGGCCCACGCGACGCTAGGCCAGTTCGGCGCTAGCGCTTGCCGAAAATGCCGCGGCCCACGCGCACCAGCGTGCTGCCCGCGTGCACCGCGGCCTCGAGGTCGGCGGTCATGCCCAGCGACAGCGTGTCGAACGCCGCCAGGCCCGGCGCGCCGCTCGCGGCGATGCTGTCGAACAGCAGACGCATACGGCGGTGCACCGCGTACTGCGCGGCGAAATCGGCGCCTTCCTCGGGAATCGCCATCAGTCCGCGCAATTGGAGATTCGGCAGCAGCGCGACTTCCTGGGCCAGCGCCAGCGCTTCCTCGGGCGCAACGCCCGACTTGGCCGCGCCGCCATCGGGGTTGACCTGCAGACAGATCTGCAGCGGCGCCATGCCTTCGGGCCGCTGGTCGGACAGCCGCTGCGCGATCTTGAGCCGGTCCACGCTCTGCGCCCAGTCGAAATGCTCGGCGACCAGACGCGTCTTGTTGCTCTGGATGGGCCCAATGCAGTGCCAGCGCAGCGGTGCATGGCCTGGCGGCCAGGCCATTTCGCGCAGGATGGCGATCTTTTCGACCGCTTCCTGGATGTAGTTCTCGCCGAAATCGCGCTGGCCGGCCAGCGCGGCTTCACGCACTGCGTCGGGGCCGAAGGTCTTGGAGACGGCGAGCAGCGCAACGCTGCCCGGCGCGCGTTCGGCGTCCACGCAAGCCTGGTCAAGGCGCGCGTGGATCTGGTGGAGGTTGTTACCAATCATTGTCATAATCACCGACAAGCGTACCAAACGACAAAGGGCCTCCGTGGACATCACCCAATTGCTTGCGTTCAGCGTCAAGAACAAGGCATCCGACCTGCACCTTTCCGCGGGCCTGCCGCCGATGATTCGCGTGCACGGCGACGTGCGGCGCATCAACGTCGACGCACTGGATCACAAGACCGTGCACGCGATGATCTACGACATCATGAGCGACGCCCAGCGCAAGGTCTACGACGAGATGCTCGAAATCGACTTCTCGTTCGAAATCGAAGGCCTGGCGCGTTTTCGTGTCAATGCCTTCAACCAGCAGCGCGGCGCGGCCGCGGTGTTCCGTACCATTCCGAGCAAGATCCTGACGCTGGAGCAGCTCAACGCGCCCAAGATCTTCGCCGAGCTCGCGCTCAAGCCGCGCGGCCTGGTGCTGGTCACCGGCCCCACGGGCTCGGGCAAGTCGACCACGCTCGCGGCCATGGTCAACTACCTCAACGAGACCGAGTACGGCCATATCCTGACCGTCGAGGACCCGATCGAGTTCGTACACGACTCGAAGAAATGCCTGATCAACCAGCGTGAAGTCGGGCCGATGACGCATTCGTTCGCGGCCGCGCTGCGCTCGGCGCTGCGCGAGGATCCCGACGCCATCCTGGTCGGCGAAATGCGCGACCTCGAAACCATTCGCCTGGCGATGACGGCCGCCGAAACCGGCCATCTGGTGTTCGGCACGCTGCACACCTCGAGCGCCGCCAAGACCATAGACCGTATCATCGACGTCTTCCCCGCCGAGGAAAAGGAAATGGTGCGCGCCATGCTGTCGGAGTCGCTGCAGGCCGTCATTTCGCAGACGCTATGCAAGACCAAGGACGGCTCGGGCCGCGTCGCCGCGCACGAAATCATGCTGGGCACCAGCGCCATTCGCAACCTGATACGCGAAGCCAAGGTCGCGCAGATGTATTCGACGATACAGACCAGCCAGAACGTCGGCATGCAGACGCTGGACCAGAACCTCACCGACCTGGTGCGCCGCAACATCATCACCGCGGCCGAAGCGCGCGGCAAGGCCAAGATTCCGGACAACTTCCCCGGTTGAGCCCGCTGCCATGACTTCACTCCCGCGCCCGCAACGCGCCTGCCGCCCACGCGACAGCGCGGGGAGACCGTGGTGATGCGCATTTTTCAGCGCCTGCGCCAGCCACAGGAAAACGAGCTCTCGCGCCAGGACGCCGAGTCGGCGTTCTTCACCACCGCCTGGCACCAGGGCGACCTGGCGGCACTTGTGCCCTGGGAGGCCCGCGCAGTCGAAGTCGGCGCGCGGGCGCTGGCGCCGCGCGATGCGCTGCGCACCTTGCAGGCGCTGTGGGCGCATGACCGCCATCTGTCGACGCTCACGGCCGACGCGCTGGCGCGCATGGAGCGCTATCTGCATTTCGCGGCCGTCAAGGCCAGGCGTGACATCATCCTGCAAGACGAGTACGGTAACTTCATGGTCGTGGTGCTCAGCGGCGAGCTGGCCGTCAATCGCCGCCAGCCCTGGGGCGAAACCATGCGCCTGGCGCAGACCGGGCCGGGCGATCTGCTGGGCGAAATGTCGCTGCTCGACAGCGGTCAGCGCTTTTCCAGCTGCACCACGCTGGTCGACAGCGAACTCGCGGTGCTCAGCGCCGAAGCCCTGGACGACATGCTGGTGCACGACCCCGCGCTGGCCGCCCAGTTGGTCGCCATCCTGGCGCGCAAGCTTTCGGTGCGCCTGCGCGCCGTCAGCAGCCGCCTGGGCCAGCAGGCCCCCTAGCCAAACACCCCCTGGCGCAGGCCCTGCCCCAGTCAACGGAGAATTCCATGGAACGAGACCAGGCGAGTAAATTCATCAACGATCTGCTGCAGCTCATGGTCAGCCGCAACGGCAGCGACCTGTTCATCACCGCGGAGTTTCCGCCGGCCATCAAGGTCGACGGCAAGATCACCAAGGTTTCACCCCAGCCGCTGACGCCGCTGCACACGCTGACGCTCGCGCGCTCGATCATGAGCGACAAGCAGATCGCCGATTTCGAGCGCACCAAGGAAAGCAACTTCGCGATCTCGCCCGCGGGCATAGGCCGGTTTCGCGTCAACACCTTTGTCCAGCAGGGCCGCATCGGCATGGTCATGCGTACCATCCCGATGACGGTGCCGACCATCGACAAGCTCGGCGTGCCGCAAGTGCTCAAGGAAGTCGCGATGTGCAAGCGCGGCCTGTGCATCCTGGTCGGCGCCACGGGCTCGGGCAAGTCGACCACGCTCGCGGCCATGGTCGATTGGCGCAACGAAAACTCGTTCGGCCACATCATCACCGTCGAGGACCCGATCGAATTCGTGCACCCGCACAAGAACTGCGTGGTCACCCAGCGCGAAGTCGGGCTCGATACCGACAGCTGGGAAGCGGCGCTGAAGAACACGCTGCGCCAGGCGCCCGATGTCATTTTGATGGGCGAAATCCGCGACCGCGAAACCATGGAGCACGCGATCGCGTTCTCCGAAACCGGCCATCTTTGCCTGGCCACGCTGCATGCCAACAGCGCCAACCAGGCGCTGGACCGCATCGTCAACTTCTTCCCCGAAGAGCGCCGCCAGCAACTGCTGATGGACTTGTCGCTGAACCTGCGCGCCATGGTCTCGCAGCGGCTGATCGCCAAGCAGGACAGCAAGGGCCGGGTCGCGGCCATGGAAGTCATGCTCAACACGCCGCTGATTTCCGATCTGATCTTCAAGGGCGAAGTCGCCGAGATCAAGGAAATCATGAAGAAGGGCCGCGACCTGGGCATGCAGACATTCGACCAGGCGCTGTACGATCTGTTCGAAGCACAGCAGATCACCTACGAAGACGCGCTGCGCAATGCCGACTCGGTCAACGACCTGCGCCTCAACATCAAGCTCAACAGCCAGCGCGCGCGCAACCTCGATCTGTCTTCCGGCACCGAGCATTTCGCTATCGTTTAAGGCACCCCCTGAGCGGCTGGCGCCGCTTCCCCCTCTCATCCTTCGGTGGAGGGGGACGGCACCATCGCTGCGGGGCGGCCCTTGCTCGGTGCCCCTGACCTGGCACTATGGATACGCTTTGCCTACGTTCGGACCTTTTCCCATCTGAAATTTGATAACTTATGTCTAATCTCTCGAATACCACTCTTTCACGCTCCGTGGCCTTCCTGGGCCTGGGTGTGATGGGCTATCCCATGGCCGGTCACCTCGCACGCGCCGGCCACCGCGTCACGGTCTACAACCGCAGCCCGGCCAAGGCCGCGCAGTGGTGCGCCGAGTACGCGGACACCGCGGCGCCGCGCCAGGCCGCGACGCCGCGCGAAGCCGCCGACGGCGCTGACATCGTGTTCTGCTGCGTCGGCAATGACGACGACCTGCGCTCGGTCGTGCTCGGCGCGCAAGGCGCGCTCGCGGGCATGAAGCCCGGCGCCATCTTCGTCGACCACACCACGGCCTCGGCCGAAGTCGCGCGCGAACTCAATGCCGCAGCCCAGGCGCTGGGCCTGCAATTCATCGACGCACCGGTCTCGGGCGGCCAGGCCGGCGCCCAGAACGGCCAGCTCACGGTGATGTGCGGCGGCGACGCCGCGGCCTTCGCCACCGTCCAGCCCGTGGCCATGGCGTTCTCGCGCGCCTGCACGCTGCTGGGCGAAAGCGGCTCGGGCCAGCTCGCGAAGATGGTCAACCAGATCTGCCTCGCGGGCCTGATCCAGGGCCTGTCCGAAGCCATCGCTTTCGGCGGCAAGGCCGGCCTCGACATGACCCAGGTGCTTGAAGTGATCGGCAAGGGCGCGGCGCAAAGCTGGCAGATGGACTCGCGCGGCAAGACCATGATTGCCGACCAGTTCGACTTCGGCTTCGCCGTCGACTGGATGCGCAAGGACCTGGGCCTGGTGCTCGACGAAGCCAAGCGCAACGGTGCCCGCCTGCCGGTCACGGCCCTGGTCGACCAGTTCTATGCCGACGTGCAACAGATGGGCGGCAACCGCTGGGATACGTCCAGCCTCATCAAGCGCTTGAAGTAAGCGGCGCGCTCAGGCCCGTCGCCCCGCATGCACCCAGACGGGGGCCATCGGGAAATCGACGCGGCCCAGCGACTGGATATCGACAAAGCCGGCTTCGGCCATCATCCGGGCGATGCCGCCAGGGCGCGGCAGATGGTTGCCGCGCACCGCCAGCGTGCCGTAGAACGGCAACACCCTGGCCGCCACCGCCGGGTCATCGACCTGCTCGGCATGGGCCAGCAGCAGCAAGCCGCCCGGATTGAGCGCGGCGCAGGCCTTGTGCACCAGCGCCTGCGGGTCGCGCATGAAATGCAGCACCGCCGAGCACCAGATCAGGTCGTAGCCGCCGCCGATCGAATCGGTGTTGAGGTCGCAGCCCAAGGCCTGCAGCCGGCCTGGCAGCCCGGCCGCGAGAATGTTCTCCTGCGCCACCTCGGCGGTCTCGGGCTGGTCGCAGAGCACGCCTTGCCAGCCCGGCAAGCGCTGCGCCAGCGCAATGCCCACATGGCCGGGCCCGCCGCCCAGGTCGAGCAGGCGCCCGGTCGGGGGCAGCGCCAGCGTCTCTCCGTGACCACGCGCTGCTCCTGCCCGATCTGCACGCGCGCCGCCTGCGCCCAGCTGCCCTGGGGCGCGGCCGCGCCCTGCGGGTCGAAGCCCTGGCGCAGCAGCGTCTCCCACTGGCCCGCAAAGCGCTCGAGAAACTGCGCGCGGTACAGCCACGCCTGCGCGCAGTTCTGCGCGGAGCCTGCGACAAAATACCGCAGAGCCAGCGGCGAAGCGGCGTAGCGCGGCGTGGCGGGAGCGTCGAACGCGCTCTGGCGCGACAACAGCTCCATGCTCCACAGCAGATCCAGCCAGACGCTGGTCGCCGTCGGATCCAGCTGCAGTTGCGCGGCCACGGCCGCGGCGCTGGTCGGCTGCTGCAGCCGCTCGAACAGGCCCAGCGTCAAGGCCTGCTCCAATGCCCGGCTCTGCATCGGTGCCGCAGCCAGGGCCCAGAACGGCTGCAGTTCATGTGCGGCGTGGAAGTTCATTGCAGCCCCCTCCATGCAGGTTCTTTCAGGCCGGCGCAACACAGCGCCTCGGTTTCGTATTTCATGCAATGACTCCAGGAAGACAGGCGCCTATTCGCCCTGGATTCACTGTAGATTCAGACGCGAATGGCTATCATTCATTTCTTAGGCGATACGGATTCTTTGTTTGGCACTCCGGAGCGCGCCATGCACCCGAAGGAGTACCCATGACTTACCGCATCGACGCCGCCGACATCGCAGCCCCGGCGCGCCGGGGACTGGGCAACTGGTGGCGCGCGCAGCTGCCCGATGCGCTGGGCCCTTGCACCAACGACCTTTGCCGGCTCGACGACGGTCTGGCGCTGGCCTATGCCGACTACCGCCCGCGCCACGACCTGCTCGAAACCAGCGCCATAGACCGCGACTGCCGCGCGCTGACCATCACCGTGGCGCTCGAGGGCGCATCGAGCACCGTCGGCAGCGACGGCCAATGCTTCGAGTTCATCGCCGGCCACAGCACCGTGGCGGCCTTTGCCAGCGCGCGCGCCGTGCGCCGCTTTCCCGCCAATCGCAGCACGCGCCAGCTGCGCCTGATCGCCGATGAATCGCTGCTGCGGCGCTACCGGCTCGAACACCTGCTCGATGGCGTCGCCGACGACCAGCGCGCCCGGCACCTGTTCTTCGGCCGGCACGACGCCGCGACCCGACAACTGGCGCAGACGCTGGTGCATCTGCATGGCCGCGACGGCAGCATGCTCGACCTGCAGATCGCCGCGCTGAGCCTGCTGGCGGCGCAGACGCGGGCGCTGCTGCCGCCGCCGGCGCTCACCCCGGGGCGGCTGCGCCCGCAAGACCAGCAGCGCATGCTCCAGGCGCGCGATATTCTGCTGCAGCAATACGGCCAGGCGCTGACCATCGCCTACCTGTGCACGACGGTGGGGACCAACGAATTCAAGCTCAAGCAGGGCTTTCGCGAACTGTTCGGCACCAGCCCCCATCGCATGCTCACCGACATCCGCATGAAGAAGGCCTGGGAGCTGCTGGAGTGCGGCCTGCGCGTGTCCACGGTGGCCGACCGGGTCGGCTATCGCCACCTGTCGAGCTTCAGCGCCGCGTTCGAGCGCCACTATGGGCGCACGCCCAAGTCCGTGGCCGGCGCCGGCTGAAACAAAAACAGCCGGCATGGCCGGCTGTTTTCTGGAGCGATGGGAATCAGGGCGCGACCGTGGGCGAACTGTCGGTCGTGACCGGCGCCTGCTTGGGCTGGTAGCGCGCCAGGTCGTCTTCCGACACCACTTCGAACACGCGCACCACCTTGACCACGTCATTGACGCCGCGCGCAATTTCGGCCGCGCGCTTGGCTTCGCGCGGCGTGACGATGCCCATCAGATAGACCACCTTGTTCTCGGTCGTCACCTTGATGGCCGACGCCTGAATATCCTTGGCGTCCATCAGGCTCGCACGCACCTTGCCGGTGATGAAGGTGTCGCCCGAACGCTGGCTCAGCGTCGCGGTGAACGGCGCGACCACGGCCTCGTTGACCACGGCACGCACGTTGTCGACGGACTCGACCAGGCGGCCCAGCGTCTGTTTGTCGGTCTCATTGCCCACTTCGCCGGTCAGCAGCACCTGGCGGTTGTAGCTGGTCACGTTGATGCGTGCCTTGTCGCCCAGCGTCTCGCGAATGCGGCTCGCGGCCTTGACCTCGATGCTCTCGTCTTCGACCTGGGTGCCGGCCGTGCGCCGGTCCACTGCCACCAGCGTGCCCGCGACCATGCCGCCACCCACGACCAGCGGAACGCAGGCGGACATAGCGCCACCGAGCAACACAACGGCCAGCGAGGAACAAACGGCACGACGGATCTTGAACTTCATAAAGGCATCTCCTGTTCACCTAACAACTGGGCATCCACGCCATCGCACAGGCAGTGCAGCACCAGGGCATGCACTTCACGCACGCGCGCCGCGCGGTCATGCGGCACGCAGATCAGCACATCGGTCTCGCGCATGCGCGCTGCCAAAGTGCCGCCGGTACGGCCGCTGAGCACCACCGCCATCATGTCGCGCTCGTGCGCGGCTTCAACGGCTTCGAGCGCGCAGGGATCATTGCCGGTCACAGACAACACCAGCAGCAGATCGCCCGCCTGGCCCAGCGCACGCACCTGGCGCGCCAGATAGTGCTGGGCATTGCCCCCGCCGCCCGACAGCGGCAGGCTGCCCAGCAGCCCGCCTTGCGCGCTCAAGGCGAGTGCGGCCAGTTCGGGACGGTCGCGTTCGAACCCCGTCACGCACAGCGATGCGAACATCTGCGCGTCGGTGACGGAAGGGCCGCTGCCGCAGGCCAGGACTTTGCCGCCACTGGTGACGCAGGCCAGCATGGCCTGCACTGCGGAAGCGATGGGAAGACTCAACGCCTGCGCGGCCTGATACTTCAGATCTGCGCTGTCGATGAAATGCTGTTGGATACGTTGCTCTAGCATGGAGGCCCGATGATACCTGCGAGGCTACAAACCTTTTGCCATTGCACGGTTACCCGACCTGACCGTCGCTGTCGAAGGCCGCGCGCAGCCATTGCAGGCCCGCGGCGTCGAGCAGCACCACGTCGAAGCGGCAAGGCGGCGGCGCAGGCCAGCGTTGCAGATAATGCCGGGCCGCGCACACAATATGCGCCTGCTTGGCGGCGCCGATGCTGGCGCCCGCGCCGCCATAGCCCGCGCGGCGGCGGCGGCGCACTTCGACAAACACCAGCGTGCCCTCGGCATCGCGCATGATGAGGTCAATCTCGCCACCGCCACGCCCGGGCGTCCGATAATTGCGCTCCACCAGACGCAGGCCTGCGGCCTGCAGACAGTGCAGCGCCTGGTCTTCACCGGCCTGGCCCAGTTGCCGGGTGGTGGACGGCGCAGCGCCCGCTGCGCCCGGATTTTTAAGGAAACCCATTGAGTGCCTCTTTCGCCTCTGCACTGAGCGCTGCCCACGACGCAGCCTCGGCGCAACATTACCCGCAAGGCGCCCTGTATGTGGTCGCCACCCCCATCGGCAACCTCGCCGACATCAGCCTGCGCGCGCTGCATGTGCTGCAGATCGTCGACAGCGTCGCCTGCGAAGACACGCGCCACACCCAGGGCCTGCTGCGCTCCTACGGTCTGGAGCGCCCCGGCAGCCAGCTGCTGGCCCTGCACCAGCATAACGAAGCCGAGGCCGCGCAGCAGGTAATTGCACGCCTGCAGCAAGGTCAGCGCCTGGCCTATGTGAGCGACGCCGGCACGCCTGGCGTCAGCGACCCCGGCGCCCGCCTGGCCGCGGCGGTGCAGGCCGCGGGCCTGCGCACCATCCCCCTGCCCGGAGCCAGCAGCATCACCGCCGCGCTGAGCGTCGCGGGTGCCGTGGCACCGTCGCAGGCCAGCAGCGGTTTTCTGTTTGCGGGCTTTTTGGCCAGCAAGCAGGCCGAACGCGCCACCCAGGTCCAACAGCTGGGCCAGGAAGCGCGCTGCTGCGTGCTGCTCGAAGCCCCGCACCGCATAGGCGAACTCGCCCAGGCCCTGGCCGTGCTTGGCCCGCGCCCGGTCACGCTGGCGCGCGAGATCACCAAGCAGTTCGAGGAAATCGTGACCCAGCCCGCAGACCAGCTGCCGGCCTGGCTGGACGGCTCGCCCCAGCGCTCACGCGGTGAATTCGTGGTCGTGCTGCATCCCGTCGCCGTGCAGGAAGACAGCGCTGAAGGCCTGCGCGTGCTGCGCCTGCTGCTTGCCGAACTCCCGACCAAGGCGGCAGTGCGCCTGGCTGCGGACATCACCGGTGCAGCGCGCAATGCGCTCTATGAGGCAGCGCTGCAAATCAAGCGCGAAAGCGCTTGCAAAGACGAATAGCCAGCGCAGTGCGATCGCGCTGGACTGGGTACTCCGGTTGACCGCAGCCCTGCGCCGGCTGCGGCGAAGTGCCAATATTTCTGCGGCGTACTCCACGGCTTCCTTGAGGATTTCGTTCTCCAGGGTCTTCTTGCCAAGCACGCGCTGAAGCTTGGCGATTTCCGCCCGGGCCGCGGCCAGCTCTGATGCCGATACGACTGCTTCACCAGCGGAGACAGCGGTCAAACCACCTTGGCGCTCGAGCTTGCGCCACTGGAACAGCAAGCCAGCGGAGACGCCTTCCTGGCGAGCAACCAACGACACGCTCATGCCTGGCTCGTAGGTGCGGCGCACCAGCGCCGCCTTCTCAGCGACGGACCAACACCTGCGGCGCTGATCCGTCACCACTGCCTCTACTGACTCCCTAGCGCAATTTCGTGCGAACCTGAAGCAGCGTGTCACGTCAAGCACGCAACTACCGCTCGCCCTGAGCCTGTCTGGGCGACCCCGTCTGAGCGACCCCGTCGAAGGGCGGTTCAGAGCGCAATCAGAGGGGTATCTCAAGTCAGCGCGAAACCGCTCTAGTCATATGCACAGTCCTGTTCCTATCTCTAAAGATAAGCGACAGGGCGGGGCGGTGAATCATGGGGCGATCTCTGCAAGCCCTGGCGCCAGCGTGCTGCTGCGCGAAACGCTTGGGCACTGGGAGCAATACAAAACACATTTCAAATAAAACAAAACCCAAAAGTCAATGAGAAAATTGTAATTTTTTGCATCTTAGCAAAAACCTATTGAAATAAGATTTCAATTTATTTAAACTAATTGTTTGATTAAATTCTTATTCATCATGTCTGACTTCGATAGCAAACCAATCAACCCATTGGACTTGTGCCGCTCGCTAAAACCTCCAGTTACGCTAACGCCTGCGCTTACCCAGCAGCAGCCGGCTACATTCCATCCGCAAAACAATGCTCAGTCTTTTGGGCAGACGTTGAATAACGCTGGACAGCAGCCCACTCCACATTTCATGCCTTTGCATGTTACTTCACAGTCGCCGCAGGGGCCTGTGCAGCAACTGACTCAGCATAATCTGATACCGCAACAAGCGAATCAACAGCTTCCATCCCCGCTCAATAATTTCCAGCCCCAGATGAATCAGCCGATTCCTCAGCAGCCCCAGATGAATCAGCCGATTTATCAGCAGCACCAGATGAATCAGCCGATTTATCAGCAGCACCAGATGAATCAGCCGATTTATCAGCAGCACCAAATGAATCAGCCGATTTATCAGCCGATTTATCAGCCGATTTATCAGCAGCACCAGATGAATCAGCCGATTTATCAGCCGATTTATCAGCAGCCCCAGATGAATAAGCCGATTTATCAGCCGATTTATCAGCCGATTTATCAGCAGCACCAGATGAATCAGCCGACTCATCAGCAGCCGACTACAGTCCCTTCGCCAATGAATACTCAGTCTTTGGGGCTGACATCGAATAACGCTGTATCGCATTTTTCGCATGGTACTTCACAGTCGCTGCAGGGGCTTGTGCAGCAACTGACTCAGAAAAATCTGATACCGCATCAAGCGCAACAAGCGCATCAACAGCTTCCACCCCTGCTGAATAATTTGCAGCCCCAGATGAATCAGCCGATTCAGCAACAGAACCAGCAGCAACCAAAACAGGCGGAGCTGGATTTCTATCAGCGACTGAGTGAAAATCAAAAGCGGCACGAAAATCGCCATGAGACAGTCGAAAATTCCCACTCCGATGGAATAAGTTCAACGTATGTCTACGAAAAGATTTTGCAGAATAGCCAATTGAATCAACAGAACGGAATATCTATCACAGTGCATAGCAATGCAGATACTGATTCTTTTTCATCCAGAAGGGTTTCAGGGATGATTATACCACAAGACAGTACGGATATTAAACGAACCAAACTTGTAAAGGGTAAAACAAGTGACGATTCGCTGCAACAAGGCAATGACTCCAAAGATCAATCCAATAGAAAATATGCAATAAAAAACGAGCCTTATAAGCCAAAAACACTTTTGGAAAATAAAAATCTGAAGCTGAACCTAGAATTCTTAAAGTCAAAAGAATTCAAGGAAAACAACAAGCTGCTTAATACTTCAACAAAAATCGCCGATGATGCTGAAAATAAAAATAAACCTGAAACAGAAAATCATTCTGCGAAAAAACCAACTAAATTTTCAAAAAAAGGAATGAAGAAAAAAGATTTATTAGAAGCACAGGAAGCACAAATCAAGCAAGAAAAGATCAAATATATTATCGACATCAGTAATGCAGCAATTGAAAATAACAATGAACTGAAAAAATATGATCTTTACAAACCTTTGAAGGAAGACGCGAGCTTGCCTGAAACGCTAGTTCATCTTTTGGAATTAGGCAAGCTCATGGCTGCATATTATCAGGATCCAAATAATGAGAATCATAAGGATGACAAATCGGATAAATTTAGTTATCTTCACTGTTTATTTTTAGACAGCTACATTAAATTTGCCAAACACCCAGCGCATTTTGAAAATCCGAATGCAAAAGACTATTTTGGTGATTTCACATCTTTGGATGCATTTGAACTCAGTTACAGACACAGAAAATTCAACTTCAATCTATTTGAAAGAATTTATATAAAAATTTTTTTTGATGATCAAACACTGTCGACTGACGCCCCAACAGGAGCGTGGCGTTCATATGATTACTTACTGGTCATGAGTCACAAAAACCCTTGTGGATTTCCCGAATCAGCTATCAAAGAGTTGAGAATAACGGCGACTGACTACGGTTATCTTAGCAGGTTAATTCATCTTCACTCTGTACGATTGAAATGCAAAAATACAACCACTGCTGAAAAAATTGATCAAACACGACCTTTAGACTTCATGATGGAAAGAACCAATAATGAAGACCTAAAAAAAGTTATTCTCAAAAAAATGAAACTCGACAAAACAACTCCTCTAGAAGAAGACAAAGACATCGAGAACAACTTAGAAAATAAATCCGGCTACAACGCCATGTTACAACTCAATACTTTCGAAGACGGGCAATTTGAAACTTGGAAAACAGCTATTTTAAAGCAAGCTGCTGACCTGGAAAAATGGGCTAATCCACAGAAAAATGCTGCAGGCGACACGAAGGGTAATGAAGAAAGTGAACCGAGCGCCGATTCAGAAGAAACGGTCCTTCTAAATGCGCAGCCAGTACGTGATCAGATACCACAAGATGATGAGAATTTGCAAGCAGACTCAGCAATGGTGGAGTTGAGTGGGCAAAATCCACAGATGGATGACTTCTAAGCTGAAAAATTGATAGCGGCAATTTTTGGTGCCAGCGCTTGGCTGGTTGCACAGGCTCCCTAGGGAACCTCCGCACCCATCATCGCGTGCATCTGCGGGCTCAGGCGGTCTGCGTCATTTCGAATCCTCGCGATGGCTATGGCTATCGCTGCGTCTTGTACCGCGCAGCGCACCCTTGCCGCTCGATGGATGCAGAGTCCCTGATGCAGATCTCGGTCATATGCTTGGTTACAAACACGGTAGATCTTGCAAAACACATGGGCCATGTCACGAGTCCCGGTCATGCCAGATGACGGGTTCGTGGCTTTACGCTGGCCGGCTGCTCAGGGTCGATACTGTCAATGGTCAGCAGCGCCCACACTCTGCTGAATTTTCAAGCCTGCGTATAAGCCAGTCCCGAAGCCACGCCGCCGAACAGGTCGCCTTCGACCTGCGGCGTATCGGGGAAGGCCGCGCGCAGTGCGCTGCGCAGCGGCCGCAGCGCCGACGAGCCACCCGTGAGATAGATCGCATCGAGCGCCTGCGCCGTGACGCCGGCGCGGCGCAGGCATTCCTCGGCACAGGCCACGACGCGCGCCAGCGCGGGCTGCAGATGCAGATCCAGCGCCTCGGGCGTGGCCTCGGCCTGAAGCTGGTTTTCCAGCCAGCCCAGGTCCAGCGTCTGCGCGCTGCCGGTCTGCGACACCGCAATCTTGCCCTGCTCCATGGTGTTCGCCAGGCGGTGACCCAGGCGCTCTTCGAGCACCGTCATCAGCCGCGCATGCAGGCGCTCGTCCTGGTAATCGGTGCGCAGGTTTTGCGCTTCGCGCACCGCCTTGGCCGTATACAGCCACTGGATCAGATGCCAGGTCGACAGATCGAAGAACACCCGGCTGGGGACTTCGCGCCCGCTCTTGCCATGGTGGCGCAGGCCCAGCAGCGGCTGCAGCAACTCCAGATTGAGCCGCTGGTCGAAGTCGGTTCCACCGATGTGCACGCCGGTGGTCGCCAGCACGTCGACGCTGCGGTCGGGATGCGCGATGCGGTCCGGCCCCAGGCGCACGACCGTGAAGTCGGACGTACCGCCGCCGATGTCGACCACCAGCACCACCGACTCGCGGTCCAGGCGCTGCTCGTAATCGAGCGCCGCGGCAATCGGCTCGAGCTGGAACTGCACTTGGGCAAAGCCCGCGCGGTGCGCGGCTTCGCGCAGCGCGCTTTCGGCCAGCGCGTCGCGCTCCGGGTCGTCATCGACAAAATACACGGGCCGGCCCAGCACCACGCGCTCGGGCATCTGGCCCAATTCCTTCTGGGCGCGGGTCGCGAGGTGGCGCAGAAACAGCGCGATGATGTCCTGGTAGCTGACCAGGTTGCCGTGCACCACGGTCTTGTCCTGCAGCAGCGCGCTGCCCAGCAGGCTCTTGAGCGAGCGCATCAGCCGCCCTTCCTCGCCTTCGAGGTATTGGCCCATCGCGTCGCGGCCGTAATGGGTGCTCAGTTCTTCGGCGTGGAAAAACAGGGCCGTGGGCATGGCCAGCATTTCGCCTTCAAGCGGAATGAGGCGGGCCGGATTGGGTCCGACGCGCAGCGCCATCGCCGAGTTGGAAGTGCCGAAATCAATGCCAAGGGTGCTGGGGAACGAAGAAGTCATCAATCAGAGGGCCGCAATATAAGTGCGCGCAGAGAAGGTGAACACCGGTTGCAGCCCGGCAGGAAAGCGGGGCGCAAAAACAAAAACGCCCACTGAAAAGTGGGCGTTGAATGTTTGGTTGCGCGAGAAGGATTTGAACCTCCGACCTTTGGGTTATGAGCCCAACGAGCTACCAGACTGCTCCATCGCGCGGTATTTAGTTATTGTACAGCAGATTTAGGCTGCTGCGTCAGAAGTTTGCACTTCTGGGCTGCGTTCAACCAGCTCAACGTAGGCCATGGGGGCGTTATCGCCCACGCGGAAGCCCATCTTCAGGATACGCGTGTAGCCACCGGGACGGGCGTTGAACAGGGGACCCAGAACGTTGAACAGCTTGGTGACGCTGTTGCGGTCGCGCAGGCGGTCAAACGCCAGACGGCGGTTGGCGACGGTGTCAACCTTGGCCAGGGTGATCATGGGCTCGATCACGCGGCGCAGTTCCTTGGCCTTGGGGACGGTGGTCTTGATGGCTTCGTGCTCGATGAGCGAATTCATCATGTTCTGCAGCATCGCCAGGCGGTGCGAAGAAGTGCGGTTGAGTTTGCGGAGGCCGTGACCGTGGCGCATGGTGCTTTTTCCTTGATATTTAATTAAATCGGGCAGCCGGATAAGGTACTGCCCGAGGCACTGCCCACCAAAAGGCGGGATGCAGATTATAGCTCAGAGTGTCCAATTCGTCCCTTGAGAGGTCGTTGCGTTGCCTTGCCGTGCAATTTGCACTGTCTGCGGCAACACGCCTAGTCTCAAGCGCAAATCTATCGATTTGCTGGGCCGCCTTGGCCCCTCTTTTTAACGCTTGTCCAGGCCGGCTGGCGGCCAGTTTTCGAGCTTCATGCCCAGCGTCAGACCGCGGGAAGCCAGGACTTCCTTGATCTCGTTGAGCGACTTGCGACCCAGGTTGGGGGTCTTGAGCAGCTCGTTTTCGGTACGCTGAATCAGGTCGCCGATGTAGTAGATGTTTTCGGCCTTCAAACAGTTGGCCGAACGCACCGTCAGTTCCAGCTCGTCCACAGGACGCAGCAGGATAGGATCGAAGCTGGCGTTGTTACGCGGAGCTGCGCTGCCCGTGATGCCTTCCAGATCGCCGCCTTCGAGCTGTGCGAACACAGCCAGTTGCTCGACCAGGATCTTTGCCGAAGCGCGCACTGCGTCTTCCGCGGTGATGGCACCGTTGGTTTCGATTTCGACCACCAGCTTGTCGAGGTCGGTACGCTGTTCGACACGTGCACTTTCCACCGTGTAGCTGACGCGCTTCACAGGGGAGAACGATGCGTCGAGCACAATGCGGCCGATCGACTTGGTGGACTCATCGCCATAGCGACGCACATTGCCCGGCACATAGCCACGGCCCTTTTCGACCTTGATCTGCATGTCCAGCTTGCCGCCTTGCGACAGGTTGGCGATGACATGATCAGGGTTCACGATTTCGACATCGTGCGGGGTCTGGATATCGCGTGCAGTGACAACGCCTTCGCCATCCTTGCGCAGGCTCAGAGTGACTTCGTCGCGATTGTGCAGCTTGAACACCACGCCCTTGAGGTTCAGCAGGATGTTGACCACATCTTCCTGAACGCCGTCGATCGAGGAGTACTCATGGAGCACGCCGGCAATCGTGACTTCCGTCGCTGCGTAACCCACCATGGACGAGAGCAGCACACGGCGCAGGGCATTGCCCAGCGTGTGGCCGTAACCACGCTCGAACGGCTCAAGTGCGACCTTGGCACGGTTGTGGCCAAGTTGTTCGACATTGATTGCCTTGGGTTTCAGCAAATTGGTTTGCATGCAGACTTCCTCTCAATACCCCCGGCTCGTTACACCGGTAAGGCTGGTGAAGCGCCTAAACCGCGATGCCTCGCGGTTCAGGGACGGTTTTAGCGAAAATTAGCCGGAAAAATCAACGCGAATACAATTCAACGATCAGGGATTCGTTGATGTCTGCGCCGAATTCGTCACGGTCAGGAGCCTTCTTGAAGGTTCCTTCTGCCTTGTCCAGGCTGACTTCGACCCAAGCGGGGAAGCCCACTTGTTGAGCCAGTTGCAGGGCTTCGACGATGCGAGCCTGCTTCTTGGACTTTTCGCGCACGGCAACGACGTCACCAACCTTGACCAGGTAGGAAGCGATGTTGACCGAGTTACCGTTCACGGTGATCGCCTTGTGCGACACCAGTTGGCGGGCTTCTGCACGCGTGGAGCCGAAGCCCATGCGGTACACGACGTTGTCCAGACGGCTTTCCAGCAGCGTCAGCAGGTTTGCACCCGTGTTGCCCTTTTTGCCATCAGCAGCTTCGAAGTAGCGGCGGAATTGCTTTTCCAGAATGCCGTACATGCGCTTGACCTTCTGCTTTTCACGCAGTTGCAGACCGTAGTCCGAAGTGCGCTGGCCAGAAGTGCGGCCATGCTGGCCGGGCTTGGTGTCAAACTTCGACTTGTCCGCGATCGAGCGACGTGCGCTCTTCAGGAACAGGTCGGTGCCTTCACGGCGGGAAAGTTTGGCCTTAGGGCCGATATAACGTGCCACGTGATCTTCCTTGTGTCATCTGCCGCAAAACAATTGCGGGAGCCACCTGCTTGGCCAAGCCATGCAGGTGGCGGTGGGCTTATAAAAAATTAGATACGACGACGCTTTTGAGGGCGGCAGCCGTTGTGCGGCACTGGCGTCACGTCCGAGATGGAAGTGATGCGGATGCCCAGGGCGCCCAGAGCGCGCACCGACGATTCGCGACCAGGACCGGGGCCCTTGATTTCGACGTCGACGTTCTTGATGCCTTGTTCAATCGCTGCACGACCAGCAACTTCGGAAGCCACTTGAGCTGCGAAAGGCGTCGACTTGCGCGAGCCCTTGAAGCCTTGGCCACCCGACGAAGCCCAAGACAATGCATTGCCCTGGCGGTCAGTGATGGTGATGATCGTGTTGTTGAACGACGCGTGCACGTGAGCGATGCCGTCAGAAATGTTCTTGCGAACCTTCTTGCGCACGCGCTGTGATGCGTTGTTTGCGGGAGATTTAGCCATAGTGATCTTTCAATCTCTTTATTTCTTCAAAGCCGCTGCACCCTTACGCGGACCCTTGCGAGTACGCGCATTTGTGCGAGTGCGCTGGCCGCGCATGGGCAGGCCACGGCGATGACGGAAACCGCGATAGCAACCGATGTCCATCAAACGCTTGATGTTCATCGTTGTTTCGCGACGCAGGTCACCTTCGATGGTGAACTGTGCAATCGCATCACGGATTTTTTCGAGATCGCCATCCGTCAGATCTTTGATCTTCTTGGAATATGCGATTTCGCATGCTTCGCAAATCTTGCGAGCGCGGGTACGACCGATACCATAAATAGCGGTCAGGCCGATTTCAGCATGCTGATGCGGCGGAATATTAATGCCAGCTATACGTGCCATATGCGTCCTCTATACTTTCAATCAACCCTGGCGCTGCTTATGGCGCTGGTCTGTGCAGATCACACGCACCACACCCTTGCGGCGGATGATCTTGCAGTTGCGGCAGATTTTCTTGACCGAAGCCGAAACTCTCATTTCATTCTCCTAAAACTTTGCATCCGTTCCGGCCAATCTGCACGGAACTCGTGGCGTCCCTACGTGGGACAAATCTACTAACTCTGAGCTGGAGGCTCCGGGCATCGCCCAAAGCCTCCATAACCTTTTCTCAAGTGCCCGGCGTAGCCTTGAAGTTCGCTTTTTTGAGGAGCGACTCGTACTGCTGCGACATCATGTAGTTCTGCACCTGTGCCATGAAGTCCATGGTCACCACCACAATAATCAGCAGTGATGTACCACCGAAGTAGAACGGAACGTTGTACTTCAGGATCATGAACTCGGGCAGCAGACAGACAAACGTGATGTAAACCGCGCCAGCCAAGGTCAGGCGAACCAGGATCTTGTCGATGTAGCGTGCTGTGTGCTCACCTGGACGAATGCCCGGAATGAACGCACCGCTCTTCTTCAGATTGTCGGCTGTTTCCCGGCTGTTGAAGACCAGGGCCGTATAGAAGAAGCAGAAGAAGATGATGGCAGCTGCATAAAACATCACGTAGACCGGCTGACCAGGGGTCAGGGCACCAGCAATGTCACGCAACCAACGCATCGACTCTCCCGCGCTAAACCAGTTCACCACCGTGGCAGGCAACAAGATGATCGAGGAAGCGAAGATGGGAGGGATGACCCCGGCCATGTTCAGCTTCAGTGGCAAGTGCGAGGACTGACCACCATAAACCTTGTTACCTACTTGACGGCGTGCGTAGTTCACCAGGATCTTGCGCTGCCCCCGCTCGACGAACACGACGAAATACGTCACGCCAGCCACCACGAGAACAATGAAGATCGCAGCCAGAATGCTCATCGCACCGGTGCGCACCAGTTCCAGCAATCCACCAATCGAGCTGGGCAAGCCTGCGGCAATACCAGCAAAGATAAGGATCGAGATACCGTTGCCCAGACCACGTTCAGTGATCTGTTCACCGAGCCACATCAGGAACATGGTGCCAGCTGTCAGGCTGACCACCGCCGTGAGGCGGAAGCCCATACCTGGGCTGAGCACCAGCCCTGCCGAGCTTTCCAGAGCCACTGCAATCCCAAGGGACTGAAAAATTGCCAAGGCCAAAGTGCCGTAGCGGGTGTACTGGGTAATCTTGCGACGACCCGATTCACCTTCTTTTTTCAGCTGTTCGAACGTCGGGACGACATAAGTCATCAGTTGCATGATGATCGATGCCGAGATGTACGGCATGATCCCCAGTGCGAACACCGTGAAACGCGAGAGCGCTCCACCCGAGAACATATTGAACAGATTGAGAATGCCGCCCTGCTGGCCATTGAACAGCTGCTGCAGCTGCGCTGGGTCGATGCCCGGCACGGGGATATGTGCCCCGATTCGGTATACGACCAGCGCAAGCAACAGAAAAACCAGCCGACGACGCAAATCGCCGAATTTTCCGGTTTTTGCAATTTGAGCTGCGCTAGTAGCCACGGATGTCTTCTTTCAGAACTTAATCAGGCCACGTTGCCACCGGCAGCTTCAATAGCTGCCTTGGCACCCGCTGTAGCAGCAATACCGTTCAGCTTGACAGCCTTGGTGATTGCGCCGCTCTTGATGACCTTAACGACTTTGGCGATTTCGCCGACCAGGCCAGCCTGCTTGAGGGCAGCCAGATCGACTTCGGCCAGACCGAGTTGCTCGAGAGCAGTCAGAGTCACTTCTGCATTGAACTTCAGCAGATGCGACTTGAAACCGCGCTTGGGCAAGCGGCGTTGCAGAGGCATTTGACCGCCTTCGAAGCCTACCTTGTGGTAGCCGCCCGAACGCGATTTTTGACCCTTGTGGCCACGGCCGGCAGTCTTGCCCAGGCCGGAACCGATACCGCGACCAACGCGGCGCTTGGCGTGCTTGGAGCCGTCTGCAGGCTTGATGCTATTGAGTTCCATCATCAATCCTTTCAGAGGACCTTGACCAGGTAGCTGATCTTGTTGATCATGCCACGCACGGCTGGGGAGTCTTGCAGCTCGCTGATGCTATTGAGCTTGCGCAGACCCAGGCCGCGAACGGTGGCGCGATGCGATTCCTTGGTGCCGATAGGGCTGCGCACCAGTTGAATCTTGACAGTTTGTTGCGTCGTCATGTGGACTCCAATCAGGCGAAGATGTCTTCGACCGACTTGCCGCGCTTCGATGCCACTTCCGAGGGGGTAGTGGAACGAGTCAGGGCGTCTAACGTGGCGCGAACCATGTTGTAAGGGTTGGACGAACCATGGCTCTTGGCCACGATGTCCGTGATACCCAACACTTCAAACACAGCGCGCATCGGGCCGCCAGCAATGATGCCGGTACCCTTGGGAGCGGGAGCCATCATGACGGAAGCGGCACCGTGGTGACCGTTAACCATGTGATGGATCGTGCCGTTCTTCAGGGACACCTTGATCATGTTGCGGCGAGCTTCTTCCATCGCCTTTTGCACGGAAGCAGGCACTTCTTTCGACTTGCCCTTGCCCATGCCAACACGGCCGTCACCGTCGCCAACCACGGTCAGTGCAGCGAAGCCGAGGATACGACCGCCCTTCACAACCTTGGTGACGCGGTTGACCGCGATCATTTTTTCGCGCAGACCGTCGTCACGACCTTCGTCTTGCACTTTGGGGGAAAATTTAGCCATTTTTATCCGCTCCGCTTAGAACTGCAGGCCAGCTTCACGGGCTGCGTCGGCCAAAGCCTTGACGCGGCCGTGGTAAGCGAAACCTGCGCGATCGAATGCAACCTTCTCGACACCAGCAGCCTTTGCCTTTTCAGCAATACGCTTGCCGATCAGGGACGCTGCGGCCGCGTTGCCACCCTTGCCCGAACCGCCGAGCGACGTGCGCACTTCGGCTTCGGCAGTGGAAGCGCTGGCCAGCACCGTGGTGCCGTCGCCAGAAATCACGCTGGCGTAGATGTGGAGGTTCGTGCGGTTCACGCTCAAACGCGCCACGCCTTGCTGTGCAATGCGGATGCGGGTCTGACGTGCACGACGGAGACGCTGCTCTTTCTTGGTCAACATATTGCAGCTCCTTATTTCTTCTTGGTCTCTTTGATCGTGATCTTTTCGTCCGCATAGCGGATACCCTTGCCCTTGTAGGGCTCGGGTGGACGAACAGCACGGATCTCAGCGGCCACTTGGCCCACGACCTGACGGTTAGCACCCTTGATCACGATTTCGGTCGGGATCGGGGTAGCCACCGTAATGCCGGCGGGCATGTCGAAGTTCACGGGGTGCGAGAAACCGATGGCCAGGTTCAGCTTGGAACCCGAGGCAGCGGCCTTGAAGCCCACGCCTACCAGCGTCAGCTTCTTCTCGAAACCCTTGGTCACGCCGTTGACCATGTTGTTCACCAGCTGACGCTGGGTACCACTCATGGCGTTGGCTTCACGGGAGTCGTTGGCGGGCTCGAAAGAGAGCTTGCCGTCGGCATTGGTCACAGTGACCAGTGCGTTTTGGGCCAGCGACAGAGTGCCGCCAGTGCCCTTGACACTGATTTGTGCATCATTGATGGACACATCCACGCCAGCGGGGATGGTCACAGGCATTTTTGCTACGCGAGACATTTCAGTATTTCTCCTTCAATGTCACGTTAGGCCACATAGCAAAGCACTTCGCCACCGACACCGGTAGCACGTGCTTTACGATCGGTCATCACGCCTTGGGGGGTGGTAACGATTGCCACGCCCAAGCCATTCATGACTTGTGGAATTGCATCACGGCCCTTGTACACGCGCAGGCCGGGACGGCTCACGCGCTCGATGCGCTCGATCACGGGGCGACCCGCGTAGTACTTCAGGGTGATTTCGAGTTCAGCCTTGCCGTCTTCGGTTTTCACTTGGAAACCGTCGATATAGCCTTCATCTTTCAGCACCTGTGCGATAGCAATCTTCACTTTGGAAGAAGGTGCCGTCACGGTGGTCTTTGCGACCATTTGTGCATTGCGGATGCGGGTCAGCAAGTCAGCGATGGGATCACTCATGCTCATGTTTAATCTCTCCTGCTTGCTTACCAGCTGGCCTTGGTGACACCGGGGATGTCGCCTGCGAAAGCCAGTTCACGGATCTTTGCGCGTGCCAGACCAAATTGGCGGAACGTGCCACGTGGGCGACCGGTGATTGCGCAGCGGTTACGTTGACGTGTAGGGTTTGCGTTGCGCGGGAGCTTTTGCAGGCCCAGGCGGGCTGCATCACGCTCTTCGTCGCTACGCTTTGCGTCGCCGGCGATGGCCTTCAGCTCGGTGTACTTGGCAGCGTACTTGGCTGCCAGTTTTTCGCGCTTCAGTTCGCGCTGGATCAATGCTACTTTTGCCATGCGCTACCTCAGTTCTTGAACGGGAAGCGGAAAGCGGCGAGCAGTGCCTTGCACTCTTCGTCGTTCTTCGCAGTAGTGGTGATGCTGATATTGAGACCGCGCAGTGCGTCGACCTTGTCGTACTCAATTTCAGGGAAGATGATCTGTTCTTTGACGCCAACGTTGTAGTTGCCGCGACCATCGAACGAACGGCCCGAAATACCACGGAAGTCACGCACGCGGGGCAGAGCCACGGTGACGAAACGGTCCAGGAATTCGTACATCTGAACGCCACGCAGGGTCACCATGCAGCCAATTGCTTGGCCTTCACGGATCTTGAAACCAGCGATAGCCTTCTTGGCCTTGGTCACCACGGGCTTTTGACCAGCAATCTTGGTCAGGTCAGCCACAGCGTTGTCCATCACCTTCTTGTCGGCCACGGCTTCGCTCACACCCATGTTCAGGGTGATCTTGGTCAGACGGGGCACTTCCATAGTGGAGGTGTAGCCGAACTTTTCTTTGAGTTCAGCCGCGATTTTTTCGCGATAGAGTTTTTGCAGTCGTGCCATGTTTTACCCCTTAGGCCGCCTTGATTTCAGCGCCGCTGGACTTGAACACGCGAACGCGCTTGCCGTCTGCGCCGAGCTTGATGCCCACGCGGTCGGCCTTGCCAGTAGCTGCATTGAAAATAGCCACGTTGGATTGGTGAATAGGCATAGCCTTTTCCACGATACCGCCAGTGGTGCCCTTCATGGGGTTTGGCTTGACGTGCTTCTTCACGAGGTTGATGCCATCGATCAACACGTAAGAATCGTCCTTGCGCAGCGCCACGACGCCTTGCTTGCCCTTGTCACGGCCAGTCAGCACGATGACTTGGTCGCCCTTGCGAATCTTGTTCATTGCACTTTCCTTTAGAGAACTTCAGGTGCCAGGGACACGATCTTCATGAACTTTTCGGTACGCAATTCACGCGTCACGGGTCCGAAGATGCGAGTGCCGATGGGCTCAAGCTTGGCGTTGAGCAGAACTGCTGCATTGCCGTCAAATTTAACGAGCGAACCGTCAGCGCGGCGAATACCCTTCGCCGTGCGCACGACCACTGCACTGTAAACCTCGCCTTTTTTGACGCGGCCACGTGGAGCAGCTTCTTTAACGCTCACCTTGATGATGTCGCCAACACTTGCATAGCGACGCTTCGAACCACCCAGCACCTTGATGCACAGGACGGACTTAGCGCCGGTGTTGTCGGCAACCTCTAACCGAGATTCTGTTTGGATCATTTCAATATTCCCAACTTGCACCAGCTTGGACAGCCCCAGAGTACTTCTCAAGGGCTGCGACCAGCCAGTCAGTCTTGGGCCCGTCGTCCACGCCGCAAACCATTTTGCGACGCTTCCCGCTGGGCAGAAACCTCACGCATTAAACGTGAAGCATTCGATTCTCGCAGGATTTCCTTTGCACGTCAACCGCTTAGCCCATTTTGCCGGCCCAAAGTTGCGGGTCGGCACCGACATGTGCGGCGCAAATGCAACAGAGGCCGGCGGCGACCTCTGCAGACTGCGAAAACGCTATGAAATCAGTAGCTTGCAAGGCTTGTCCAGCCTTGCTGACCGATTGCATAAAGTGAGCATCTCAAATCCATCGAACTTGAGGCGCTCACATTTTTGACATCACTGCGGACGTGGCAAATACTGGTGCGCCAGCGACTGGAATGCGGTCAATCCCGCATCGCGGCCCAGCTCTTCCTCGATCAGGGCCGCGACGCGCGGTGCGATCGATGCCGCGCGCTGGGCGTCGAGGAACAGCAGGCGGCTGCGGCGTGCGAGCACGTCCTCGACGCTGCGCGCATATTCATGGCGCACCGCGAAGCGCACCATGGCTTCGCTCAGGCCTTCGACCAGCCAGACATCGGCGCCGGGCAGCGCGGCGACGGCCGCAGCCTCGGTGCCGTACGAGTGCAGGCCCTGGGGCGCGTTCATGCCCTTGAGCACTTCCCCGGCCGCCGGAGCGCCGACCAAAGGCAGATTCACCGTGACGCCGCCCGCGCGCTCGGGCAACTGGCCCGTGGCAAAGCATTCGCTCAGCACATCTTCGGCCATCGCGCGGTAGGTGGTCCACTTGCCGCCGGTCACGGTCACCAGGCCCGAGCGGCTGCTCATCACCGTGTGCTCGCGGCTGATCTTCTTGGTGTTCTCGCCATCGTCGTCCTGGGGCTTGACCAGCGGGCGCAGGCCCACCCAGACGCTGCGCACATCGTTGCGCGTGGGCTGGCGCACCAGGTACTTGCCGGCTTCCGACAGAATGAAGTCGACTTCCTCGGGGAATGGCAGCGGCTCGCGCGCCAGGTCGTTGCGCGGCGTGTCGGTCGTGCCCAGGATCACCTTGCCCAGCCATGGCACGGCGAACAGCACGCGGCCGTCGGCGGTCTTGGGAATCAGCAGCGCGTGGTCGGTGGGCAGGAATTCGCGGTCCACGACCACATGCACGCCCTGGCTGGGCGCGACCATGGGCTTGACTTCGCGACCCAGCGCCTTGCCGTCGAGCTGGCGGAACAGATCGACCCAGGGGCCCGTGGCATTCACCACACACTTGGCGCGCACGCGATAGACCTTGCCGGTTTCCGCGTCTTCGCAGACCACGCCCGTGACCTTGCCGTCTTCGTGCAGCAGTTCCTTGGCGGGGCAGTAATTGACCAGCAGCGCGCCCTTGGCCGCGGCGGTACGCGCCAAAGCGAGCGCCAGGCGCGCATCATCGAACTGGCCGTCCCAATACTTGACGCCGCCCTTGAGGCCCTGGGTGCGCGCCGTGGGCAGCAGCGAAACGGTCTTGTCGCGGCTCAGGAACTCGGTCGCGCCCAGGCCGGCCTTGCCGGCGAGCGCGTCATACATCTTGAGGCCCGCGCCGTAGAACGGCGTGTCGAGCAGGCGGTACGACGGCATGACGAAGGCCAGGCGCTGCGCCAGATGGGGCGCGTTGCGCAGCAGCGTCGTGCGCTCGTGCAGGGCTTCGCGCACCAGCGCGATATTTCCCTGCGCCAGATAGCGCACGCCGCCATGCACCAGTTTGGTGGCGCGCGACGACGTACCTTTGGCAAAATCATGCGACTCGAGCAACAGCACCTTGAAGCCCCGCGCCACCGCGTCCAGCGCCACGCCCAGGCCCGTGGCGCCACCGCCGATGACCGCCAGGTCGTAGACACAAGGCTCGGCCAGCCGCGCCAGCAAGGCGGCGCGGTCCGTGTCCAGGGGAAGCGAAGAAGTTGTCATAAGCGGGCTTACCAGCGAGGTTGGGTGAAAATCGGGCGGCGCAGACCGTGGGCGCCGCGCGCCCGTCGAGGGCAAAACAGCAGCGGGAACAATGTGCGTCACAATCAATGGCGTAATTTTCGCTCTTTTTGTTTCGTTTTTGTGAATAACATGTCCACATGAGCGCGTTTTGATTCGAAATTAGTTTTTAACCTACAGCCAAATTCGCACCAGGAAGCAGCGTGAACCACTCCAACCCCCGCCAACTCCAGTTGCTCGACGCCGTGCGCCAGCAGCAATCCGCCACGGTGGAGCAACTGGCCGTCGACCTCGGCGTGACCCTGCAGACCGTGCGCCGCGATGTGCAAAAGCTCGCCGATGCCGGTCTGCTGGTGCGCTTCCACGGCGGCGTGCGCGTGCCCAGCGCCACGGTCGAGAACCTGGCCCACCCGCAGCGCCAGGGCCTGCATGCCGACGGCAAGGCGCGCATCGCGCGTGCCGTCGCCCAGGCCGTGCCCAATGGCTGCTCGCTGATTCTCAACATCGGCACCACCACCGAAGCCATCGCCCAAGCGCTGCTGCAGCACCGCGGCCTGCGCGTGATCACCAACAACCTCAACGTCGCCGCCATCCTGAGCAGCAACACCGACTGCGAAGTCATTGTCGCCGGTGGCGTCGTGCGCTCGCGCGACCGCGGCATCGTCGGCGAGGCGGCCGTGGATTTCATCCGCCAGTTCAAGGTAGACATCGCGCTGATCGGCATCTCGGCCATTGAGGCCGATGGCTCGCTGCGCGATTTCGATCTGCGCGAAGTCAAGGTCGCCCAGACCATCATCGCCCAGTCGCGCGAAGTCTGGCTCGCCGCCGACCACAGCAAGTTCGAGCGCCAGGCCATGGTACAGCTGGCCACGCTGGCCCAGATCAACCGCCTGTTCACCGACGCCCCACCGCCACCCGACATCGTCCCGCTGCTCGCCGAAGCCGGCGTGCAATGCACCGTGGCCGTTTGACTCCCCGGATCCCGACATGACCTACCTGCTCGCCCTCGACCAAGGCACTTCCAGCTCCCGCAGCATTCTTTTCGACGCCCAGGGCCGCATCGTCGCCCAGGCCCAGCTCGAACTGCCGCAGATCTATCCGCGCCCGGGCTGGGTCGAGCATGACCCACTGGAAATCTGGCGCACCCAGCTGAGCACGGCGCGCGCCGCGCTGGCCCAGGCCGGCGTCCCGGCCAGCCAGGTGCGCGCGCTGGGCATCACCAACCAGCGCGAGACCACCGTGGTGTGGAATCGCCAGACCGGCCAGCCCATACACCATGCCATCGTCTGGCAGGACAGACGCGCCGAACCCGCGTGCGCCCAGCTGCGCGAAGGCGGCCATGCCGACAGCATCCAGCAGAAGACCGGTCTGCGCATAGACGCCTACTTCTCGGCGACCAAGCTGCAGTGGCTGCTCGACGAAGTGCCGGGCGCGCGCGCCGCGGCCGAACGCGGCGAACTCGCGTTCGGCACCATAGACAGCTGGCTGATCTGGCAGCTCACGCAGGGCAAGCGCCATGTGACCGACGTCAGCAATGCCTCGCGCACCATGCTGTTCAATGTGCACAGCAACCAATGGGACGACGAGCTGCTCGCGCTGCTGCGCATTCCCAGGTCGCTGATGCCCGAAGTGCTGCCTTCGGCCAGCGACTTCGGCCAGACCGCGACCGACGTGCTGGGCGCGGCCATCGCCATCGGCGGCGTCGCCGGCGACCAGCAAAGCGCCTTGTTCGGCCAGGCCTGCTTCAAGGCCGGCATGGCCAAGAACACCTACGGCACGGGCTGCTTCATGCTGATGCATACCGGCGCCAACTTCCAGACTTCGCACAACGGCCTGCTCACCACCAGCGCCGCGCAGACCGGCGCCACGCGCGCGTTCGCGCTCGAAGGCAGCGTGTTCATCGGCGGTGCCGTGGTGCAGTGGCTGCGCGACGGCCTGCAGGCCATAGAGCACAGCGGCCAGGTGCAGTCGCTGGCCGAAAGCGTGCCCGACTCGGGCGGCGTGATGCTGGTGCCGGCCTTCACCGGCCTGGGCGCGCCCTATTGGAAGCCCGATGCGCGCGGCACGATCACCGGCCTCACGCGCGGCAGCTCGCTGGCGCATATCGCGCGCGCGGCGCTGGAATCGATTGCCTACCAGAGCGCGGCCCTGCTGCTGGCCATGAGCCGCGACGCGGTGGAGAGCGGCGGCGCGCCCGTGAGCGAGCTGCGCGTCGATGGCGGCGCCTGCGTCAACAATCTGCTGATGCAGTTCCAGGCCGACCTGCTGGGCATTCCCGTGGTGCGGCCCGCCGTGGTCGAAACCACGGCGCTGGGCGCGGCCTATCTCGCCGGCCTGTCGTCGGGCGTCTATCAAAGCACCGACGAACTGACCGAACTGTGGGTCGCCGAACGGCGCTTCATGCCCACCCTGCCCCCGTCGCGCGCCAAGGAACTGATGGCCCGCTGGGAACATGCCGTGGCCCAGGCATCATTGGACTACACCCCCTGAGCGCCTTCGGCGCTTCCCCCTCTCAACCTTCGGTGGAGGGGGACGGCACCATCGCTGCGGGGCGGCCCTTGCTCGGTGCCCCCGCGCTGGTGCATGCCAAGTCGCAGTGCAGCCCGACAATAAGTTGGACGCCCACCCCTTTCATCATTCAGCGAAACACCATGAGCACCACCTCTCCCCTGTCCACGACCATTGCCTTCATCGGCGGCGGCAATATGGCCAGCGCCATCATCGGCGGCCTGCTGCGCCAGGGCGTGACCGCCGACCGCATCGAAGTGGTCGAGCCCTTTGAAGCCGCGCGCGCGGCGCTGCAAAGCCAGTTCGGCATCACGGCGCGCGCCGAAGCCAGCGACGCGCTGGCACGCGCCCAGCTCGTGGTCTGGGCCGTCAAGCCCCAGACCTTCAAGGACGCGGCCGCCGCAGCGGCGCCGCATACCGCCGACGCGCTGCACCTGAGCGTGGCCGCGGGCATTCCCACGGCGAGCATCGCGCAGTGGCTGGGCAGCGAGCGCATCGTGCGCGCCATGCCCAACACGCCCGCGCTGATCGGCCAGGGCATCACGGGCCTGTTCGCGCGCCCGGCCGTGGATGCCGCGGGCAAGGAGTTGGTCGAAACGGTGGTGGCCAGCACGGGCAAGCATCTGTGGGTCGAGCAGGAGGAGCAGCTCGACGCCGTCACGGCACTGTCGGGTTCGGGCCCGGCCTATGTGTTTCTGTTCCTCGAAGCCATGACCCAGGCCGGCGTCGACATGGGCCTGGGCGCGCACCAGTCGTACCAACTTGCGGTCGCGACCTTCCAGGGCGCTTCGGAACTCGCCGCGCGCTCCAGCGAGCCGGTCGACGTGCTGCGCCAGCGCGTGACCAGCAAGGGCGGAACGACGCATGCGGCCATCAGCCATATGCAGCAGGCCGGTGTGCCCGAGCAGTTCATCGCCGCCATGCGCGCCGCCGAACACCGCGCCAAGGAACTGGCGCAAGAGTTCGGCAAATAACAAGCCCCCCTGAGCGGCTTTGCCGCTTGCCCCCAGGGGGACGGCAGCCTCGCTGCCCCTCCAGGAGGGCCCCTCGCGCCTTGGGGCGGCGCGGCGGCGCTCAGGGCGCCCCTGCGCTATGCGCCCCAGATCACGGAACGCATGGCGATGGCCGCGCCCTGGTAGTCGGCGTTGAAATAGCGCGGCGACTCCTGGGCGTGCACCGCGCCGGCCGCGTAGAGCAGCGGCAGGAAATGCTCATGCGAGGGGTGGGCCATTTGCGCCAGCGCGCCCAGCGCCTGGAAGCGCGCGAGCGCGGCCAGGTCCTGGGCGTCGATCACGCTTTTCATCTGCTGGTCGAATTCGATCGCCCAGTCATAGGCCTGGTTGGGCGCCGCCGAGCGCTGCATGGCGCGCAGGTTGTGCACGATGTTGCCGCTGCCCACGAGCAGCACGCCCTGCTCGCGCAGCGCGCGCAGCTGCAGGCCCAGCGCGTAATGCTCGGCCGGCGGCCGGCTGTAGTCCATGCTCAGCTGCACCACGGGGATGTCCGCGTCGGGGAACATGGGCTTGAGCACCGACCAGGTGCCGTGGTCCAGCCCCCACTCATCGGCATCGACGCCCAGCGGCGCCGCGCTGCCCGGCGTCCTGAGCTGCGCGGCCAGGGAGCGCGCGACCACGGGCGCGCCCGGAGCCGGGTACTGCTGGTCGAGCAGTTCCTGCAGAAAACCGCCGAAATCATGGATGGTGCGCGGATCGGCCATGCCGGTCAGGAACCAACCGCCGCGCGTGAGCCAATGCGCCGAGATGCAGACGATCAGCTGCGGGCGTGCGTGCTTTTGCAGCAGCTCGGCGCCCAGCGCCTGCCAGCTTTGGCGGTAATGGGTGTCCTGGATCGCGTTCATCGGGCTGCCATGACCCACAAACAGCACGGGCAGCCGCGCCGAAGGCTTGAGCTGCTGGATTCCGGCCTGCGCTGCGGCCGTGGAAAAATCATTCCATGCGGTCATTCCCACTCCTGCGGCGGTACAGGCCGCGGCGCCAACGGCTGCGGCCATGAGGTGTCTGCGTTGCAAAATTGCGCTCCCAATGAATCACCGGACTGTAAAGGCCGTGGACCGGAAGCGCAGCCGCAGGCGCAAAAACCCCGGGCGTCAGCGCTGCGCCGCTGCGCGTGCCGCCGACGCAGGCAGTGGGCGGCGCAGCACCTGCACGCCCAGTTCCTGCGCCAGGCCGTCGACTTCCTGTTCGGCGAACTCGCGCACGCAGGCCAGCAGCGAAATCATGCCGGCGTCGGTGGACTGCCCCAGCAGTTCGTGGGCGTCGAGCAGCGCATCGAGCAGGTGCTGGCCTTCGGCTTCGGACAACCCGCCCTGGCCCACGCGCAGCTGGCCCTGGCCATCGCGCTGCACCAGCGCCGCCTGCAGCAGCTGCAGACGACCGGCCGCCGAAGCCGCCTGGAGTTCGTAGAGCGCCTGGCTGGCGCGGTCGGCGGCGGGAAAACGCATGACGATCAGGTTCTGGCCCATGGCGAGTCCTTTCAAGTGCCGACGTGCGGCTGGCCTGTCAACGCAAAGCAAACCCCAGTGCCACGCCCGCGAACAGCGTGGCTCCTATCCAGTGGCTCTTGCTGAATGCCACGAAGCAGCCGGCGCGCGTGCGCTCGCGGATCAGCGTGAAATGCCAGATGATCTGCGCCAGCGCCGCGCCCATGCCCAGCGCCAGCGGCCAGCCCAGGCGATAAGGCCACAGCGCCCACAGCGTCAGCAGCCAGGACAGCGCAAAGAACGCCATGATGCCGGTCACATCCCAGCGGCCCAGCGTGATCGCCGAGGTCTTCATGCCGATCTTCAGGTCATCGTCGCGGTCGACCATCGCGTACTCGGTGTCGTAGGCCAGCACCAGGAACATGTTGGCCAGCCACAGCGTCCAGCCGGTCGCGGTGACCGTGCCCAGCACCGCGGCAAACGCGATGACGATGCCGAAATTGAACGCAATGCCCAGGAAGGCCTGGGGCATGGAGAAGAAACGCTTGGTGAACGGGTAGAGGATGGTGAACAGCACTGCGGGCACCGACCAGGCGACGGCTTCCCAGCGCGTGGTCAGCACCAGGCCCAGCGCGACCAGCGCCAGAAAGGCGCCCAGCACCACGGCTTCCTTGACCGATACCTGGCCCGATGTGATGGGGCGCTGCGTGGTGCGCTTCACATGCCGGTCGAAATCGCGATCGGCGATGTCGTTGATGCAACAGCCTGCGCTGCGCATCAGCACCGTGCCGAGCACGAACACCAGCAGCAGATGCCAGCCCGGAAAACCCTCGGCCGCAACCCACAGCGCGGCCAGCGTGGGCCAGACCAGCACCAGCCAGCCCGCGGGGCGGTTCCAGCGAATCAGGTCGAGGTACAGCGACAGCCGCGAACGCGGTGCTTCAGGCGGCGGCGCGGTAGCGCGCTCGGTGGAGGAAACGGCAATGTGTGACATAGGGTCCATGCGCAACACCCGCCCAGCGCGGGTAGAAGTCAGAAACAGGGGCGCGGTGCCCCGTCCACAATGTAGCGCAGACCCGGCTCCGGGAAAAGCCACCCGCGCGCCGTGGGCGCGGGGCGAGGAAGACGGACCAGGGCCGCGCCGGCCCCAGCCTCATGCCCGCAGGCTCAGGAAATTCTTTCGACGCCCGGCAGATTGCAGGCGTAGACCGCGTTGCGCAGCGCGGCAATCGCTTCGTAGCGCGTGAAGCTGCGGCGCCACACCAGCACCACGCGGCGGCTGGGCGTGACCAGGCCGTCTTCGGTGCGGATAGGCAGGTAGCGGATATGCGGTTCGTCGTTCTTGCGGCGGCGCACCGGGGCTTCGAGCGCGTCGCGCGGCACCGACAGACGCGGCACCAGCGTCACGCCCATGCCCGCGGCGACCATGTGCTTGATGGTTTCGAGCGACGAGCCTTCGAACGTGCGGCGAATGCCTTCGGCATTGCTCGCATAGCGCGCGAATTCGGGGCAGACTTCGAGCACATGGTCCCGGAAGCAGTGGCCCGAACCCAGCAGCAGCATGGTTTCGTTCTTGAGTTCGATGGTCGAGACCGAATCCTGCTGGGCCAGCGGATGGTTGCTGGGCACGGCGGCCATGAAGGGCTCGTCGTACAGCGGCGCAGTCGCGAGACCGGTATCGGGGAAAGGCTCGGCAACGATGGCGCAGTCGATTTCACCGGTGCGCAGCATTTCCAGCAGCTTGACGGTGTAGTTTTCCTGCAGCATCAGCGGCATCTGCGGCGTGCGCTGGATCGCATGGCGCACCAGCTCGGGCAGCAGGTAGGGGCCAATCGTATAGATGACACCCAGCGTCAGCGCGCCGGCCAGCGGGTCCTTGCCACGCTTGGCAATTTCCTTGATGGCAGCGGCTTGCTCCAGCACGCTTTGCGCCTGGCGCACGATTTCCTCGCCCAGGGGCGTGACCGAGACTTCGCCCGCGCTGCGCTCGAAAAGTTTGACGTCCAGCTCTTCCTCGAGCTTCTTGATGGCCACGGATAGCGTAGGTTGCGACACGTAGCATGCTTCGGCAGCGTGTCCAAAATGCTTCTCGCGGGCCACCGCAACGATGTACTTGAGTTCAGTGAGGGTCATGAATTGGGGTCCTGGGCCATGCGGAACGCCTATTGTCGCGGCACTTTGGCATCAGTGCTGATATCGACGTTGCCAAGTCTGCTATTTCGAAGGTTACATATCATGCCTTGAGAAACTCGGCTTTGCCACCTAACCAGCGCGCAACATGGCGTTCGGCAAGCTGAGGAAAGCGGTCCAGCATCTCTGGCGCGCACTCGCGCGCCCATTCCAGCAAGTCGGTATCGGTGGCCAGATCGGCAAAGCGCAGCATCGCCGCACCCGATTGGCGCGCTCCCAGGAACTCGCCCGGACCGCGAATTTCCAGATCGCGGCGCGCGATTTCAAAGCCGTCATTGGTTTCGGCCATCGCGCGCAGCCGCTCCTTGGCCGTTTCGCCGAGCTTGCCGTTGTCGCCCACGGCATACAGCAGCACGCAGGCCGAAGCCGCCGCGCCACGGCCCACGCGCCCGCGCAACTGGTGCAACTGGCTCAGGCCAAACCGTTCGGAATGCTCGATCACCATCAGCGAGGCATTGGGCACGTCGACACCGACCTCGATCACCGTGGTGCTGACCAGCACCCCCATCACGCCTGCGGTGAACAGTTCCATCACCGCCTTTTTCTCGGCCGTGGGCATGCGCGAATGCAGCAGGCCGACCATCACGCCGGGCAGCGCGTCGCTCAGATCCATATGGGTCGCGGTGGCGTTCGACAGGTCGAGGGCTTCGCTCTCTTCGATCAGCGGGCAGACCCAATAGACCTGCCGGCCCGAAGCCACCTGCGCCGCGATGCGCTCTATGACTTCATCGCGCCGGCTGTCGGCAATCAGTTTGGTGACGATGGGCGTGCGCCCCGGCGGCAGTTCGTCGATGGTCGAGACGTCGAGGTCGGCGTAGTAGCTCATGGCCAGCGTGCGCGGAATGGGCGTGGCGCTCATCATCAGCATGTGCGGCTCCAGCCCGGTGTGGGCGAGCTTTTGCCGCAAGGCCAGGCGCTGGGCGACGCCGAAGCGGTGCTGCTCGTCGATCACCGCGAGCGCGAGGTTGTGGAACTGCACCTGCTCCTGGATCACCGCATGCGTGCCGACCACCAGCGCGGCTTCGCCGCTGGCCACGAGTTCGAGCATCGCCGTGCGCTGCTTCTTTTTCTGCGCACCCGCGAGCCAGGCGACTTTCTTGCCCAGCGGCTCGAGAATTTTTTCCAGCCAGCCGACCAGCTTGCCGAAATGCTGCTCGGCGAGGATTTCGGTGGGCGCCATCAGCGCGCACTGCCAGCCCGCGGCAATGCAGGTCACGGCCGACAGCGCCGCGACCACGGTCTTGCCCGATCCCACATCGCCCTGCAGCAGCCGGTGCATGGGCACGGGCCGCGCCATGTCGGCCGCAATCTCGGCGCACACGCGCTGCTGGGCGCGCGTCAGGCCGAACGGCAGCTGGGCCAGAAACTGGGTGTCGAGCGGCACTTCGCCCGGCAGGCCCGACGGCAGCGTCAGCGACGGCGCGCGCAGCCGCGCGCGTTCGCGCTTGGACTGGTATTGCGACAGCTGCTGGGCCAGCAGCTCCTCGGCCTTGAGGCGTTGCCAGGCCGGGTGGCTGTGGTCTTCGAGCGTGGCCAGCGCCACGTCGGGCGTGGGGTTGTGCAGGAATCTGAGTGCGTCGCGCAGGCTGAACAGCGGCTGCAGCCCGCCGGCACCAAACGTCTGGTGCACGGGCGGCGCGGCCTGCGGCGGCAAGGTGTCGCTCAGGTCGGCACGCTGCAGTGCGCTGGCGATCGCGCGGCGCAGATAAGGCTGAGGCAGACCCGCGACCGTGGGGTAAATGGGCGTCAGCGCAGCCGGCAATTCGCCGCCCGCCAGGCGAAACGCCGGGTGCATCATCTGCCGCCCCCAGAACCCGCCCTTGATCTCGCCGCGAATGCGCAGCTGCGCGCCCACGGACAACGTCTTCTGGTGCGAAGGGTAAAAACTGAAGAAGCGCAGCTCGCAGCTGCCTGTGTCGTCCTCGACATGCACCACCAGCTGGCGGCGCGGGCGCAACTGCACTTCACTGGAAATCACCGTGGCCTCGATCTGCACCGTGGAGCCGTCGCGGGCATTGCGCAGCGGCGTGATCCGCGTTTCATCCTCATAGCGCAGCGGCAAATGCAGCGCCAGATCGATGTCACGCGTCAGCCCCAGCTTGAGCAGTGCTTTTTGTGCACTGTTGGCGGAGGCTTTGGACGGGGAGGAAGACGGGGCAGGCATCAACGGCTGGTAATCTGGGTCATATGGAAAAGGCACAATAGGGGATCGCTTGCGCGCAAACCGCGCACCGCAGCACGGCAGCACGGCACGACAGCCTGAGTAAAAAGGCTACCATGCTCCGGTCCACATTTCGTCAGGTTACCTTTCACGCCCCGCTCCCATGCTCAAGCGCCTCAATGTCCAGCACCTCTCGCAGGGCATGTATCTGCACGAATTCTGCGGCTCCTGGCTCGCGCACCCGTTCTGGCGCAGCCGTTTCCTGATCAAATCAGCGGAAGAGCTGGCCAAACTGCGCAGCGGCACCATCCAGGAGGTGTGGATCGACGTGCGCAAGGGCTCCGATGTGCCGCCCGAAGTGGAATGCCTGATCTACGATCCCGACACCGCGACCTTCATCGACCCGCCCAACGCGCGCTCCTCGCGGCCCGAGCGCCCGCGCTCGGCGCACGGTGCGAACAGCAGCAGCATCGATGAGGAATTGCAGCGCGCCGCGAGCCTGTGCCAGCGCGCGCATCCGGCGATCAGCCAGCTGTTCACCCAGGCGCGCGATGCCCAGGGCATAGACATCCACCCGGTCTACCGCCTGGTCGAGGACATCACCGATTCGATAGAGCGCAACCCGAGCGCGCTGACCAGCCTGGTGCGCCTCAAGGAAGCCGATCAATACACCTATCTGCACTGCCTCGCGGTCTGCGCGCTGATGGCGGCACTGGCCCGGCGTCTGGGCCTCGACGACCACAGCGTGCGCAAGGCCGCGCTCGCGGGCCTGCTGCACGACCTGGGCAAGGCCAGCATCAGCCCCGAGATCCTGAACAAGCCCGGGCCCCTGGACGACTACGAGTTCGCCATCATGCGCACCCACGCGGCCAAGGGCTGGCAGATGCTGCAGTCGATGGAGATCGACCCGGCGGTGCGCGACGCCTGCCTCTACCACCATGAAAAGATAGACGGCACGGGCTACCCGCACCAGCTCGCGGGCGAGAGCATTCCGCTGCTGGCACGCATGACCGCCATCTGCGACGTCTATGACGCCGTGACATCCAACCGCCCTTACAAGCGCGGCTGGCCGCCGGCCGAGGCCATACGCCGCATGGCGCAGTGGAGCCGTACCCACCTGGATCACAAGCTGTTCGAGGCTTTCGTGCAGACCGTGGGCATGTACCCCGTAGGCTCGCTGGTGCGGCTGCATTCCAGTCTGCTCGCCGTGGTGATAGAGCCGTCGGAAGTGTCGCTGCTCGCACCGCGGGTCAAGGTGTTCTACGCGATCAAGACGCAGCAGCGGCTCACGCCGTACGTCGTCGATCTCGCCGCCATCACCTGCGAGGAGCGCATCGCCAAGCATGAGAATCCCGATGACTGGCCGTTCGACGATATTGAATCCCTGTGGCGCGGGCGCGCACCCAGCGAGGAAGCGGCCACCGCCTGAACGTTCGGCGGCCGGTCACAAAGACAACAAGGGCCGCGTCCATATCGTTTCTTTGCGACAATTCCAGCTCCTTTTTTGACCCTTGGAACGGGCCCTGTCCGGCCCTCAAGAACTGCATGTCTTCCAGCCCTCGCGCCTTCACGCTCAGCGACTTCGACTTCGAGCTTCCCGAATCCCTCATTGCCCAGCATCCCACGCCCGAACGCAGCGCCTCGCGCCTGCTCGACGGCCGTGCCGCACCCTCGGTGCACCGGATCTTCCGCGAACTGCCCGAACTGCTCAACGCCGGCGATCTGCTGGTGTTCAACGACACGCGCGTGCTCAAGGCGCGGCTGTTCGGCGAGAAAGCCAGCGGCGGCAAGCTCGAGCTGCTGATCGAGCGCGTGCTCGAAGGCGGCCAGGTGGTTGCGCACATGCGCGTCAGCAAGAAGCCCCTGCCCGGCGCGCGCATCCACATGTGCGGAGGTCTGCGCGGCGGTGGTTTCGACGCTCTTCTGCTGGGCCGCTGGCCCGACGAGAACGGCCCGCTGTTCCGCTTCGAACTGCAGGGCCCCGCGGGCGAGACGCCTTACGAACTGATGGAGCGCCACGGCCACCTGCCGCTGCCGCCCTACATCGAGCGCCAGCAGTCCGAAGGCAACGATCCCGATGCCGCCGAAGACAGCCAGCGCTACCAGACCGTGTTCGCCAACAAGCCCGGCGCCGTCGCCGCGCCCACGGCCGCGCTGCACTTCGACGAAGCCGTGCTGGCCCGCCTGGCCGAGCGCGGCGTGGAGCGCGCAAGCGTGACGCTGCATGTGGGCGCGGGCACGTTCCAGCCGGTCAAGACCGAGAACCTCGCCGAGCACCAGATGCACAGCGAGTGGTACGACATTCCGTTCGCCACGCTGGCAGCGCTCGAGCGCTGCCGCCAGCGCGGCGGGCGCGTGATCGCCGTGGGCACGACCACGGTGCGCACGCTCGAGTCCTGGGCCAAGAGCGGCAACATCCAGGGCGACACCAACATCTTCATCACGCCGGGCTTCCAGTTCGAAGTCGTCGACATGCTGGTCACCAACTTCCACCTGCCCAAGAGCACGCTGATGATGCTGGTCAGCGCACTGGCCGGCTACGAGCAGGTGATGTCGCTGTACCAGCAGGCGATCGCCCACCACTACCGCTTCTTCAGCTACGGCGACTCCATGCTGCTGGAGCGCCAGCGCTGAGACTGCGCTGGGCTTGGAAAGGCCTTTGGGCAGGTTCAGGCGAAGTAGTGACAGAGCCGCTGGCCCTTGACCTCGTGCACCGTGACTTCGATGCCGTAAAGCGCCGACAGCACTTCGTCCTGCACCACCTGCTGCGGCGGGCCTTCGTGGGCCACGGCGCCGTCCTTCATGGCGATGATGTGGTCTGCGTAGCAGGCCGCGAAGTTGATGTCGTGCAGCACCACGACCACGGTCTTGCCGCGCTCGTCGACCGCGCGGCGCAGCAGCTTCATCATCGCCACGGCATGCGCCATGTCGAGGTTGTTGAGCGGCTCGTCGAGCAGCATGTAGGGCGTGTCCTGGCACAGCACCATGGCGATGTAGGCACGCTGGCGCTGGCCGCCCGAAAGTTCGTCGAGAAAGCGCTCGGCCAGCGGCTGCAGCTGCAGGTATTCGAGCGCGTCCTCGACATGGCGCAGGTCTTCGGGCGTGAGCCGGCCCTTGCTGTGCGGAAAGCGCCCGAACCCCACGAGATCGCGCACCGTGAGGCGCAGCGCCGACTGGTTGTCCTGGCGCAGGATGGCCAGCACGCGCGACAGCGCGTCGCTGGCCGTGGTCGCGACATCGAGGCCGTCGACGCTCACCGCGCCGCCGCTCAGGGGCATCAGCCGGCTGACCAGCGACAGCAGCGTCGACTTGCCCGCGCCGTTGGGGCCGATGATGGCCGTGAACTGCTGCTTCGGAATCTGCAGCGAAACCGCGTTCAGCACCGTGGTGCTGCCGTGGCGCTTGACCACATCGCGTGCGTCGATCATGTCTTGCCCTTGCGCATCAACAAATAAATGAACACCACGCCGCCGAGGAACTCGACGACGATGGACAGCGAGGTGTTGAACGCGAACACCTGCTCGAGAATCACCTGGCCGCCCAGCAGCAGCACGCAGCCCCACAGCACGGCCGCGGGCAGCACCCAGTTGTGGCGGCGCGTTCCCATCCACTGGTAGGCCATGTTGCTCACCAGCAGACCGAAGAACGTCACCGGGCCGACCAGCGCCGTCGACACCGCGACCAGGCAGGCCATCACCACCAGCAGCTGCAGCACCTGGCGCTGGTAGTCCACGCCGAGGTTCACGGCGACGTCGCGGCCCAGCGCCAGCACGTCGAGCACATGGCGCTGGCGCCAGATCCAGCCCGCGCCCAGCAGCATCAACGCCAGCGAAGGCCACAGCAGCTGCACCTGGATCGAGTTGAAGTTGGCGAACATCCGGTCCTGCAGCGTCGCGAACTCGTTGGGATCGATCATGCGCATCGCGAAGCTGGTCAGGCTGCGAAAGAAGATGCCGCCGACCATGCCCACCAACAGCATCAGGTGCAGGCTGCTGGCCTGGCCGGTGAACAGCCAGCGCATCAGCAGCACGCTGAAGAACACCATCAGCACGATCTCGAGCAGGTACTTGGGCAGCACGCCCCAGGCAATGACGCCCGATGCGCCCAGCAGCAGCACCAGCACCGCCTGCAGGAACAGGTACAGCGCGTCCAGCCCCATCACCGACGGCGTGAGAATGGTGTTGTGGGTGATGGTCTGGAAGACCACGGTCGACATGCCGATCGCGCCGGCCACGACCAGCATCGTCAGCAGCTTGATGCCGCGGTGCTCGAGCACGAACGTCCAGTCGGTCTGCACGCCCACGGTCATGAACGCCAGGCAGGCCAGCACGGCAAGCAGCGCCAGCAGGTTCAGCCGCGTGCGCGGCTGGCGCCAGCGCTCGGCCCAGGACAGCGCGCGCGGCGCGGCGGTTTGCAAAGTGTTTTCCATTTCAGCCTGCACGTTGACGGCGGCGCACGATCAGCACCAGGAACAGCGCGCTGCCGACCACGCCCATCACCGTACCCACGGGAATTTCATAGGGCGCGATCACCAGCCGCCCCACCAGATCGCACAGCAGCGTGAGCCCCGCGCCCGCGATCGCGACCCACAGCACGCTGCGGCGCACGTTGTCGCCGACGATCAGGCGCACGACATTGGGAACGATCAGCCCGACGAAGGGAATGCTGCCCACGGTCACGACCACGCAGGCCGTGACCACGGCCACGACCACCAGGCCCTGCCAGACCAGTCGCTTGTAATTGAGTCCGAGATTGGTGGCGAACGACTCGCCCAGGCCCGCGACCGTGAAACGGTCGGCCGCCAGACAGGCCAGCAGCGTCACGCCCAGCGACAGCCACAGCATTTCGTAGCGGCCGTCGATGACCACCGAGAAATCGCCGTTGGACCAGGCGCGCAGCGACTGAATCAGGTCATGCTGATAGGCGAAGAACATCGCACCGGCATCGATCACGCCGGCCAGCACCAGGCCGACCAGCGGCACGATCCAGGCCGAACGCAGCTTCACGCGCGACAGCACCGCGAGGAACAGCGCCGTGCCGGCCAGCGCCATCAGCGCCGAGACGCCCATCTTGGCCCAGACCGACCAGTCGGGCGCCCACAGCGCCATCATCAGCATGCCCAGCGTCGCCGATTCGACCGTGCCCACCGTGGAGGGCTCGACGAAATGGTTGCGCGCGAGCATCTGCATCAGCAGGCCTGCGACCGCCATCGACGAGCCCGCGAGAATCAGCGCCAGCGTGCGCGGCACGCGGCTGTAGAGCAGCACCTGCGCGACCATGTCGTCCTCGTTCGAGGACCACAGCGTGTTCCACGACACGTCGCTCACGCCCACCGACAGGCTCCACAGCGCCAATGCAAAAAGGGCCACCAGGGCCCCGGACCATGCCGCAACGAAGGCGGGGGTCTTACTTGCGCGCGAAGGCATCCGACAGTTGCTGGATATTGGTTCTCAGGGCGCCGGGGCTGGCGTTGGACAGCAGATACCAGTTGGCGGCGTTCAGGTAGACCACCTGCTTGCTGCGCCAGGCCTTGGTCGCCTGCACCAGCTTGTTGTCGAGCAGCTTCTGCGCGGCTTGGCCTTCGCGGCCAATCGCGGCGTCGCGGTCGAGCACGAACAGCCATTCGGGATTGGCCTTGAGCAGGTATTCGAAGGACACGGCCTGGCCATGCTTGGAGACTTCGATCTTCTGCGGCAGCGGCTTCATGCCGAACACGGTGTAGAGCATGTCGAAGCGCGAACCCGGACCATAGACGCTGAGCTTGCCGCCGTTGGTCATCAGGAACAGGCCCGGGCCCTGCTTGGCGGCCTGGGTGCGCAGACCCGCGATTTCCTGCTCGATGGTCTTGATCTCGGCTTCGCCCTTTTCGGCCAGGCCGTAGACCGCGGCGATCGCGCGGATGTTGCGGTAGACCTCTTCGAGCTGCTTCTGGTTGTCGAGCGTGACGTCGAGCACGGGGGCGAACTTGCGCAGCGCCTCGAGCTTGGGCTCCGAACGGTTGCCGGCAATGATCAGATCGGGCTTGAGCGCATTGATCTTTTCATAGTCGGGCTCGAACAGGCTGCCGATATGCGGGTACTTGGCATTGTCGGAATAGGCAGCGAGCAGCGGCGGCAGGTTGGTGCTGGGAATGCCTTGAACGTTGCCGCCCAGCGCCTGGATGATGTCCAGCGCCGACAGATCGAGCACCAGCACGGTCTTGGGCTTGAGGGGCAGGCTGACTTCGCCCGAACTGTCCTTGACGGTGACGGTCTGCGCCGCCCAGCCAGCGGCAGTGCCACCGGCCATGCTCAACACCACACCCCATTGACCCAGGCGGCCCATCGCCTGACGGCGCGTCACGGAAAACGTCATAAACCCCAATCCTTCCACACGATAACGGCAAAAAACATCCGCAGGGTCTGCGCTGCACCGGTGCACGGCGAGCACTCCATTTGCGAACAATTATCATTTTGCATCCTACCAGAAGCTCAGGGTTAATCCGTATACGCATGGTTTTTCCACGGTTGCCCGCATGGCTGCTGCGCCATCCGCGACACGCCATGTCTGCGCTCGGGTAAACGCGCACGCCACAGGGCCTAGAATGATTTGTCTGCGCGGTCCATCCGGCCGCGCAAATTCATATCCAGCCGCAATCGCGGCCGATTCATTCAAAAAAAGAGAGGGTGGGCGCGATGTCCTCCTGGTTTGCGGGACTGTCCCCATCCGTGCGCGCCGCGCTGACGGGCATAGGCTTGACGGTATGCGCCTGCGCGCTGTTCGCGCTGCTCGACAGCGCGACCAAGTTCAGCGGCCAGGCCCTGCCCATGCTGCTGGTGGTCTGGCTGCGCTATCTGGCCCAGGCGCTGGTGACGACAGCGCTGGTGCTGCCGCGCTACGGCTGGACGATATTGCGCACCCAGCACCCGCGCTTTCAGCTCAGCCGTTCGGCCTTTGGCATGGCGACCACCTGCATCGCCTTTTTCTGCATCCAGAGCATGCCGCTGGGCAACTTCACCGCGATCTGGTCCGCGAGCCCGCTGCTGATCGTCGTCGCCTCGGCCTGGCTGTTCAGAGAGCGCATCAGCGGCATGCGCCTGGTGCTGCTGCTGATAGGCCTGGCCTGCGTGATCCTGATCGTGCGCCCCGAAAGCACCGACCAGCCGCTGGGCTGGCGCAGTCTGCTGCCCATGGCGCTGCTGCTGTGCGGCACCGGCTACCAGCTGCTGGGCAGCCGGCTCGCGCGCCTCGATGAGCCCGCGACCACCCAGCTCTACACCACCTGGCTGCCGCTGCTGCTCACGGCCCCGCTGCTGCCCTTGTTCTGGCAAAGCGTGACCAGCTGGCAGCTCTGGGGCGCGGTGCTGGTGATGGGCGTGTGCAGCGGCGTGGGCCACCTGCTGCTGCTGCAGGCCTACCGCGTCGCCACGCCGGCGACGATCTCGCCGTTTCTCTACAGCCAGATCGGCTTCGCCATGGCCATGGGTTGGCTGTTCTTCGGCCAGGTGCCCGACCCGCTGTCGCTGCTGGGAATGTGCGGCGTGGTGCTGTGCGGCATGGCCAGCATCTGGCTCAGCATGAGAGAGTCACGCTGAACCCAAGGCCCCGTTCACGCCGCGCGCTTCGCGAAACGCGCGCGCCTGACCGAAATGCCCGTTGCCTATGAACGGCACGGGCGGGCGCAGCGCCGACAGCGGCGAGGGGTGATTGCTGGTCAGCACCAGATGGCCGCGGTCCGTGGGAATCCAGGCCTGCTTCGACTGCGCATGGCTGCCCCAGAGCATGAACACCACGGGATGCGGGCCTTCGGCCACATGGCGGATCACGGCGTCGGTCAGGGCTTCCCAGCCGCGCTTGCTGTGGCTTGCGGCCTGGCCCTCTTCCACCGTGAGGCAGGTGTTGAGCAGCAGCACGCCATGCGTGGCCCAGTTGGTCAGGCTGCCGCCTGGCACGGGAAAGGCCGGAATGGGCGTGCCCAGGTCGCGCTGCATCTCCTTGAAGATGTTGCGCAGCGACGGCGGCAGGCGCACGCCGGACGCGACCGAGAACGCCAGGCCTTCGGCCTGGCCGCGGCCGTGGTACGGGTCCTGGCCCAGAATCACCACGCGCACCGCTTCGGGCGGCGTGAGTTCGAGCGCGCGCAGCGGCTGGGGCGGAAAGATCGCCGCGCCCGCGTCGAGCCGCGCCTGCAGGAACGCCAGCAGTTGCTGGCCGCCGGCGCTCGCGAAAAAGCCGTCGACCAGCGGCTGCCAGCCCGCGGCCACGGGCCAGTCGGCCGGGTTCGCGGTCTGCAACTGGGTCGCGGCGTCGGGCACAAGAGTGTCGAACGGTTGCTGCATGTAGTTGCGCGGTTTCAGGAGAACAGCTTGGCGAGCGCCAGGCCGGGGTCATCGGCGCGCATGAACGCTTCGCCGACCAGGAAGGCGTTGACGCCCGCGTCGCGCAGCGTCTTCACGTCGGCGGGCGTCAGAATGCCCGATTCGGTGACCAGCAGCTTGTCGGCCGGCACCTGCTTTTGCAGCTCCAGCGTGGTCTGCAGGCTCACTTCGAAGGTGCGCAGGTTGCGGTTGTTGATGCCCAGCAGCGCGGTCTTGAGGCGCAGCGCGCGCTCGAGTTCGGCCGCATCGTGCACTTCGACCAGCACCGCCATGTCGAGGCTGCGCGCCACGGCTTCCATCTCGGCCATTTGCGCGTCGTCGAGGCAGGCCGCGATCAGCAAGATGCAGTCGGCGCCCATGGCGCGCGACTCATAGACCTGGTAGGGGTCGATCAGGAAATCCTTGCGCAGCACCGGCAGCAGGCAGCTTGCGCGCGCCTGCTTCAGGTAGTCGACGCTGCCCTGGAAGAACTGCTTGTCGGTCAGCACCGAGAGGCAGGCCGCGCTCACCTTGCCGTCGCCGTCGGCATAGCTTTGCGCGATGTCGGCGGGAATGAAGTCGGCGCGTATCACGCCCTTGGACGGGCTGGCTTTCTTGACTTCGGCGATCACGGCCGCATGGCCCTTGGCGATCTTCGCGCGCAGCGCGCCTTCGAAATCACGCGTGAGCACGCGGCTTTCGGCATCGCGGCGCATGTCGGCCAGCGGCATGCGTTTGCGGGCAGCGGCGAGTTCTTCGCGCTTGACCGCCACGATCTTGTTGAGGATGTCGGACATGGGAAGCTTTCGGTATCGGGGGAGAAATTCAAACAGCGCGGGCGCTCGACAGCGCCTGCGACTTGGCGATCAGTTGCTGCAGCTTGGCCAGTGCCGCGCCGCTGTCGATCACCTGCTGAGCGCGCAGCAGGCCTTCGGCGATGCTGGGCACCACGTTCGCCGCGTACAGCGCCGCGCCGGCATTGAGGCACACGATATCGCGCGCCGGGCCCTTGGCACCTTGCAGCACGCCGCGCAGCATGGCCATCGACTCCTCGGGGTTCTCGACGCGCAGCGAGCGCGTGCTGGCCATCTGCAGGCCGAAGTCTTCGGGGTGGATTTCGTACTCGTGCACCGCGCCGTCCTTGAGCTCGCCGACCAGCGTGCTCGCGCCCAGGCTGATTTCGTCCAGCCCGTCGCGGCCGTAGACCACAAGCGCGTGTTCGGCGCCCAGGCGCTGCAGTGCGCGCACCTGGATGCCCACGAGGTCTTCGTGGAACACGCCCATCAGGATGTTGGGCGCGCTTGCCGGGTTGGTCAGCGGGCCCAGGATGTTGAACAGCGTGCGCACGCCCAGTTCCTTGCGCACCGCGGCGACGTTCTTCATCGCCGGATGGTGGTTGGGAGCGAACATGAAGCCTATGCCCACATCGGCGATGCACTCGGCAATCGCTTCGGCCGACAGGTTCAGGTTGACGCCCAGCGCTTCCATCGCGTCGGCGCTGCCGCTCTTGCTCGAGACGCTGCGCCCGCCATGCTTGCTCACCTTGCCGCCGGCCGCGGCAATGACGAACATCGAGCAGGTGGAGATGTTGAAGGTGTTGGCGCCGTCGCCGCCCGTGCCGACAATGTCGACCAGATGGTTGGTGTCGGCCACCTGCACGCGCAGCGAGAACTCGCGCATGACCTGCGCGGCGGCCGTGATTTCGCCAATGGTTTCCTTCTTCACGCGCAGGCCCGTGAGGATGGCCGCGGTCATCAGCGGCGACATTTCGCCGCCCATGATCATGCGCATCAGGTGCAGCATTTCGTCATGGAAGATTTCGCGGTGTTCGATGGTGCGCTGCAGCGCAGCCTGGGGAGTGATCTGTTTCATGCCGGGTCTCAGGCCTTTTGTTCCAGGAAGTTGCGCAGCATCGCGTGGCCATGCTCGGTCAATATGCTTTCGGGGTGGAATTGCACGCCCTGAATGGCCAGTTCGCGGTGGCGCACGCCCTGGATCTCGCCGTCTTCGCTGGTCGCGGTGATCTCCAGCACATCGGGCAGGCTTGCGCGCTCGATCACCAGCGAGTGGTAGCGGTTGACGGTGAACTGCCGCGGCAGATCGGCGAACACGCCCGACTGCGTGGTGGTGATCACGCTGGTCTTGCCGTGCATCTGCTGCTGGGCGCGGATGATGCGCCCGTCGAACGCCGCGCCAATGCTCTGGTGGCCCAGGCACACGCCCAGGATGGGCAGCTTGCCGGCGAAGTGCTTGATGGCCGCGACCGAAATGCCGGCTTCGGCCGGCGAGCAGGGGCCGGGCGAGACAACGAGGCGCTCGGTGCCTTCGGCCTGCATGCGCGCGGCCAATTCCTCGAGCGTGATTTCGTCGTTGCGCACCACGCTGACCTCGGCACCGAGTTCGCCGAAGTACTGGACGATGTTGTAGGTGAAGCTGTCGTAGTTGTCGATCATCAGGAGTTTCATGGCATCACTCCTTGTCAGCCTGAGGGGCCAGGCCCGCGGCGCGCAGGCGCGCGAGTTCCTGGTGTTCGTAGGCGATGAACAGCTCCATCATCGCGCGGTAGACCTGTTCGATCAGTTCGGGGCTGCCGCCTTCGGCCGTGGCCTGGGCGCGCACGCGCTCCACGATGGCCGCGATGCGCGCTTCGTCGCGCACCAGCTGCGCGTCGTTCTTCACGCGCGCCGCCTGGGTCATGAAGCCGCTGCGCTGCACCAGCAGCGGCACGAGGATGTCGTCGAGAGCGTTCACGCCCTGGCGCACTTCAGCCATGTTCGTGCAGTGGGGCACTTTGTCGATTGCGCGGCTCATTCCAGTCCTTCCTCTACCAATTCAGCGGCGCGCAGCAGCGCCCGCGCCTTGTGTTCCGTTTCGCGCCATTCCATCTCGGGCACCGAGTCGGCGACGACGCCGGCCGCGGCCTGCACATAGAGCATGCCGTCCTTGATCACGCCGGTGCGAATCGCGATCGCCACGTCCATGTCGCCCGCGAAGCTCAGATAGCCGCAGGCGCCGCCGTAGATGCCGCGCTTGACGGGCTCAAGCTGGTCGATGACTTCCATCGCGTGCACCTTGGGCGCGCCGGTCAGCGTGCCCGCGGGGAAGGTCGCCTTGAGCACGTCCATGCTGGTCATGCCGTCGTTGAGCAGGCCTTCGACATTGCTCACGATGTGCATCACATGGCTGTAGCGTTCCACCGCGAAAGCTTCGGTGACCTTGACGCTGCCGGTGCGCGCGATGCGGCCGATGTCGTTGCGCGCCAGGTCGATCAGCATCACATGTTCGGCGCGTTCCTTGGGGTCGTTGATCAGCTCGATTTCCGTCGCCTTGTCGGCCTCGGGCGTGGCGCCGCGTGGGCGCGTTCCGGCCAGCGGACGGATGGTGATCTTCTGGCCTTCGGGCGTCTTTTCCTGGCGCACCAGGATTTCCGGACTCGCCCCCACCACATGGAAATCTCCGAAGTGGTAGTAGTACATGTAGGGGCTGGGGTTGAGCGAGCGCAGCGCGCGGTACAGGCTCAGCGGGCTTTGCGTGTAGCGCTTGTGGATGCGCTGGCCGACCTGCACCTGCATGAAGTCGCCCGCGGCGATCATCTCCTTGGCCTGCTCGACCGCGGCGATGTAATCCGCCTTGGCGAAGCTGCGCTGCGCGGGATGGCTTTCGCTGGCCTTGAGCTGGGGCGCGCTGACCGAATAGCGCAACTGCTCCTTGAGCGCGCGCAGGCGCTTCTTGCCGCGCGAATAGGCTTCCGACTGCGATGGGTCGGCGTAGACGATCAGGTACAGCTTGCCCGACAGGTTGTCGATGACCGCGACTTCCTCGCATTGCAGCAGCAGGATGTCGGGACAGCCCAGGTCGTCGGGCGGGCACGACTTCTCGAGCTTCTTCTCGACATAGCGCACCGCGTCGTAGCCGAAGTAGCCGGCCAGGCCGCCGCAAAAGCGCGGCATGCCGGGCGTCAGCGCGACCTTGAAACGCTGCTGGTAGGCGGCGATGAAGTCCAGCGGATTGCCTTCGTGCGTTTCGACCACCTGGCCATCGGTCACGACTTCCGTTTTGGCGTCGGCGCCAAAGCCGCTGGAGCGCAGCAGGCTGCGCGCGGGCAGGCCGATGAAGCTGTAGCGACCGAAACGCTCGCCGCCGACGACGGATTCGAGCAAGAAGCTGTACTTGCCATCGCCCTGGGCATGGGCCAGCTTGAGGTACAGCGACAGCGGGGTTTCGAGGTCGGCAAAGGCCTCGACCATCAAGGGAATGCGGTTGAAGCCTTGCGCGCTAAGGCTTTTGAATTCGAGTTCTGTGATCACAGAAAGAGCTCCCAGCTCGGGGCGGCAGGCGGTTTCCGTTCGGGAAATACAGCGCGTACCGCAGTTCAATCTAACGGCCCGTCGAGGGCCACGGGTGCACGCTGGGACGTGCCCCAGGTGCCATCAAGCGTTCAAGTGCGTAGGCTTGCGCCAGGGCCAGGCTCCCCGGTCTTTGAGACCTGCAATGAACGTGCGGTGAATGAACATGGGGCAAAGTGTAGCAAACCCGCGCCGGTGCCAGGGCTTCAAGCGCTCAACAACGTGGGAACGACCGTCAATTCCTGCAGGCTGTCGATGCAGGCCTCGGCATCGACGTCGCGCACCGGCTCGCCATGGTTGTAGCCATAGCTGACCAGCACCACCGGGCAGCCCGCGGCGCGCGCGGCCTTGGCGTCGTTGCTCGAGTCGCCGATCATCAGCGTGTGCCGGGGCGCGCTGCCCAGCGCTTCGCAGGTCTTGATCAGCGGCAGCGGGTCGGGCTTCTTGCGCTCGAACGAGTCGCCGCCGAACACATGCTCGAACAGACCGTCGAGCCCCTTGGCCGCGAGCAGCGGCTGGGCGAACGACAGCGGCTTGTTGGTCAGGCAGGCCAGGCGCAGGCCCTGGGCGCGCAAGGCCTCGAGACCTTCGCGCACGCCCGCATACACCTCGGCGTACTGGCCGTTGATCGCCAGGTAATGGTGCTGGTAACGCTCCCAGGCCTGGGGATAGACGGCTTCGATGTCGGCAGCGCCGACATGCGCCAGCACGCTGCGAATCAGATGCTCCGAGCCCTTGCCCACCATGGCTTCGATGGCCGCGGGCGCGACCGCCGGCAGCTGAAGATCGGCCAGCATGCCGTTGAGCGCGGCGCTGAAGTCGCCCAGCGTATCGACCATGGTGCCGTCCAGATCCACGATGGCGGCGTCGAAGTTGAAGGAGCGAAGCGAGGGATGGGGCAAAAGCATGGCAAGCTCAAAAAATGGCGGATGACTATCGCCAGTCGAGGGCGCCGCCTGCGAAACTGGCGTGCCCCAGCATTGGGGCAGCGAGGAAGGGCCGCCCCGCACCGAGGCTGCCGTCCCCCTCCACCGAAGGTTGAGAGGGGGAAGCGACGAAGTCGCTCAGGGGGTGCTTAATTTTTCGCGCATGCCGTCGATCACGGCGCGGTAGTCGGGCTTGCCGAAGATCGCGCTGCCGGCGACGAAGGTGTCGGCACCGGCGTCGGCGACGCGGCGGATGTTGTCGCCCTTGATGCCGCCGTCGACTTCAAGGCGTATGTCCTTGCCCGAAGCCTCGATGCGCTTGCGCGCGTCTTCGATCTTGCGGAAGGTGCTGTCGATGAAGCTCTGGCCGCCGAAACCGGGGTTGACGCTCATCAGCAGGATCAGGTCGATGTCGTCGATCATCCAGTCGAGCACGTCGAGAGATGCGGCCGGATTGAACACCAGGCCGGCCTTGCAGCCATGCGACTTGATGGCCTGCACGCTGCGGTGCACATGGGTCGATGCGTCGGGGTGGAAGCTGATGTAGTCGGCGCCGGCCTGGGCGAACGCCTGGGCCAGGGAATCGACGGGCTGCACCATCAGGTGCACGTCGATGGGCACGGCAACACCTTCGGCGGTCTTGGCGTGGGGCTTCAAAGCCTCACAGATCATGGGGCCGAAAGTCAGGTTGGGAACGTAATGATTGTCCATCACGTCGAAGTGGATCCAGTCGGCGCCGGCAGCAATGACGCTGCGGACTTCTTCACCGAGGCGGGAGAAGTCGGCGGACAGAATAGAGGGGGCGATGTGGAAGGTGCGGCTCATCCGTCAATTGTCGCAGTTACTATTGCGCCATGCCGACCAACGACTTTCAGATCGAGGTAACGCCCGAATACCTGCCGGAGCAATCTGCGCCGGAAGCCGGAGTGTTCCGCTTTGCCTACACCATCACCATCACCAACGCGGGCCGAACGCCCGCGCAGTTGATTGCCCGCCACTGGATCATCAGCGACAGCAACGGGCATACCGAGGAGGTCAAGGGCCTGGGCGTCATCGGCCACCAGCCGCTGCTCCAGCCCGGCGAAGCCTTCCAGTACAGCAGCGGCTGCGAGCTGCGCACGTCCAGCGGTACGATGCACGGCAGCTACCTGTGCGTGACCGATGAAGGCGAAACCTTCACCGCGGCGATACGCCTGTTCATGCTCGAAGCCTTCGATTCCGGCGCCAACTCGCGCCCTCTGAGTGACCGCATATTGCACTGAATGAAGCGAACCGCTTACGACCTTCCCCTGCTGCTGCTCGAACTCGATCCGCAGGCCGACCTCGCCCAACGCCATCTGTGGCTGATCCATCTGCTGGCCTGGGTGCGCGCGCCCGCGCCTTCCGTCGATCTGGCCGTAGACCGCGTACGCCAGTTCGTCGATGCACTGGAAGCCGACCCCGCGGCCTGCGCGCGCATGCAGGCCTGGTGGGAGCGGTTCATTGAAACCGTCGACATCACCACGCTGCTGGCCGACTTCGGCTTCGCGCCGCGCACCGCGCTGGCCAGCGAAATGAACGAGCGACTGCGCTACAAGCTGCTGCCGGCAAGCCCCGAGACCATAGACGCCTCCGAGCTGTTCATGCTCGCGCTGCCCGAGGAGTTCGACGCGCGCTGGCTCAATGCGCTCGACGGCGAACTGCTGGCGCGCCTGCGCGTGCTGGTGTCGTCGCAGCAGGATGGCCCTTCGTACTGGCAGCAGACGCTGCTCAGCGCGATCACCTATTGCGCCGGTCAGATCCTTTCGACCGGCTTTGCACCCGAGCTGCGCCTGCGCATGAGCCACAGCGCGCGCCACGAACAGCCCTTTCACGCGCTGATACACGACGTGGAAAACCTGCGCGTCGAAGTGATGCTCGCGCTGCGCACGCCCGATCGCCTGCTGGCCGCGGAGCAGCGGCTGCGCGATCGGCTCGACGCCTGCCGCGCGGCCACGG
>NZ_JAHCDD010000028.1 GCF_018413525.1 Acidovorax sp. CCYZU-2555
GCCAGGGCCATGTCGCGCTGCAAGGCCGCTACGCGACCGCAACCCAGACCGTCGAAGGCCGCGCGGACGTCGCGCGCCTGAACCCCGCCGACCTCTACAGCACGCTGGACGCCGCGCCGCTGCAGGGCCGCGTCGAAGCGACGACACGCGAAGACCAGAGCGTGGCCTTCACCGCCGCGCTGCAGGCCGACAGCCAGCGCGCGCGCCGCACCGCGGGCAAGCGTGCGCCGCTGGCGCTCGAACGACTCAATGTGCAAGGCGAATGGCAGGCCCCGTGGCTGCGCCTGACCGATCTGCGCCTCGATGCGCTGCAGGCGCGCGTGCGCAGCAGCCGCGTCGAAGTCGAGACCCAGACCATGCAGGTCACGGCCCGCGCCCAGGCCGAAGTGCCGGGCGCCAAGCTCGACATCGACGGCCAGCTGGGCCGCGAAACCGGCAAGGGCCAGGCCGATCTGGCCATCGCTTCGGCACCCGCGCTGCTGCAATGGGTGCGCGGCCTGCCCGGCGTGGGCGATCCTCTGGCCGGCGCCAACCTCGAAGGCCAGGGCCAGCTCGCGCTGCAATGGCAAGGCGGCTGGGGCAAGCTGCTGCAGCGCCTGCAGGCGAGCGCGGGCCAGCTGCCGACCACCCCCACGGGCTTGCAATTGCAGGCCAACCTCGACGTTCCCAGCCTGCGCTATCTCAGCGCCGGGGCCGACCCACTGGCCGTGCAGGGACTCAAGCTCACCCTCAAGGGCACGCCCGAGCAGGCACAGCTCGATCTGCAGGGCAAGGCCCAGATGGGCGAACGCAAGCTGCAGTTGAACACCGCGCTGGCCGGCGGGCTTTCAAGCCTGCGCAGCGGCGCCGCCAACGACTGGCAGGCACGCATAGAACGCCTGCAAGCCAGCGCTGAACTCGGCAAGGAGTTTCCCGGAACCTGGGCCGTGCAGCTGCAATCGCCGCTGACGCTGCGCCAGACCAGCCCCGGCCAGACCGTGCGCAGCACCCAGTTCGATGCCGGCGCGAGCGCGCTGATCGTGACCCCGCCGTCGCTGTTCGAAGGCCAGTCGCGCATCGAATGGCAGGAAATCACCGCCCGCTCCCAACCCAAGGGCAGCTGGGCGATCAAGACCCAGGGCAAGCTGCTGGGCGTGCCCATGGCCTGGATCGACGCGCTGGGCGTGCAGGGCCAGGAAGGCCCGCTCACGCGCGCCGGCATCAGCGGCGATCTGAAGCTCAATGGCGACTGGAACATAGACACCACAGGTCCGCAGCTGCAGGCCAGCGCAACGCTGGAACGCGCCGCCGGCGATATCCGCATTGCGATCGATGAAGGCAACACCTCGACCATCGTGCGCAGCAGCGGCCCTTCGGCCAGCAGCAACAGCGGCGACACCAAATCCACGGCGCGCGCCGTGACCGTGCAGGGCGCGCGCATGCGGGCGCGCATCCAGCAGGCGCGATTGAACGTCAAGGCGCAGGGCGATGACGTCGTCGCGCAGCTCGACTGGGCCAGCGAACGCGCGGGCAACGTCAAGGCCCAACTCGGCACGCGCCTGGCACGCAGCGAAGACGGCTGGGCCTGGCCCGAAGACGCACCGCTGTCGGGCAAGGTCTCGGCGCAGATGCCCGATGTCGGTATCTGGTCGCTGTTCGCACCACCGGGCTGGCGCGCTTCGGGAACGTTCAGCGCCGACGCCACGCTTTCGGGCAGCCGGCTCGATCCGCGCTGGCAGGGCACGCTGCAGGCCAGCCGATTGGGCATCGCTTCGCTGCTCGACGGCGTCGACCTGAAGAACGGCAGCCTCAACGGCAGCTTCGCGGGCAACCAGCTCAACATCACCCAGTTGCGCTTCGAAGGCGGTCAAGGCAGCAGCGCGCGCATTCTGGGCTACAGCGGCAACCTGACGGCGGCGCCGGCCAGCGGCGGCGAGATCGTCGGCCAGGGCAGCATACGCTGGGACAAACAGGGCGAAGGCGACGGTTCGGGCCTGCGCATGCAGTTCAATGCCGAAGCGCGCAAGCTGCAGGTGCTGGTGCGCGCCGACCGCCAGCTGAGCGTCTCTGGCAACCTGCAGGCCCAGCTCGACCAGGGCCTGTGGACGCTGCGCGGCAAGCTCACGGCCGACCGCGCCGCCATCCTGCTGCCCGAAGACTCGGCGCCGTCGCTCGACTCCGACGTGGTCGTGCGTTCCGCGGCGTCGCGCAAGGCCCAGCATGAAGCCCAGGCGCGCCAGACCAGCGCCAAGGCCGAAACCGCGAAACCACCCGATATCGCCGTGACGCTGGACCTGGGCAATGACTTCGCGCTGCAAGGCTTCGGCATCACCACGCGCCTGATCGGCCAGCTCGATGTGCTGGGCCCGGTGCAAGCCGGCGGGCCGCCGCGCATCACCGGCGAAGTGCGCACCGAACAGGGCCGCTACCGCGCCTGGGGACAGTCGCTCGATGTGGAAACCGGCATCGTGCGCTTCAACGGCAGCTACGACAACCCGTCGCTGGACATCCTGGCGATACGCCCGAACATCACCGTGCGCGCCGGCGTGCAGGTCACGGGCTCGGCCACCGACCCGCGCGTGCGCCTGTACTCCGACCCGGAAATGCCCGATGCCGAAAAGCTGTCCTGGGTGGTGATGGGCCGCGACCCCTCCGAAGGCGGCGCCGAAGCCGCGCTGCTGCAACAGGCGGCGCTTGCGCTGCTCAGCGGCGGCGGCTCGGGCGAGAACTTCGCGGGCCGCGTGGGCCTGGACGAAATCGGCTTCAAGGGCCCGGGCAGCGGCGACTCGTCGGACGGTGCGGCGCTGACGCTGGGCAAGCGCCTGTCGACCAACCTGTACATCACTTACGAGCAAAGCCTGTCGGGCGCGATGGGCACGCTCTACGTGTTCTACGACCTCTCGCGCCGCCTCACGCTGCGCGGCCAGACCGGCGAGAAAAGCGCTGTCGACTTGATCTACACGGTGCGCAAGGATTGAAGCGCTGCGCCCTGTTGCCGGCTTGTGCCGGTTTCGGGGCGCTGCACACGCTTACAATAACGCCGCGTCTCCTCATAGTTCAATGGATAGAACGAGTGCCTCCTAAGCGCTAGATGCAGGTTCGATTCCTGCTGAGGGGACCATATTCAAGGCCGCAAGCGTTCACAAGCTTCCGGCCTTTTTCTTTGCCCCTGCGCACTGCGGGCGCGCAAGACAATGGATTTCCAGGAGCGAGCGATGAAGAAATTGACAGCGGCCATGGCCCTCGTGTTTCTGGGTGGTTGTGCCACCAGCTCCACGGGAGTCGCGCCTTTGGGCGATGGCCAATACATGCTCCACGGCACCGACTTGACGGGCTGGGGTGCATCCGCGGATGTCAGAGCGGCGCTGCTGAAGGAAGCGGGCCAACACTGCGCCAAGCAAGGCAAGGAATTGACCGGCGTTCAAATTGCCGGCGCCGAAGCCGGCTGGGTGAGCTTTGCCTCTGCTGAAGTGCGATTTCGCTGCAAGTAGCGTGCCGCGGTTGCATTCAGGCGATCTCTTTTGAACCCGGCAGCCAGCGGCCCGGCTGACGCATATCTCGGGAAAAATAGTCCGCCGACGGCTGCGCTCAGTACCTCCCACATTCGTACCGCACCTCTGACACAAAGTTACGTTACGATGGTTTTCCAGACGATTACTTTTCGTTGATCAACAAGGGGTAGGGAAAATGACGTTTCAGGAATCCATTCGGGTGTGCTTTTCCAAGTATGCGGATTTCAGCGGGCGCGCCACCCGCTCTGAATACTGGTGGTTCGTACTGTTCATCATTCTTGCCAGCCTGGGCATCTCGATGATCAGCGACGTTCTCGGCGCCATCTTTGGCTTGGCGACCTTGCTGCCCTCCATCGCTGCGGCGACGCGCAGACTGCATGACACCAATCGCAGTGGCTGGTGGCAGCTGATCTGCCTGGTGCCACTCATCGGATGGATTGTGCTGATCGTGTTTCTCGCCCAGGACAGCACAAGCGAAAACGCCTACGCTCAAGCCTGAGCATTGCATGCGGCGGACCCATCGCGGTCCGCGCATCGCCGCATCGAAACCTCAGGAGGCAGGCAGATCCGCCGCCAGCGCCGGCCGGCCATAAAACCAGCCCTGCCCTTTCGCCTGCGGATGCAGTTCTTTCAGAAAATGCTCCTGGGCTTCGGTTTCTATTCCTTCGACGATCAGCATCACTTTCAGTGCGCTGGCAATCGACATGATTCCTGGAATGACTTCACTCGCCAGCGACTCCGTGCCTATCGCATTCGTGAAGGCGCGGTCCATCTTGATCGCATCCAGGGGCAGCGCGGCGAGATAAGCGAAGTTCGAATAGCCCGTGCCGAAGTCATCGATCATCACCATATGGCCGGCGTCGCGCAGCGCCTGGAATGCCATGGCCAGATCCACATAATCAGCGGTCGAGCGTTCCGTGACTTCGAGCGCGACCCGGCTCGCGGGAATGCGGTGTTCGCGGCACAGTGTTTCCAGATAATTTCTGAAATGCCGGTTGGTGATTTCCTCCGAGGCCACGTTCACGCTGACGTAGAAAGGCGGGTCGGAACGCAGTCGGTCGCCGAGGTCGCGGAAGGTGCTTCTGAGCACTGAACCGGTCAGCGCATCGAGCCAGCCCATCTGTTCCGCCAGCGGAATGAACTGGTCCGGGGGAATATTCTTTCCGCTCGCATCCGACCAGCGTGCCAGGGCCTCGACGCCGACCAGGCGCCGGTCTTGCAGCGTGCGTATGGGCTGGTACATGACGCGAATGGCGTCCCTGTCGATCGCTCTTTTGAGCTGGGCCGCCATGGCGTTGCGTTTGGCGAAATAGCCGCTGACCGTAAGCCCTATGCCGGCGCCGGCGAAAATGCCCAGAAATACCAGCGCTGCCAACAGCCCCCACGACTCGACCCACAGCGGAGAATGCGGGCTCGATTGCACCACGCAAATGGATCGGACCGCGTGGCAATGCGCAATGGCGTATTTATTCAGCTCGCCCAATGCGCGTTCGCGAAAGGCTTTCAGCAATCGGGTGCCGTCCCCGAAACTCCTGAATACGTAGGAGCCGTCGCGCGAGAGCACCAAGGTCTTGATCGACGGGTCGGCAAAACCCACGCCATCGAAAGCGCCCGGCGCAGTCACCACGGCCATTGCGCCATGGGCCGTCATATCCGAGCGCACCTCGCCTATCGGTGTGGAAGTGATGTCGCGCCAGAAGCGAAATGGCGCAATCGCGTGGTGCGGCGCGGGCAGCGCAAAGGGCGTGGCCAGACTGCCCCATGCGGCGCTGCAGGCAATTGCGCCTTTTTCGAGCCTGGCGACATCGCGCACAAAGGGCGAATGAAAACTCAGCAGCCGCAGCTGATCGAGGTCCTCGGCGCTGCAGGGAACGGTATCGAGGCTGCGCGCCTTTTGCAAAATGAGATCGGTCTGGTCCGCGATATCGACGGCCCGCACCAGAATGCGCGTCGCGTGCTCATGAAGCGTGGCGATTTTTCCGCGGTCTATGAGTTTTTGCGCGACTACCAGCGTGGTCGCCAGCGTCACGACCATGGAAGCGATGAGGATGACCTGGGTGTGGCGTCCCGAGGAACCGAGAACTTTTCCGAAAATGGATAGCGGCATGGGCGATTTCTACGGGACCTTCTCCAGACATCATCGGCACAAAGTGCGTGAGATTCAGGTGGTGTTTGCGATTTTTGTCAGGTTCGTGAGGCAAAAACCGGATTCGCCCTGTTTATTGGCAAATGGCGGTGGTGCAAGCGGTGCTCTACTGGGGTGTCAACAAATGCGGGCCCGTCGGCCCGCTCACTACCCAAATGTCTTTCTCATCAAAAATCACGCTCAAAAGCAAACTGAGCGCGCTGATCATCTTCTTCATCGCCACGCTGGTATTGGTGGGCACGCTGGCAATGCAGCAGTTGTGGAGCATAAGCCACCAGCAACGCGCAATGTTCACCGATACCGTTGTTCCGGTACGTGTCGTGGTGGATGCGGCGCGCCAAGGAGCGACCCATTTCCGCCGCATGTATGTATACATCTGGAAAGAGGACCGCCAGGCGCGCGACGCGGAACTGCGGCTCAATGAGGAATCGGAAAAATCGGTACTCGCCGCCATGCAGTTGCTGCAGACGCAGTCGACGGACGCCGGCCTGAAAGCGCTGGGCGCGAAACTGCAGGAAACCTGGGCCAACTACAAGCAGGCGCTGGGCAAGGTGCAGGAGATGGCCGACCGCGCCGACCCTGGCGCGATGGAAGCGCTGCACCAGGCGCCGGCCCAGCTGCACGTCGCCGTGCGCACGATATTGCTGGACGCAAGCAAACGCCAGGAGGAATTGGCGCGACTGGATACCGAAAATGCGGCGCGCGAAGTCGAGAACACTTTCTGGCTGCTGACGTCATTGATCGTGGCCTGTGCCGCGATCAGCAGCATCCTGGGATTCTGGCTGGTGCGCGCCATCATGCGCCAGCTGGGTGGTGAACCCGCCTATGCCGCGGAAATAGCGCAGGAAGTCGCCAAAGGCAATCTGGCCATCCATGTGGCGCTCAACGCCGCGGACCGCACCAGCGTGCTGGCGAACATGGAGACCATGCGCGCGAACCTCGCCCAACTGGTGCAGCAGGTGCGCCACTCCAGCGAATCCATTGCCACCGGCTCCAGCCAGATTGCGATGGGCAATTCAGACCTGAGCCAGCGCACGGAAGAACAGGCCTCGAATCTCGCGGAAACGGCAGCATCGATGGAGCAGATGAATGCCACCGTGAAGCAGAACCTGGCCTCGGTGCAGACAGCGTCCACGCTCGCCATTTCCGCGCGCGATACCGCCACACGCGGCGGCGCGGTGATGGGCAGTGTCGTCAGCACCATGGAAGCCATCACGGTGAGTTCGCGCAAGGTGGGTGACATCGTCGGCGTGATCGACTCCATCGCTTTCCAGACCAATATCCTGGCCTTGAATGCGGCGGTCGAGGCGGCCCGCGCGGGCGAACAAGGACGCGGCTTTGCCGTCGTGGCCAGCGAAGTGCGCGCGCTGGCGCAGCGCAGCGCCGAGGCCGCCAAGGAAATCAAGCAACTGATAGCGGCCAGCGTGGGCGAAGTCGGCGCGGGCGCGCAACTGGTCAGCGAAGCCGGCACGACCATGGAACAGATCGTCGACCAGGTGCGCCAGGTGGCGGTGCTGATCGAGGAAATCGGCTCGGCCGCGCAGGAGCAGGTCCAGGGGATATCGCAGGTCAGCGATGCGGTGAACCAGCTCGATCAGGTCACCCAGCAAAACGCGGCGCTGGTGGAAGAATCGGCCGCCGCCGCCAACAGCCTCAATACGCAGGCCGCGAAACTGGTGGAACTGGTGGGCGTGTTCCGGTTGTCGCGGGGCTGAGCGGATACGCCCGCGTCAGACCCCTACCCCCAGCGCCAGCAACGCCAGCCCCGCGGGCAGCGCCTGTATCAGCAGGATCTTGCGGCTGGCCGTGAAGCCGCCGTAGAGGCCGGCGATCAGCACGCAGGCCAGGAAAAACAGCTGGAATTCCAGCCCTTGTGCGCCGCGCGCCAGGCCGTAGAACAGGCCTGCGGCCAGGAAGCCGTTGTACAGGCCCTGGTTCGCGGCCAGCGTGCGGGTCTGGGCCGCGAACTCCGGCGTCAGGCCGAAGGCGCGCCGGCCCGCCGGTTTTTCCCAGAGGAACATTTCCAGCACGACGATGTAGCAGTGGATGGCCACGACAAGGCCTATGAGAATGCTGGCGATCATGGAACTCCTTGCGGTTTCAAACAGGAATCAACGGCGCGGCGCGCGTCGCAGGTTTCAGGGGCGCAGCAGCACCTTGCCTTTGCGCCCGGGCTGCAGGCTGGCAGCCGCGGCCTGGGACACATCGGCCAGATCGTAAACGGCTTCGACCGGAAGTTTCAGCGTGCCGCTCGCGGCCAGGCCCAGCAGTTCGCCGATCAGGCGACGCTTGTCGTCGACGGAAAGCGCCGCGCTGACCTTGCTGCCCCAGAAGCCCTTGACCGTGGCCTGCTTGAAGATCAGGTCGCCCGAAGCGATCTGCATGGGCTCGCCGGCCATGGTGCCGAACGACACCAGCAGGCCGCCTTCGCCCAGCAGCGCCAGCAGTTCGCCGCTGGCCTTGCCCCCTATCGAATCGACCGCGGCGCGCAGCGGTGCGTCGCCCGCGATGGCGCGCACCTTGTCTTTCCAGCCGGGCTGGGCGGTGGACACCACGTTGGCAATGCCCAGCGCGGCGAGTTCGTCGACGCCGGCGTCGCGGCGCACCAGGTTGATGGTGTGCACGCCGCGCGCCGCGGCAAGCATCGCCAGCGTCTTGCCGACGGCGCCGTTGGCGGTGTTCTGCACGATCCAGTCGCCGCTTTGCACGCCCAGGAATTCGAGCAGCATCAGCGCGCTCAGCGGCATGGCGATCAGCTGCGCCGCGGCTTCGTCGGCGATCGCCGCGGGCAGCGGCACCAGCAGCGGCGCGGGCGCGATGAAGTATTCGGCCCAGCTGCCGTGCACGCCGGCCACAGTGATGCGCTGGCCCAGCGCCACGCCCTGCACGCCTTCGCCCAGCGCGTCGACCGTGCCCACTGCTTCGCTGCCGCCTATCGCGGGCAGCGTGGGCTTGTAGCCGTACTGGCCGCGCACGGTCCACAGGTCGTGGTTGTGGATGGGCGACAGCAGGGTCTTGATGCGGACTTCACCCGGGCCGGGCTGGGGCACGGGGCTTTCGCCAAGGGCGAGAACGTCGGCGGGTTCGCCGAACGTGGTGTGGATGGCACTGCGCATGGAGGCTCCTTGTGTATTCAATGGGACGGCTCAGGCCAGCTGTTGCAGCAGCGCCTTGGCGCATGCGGCGGAACTGCCGGGGTTCTGGCCGGTGACCAGACGGCCGTCGGTGACGACAAACGACTGCCAGTCGGGGCCTTTTTCGTAATGGCCGCCCAGGCGCTGGAATTCATCTTCGATCAGGAACGGCACCACCTTGGTCAGGCCCACGGCTTCTTCCTCGCTGTTGGAAAAGCCCGTGACGCGGCGCCCGGCGATCCAGGGCTTGCCGTCGGCGCCGCGCACCTTGATCAAGGCGCCGGGCGCATGGCACACCAGGGCCGCGGGCTTGTCAGCGCGCGCAAACGATTCGAGCAAGGCGATCGACTGGGCGTCGTTCGCCAGATCCCACAGCGGGCCGTGGCCGCCGGGATAGAACACCGCGTCGAAATCGGCGGCATTCACCTGGGCCAGCGGCACCGTGTTGGCCAGCAGTTGCTGCGCCGCCGGGTCCTGGCGAAAGCGTTCGGTCTCGGCGGTCTGGGCATCGGGCTCATCGCTTTTCGGATCGAGCGGCGGCTGGCCGCCCTTGGGCGACGCCAGCGTGATGTTCGCGCCCGCGTCCTTGAACACGTAATACGGCGCGGCGAACTCCTCGAGCCAGAAGCCGGTTTTCTTGCCGGTGTCACCGAGTTGGTCGTGCGAAGTCAGTACCAGAAGAATGTTCATTTTCAAGTCCTTTCAGGGAGAGGGAGACGCCGCGGCGGACGCGGAGTGGTTACAGGCCAGCAGATGCTGGGTGGCCGCGAGGGCCTGGTGCAGTGGCGCCTTGTCACGCCCGAGTTTCGTCAGCAGCGCTGCACCCAGCCACATCTGGTAGAGCACCTGGGCCAGCGCATGCGGATCGGCACCGGGCGGCAAGGAGCCGTCTTCGCGGCCTTCGCGCACCGCGGCGCCGATGCGCGCCACGAGCGCAGCCACGCCGTCGTTGAGGATGCGGCGCATGTCTTCGGACAGGTCGGCGACTTCGGCCGCCAGCTTCACGACCAGGCAGTCTTCGGCCCAGCCCCGGCTGTCGGCCGTGCCCAGCCAGGCCTGCCAGTAGCTCATCACGCGCTCACGGCCGTTGCTTTTCTCCGCCAGCAAGGCCTGCAGGCGTTGGCCGTAGTCGGCAACGTACTGCTCCAGCAGCGCGCAGCCAAACGCTTCCTTCGACGCGAAGTAATGATAGAACGAGCCCTTGGGCACGTTGCAGGCCGTGAGCAGCTCCTGCAGCCCCACGCCCACAAACCCCTTGCGCAACACCAGCGCATGGCCGGAATCGAGCAACTGCTGGCGCGTGGCTTCGGCTTTCTTGGTCAATTTCATGGCTTCATTCTACACAGAATAGACCAGTCGTCTAGTTACCAGGTATCACACCGGCGACAGCAGGGCCGCAGGGTAGAGCGCGCCCGCATGACCCCACCGCAGGCGAAAAAGGCGCGCCAAGGGCACAATCGCCCTCCCCATTACTGCTTCATGGTTTCCACATGCCCGCCACCGAAATCACCGTCACCTCCGCTGGCAAAGTCGCGGGCCAGGAGCTGCTGGTCCCCACGGGCCAGGAAGGCGAGCACTTCGCGCATATCCAGGACTGGCTCACGGCCCAGCTCAAGGCCAAGAAGTCGGTGCGCGATGTGAGCCAGAAAGTGCTGGTCAAGGGCATCAAGCAGTGGGCCGTCTACGAAGGCAAATCGGGCGGCAAGCCCGTGCGCTGGGTGTTCAAGATCACCTGAAGTCAGCGCGCGACCGCCGGCATGGCCGGCGCGAAATGCCTGGCGCCGACGACGCACAGAATGACCGCCAGCGTCACGCCGACCATGCCCAGGCTCACGGCTTCATGCAGCAGGCCCGCGGCCAGCGTCAGGCCGAAGAACGGCTGCAGCAACTGCAACTGGCCGACCGCGGCAATGCCGCCCTGCGCCAGCCCGCGGTACCAAAACACAAAGCCGATCAACATGCTGAACACCGAGACATAGGCCAGGCCCAGCCAGGCGCCGGCGCCGACTTCGGTGAGCTGCGCGGGCCAGCGCAGGCCGGCGAGCAGCAGCATGGCGGGCAGCGACAGCACCAGCGCCCAGGAAATCACCTGCCAGCCGCCCAGGGCGCGCGACAGCTTCGCGCCTTCGGCGTAGCCCAGGCCGCAGACCGCGATCGCCACCAGCATCAGCAGATCGCCGCGCCACGATGCACCCAGGCCTTGCGACAGCGCGAAGGCGATCACCAGCGCGCTGCCCAGCAGCGAGAAGAACCAGAACGAGGGCTGCGGGCGCTCGCCGCCGCGCAGCACGCCGAAGATCGCGGTCGACAGCGGCAGCAGGCCCATGAACACCATCGAGTGCGCCGATGTCACCTGCTGCAGCGCCAGCGCCGTGAGCAGCGGAAAGCCCAGCACCACGCCCAGCGCGACCAGCACCAACGAGCGCCACTGCGCCGCGTTCGGGCGCCGCTGGCGAAACAGCGCCAGCGCGGCCAGCGCCAGCAGGCCCGCGATGCTGGCGCGCGCGCCCGTAAGGAACAGCGGTTCGAATTCCATGACGGCCAGGCGTGTGGCGGGCAGCGAGCCGCTGAAGATCAGCATGCCGATGAAGCCATTGCCCCAGCCGCTGTGTGTTTTGCCCATGGTGTGCTTTCTTGTAAGGCGTTGCGAGAGCGTTGATCGTAGGCAGCTGCATCAATACAATCAAATAATTGTCATGGATACAGTGCTCTATGCCCCAAGCCCGCTACAAGCCTCTTGTTGACCGTCTCGCCGACGACATCCGCTCGGGGCGCCTGCCTCCGGGAACGCGGCTGCCGCCGCACCGCCAGCTCGCGGCGCGCGAAGGCCTGGCGCTGGTGACGGCCACGCGCGTCTATGCAGAGCTCGAGGCCATGGGCCTGGTCAGCGGCGAGCAGGGCCGGGGCACCTTCGTCAAGGAGGCCGCGCTGTACGCCGGCCAGGGCATAGACCTGCACAGCGCGGCGGCCGACATGGTCGACCTGAGCTTCAACTACCCTTCCCTGCCCAGCCAGACCGAATTGCTGCGCGGCGCGCTGCGCCAGCTCGCAACGTCAGGCGATCTCGAAGCCCTGCTGCGCTACCAGCCGCATGCGGGCCGCATGCACGACCGCGCCATGGTCGCGCAGCATTTACTGCGCCGCGGCCTGAGCGTGGCCGCCGAACAGGTGCTGCTGGTCGACGGCGCCCAGCACGGCCTGGCGACCACGCTGATGGCGCTGCTGCAGCCCGGCGATGTGGTGGCCGTCGACGCGCTGACCTATCCGGGCTTCCGGCTGGTCGCGCAGACGCTGCATCTGGAACTTGCGCCGATTCCCGCCGCGGGCGCGGGCACCGATCTCGACGCCTTCGAAAAGCTCTGCCGGCAGCGCAATGTGCGCGCCATCTACGCCATGCCCACGATCAACAATCCGCTGGGCTGGGTGATGGATCTGCCGCGCCGCCAGGCCCTCGTGGCGATCGCGCGCCAGCACGGCGTGCTCATCATCGAAGACGGCGCCTACGCCTTTCTCGCCGAGAACCCGCCGCCGCCGCTGGCCATGCTCGCGCCCGAGTGCACCGTCTACATCTCGGGCTTCTCGAAGAACGTGGCCGCGGGCCTGCGCGTGGGTTGCATCGCCGCGCCCCAGCCCTGGGTCGTCAAGATGGAACGCGTGATACGCGCCACCATCTGGAACACGCCCGGCGTGATGACCGCCCTGGTCAGCAACTGGATAGACGACGGCACGGTCGCGCGCCTGGAAGGCGAGAAGCGCCAGGATGCTCGCGCGCGCCAGCGGCTCGCGGCCGAAGTGCTGGGGCCGCTGGCGCGCGTGGGAGACCCCGGGTCGTATTTCGTCTGGCTGCCGCTGGCCGACGAATTGCGCGCCGACCGCGTGGCGATGGCGCTGGAGCGCGAACAGGTCTCGGTCTCCACGGCCGAGCCGTTCGCGACTTCGGCCCATGTGCCGCATGCGATACGGCTAGCGCTGGGCTCGGTCGCGCCCGATGCGCTGCGCCAGGCGCTGACCAAGGTGCGCCAGGCGATCGAGCTGCATACCGACTGCTGAGCGCACACAGGGCCATTGCGGGCGCGGCGCGCGCGCCGCAAGGTACAGACAGCACAATGCATGTTGTCGCTTGCAGCGCCCTGCCGTCTTTTTCCTTGCTCATCCATGCGCCTGTTTGCTTCTCTTCCGAACTTTTTCCGCGACAACTACCCGTCGGCCGAACGCCTGGGCGTGCCCGTGGCGCGCTGGCGCGAAAGCATTTATCACACGGTGTTCGAGACGAACACGCAGATGGGAAAGTCGTTCGAGCGCTATCTGACGCTGGCCATCGTGCTGAGCCTGGGCGTGGTGATCGCGCACAGCATTCCCGAGATCTCCAAGGGCTGGCGCGAGACCGCGCTGCGCGCGCTTGAATGGCTGTTCACGCTGGCGTTCACCGTGGAGTACGGGCTGCGGCTGATCTCGGTGCGCAAGCCCTGGCGCTATGCGCTGAGCTTCTACGGCATCGTCGATCTGCTGGCCATCATTCCGGCCTATCTCGCGATCTTCTTTCCCGATGCGCAATTCCTCGCCGTGGTGCGCGCGCTGCGGCTGGTGCGCACGTTCCACATCTTTCCCGTGCTGCGCGGCTTTCTCGACGAATACCTGATGCTGGGCCGGGCGCTGCAGGCCAGTGCGCGCAAGATCTTCGTGTTCCTGAGCGTCGTCGCGGTGCTGGTGTTCATCACGGGCACCTTGATGTTCGTGATCGAAGGCCCCGAGCATGGCTTCACCAGCGTGCCCATGGGCATCTATTGGGCGATCTCCACCGTCACCACCGTGGGCTATGGCGACGTCACGCCTGCCACGTCACTGGGACGCTTCTTCGCTTCGGTGATGATGTTGCTGGGCTGGGGCATCCTGGCCGTGCCCACGGGCATTGTCGGCGCGGAAATTTCGCGCGGCGCGCGCGACACCGGCACCCGGGCGCGCATGAAAGGCGTCGAGTGCCAGGCCTGCGGTGAAAACCGCCATGAGGAAGACGCGCGCTTTTGCCGCCGCTGCGGCACGCGGCTGCAGCCCGCGATGGCGCCTGCGCGGCCGGCGCCGACAGACTCGCCGGCGGCCAGCCAGCACGCGCCGACCGCCGAAGTCGACTAGCCGGCGCGCTCAGCGCACCTCTTCGGGCGGCGGCAGCACCGCTTGCAGGCCCAGGCCCTGCAGCGCGAGTTCGCGACACCAGCCCTTGCTGTGGAACAGGTGGTAGTCCTCGTCGCGCTCCACGCGCGCGTGCGCCTGCTGGAGCAGCCGCGCCTGCTCGCCGCTGGCGACCGCGGCCACCTTGCCCAGCAGCTCCCAGTTCGCGTGGTCCTTGGTTTCGGCATGCACCACGCATTCGCAGGCGATCAGCTCGGCGGCCTGCGGCGTGCCGTTGGTGCGCGCCAGCTCTATCGACTGGACCAGCGCATTGCCGATGTGCTTGACCACCTCCCGCGCCGCGGTGCGCGCGTCGGGTTCTATGCCCAGATCCTCGCACAGGGTCTGCAGCACGTTGCGGTGGCTCTGGGTCTGCGCAAGGTATTCCTGCCATTCCTTCTTCAGGTCGGGATTGCGCACCACGCCCAGCGCTTTTTGATAGACCTGTTCGCCGACGATCTCGGTTTCGAGCATCTGCAGCAACAGGTCCTTGAGTTGCGTTGCATCGTAGGAGGAGTGGGCCATGTTGTTTCCTTTTCACGACGGAAGTCAAAGAGTCCATTCATGGTGAATCCGGCGGGATGACCAGGGCTGTAGGCCCGGCGCTTGACGCCAAGCCGGCAGTCGGCGAGCAAGGCCGCATCGCAGGCCCGCGCCCGTTGACAAGGGCCAAGGGCGGCCCACTACAATCGCCTCACCGTGCGTATCCGCGCGTGCCACAATTTCATCAATGCAGAGGGAGTTTTGACATGTCCAGCAATTCCGACGATGACAGCCAGCAGCGCTTTGCGCTCGGCCTTGTATTTGCCCTGATCGCCCTGATCGTTTCGACCGTGGTCGGCACCGTGGTGTACCAGCGCGTTCTCAAGGCGCCCACCGCCGCGACCGGCGCTGTCGTTCCTGCCGTGCTGATCGTCGAAGAAGCGCTGGTGCGCGTCGAAAACGGCGTGGTCAAGTTCTACTTCGCAACGGGCAAGGCCGATGTCGCCATCGGTGGCAATGTGGCGCTGGCTGATGTGGTGCGTGGCGTGGCAAACGGCAAGCGCGCGCGCATTTCAGGCTTCCATGATGCGACCGGCGATGCCGCCGTGAACGCCGAGCTGGCCAAGCAGCGCGCCCTGGCTGTGCAGGCCACACTGCTGACGCTGGGCGTGGACCAGAACATGGTCGAGTTGAGCAAGCCCGAGCAGACCCTGGCCGGTGGCAGCAATGCCGAAGCGCGCCGCGTCGAAGTGATCTTGATCGACTGATCAGCGCGCCATCGACGCACACACCGGCAGCCCGCAAGGCCTGCCGGTTTTTTTTGCGCCTGCCACTTGGCCTGGCAATGCCGATGATGGAACTGCGCTCGGCTTGCGGTTACCCATACAAGCCAACGTTGGAACTCACACCGCGCAGCGTCTATCAGCAACCCAGGAGCAAGATTCATGAGCAGTGTTTCCGGTGGGCCGCCTCCCACTTTCGCCAGCGCATCCGGAACATCCGGAACATCCGGGACATCTTTCAATCCTTTTAAAGCACTGGCCAAAGTCGCAGAAAAGATCGCTGACGGCGTCAGCAGTATTTTCAAGCGCATGGGCTCGCAGCCGGCATCGCTCGGCACGCAGTACAGCGCCCACCTTTCCGACGTTACCGGTCCCGGCCCCGGCCCCGGCCCGGCCCCGGCCCCCAGCAGCAAGGACGTGGCGCCGGCGGCACCGTTCGGCCCGCAGTACGGTGTGCGCTTTCAAGCCAAGGCTGAGCAAGGCACTGTGCTCAACGGCTATCGAGTGCTCGGCGACAAGACCAAGGGCGTAGAGCCGGGATTCACCGCGCTCAAGGACTGGCACACCGAAGATGATGCGAACCTCAGGCAGCCGGGAAACACGCTCCATGGCGCGGCCAAGCAGTGGATCACGCAGCAGATGCTGACCGGCATCGGCCCCCATCGTCCGGCTCTGGAACAAACGGTCAAGGCAGCCGTCGACATGCTAGCGCTGCAGGGCGGTGGCGATACCGCCAGGGCCGACCTGCTCAAGGGCATGCAGGACCCGCAAAAAGGCATGCTCAATTTCAACATGTGCACCGACAAGCAGTTGGTGGACGACATCGCCGAACAGGCGCTCGCACTCCTCGTGGAGAACGAGAGCCCCGTCGAAACGGCGCATGTGCATGAGGCACTCAAGCAGCACCTGATGGAGACGCAGCCGAAGTTCACCGAAAAGCATTACATCAAGCTGGACTACTACGAGGCCAATAAATCGATTTCCGGCAACTACACCATCCCCTATGCCAAGACCAAGGCACTGGGCGGCATTCCCGTTCTGGGCAATCTACTGCACAAGCTGGGGAAATCCACTTCCCCGCGTGAGATCAATCAAGGCGCGGTCAACGAAAAGCTCGCGAACGACCTGATGGGTGTTCTGGGAATGAAAACCCAGACGCTGGACCTGGTGAAGAGCACTTACGCCGACGGCACGCCCAAGGTAATGCTCGACAGCACGCACATCCAGGGCTTCAACGACTTCGACGGAGAAAAAAACGCCGCCAAGGGCAGCGTCTACATCAAAGACGGCGTCCTGGTGAAGAACAGCCGCCTGCCCACCGACGCGCCGGGCGAGTTCAATGGGCCGCCGCAATTGCACACCGGCATAGACGACCTGGGCGGCAAGAAAGTAATGATGCTGCTGCTTGCCGACCGCGACGCCCTGGGCAGCAAGGGCGGCAACAAGGGGTTTGTGGAAAATCAGTTCTTCGCCATCGACCCCGGTCACGCGCTCGATGAAAAGCGGCTGAGCAAGCGCGGAGATGTGAAAAGCGATCTGTCCTTCGACCCGGCCTCTTCGCTGGCATCGCAGGATTACAAGAATTTCAGCATCTTCGACCAATCGACGTTCGCCGAGAAGATGGAAGGCGTGCGCCAGCTGCAGCAGCTTCAGGGGCGGGACAGTGCGTTGTTCGACGAGTACGCCAAGGAATACGGTCCCGAGCAAGGCAACGACGCGCTGAACTTCCGCAACCAGTTGCTCGACACCCAGGCGCAATACATAGGCCGCAGGGACGACATCCTGAAGACCTTTTCGAGTCGCCTGGCCGTCGACAACTACCAGTTTGGCGCGGAGGTCGACAGCGACCCGGCGCTCAAGCGCAACTACCGCGATCAGACCCTCAACCTGCTCGATGGCCTGGAAAAACTCACCTCCACCACGGTGGGCACGGCCAAAGGCAAGAAAGACGGCATACGCCTGAACATCCCGCATGTGCAGAAACCCGAGGATCGCAAGGCCTGGGATGTGCATCAGAACGGCGACAACGTCGTATTCACGTTCAACGGCAAGCCCGCCGAGGCCAGGAAAATGCTCGAGACGCTCAATGACTTCAGAGGCAAGACCACCGGTCAGTCATTGCCGGCCTTCACGACGGACGGCGCCGGCGCGATCACGCTGAGCGTGCCCACAAGCCAAATACTGCAGGCGCAGTCGGCACTGAGCTACAGCCAGATCATGCAGTACAAGCACGGCTGATCGCCGCCCTTCACTCTTTCACTGGAAGCCCTCATGAACGCCATCGCCCCGTCTCAACCCTACTCGCCTCAGGAGGTGCTGGCCCAGGCCTTCGGCCTGGACCAGGCGCTGCTTTTCGATGAAGCCGGCCAGGGCCGGATACAGCTCGACGGCGCATTGCTGCATCTGCAGCTCTACCAGGAAGATGCAAACGTGCTGCTGCTGATGGCCGACCTGGGGCAGCTGCCAGTCAATGACCGGCACGCCCTCCATCAGCAAATGCTGGTCGCCAACAGCGGCTGGAGCGCGCTGGCGGGCGGCGCGCTGTGCACCAACGAGAGCGGCGAGCGCGCTCTGCTGCGGCTACGGCTGGATCTCAATGCGCTGAACAGCGAAATTCTGACCCACTGGCTCACGGCTTTTGTGACTGCGGCGGAGCATTGGGCCGCCCTGCTGGCAGCCCCGGCGCAAGCCGCTCCGCCATCCGCGGACGAGCTCAAGGCACAGACACAGAATACGTCCTTCCTCCATCCAACCCATATGGCCTGAGCCGCGCAAAAACATGTCCACTCTCGACTTTGCCGGATTGGTACACAGCTACTGCCAGTCCGCCCGATTGCCTTCACCCCGGCTAGACAGCGGCATCACTTGCGTGATCGAGCCCGACGGCAGCCCCGCCGTGGTCCTGGCCTGGGACGAAGAACGCGACGACGTCGTGATCATCGTCCCCCTGGATACCGAGGCGGCAGAAATGGACCGGCAGGAAGCCCATGATGTTCTTTGTGCGGCTTTCGTCGGCCAGAACCTGCGCGGCGCGGCCGTGGGCATAGATCCGACCACGGGTGTGCTGTCGCTGTGGCGCCGGCTGGCCAGCGAAGCAGCGAGCCTGTCGCGCCTCACGCGCGACATCCGCAACACCATCGAAGTCGCGCAGGAACTGCAACGCTGAAATCCGGCGTTCTCAGAGCTGGAAGCCGACGGTACGCACCATGCCTTCGAAAATATCGCGCGGCCAGGACGGGCGACGCGGGACATAGGGGTCGGCGCCGGCCAGCAACGCCTCGTGCCACTCCTGCAGCCACTGCACTTCGGCCTGGCCGTAGAACGCGGTCATGGCTTCGTAGTTCAGGAACAGGCTGCGCGCGTCCAGGTTCAAGGAGCCGCTGAGTGCCCATTCGCCATCGATCAACACGCACTTGGCGTGCAGCATGCCCGGCAGCAGGTGGATTTCGGCGCCGGCCTGGGCCAGCTGGCGCAGCGCGCGCTCGCGCGCCCAGTCGGCCAGGCGGTGGTTGGAGCGCCGCGGCAGCAGCAGACGCAAACGCACGCCGCGCCTGCAGGCCAGGGTCCAGGCCGCGAGCAGCGCATCGTCGGGAACGAAATACGGCGTCACCGCAACAATGCTTTCGCGCGCCTGGAACGCGGCCGACAGCAGCAGTGCGTGCAGCGTGTCGTCGGCGTGATCCGGACCGCTGGGAATCCACTGCGTCCAGGTCTGGCCCGGCGCGGGCGGCAGCGCCGCAGGCCGCACGACGGCGGGCGCGCGGTGCTTCTTGCGGTGAATCCGGCCCGGCGCGGCGCGCCAGTCGGTGTCGAACTGCGCCAGCGCCTGCGCCGCCAGCGGGCCTTCGACGACAAAGCCCAGGTCGACCCAGGGCGGCGCGCCGTTCTTGCCGACGAAGTACTCATCGGCCAGATTGCGCCCGCCGCTCCACAGCAAATGGCCGTCGGCGACCACGAGTTTGCGGTGGTTGCGCAGATTGAGCCGGCCGTACAGCGGGTTGTGCAGCAGCGGCATGAAACGCCGCACCACGATGCCCATGCCGCGCCAGTCACGCAGCAGCGTGCGCGGTGTCTGCAGGCTGCCGATGGCGTCGATCAGCACGCGCACGCGCACGCCGCGCGCCACGCAGCGCTGCAGGGCCTGGGCCACCTGCTCGCCCGTGGCGTCGGCGGCCAGCACATAGGTGCTGAGCACCAGTTGATCGTGCGCACTGTCTATCGTCTTGAGCAGCGCCGTGAGCGCCTCTTCACCGCTCGACTGGAATTCGACCCGCGTGTTGCGCATGGCTTCGGGCAGATCGAGCGCGCGCAGCAGGCGCGCCACCCATTCGGGCGGCGCTGCGCCCGCGCCTTCGCTGCCGTCGCCGGGATAGCCCTGGTCGCCCCAGGCCTGCGGCGCCGGCAGCGCGGCGGGATGGCGCTGCACCGGTCGCAGGAACTTGCGGCTGCCGATCAGCAGGAACAGCGGCAACGCGCCATAGGGAAACGCGATCATGGCCACGACCCAGGCGAGCGCGGCAGACGGGTGGCGACGCTGCTGGCCTATGCGCGTGGCCACCATGTAGACAAGAAGACTGGCGATGACCACGATGCTGTGGCCCAGGCCCGAGAGCAGCGCCAGCGTGGTCATATGAAAGGTCAGCAGGTCCATGCCCCCAGCATAGCGGCTGTCGCTTTGCGCACGCCGGTCCCTGTCCCTACAGCACCCCGACCGCGGCGTGCGCCAGCGCGAACGGGCCCAGCCAGGGCCGCCGGGCATCGATGGTGGTGGCCGGCTGCGCGGCGCCGGCGATCAGCCACCAGCGGGTCTCGTTGTGCGGGCCCTGCTCTATGCCGTCCTGAAGCACCGCAAGCCCGTGCAGCGTGGCCGCGAGCGCCGGGCCCAGGCAGGCCAGCGCCTGATCGTCTGCCGCCGCGACGGCCTGGGCCGCGGCGCCGGCCGAGGTGCTCGGCTGCAATGCCAGTTGAGGCAAATGCTCGCGCAACCAGGGTCCGGCCTCCTGCAGCGCCACGGGGTGGGCACAGACCGCCTGCAACTGGGCCAGCGTGATGCCGCGCCTGGCCATCAGGCTGTAGCCCAACTGCAGCCGGCATTCGCCCACGACCTGCAGCACCTGGGCGCTGTCCGGACGCCAGGCGTTTTCCAGCGTCGCCAGCACTTGCGGCATATAAGGCGTGGCGCCGACGAGGCGCGTGCTCACGGGCAGGCAGACCGCATCGACCCGGCCCTGCACCAGCGCCTGCAAAGCTTCGTCCGCGGCCATGGCCAGCAGTTCGGGGCCGGGCCGCAGCTGTGCGGCGTCGCGCCACTGCAGGCAGGCCTGGTGGGTCCAGGTGCCGGGCGGGCCGAGATACGCCAGGCGCTGGCCGGCCGCGCGCAGCGCATCGGGCCAGCGCGAATAGACGCCGGGCGCGGTACCGGCGGTCATTCCGGCAGCAGCGCCAGCACTTTCTCGGGCGGGCGGCACAGCGCCGCGCCACGCGGCGTGACCACGATGGGCCGATTGAGCAGCACAGGATGGGCCGCGACGGCGGCGATCAGCTGGGCGTCGGTGACCGCGGGCGCATCGAGCTGCAGTTCGGCGTAGACCGCTTCCTTGCTGCGCAGCAGATCGCGCACCGGCAGCTGCAGTTTTTCGATCAGCGCCGTGAGCGCCGCGGCATCGAGCGGCTGCGCGATGTAATCGACGATGGTCGGCTCTATGCCGCGCTCGCGTATCAGCGCCAGCGCGCCGCGCGAATTGCTGCAGCGGCTGTTGTGATAGATCGTGACCGGGAAATCGCTGGTGGGGGAAGAAGGGTTCTGGCTCATGGCTCCAGTTTACCCAGCGCCCGTCACTTCGAGCGCAGCGTACGGCTGAGCATGATCACCGGCACCAGGCCCACGGCGACCAGGGCCAGCGAAGGCAAGGCGGCTTCGCCCAGGCGCTCGTCACGCGCCAATTGATAGGCGACCACGGCCAGCGTGTCGCTGTTGAACGGCCGCAGCACCATGGTTGCGGGCAGCTCCTTCATCACGTCGACGAACACCAGCAGCGCGGCCGCGGCCGTGGAGCGCTTGAGCAACGGCCAGTGCACGCGCGCCATCAGCCCCCAGCTGCCCGTGCCCAGCATGCGCGCCGAATCATCGAAGCTCACGGGAATGCGCGCGTAGCCGCTTTGCATGGACTGCAGCGCGACCGCGCAAAAGCGCACCAGATACGCCCAGACAATGCCCGTGGCCGTGGCCGTGATCACCGAGGCCAGGCCCCAGTCGGGCGCGGCCGCCTGCAGCCAGCCCACGGGCAGCAGCAGGCCGACGACGATCACTGCGCCGGGCACGGCATAGCCCAGGCTGGCGAGCTGCACCACGCCGCGCGTGAGCGCGTCGGGGCGGCGGCGCACGGCGAAGGCCAGCGCCAGCGCGATCGCCACCGCCAGCACGGCAGTGATGCCACCCAGGCGCACGCTGTTCCAGGCCCATTCGAGAAAGCGCGACCAGGGCAGGACCGACCAGTCGGCCGCGAGTGGGCGCAGCATGAACACCACGGGAGCGACAAAACCCATCAGCACCGGCAGCAGGCAGATCAGCCAGGCCGCGCCGGCATGCCAGCCGCGCAGACGCAGCGGCTGGGCTTCGGCCGAGCCCGCGCGACCCACGCCGCTGGTGACGAAACGCATGCGGCGCTGGGCGCGCACTTCGACCTGCAGCAGCACCACGACCAGCACCAGCAAAAAGGTCGCGAGCTGGGCCGCGGCAATGCGGTTGTCCATCGACAGCCAGGCCTTGTAGATGCCCGTGGTGAACGTCTGTATGCCGAAATAGCTGGCGACACCGAAGTCGGCCAGCGTTTCCATCAGCACCAGCGCCACGCCCGCGGCCACGGCCGGGCGGGCCAGCGGCAGCGCCACCGTGAGAATGCGCCGGCGCAGCGGCGCGCCCAGCAGGCGCGCGGCTTCCATCAGGTGCGCGGCGCGCTCGCCCAGCGCCGTGCGCGCGAGCAGGTAGACATAGGGATAGAGCGAGAAGATGAACACCCAGACCGCGCCGCCCAGGCTGCGCACTTCGGGCAGCAGCCGGCCTTCGAGGCCATAGGCCTCGCGCAGCCAGACCTGCAGCGGGCCGCTGAATTGCAGGAAGTCGGTATAGGCATAGGCCGTGACATAGGCCGGCATGGCCAGCGGCAGCAGCAGCAGCCATTCGAGCGTGCGTCGGCCCGCGAAGTCGAACAGAGTGACCGTGGCCGCGGCCACCGTGCCGACCACGGCCGCGCCCAGCGCCACCATCAGGCCCAGCCAGACCGTGGTCCAGACATAACCGGGCAGCACCGTAGAGGCCATCTCGCGCAATATGGGCCCGGCCTGGGCATCGGCGCCGCCCCAGGGCAGCCAGGCCGCGAACACCGCCAGCACCGGCAAGGTGAGCAGCAGCGCCAGCAGGATCAGGGGCAGGGAACGATAGGCAAGAGTGATGCGGCGCAAGATAAAGCTCGGCTGGGGGAGTGAGGCACAGGAGGTGCGGCGGCGGCCAGGGCCTTTCGCGCAAATGCGAATTCTAAGCATTTGCACCGACCTACAATCGAGGAATGTTTCTCAAGGTCTCCCAACTCGGGGTGCGCTATGCCGGCCGCCCGCAGGCCGCCGTCCAGGGCGTTTCATTGAATCTGAACGCCGGTGACATCGGCGTGCTGATCGGCCCCTCGGGCTGCGGCAAGACCACCTTGCTGCGCGCCGTGGCCGGGCTCGAGCCCGTGAGCAGCGGCGAAATCCGTTTGCAGGACCAGATCGTCAGCAGCGCCACGGTCTCGCTGCCGCCCGAGCAGCGGCGCATAGGCATGGTGTTCCAGGACTACGCGCTGTTCCCGCATCTGAGCGTGGGCGCGAACGTCGCGTTCGGCATTCACACGCTGCGCAAGAGCGAACAGGCGGCGCGCGTCGCCGAAGTGCTGACCCTGGTGGGCCTCGAAGGCAGCGCCGCGCGCTTTCCGCACGAGCTGTCGGGCGGCCAGCAGCAGCGCGTCGCGCTGGCGCGCGCGCTCGCGCCGCGCCCGCAGCTGATGCTGCTCGACGAACCGTTCTCCAACCTCGACGTCGACCTGCGCGAGCGCCTGGCGCACGAAGTGCGCTCCATTCTCAAGGCCGCGGGCGCCACCGCGCTGTTCGTGACCCACGACCAGCTCGAAGCGTTCGCCATCGGCGACGTGATCGGCGTGATGAACCACGGCGAGCTGCACCAATGGGACGACGCCTACACGCTCTACCACCGGCCCGCGACACGCTTTGTCGCCGACTTCATAGGCCACGGCGTCTTCCTGCCCGCGCGCCTGGTGATGCGCGAAAACGGCGTGGTCGCGCAGACTCCGCTGGGCGAACTCAGCGACCTGGCCGAATGCCCGCTGCCCGCGAGCTACCCCGACGGCGAATGCGACGTACTGCTGCGCGCCGACGACGTGGTGCATGTCGACGATTCGCCGGTCAAGGCGCAGATCGTGCGCAAGTCATTTCGCGGTTCGGAGTTCCTCTACACCATGCGCCTGACCAGCGGCCAGACCGTGATGGCCCATGTGCCCAGCCACCACAACCATGAGATTGGGGAGTGGGTGGGGATGGCGCTGGCGATGGAGCATGTGGTGGCGTTTCCTAGGGAAAAGTAGCGCCTGTCTGAGGGCAGGCCGTTCATGGTTCGACAAGCTCACCACGAACGGGGGACTATCCCGTTCGCCCTGAGCTTGTCGAAGGGCAAAACGGAGAACCCCATGGGCTTCTGGGTCTACATGCTGCGCTGCCATGACGGCAGTTATTACACCGGGCATACCGATGCGCTCGAGCAGCGGATCACGCAGCATCTGTCTGGCGCTTTTCCTAGTTGCTATACGTTTCTTCGGCGACCTGTCGAGCTGGTGTTTGCGCAGGAAGTTGCCACGCGGGAAGAAGCGCTTGCGGCTGAGCGGCGCATCAAAGGCTGGAGTCGCGCGAAAAAAGAAGCAATGATTCGCGGGGACTGGGACGAAGTCTCGAGGTTGGGACGTTCATCCTTCGATCCTTCGGCAGGCTCAGGACTCAGGACGAACGGGGACGGTTGAGCCCGCTCGCTTGACCTCGACCTCGCCACCCCGTTCGCCCTGAGCTTGTCGAAGGGCGTTTCAGGGCGCAGCCTGCGACTGGCAAACCCTAAACAAGACCTACTTCCGCCCCAGCAACTTATCCAAAAACTGCCGAGCCCGCTCACTCTGCGGATTGGAAAAGAACGCATCCGGCGCCGCCTGCTCGATGATCTGCCCCTGGTCCATGAACACCACGCGATCGGCAACCGAGCGCGCGAACTCCATTTCGTGGGTCACGCAGACCATGGTGATGCCCTGGCCCGCGAGCTCGACCATCACGTCGAGCACTTCGTGCACCATTTCCGGGTCCAGCGCCGATGTGGGCTCGTCGAACAGCAGGATCTGCGGCGACAGGCACAGCGCGCGCGCGATCGCCACGCGCTGCTGCTGGCCGCCCGAAAGCTGCTGCGGAAACTTGTGCGCCTGCTCGCCAATATGCACGCGCTCGAGCTGGGCCAGCGCCTGGGCTTCGGCCTCGGCGCGCGGCACCTTGCCGACGTTGCGCGGCGCGAGCGTCAAATTGTCGAGCACGCTCAGGTGCGGAAACAGATTGAACTGCTGGAACACCATGCCCACGCTGCGGCGCACCTGCTGCACCGCGCGCAGGTCTTCGCGGCCTTCGACGGCCAGCGCGATGCCGCCCACGGACAGCCCGCCTTCCTGGAAAGGTTCGAGCGCATTGATGCAGCGAATCAGCGTCGACTTGCCCGAGCCCGACGGGCCGCAGACCACGAGGCGTTCACCGCGCGCGATGTCAAGATCGATGTCGCGCAGCACATGGAAGTCGCGGCCGAACCATTTGTTCAGGCGCTCGAAGCGGACCATGGGAGTGTCTGGCATGCAGCTCTTCTTTCAACGGGCCAGGCCGCGCGCATGCCGCTGCTCGACCCAGAGGCTGTAGCGTGACATGGCCGCGCAGACCACAAAATAGATGGCGGTGATGAACAGATAGCCCTCCACCATGAACGGGCGCCACTCGGGATCGCCGCTGAGTGCCAGGCCCAGCGATCCGGTGAGCTCGTAGAGGCTCACGATGGTGATCAGCGAGCTGTCCTTGAAGATCGAGATGAAGCTGTTCATCAGCCCCGGCACCACGGCGCCCAGCGCCTGGGGCAGCACCACCAGGCGCTGCGTCTGCCACCACGAAAGACCTATGCTGTTCGCGGCTTCGAGCTGGCCCTGGGGAACCGACTGCAGGCCCGCGCGCACGGTCTCGGCCAGATACGCGGCGGCAAACAGCGAGATGCCCAGCAGCACGCGAATCAGCACGTCGGGCGTCGCGCCCACGGGCAGGAACAGCGGAAACAGAAAGCTCGCCATGAACAGCACCGAGATCAGCGGCACGCCGCGCACCAGCTCGATGAACAGCGCGCACAGGCCGCGTATCGCGGGCATGCGCGAGCGCCGGCCCAGCGCCAGTGCCACCGCGAGCGGGCAGGCCAGCACGATCGACAGCGTGGTCAGCATCAGCGTCAGCGGCAGCCCGCCCCAGCGCTCGGTGGGCACTTCGGCCAGGCCGGCAACGCCGCCCAGCATCAGCGCGAAGAACACGGCCCAGACCAGCACCCAGGCGAGCACCAGCCAGCGCGTCCAGAACTGGCGCACGCCGCTGGCGATCACCAGCACCAGCAGCAGCGCCGTGGCCAGCACCGGGCGCCATTGCTCTTCGAGCGGGTAGCGGCCCAGCAGGATCAGCCGGTGTTTTTCGGTGATCACGCCCCAGCAGGCGCCCACGCCGCGCGCGGCCTGGCAGGCGTCGGCGTCGGCCTGCCAGACGGCGCGCCACAACAACCAGTCGAGCGCACCGGGCAGCGCCCACAGCGCCCAGGCGAGCAGCGCCAGCGTGGTCAGCGTGCTGACCCAGCTGCCGAACAGTTCGCGCCGCACCCAGGCGCGCAGTCCGCCAACGCGCGGCGGCGCGGTGCGCGCCGCAATCATTTCTGAGGGCTGCATGCTCATGGCTCCTGCCGCGCGAGATCGCGCTGGTCGAGCCGGCTCATCAGCAGCGCCGTCGCCAGCGACAGCGTGAGATAGACCGCCATCACGATGGCGATGCACTCGAGCGCGCGGCCGGTCTGGTTGAGGCTGGTGTTGGCGATGGACACCAGATCGGGGTAGCCCACGGCCACGGCCAGCGAGGAATTCTTGGTCAGGTTCAGGTACTGATTGGTCAGCGGCGGCGCCATCACGCGCAGCGCCTGCGGCCCGGTGACCAGGCGCAGCGTCTGCCAGCGGCTCAGCGCAATGCTTTGCGCGGCTTCGATCTGGCCGCGCGGCACGGCGGCGATGCCGGCGCGCACGACTTCGGCGATAAAGGCCGCGGTGTAGAACGTCAGGCCCGCGAGCACCGCGAGAAATTCGGGCGACAGCGCGGCGCCGCCGTCGATGGCAAAGCCGTCGATGGCCGGAACGCTCCAGTGCCAGCCTTCGGTGCCATGCTGCGGAAACGGCAGCACCAGCCCCGACTTGCTGAGAAACACCGATTGCCCCCAGGTCCAGGCTTCGGTGGTGTCGGGCAGGTATTCGACCAGCAGCAGATACCAGACCAGCAGTTGCACCAGCAGCGGCACATTGCGGAACACTTCGACATAGCCGCGGCACAGCGCGCGCACCGGCAGGTTGCGCGAGAAGCGCCCCACTCCGACCAGCGCGCCCAGCAATGTGCTGAGCACGATGCCGGCCAAGGCCACGCGCAGCGTGTTGAGCAGGCCGACGAGAAACGCGCGCCAGTAGGTGTCGGTGGACTCGAACGCGATCGGCTGTTCGCCGATGTCGAAGCCCGCGGTCTGGCCCAGAAAGTCCCAGCCGCTGCGTATGCCGCGCGCGGCCATGTTGGCCTGGGTGTTGTAGACCAGCCAGCCCAGCAAAGCCACCACGCCCAGCAGCGCCAGCAACTGCCAGACGCGCGCGCGCGTCGCGGGGTGGTGCCACGACCAGCCCGCGCGCGGGCGCGCCGGCGCAGGCCGCGCGGGAATCAACGCTGCCGCACGCTTTTCGCTCATCGCACCGGCAGGGCGTACATCAGGCCGCCGTCGGTCCAGAGCTTGTTCTTGCCCCGGGCCAGGCCGACCGGCGTCTTTTCGCCGACGTTGCGCTCGTAGATTTCGCCGTAGTTGCCCACGGCCTTGATCGCGCGCACCAGCCATTCCTTGTCCAGGCCCAGCAGCTTGCCTGTGTCTTCGGTCTTGCCCAGCAGGCGGCCTATGGTCGGGTCGGTGGTCTCGGTCTTGAGCTTGTCGACGTTCGCCTGGGTGATGCCGTTCTCTTCGGCTTCGACCAGACCGTGCACGACCCAGCGCACCACGGCCAGCCATTCGTCATCGCCACGGCGCACCAACGGGCCCAGCGGCTCCTTGGAAATCAGGTCCGTGAGAATGACGTGTTCCTTCGAATCCTTGGCTTCCTTGGCGCGCACCGAGGCCAGGCCCGACGCGTCGGTCGTGTAGGCCTGGCAGCGGCCCGCGAAGTAGGCGGCGTTGGCGGCGTCGAACTTGTCGAACACCACGGGCTTGAGGTTGAGCTTGTGGATGCGCGAGAAGTCGGTCATGTTCTTCTCGGAGGTCGTTCCGGCCTGCACGCAGACGGTCGCGCCCTTGAGCTGCTTGGCGCTTGTGACCTTGGTCTTGGCCGGCACCATGAAGCCCTGGCCGTCATAGAACACCACGGCGGTGAACGCCAGGCCCATGGACGCATCGCGCGTCAGCGTGACCGAGGTATTGCGCGACAGCACATCGACTTCGCCCGACTGCAGCGCGGTGAAGCGCTGTTGCGAAACCAGCGGCACCCACTTCACTTTGTTGGCATCGCCCAGCAGCGCCGCGGCGATCGCCTTGCCCACGTCCACATCCAGACCGCTCCACTGGCCCTTGCTGTCGGCGGCCGAGAAACCGGGCACGCCGCTGCTGATGCCTATGCTGATCTGGTCGCGTTGCTTGATGGTGTCTAGCGTCTTGCCCGCATGGGCCGTAGTCACCGCGGCCAGCGCCAGGGCCAGCAGGGATAAACGGGAAATTTTCATGGATGCACCTGTAGCTGTGATGTGAAAAAGACCAGCGCGCAGGGTAACGCAAGTGCTGCGCGCTGCGCCGGGTCTTCAAGCCTCTAGGTTATCGCGGTTTTCCGCGACCCCTATGCGCGAAAAACGACTAAGCGCGCCGCAGACGGTCGACTTCGGCTTGCAAGTCGCGTGCCCAGGTGCGGCGGTCGCGGCCGTCTGCCGTCTGCGCCTGGCCGTAGCCCACCCGCGCAATGATCGCCGGCGCGCTGAGCGTGCGCCACAGCGAAACCCATAGCGGCGTATCGCCCGCGTAGATCGGGGCTTCGCTGTCTTCGCCCGTCGCCGGGTCGATGAAGCGCAGGCCCAGCGGCTGCACGGGCGCGCCCGACTGCAGCGCGGCTTCGATCAGGTTGGCGCGAAACGGCAGCAATTCGCGGCCTTCGCCGGTCGTGCCTTCGGGGAACACGGCCAGCACATCGCGCTGTTCCAGCGCCTGGACCATGACGTTCACCATGCGCAGCGTGTCGCGGCGCGAGTTGCGATCGATGTAGAGCGTGCCCGCGGCGCGTGCCAGCGTGCCCAGCACGGGCCAGGACGCGACATCGGCCTTGGAGATGAAGCGGCAGTGGCGCGCCGCATGCAGCACCGGAATGTCGAGCCACGACAGATGATTGGCGACCAGCAGCACCGGGCCGTTGGCCGGCGGCGTGCCGTGCACCTGTAATTCGACGCCCACGCGCGGCAGCAGGCCGCGCGCCCAGGCCTGGACATGGGCGTTGCGCTGCTCCACCGACAGGCGCGCAAAGCGCGTGGAGATGATCCACAGCCCATGCAGCAGATGGCCTGCGAGGCGCAGCAGGCGTGCGCCGGCGCGGCCGCGCCGCACCCAGCCAGACTCAGCCACGCTCGAACGCAATGCGCCCGGCGACCAGCGTGCAGCGCACACGGGCCGGCAGCTCGTAGCCGCCGAACGGCGTGCACTTGCCCTGGCTCACCAGCGCGGCGGGCGAGACTTCCCAATGGGTTTCGGGATCGACGATGCACAGGTCGGCGGCGCCGCCCACCTGCAGCTGGCCGATCTGCGACTGCAACTCGCCCAGCGCCGTGCCCAGCACGCGCGCGGGCGCGGCCGTGACGACTTCGATGGCGCGCGCCAGCGGCACTTCCTGCGCCTGCGACCATTTGACGGCCAGCGACAGCAGCAGCTCGACGCCGGTCGCGCCGGGTTCGGCTTCGGCGAACGGCAGCACCTTGGCGTCGTCATCGACGGGCGTGTGATCGGACACCAGCGCATCGATCGTGCCGTCGGCCAGCGCAGCCGACAGCGCATCGCGGTCGCGCTGCTGGCGCAGCGGCGGGTTCAGCCGCGCGCTGCTGTCGAAGTAGCCGATGTCGGTGTCGGTCAGGTGCAGCGAATTGATGCTCACGTCGGCCGTGACGCTCAGGCCTTCGGCCTTGGCGCGGCGCACCAGCTCGACACCGGCGGCGCTCGACAGGCGGCACAGGTGAACGCGCGCGGCCGTGCCGCGAATCAGCTCGAAGATCGTGTGCAGCGCAATCGTCTCGGCCGACACGGGCACGCCCGACAGACCCATGCGCGTGGCCAGCGGGCCGCTTGCGGCAACGCCCTTGCCCAGGTGCATTTCCTGCGGGCGCAGCCAGACCGTGTAGCCGTAGGTCGCGGCGTATTGCAGCGCGCGCTGCAGCGTCTGCGTGCTGGCCAGCGGCACATCGGCCTGGCCGAAGCCCACGCAGCCCGACTCGGTCAGCTCGTTCATTTCGGTCAGCACTTCGCCGGCCAGGCCGCGCGTGAGCGCGCCCAGCGGGAACAAACGCGACTGGTGCAGCTTCTCGGCGCGGAACTTGAGCATCTCGACCAGGCCTTGCTCGTCGAGCACGGGGTCGGTGTCGGGCGGGCAGACCAGGCTGGTCACGCCGCCGGCGACGCTGGCCGCCATTTCGCTCTCCAGCATGCCTTCATGCTCGTGGCCGGGCTCGCGCAGGCGCACGGCCAGGTCGACCAGACCGGGCAGCACCCAGCTGCCCTTGGCGTCGATCACGCGATCGGGCGTGAAGCCTTCGGGCGAGGTGCCGATGGCGGCGATGCTGCCGGCGTCGATGGCGATGTCGCAGACCTGGTCAAAACCGCGGGCCGGGTCGATGACGCGGCCGTTCTGGATCAAGAGTTTCATGGTGTCTTCAGGCTTCATTGCCGGCAACGATGGACATGACGGCCATGCGCACGGCGATGCCGAACGAGACCTGCGACAGGATCACGGCCTGCGGGCCATCGACCACTTCGGAATCGATCTCGACGCCGCGGTTGATGGGCCCGGGGTGCATCACGATGGCGTCGGGCTTGGCCAGGCGCAGCTTCTCGGCGGTGAGACCGAAGGCCTTGAAATATTCCTGGCTCGACGGCAGCAGCGCGCCGGTCATGCGTTCGTTCTGCAGGCGCAGCATGATGATCACGTCGGCGTCGCGAATGCCTTCTTCGAGCGTGTGGAACACACGCACGCCCATCTGCGCCAGTTCGGCCGGCACCAGCGTGCGCGGGCCGACGACGCGCACTTCGGCCGCGCCCAGCGTGGTCAGGGCGTGGATGTCGGAGCGCGCCACACGCGAGTGCAGCACATCGCCGACGATGGCCACGCGCAGGTTGGAGAAGTCCTTCTTGTAGTGGCGTATCGTGTACATGTCCAGCAGCCCCTGCGTGGGGTGGGCATGGCGGCCGTCACCGGCGTTGACCACATGCACGTGCGGCGCGACATGCTGGGCCACGAGGTAAGGCGCACCCGACTCGCTGTGGCGCACGACGAAGATGTCGGCGGCCATGGCCGACAGGTTGGCGATGGTGTCGAGCAGCGACTCACCCTTGCTCGCCGAGCTGCGCGCGATGTCGAGATTGAACACGTCGGCCGACAGCCGCTTGGCGGCGATCTCGAACGTGGTGCGCGTGCGCGTGCTGTTCTCGAAGAACAGGTTGAACACGCTCTTGCCGCGCAGCAACGGCACCTTCTTGACTTCGCGGTCGTTGACGCTCACAAAGTTGGCGGCGGTGTCGAGAATGTGCGTCAGGATGTCCTTGGACAGGCCTTCGGTCGACAGCAGGTGAATCAACTCACCGTTCTTGTTGAGCTGGGGATTGCGCTTGTACAACACGGTCAGGCCTCTTGGATGCGGAAATGGAAGCGTCCCTGGTCGTCGCGCGCCAGCGCCAATGCCTGGGCGGCCGGCAGCGCGATGCGCGCCGCGGCGAAGTCGGCCTGGATGGGCAGCTCGCGGCCGCCGCGATCGACCAGCACGGCCAGGCGCACGCAGTCGGGCCGGCCGTAGTCGTAGAGTTCGTTGAGCACGGCGCGGATGGTGCGGCCCGTGTAGAGCACGTCGTCGAGCACCAGGATGTCGGCGCCGTTGACGTCGAAGTCGATCTGCGTCTGGGCGCTGGTGGCCATGCCGCGCTGCGCGAAGTCGTCGCGGTGCAGCGCCGAAGACAGCACGCTGGGCGTGCCGGGAAGATTCAGGTCCTTGTGCAGGCGTTCGACCAGCCAGGCGCCGCCCGAAGTGATGCCCGCCAGGCGCGTCGACGCTCCCATGAGGCTGCGCACGCCGCGCAGCAGTTCACGGTACAGCGCCTCGGCGTCTAGCACCAGGCTGCCGCTGCCGGCGCCGCCGGCGATGGGATCGTTCATGGAAGACTCCTCAGAAACTGTTCAAGAATGATGCAGGCCGACGCGGCATCGGCGTCGCGCGCGCCGCCCGACAAGGCTTCGGTCGTGCTGTAGCGCTCGTCGACTTCGAACACCTGCAGGCCGAAGCGCCCGCGCAGCTGGCGGCCGAACTTGAGCGCGCGCGCGGTGTTCTCGTGGGCCGCGCCGTCGGGGTGGTAAGGCACACCGATCACCAGCGCATCGGGCTGGAATTCCTTGATGCGCGCCGCCACCTGCAGCATGCGCGCATCGGCGCCTTCGGCCTTGATCGTCGCCTGCGGAGTCGTCAGACCCATCATGCGGCTGCCCGTGGCCACGCCCGTGCGCTTGGTGCCGAAGTCGAAGGCCAGGAAACTCTGGAAATGCGCGGGCACGACCACGGCGGCGCGCAGCGGCGCATCCGTGGAGGCGCGCGCGGGCGACGGTGCCGCTGGCACCGTATCGGGAGAATCGCTCATGCGTGCCCCACTTCCGGGGACAGCGACCAGGCCTGCAGGCCCAGCAGCGCCAGCGCGCGGTCATAGCGCTCGGCCACAGGGGCTTCGAAAATCAGCCCCACGTCGGCGCCCACCGTGAGCCAGGTGTTTTCGGACAGCTCGGATTCGAGCTGGCCTTCGCCCCACGAGGCATAGCCCAGCGAGACAAACACGCGGCGCGGGCCGGCGCCATTGGACAGCGCCTCGAGCACATCCTTGGAGGTCGTCATTTCGAGGCCTCCGGGGATGGTCATGGTCGAGGCATAAATGGATTCTTCGGCGACGATGCCTTCGGCAAGGAAAGCGTCGTGCAGCACGAAGCCCCGGTCGGTCTGCACCGGGCCTCCCCGGTACACCATGTCGGTGCGCAGGTCTTCACGTCCGAGGGAAAGGTCGATCTTGTCGAGCAGGCCTTCAAGGCTCAATGGCATGGGCTTGTTGATGATCAAGCCCAGAGCGCCACGCTCACTGTGCTCGCACAGGTACACCACGCTGCGCGAAAAAGACTCATCTTCGACGCCGGGCATGGCGATCAGAAAATGGTGCGTCAAGTTGATAGGCGCAGAATCAGCGGGCATTCTTTGATTTTAACGGTGAACCATGGCACTTTCGGGACCTGTGGGCTTGGTCTGGTTGCGACGCGACCTGCGCACGCGCGACCACGCCGCCCTTTTTCATGCCTTGCGCGGCTGCGCGCAGGTGCATTGCGTCTTTCTTTTCGACGACGCCATCCTTTCGCCGCTGCCGCGCGCCGACCGGCGCGTCGAGTTCATCCAGGGCAGTCTGGAGTCGGTCGATGCACAGTTGCGCGCGCTGTGCGGCCATGAAGACGCCGGCCTGATCGTGCGCCAGGGCCTGGCCGAAGAGGAGATTCCGCGGCTGGCCCAGCAACTGGGCGCGACGGCAGTCTTCGCCAACCACGATGACGAGCCCCAGTCGCTGGCGCGCGATGCGCGCGTGCGCGGCCTGCTGCAGGCGCAGGGCGCGGCGCTGCACACCTACAAGGACCATGTGATCTTCGAGCGCGACGAAGTGCTGACGCTCGCCGGTGCGCCGTTCAGCGTGTTCACGCCCTACAAGAATGCCTGGCTGCGCAAGCTCAATGCGTTCTATCTGTCGTCTTACCCCGTCGAGCGCTACGCGGCCCACCTCGCGCCCCGGCCCACGGGCGAGCGCCTGCCCACGCTCGCCGAAATCGGCTTCGAGCCGACCAATCTGCCGCAGCTGGCACTGCCCACGGGCAGCGAAGGCGCGGCCCAGCTGCTCGCCGACTTCCTGCCGCGGCTGGCGCAATACGGCGACACGCGCGACTTTCCCGCCATCAAGGGCCCCAGCTATCTGGGCGTGCACCTGCGCTTCGGCACGGTCTCGATACGCGAACTCGCGCGCCTGGCCTGGACCGAATCGTCACAGAACCAGAGTCCTGGCGCGGCCGTGTGGCTCAGCGAGCTGGTGTGGCGCGATTTCTACCACCAGATCCTGGCCCACCACCCGCGCGTGGTGACCCAGGCCTTCAAGCCCGCCTACGACGCCATCGTCTGGGAAAGCGGTGCCGAGGCAAAGCGCCTGTTCGCCGCCTGGTGCGAAGGCCGCACGGGCTATCCGCTGGTCGACGCGGCCATGGCGCAGATCAACCAGACCGGCTACATGCACAACCGGCTGCGCATGGTGGTGGCGAGCTTTCTGGTGAAAGACCTGGGCCTCGACTGGCGCTGGGGCGAGCAGTATTTCGCCGAACACCTCAACGATTTCGATCTGGCCGCGAACAACGGCGGCTGGCAATGGGCAGCGTCCACAGGCTGCGATGCCCAGCCCTACTTCCGCATCTTCAACCCCATCAGCCAGAGCGAAAAGTTCGATGGCGTGGGCCGCTTTATCCGCCGCTATGTGCCGCAGCTGGCCGCCCTGCCCGACAAGCTGATCCACGCGCCGTGGAAGGCCGGGCCGCTGGAACTGGCGGCGGCGGGTGTGTCGCTGGTCGATGCGGGCCAAGCCCTGGGCGCTTCAAGCTACCCGCGCCCGCTGGTGGACCATGCCGAGGCAAGGGACAGGACGTTGCGACGCTTCAGCGTGGTCAAAGGGGCCGTGGACTCTCAATAAACAGCAGAGAATCCGAGCCCCGCTCGTCCTGAGCGGGGTAAGCGAGTCGAGGTCTCGCAAGGCATCAAAAAGAAACAGCGGGCCTCGACCCCCGTTCGTCCTGAGCCCGTCGAAGGATGAACGGCCTGCGCTCAAGGCAGAGGACGGGCCGTTCATGGTTCGACAGGCTCACCACGAACGGTTCTCCGTTCGTGGTGAGCAGGCCGCGTCGAATGATGAACGGTCCGCCCTCAAGCCGCAGGCACCGCCATCGCCAACGCCGCGTAATGCTGCACCAGGCTCAGCAATTCCTCATCGGAATACGGCTTGCCCAGATAGTGGTTCACGCCGATCTGCTGCGCATGCTCACGGTGCTTTTGCGCGATGCGTGAGGTGATCATGATGATGGGCAGATCGTGCAGCCGTGCGTCGGCGCGGATGTTGCGCGCGAGATCGAAGCCGTCCATGCGCGGCATCTCGATGTCGGACAGCACCACGGCCGGGCGCGCGCCCTGCAGCTTCTCCAGCGCCTGCAGACCGTCGGACGCGACTTCGACACGGTAGCCTTCGCGCTGCAGCAGGCGCTGGGTCACGCGGCGCACGGTGATGGAGTCATCGACCACCAGCACCAGCGGCACTTCGCCCGCGCCCGCGGCCTGGGGCTGTACGGTGGCGACGCCGTCGCCGCCGGCCAGTTGCTGCGGCGTCACCGCAGGCTGGCGCCGCAGCTGCTCGCGCACCTGCTCGCCATACACCGTGGCCAGCGCCACCGGGTTGTAGATCAGCACCACCGCGCCCGAGGCCAGCACCGACATGCCGGTCAGGCCCGGCAGGCGCGCGAGCTGCGGGCCCAGCGGCTTGACGACCAGTTCCTGGTTGCCCAGCACTTCGTCGACATGCAATGCGAGACGCTGGGCCGCGCTGCGGAAAATCACCACGGCGCGGGTCTTGCCCACGCCTTCGAGGCTTTGCGGCGACGACTGCCACAGCGCACCGCCCCAGAAGAACGGCAGGCTTTCGTCGCCGCCCGCATCCGCGAGCTGGCCGCTGGCATAGGCCTGCTCCAGATTCGCCAGCGGCACGCGGCGCACGATTTCCACCAGATTGGCGGGAACGCCCACGGCGAACTGGCCCACGCGCAACATCACCACCTGCGTCACCGCCGTGGTCAGCGGCAGCACCAGGCCGAACGACGAGCCTGTGCCCGGCGTGCTGTGGGTTTCGATGCGGCCGCCAAGTGCGTTGACTTCGGAGCGCACCACGTCCATGCCGATGCCGCGCCCTGACACGCCCGTGACTTCGGTGGCCGTCGTGAAGCCCGGCTGGAAAATCAGCTGCCCGGCTTGTTCGGCCGTGATGGCCGCGTCTTCGGCCACGAGGCCGCGCGCCACGGCCACGGCCTGGATGCGCTTCAAGTCCAGGCCCGCGCCGTCATCGTCGAAACGCACGCGCACGTCGTTGCCTTCGTGCTGCAGCGTCACGGCGATGGTGCCGGTTGCATCCTTGCCCTGGACTTCGCGCTGCGCGGGCAGTTCGATGCCATGCGCCACGCAATTGCGCAGCAGATGTTCGAACGCCGGCACCATGCGGTCGAGCACGCCGCGGTCCATTTCAATGGTACCGCCGACGATGTTCAGCCGCACCTGCTTGCCCATCTCCTTGGAGGTCTGGCGCACCACGGCGTACAGGCGCTCGGAAATGGCGTCGAATTCGACCATGCGCGTGCGCAGCAGATCGCGCTGCAGATCGCGCGCCTGGCGGCCCTGGGCGACCAGATCGTCTTCGGCCGCGGCAAGATCGCGCTGCAGATTGCGCTGCACCGTGGCCACGTCGTTGACCGACTCGGCCATCATGCGCGTGAGTTCCTGCACGCGCGTGAAGCGGTCGAACTCCAGCGGATCGAAGCCCGCGGCGGAATCCTTGGAAAGCGCCAGCCGCGACTGCATCTGCGTCTCGGCCTGGACTTCGATGTCGCGCAGCTGCTGGCGCAGGCGCTCGAGGTTGCCGTTGAGGTCGTAGAGCGAAGCGCGCGCCTGCACCAGGCGCGCATCGATGCGCGAACGCGCAATCAGCACTTCGCCCGACTGGTTGATCAGCCGGTCGAGCAGTTGGCCGCGCACGCGCACCGACTGCTGCGAGGCCGAGCGTCCGCCCGTGAGCGGAGCAATCGGCGTGAACGTGGGCGCGCGCCGGCCCTCGATGCGTTCGCGCACCGGCTCGGCCGCCTGCGGCGCGGACGCAGCGGCAGGTGCCGTGGCGAGGTCGTCGCCCAGCGCGCGCAATGCCGTGAAATGGTCATTCAGAATGTCGAAACTGCCCAGCAGCGGTTCGATCTGCGCGGCCTGGGCTTCGTGCGCGTCTATGTGCTCGATCGCCGATTCAAGCCGGTGGGTGATTTCGCCCAGGCGCATCGCGCCGGCCAAACGGGCACTGCCCTTGAGCGTGTGCAGCGCGCGCAGGCTGGCATTGCGCGCGTCCAGCCGTTGTGGATGCCCTGCCCAGTCGCGCAGCGCCGTGCCCAGCACCGGCAGCAGCTCGGCCGCTTCTTCCTCGAAAATCGGGAACAGGTCGGGATCGAGCGCATCGAGCACTTCGATGTCGTCATCGATGGCGCTGTCCATGCCCGCGGCGATCGCGTCGTGCCGCGGCGCCAGCACTTCCGGCTCGAACGCCGCGATCGCGGGCGCAGGTTCGGGTTCGGCCTCGAGCACCGCCTCAAGTTCAGATGCGGGCTCGATCACCGGCTCGGGCTCAGCCTCGATCACCGGCTCGGGTTCGGGCTCGATCACCAGTTCGGGCTCAGGCGCAGATTCGGGCGCCTCAGCCTCTGGCGCCGCCACCTCGGCGACCGGTTCATTTGCATCGGCGCCCAGCTCCTGGGCCCAGATTGCATCCTCGGCATCGAGGCCCAGCGCAGCGCTGCTCTCGCCCGCGAGGCTGTCGACTTCGCTGTCGAGCACCTGCTGCAACGCCTCTTCCACGGACGCCAGCGGCGTCTTGAGAAAGCCCGCGGCGAACTGGTGCAGCAGGCGGCGGATCTCATTGGCCGCGGCCTGGAACACGACCAGCTGCTGCGCATCGCCCGCGCCCTGGGGCCGGACATGCATCAGCGCGTGCTCCAGCGCGCGCGACAGGCGCGACAAGTCCTTGAAGCCCACGGTCGCGGAACTGCCGGCGAGCGAATGCGCCCAGCCCACGGCTTCCTCGGGCTGCGGACGGTGGGCTTCGAGCGCCCACTCCTGCAGCGCCACTTCGAGGCGACGCGACCATTCGTCGGCTTCGTTCAAATAGACGTTGTAAAGCGGCAGATGGATGCGCAGGCCATCGATCACCTTGACGTTGTCGTCAACGGCTTCAGTTGCCAATTCGGACTCTGCAGCGGTTGCCGTCTCTGGCTCCACGACCGCTGCGACCTCGGGCTCGGGCTCCGCTTGCGGCCAGGATTCAGGCGCGGGCTCCTCGACACCCACGGCTTCGGCAACCGGCGCGGCCGGCTCCCATTTCCAGTTCTCGTCGAGCGGCTCGGCCACAGGCGCGGGCGCGGGCGGCAATTCAGGCTGCGGCTCGGGCTGCGCCACGTCGTCCTCGATCTGGGTATCGTCCCAGCCGGGCGTATCGTCCAGCCACTCGTTGCCTGTTTCGACGGGCGCGGGCACCACGGGCTCGGTTTCCTGCGCGGGCACTTCGGTCACGTCCTGCGGAGCATCCTGCGGCTCGGTCGCGGCAGAGGCCTCGGGCAGTTGTTCGCTGGCTTGCAGCGCGGATTCAAAGGCGGCGAAGTCGATTTCCTCGACCACACCCGGCAAATCGGGCAGCGGCGTGGTGTCGACAGCGGCCTCGGTGTCCTCCACCCCCGCCAGGCTGGCTGCGGGCAAGGCTTCTTCGGCGGCCGGCGTTTCCACGCGCTGGCCGCGGCGCAGCGACGGCTGCAGCGCCACGGGCGCGCGCTGGCCGTCGAGGCGCATGGCATCTGCGGCCGCGCGAAATGGCGTGGCCGACCAGTCCTGGTCCCGGCCGTCGGCGATGGCCTGGGCCCAGACGGCAAACGCCTGCAAGGCCTCACGCGCCAGCGCCTGCCAGGCGGCGGGCATGGGCTTTTGTTCACCCAGCCAGGCGTTGAGCATCTGCTCCATGGCCCAGCCGGCTTCGCCGAACTCGTCGAGTCCGACCATGCGCGCGCTGCCCTTGAGCGTGTGAAACACGCGGCGCAAGCTGGTCTGCGCATTCCATTGCGCAGCATCGCTCTTGAGCGCGTCGAGGTCTTCAAGGCCTTGGCGCACGACATCGCGCGCTTCCTCGAGGAAAATTCCGCGCAGTTCTTCGTCGGTGTCTTCCTCGGCCAAACTGAGCGGCGCGGGCGCGGGCGCGGCAACGGCGGCCGGCTCGGGCTCGACCACCACCGGTGCTTCGACGGGCGGTGGCTGCACAGCCACCGGCGCCGGCGGCGCGGCGACCGGAATGACCGGCGGCAAGGGTTGGGGCGCGCGCGCTTCGACACGCTGGCTGCGCTCTTCGGGCGCGTCGTTGGCACGCACGCGGTTGCGACCCATGATGATGCGCAACTCGCCCGACGCTTCGTCATAGACGAACAGCTTGCGCGCCAGATTGCGCTGGTAGCTGAGCATGTCGATCAGAAAGCCCAGCGCGCCGAGGTTGTTGCCCAGGCGCGCAAAGACCTGCGGCTGCTCGGCAGCGGGAATCTCGTCGCGCATCAGCTGCTCGACGGTATCGCGCATGCGCACCACGGCCAGGCAGGCCTGCTCCAGGCCCAGCACCGACAGCACGCCGCGCATCTGCGCCAGATGCTGGGCCGCCTTGGCCAGCACCTCGACCTGGGCCGGCTGGCGGAAGAATTGGTCGAGCAGGTGCTCGGCCTCGGCCAGGGTCGTGCGCAGTTCGCCGACCACGCTGCCCATGGTCTGGCCGTCGCTCACATGCCGGTAGAGGTCTTCCATCCAGGGCTCTAGCGGCTGCGACTCCATGCCTTGGCGCACTTCGTCCAGGCGCTGGGCAAGCCGGCCGGAATGCGCGGCCATGGACTCGTCGGCGAGTTCGGGAGAGGTGAGCGCTGCCTGCAAATAGAGGATGGCGGTCGCGACTTCGAGCGCCAGCGCGGGCGCCGGCGGCTCGCCGCTGCGCGCCATCCATTCGATCACGCGCTGCAGCGCGCGTGCCAGCCCGGTGCTGTCGGGGTAGAGTTTGTTGAGCGAGTCGCAGACCTGGCTGAACTGTTCGACCACGGGCTTGATCTTGCTGCGGTCGCCGCCGGCGAGTGCCGACCAGCATTCGGTCGCCGCGGCCACGCGCTTGCGCGCCTGCGCCAGCAGCGCGGGATCGAAACGGCCAAAGCGCGCGCGCTCGTAATCGACCAGCGGATGGCGCGCCAGGCCGAAGGATTCGCGCACCGCGCGCAGCACCGGCGCCTGGGCGCTGGCGTCGGCCGGCTCGACGGCCTGGGCGCAGAAGAACAGCAGGTCCTGGGTCAGGCGCTCGGGCAGGCGGTTGTCGCCCTTGGCCATGGCCGCGTACTGCATCAGCACGCGCGAGGCCGCGCGCTTGGCGTAGAGATCGGGCTTGACCAAGCCCTGCGCGAAGGCATCGAAGAAGCCGGCGGCAATCTTCCAGAACGTGCGTGCGCCGGAGTCGGTCTGTGCGGCGACAAAGCCCAGGCAGGTCGCGCGCAGCTGGGCCGCGGCCGCGACATTGCCGGTCTTGACCAGCGTCAGCACGCCCGCGTCGAGCAGCGCGCGCGCCTGCGGGCCATAGGCCAGCGCCGGCGTGCTTTCGGGCAGCGCGGGTTCGCGCATGCGGCGTTCGGCGGGCCACAGATCGGCCGGATGCACCTTGTCGTTGCCGGCCAGCGCCTGCACCGCGCGGTATTGGGGAAACAGCGCGACCGCGGGCACGGACCTGCCGGCCAGCAGCGTATCGAGATATTCGAGCAGGGCGAAACTGGCGTTTTCCAGTGTGCTTGCGGCTTCAGGAGTGCAGCGCTGGGGATCTTGCTCCAGGCGCAGCACCGCAGCTTCCATCGCATGCACGAGGCGCGCAGCGGCGCGCAGGTCGACCATTTCGAGCGCGCCACCGACCTGGTGCAGCGCCTGCTGCACGGCCACGGTATCGAGCACGGCCTGGCCACCGTCCGGCGTCAGTTCCGCCTCGCGCGCGAAACGCGCCAGCGACTTGGCCGCGCCTTCGAGCGATTTGCGCAGTTCATCGATGACCCATGCCAGGGGCCCGAGGTCCTGCTCGCCCTGCGCCGCGTCGGCCGATGCAGAGGGAAAAAAGGCGTCAGTGGAAGACATTCGGAACTCCCCGGCGCTCAGGCGCCGGTCTAGGAAAGGGGGAAGAAGCCTCAGGCAATCTTGAAGCGGGCGACCGACTGGCGCAGCTCCTCGGCCATGTGCGACAGCTCGCGCACCTGCTGTGCCGTGCTGCGCGTGCCTTCACCGGTCTGCTCGGTCACGGCAAAAATATGCTGGATATTGTCCGCCACGCCGTTGGCCAGATCGGCTTCGCGCGAGGTGGACTGCGAAATCTGCTCAATCAGTTCGGCCAGGCGGCGCGAAACGCTGTCAATCTCGGTCAGCGCCGTACCCGCGGTATCGGACAGCTGCGCGCCCTGCACCACGCCCTGGGTCGAACGCTCCATGGCCGCGACCGCATCCTGGGTGTCGGTCTGAATCGCTTTCACCAGCACCGAAATCTGCCGCGTCGCGTCGGCCGAGCGTTCGGCCAGCCGCTGCACTTCCTCGGCCACGACCGAGAAGCCCCGGCCCGCTTCACCGGCCGATGCGGCCTGGATGGCGGCGTTCAGCGCCAGCACGTTGGTCTGTTCGGTAATGTCGGAAATCAGTTCGGTGATTTCACCAATCTCCTGCGACGACTCGCCCAGGCGCTTGATGCGCTTGGAGGTGTCCTGGATCTGGTCACGAATCGAGTTCATGCCGCCGATGGTGTTCTGCACCGCCTTCAGACCTTCGTCCGCGGCCTGCAGCGACTGGCGCGCCACCGCGGCGGATTCCTGGGCCTGGGCCGAGACCTGGTTGATTCGGGTCGCCATGTCGAGCACCGAGCGGCCGGTTTCGCGAATCTCGCGCAGCTGTTCTGTCGATGCTGCAAGCAGCTCGGTCGAAGTGCTGTCGACCTGGGCCGTGGTCTGCGCCACGCGCGTCGCGGTGTTCTGCACGCTGCCCACCAGCAGGCGCAGCTCTTCCACCGTGTAGTTCACCGAGTCGGCGATCGCGCCCGTGATGTCTTCGGTCACCGTGGCTTCCTGCGTCAAGTCGCCTTCGGCGACCGATTGCAGTTCGTTCATCAGCCGCAAAATGGCCGCCTGGTTGGCGTCGTTGACGCGCTTGGCTTCGTGCTCCTGGACGCGCGCATCGCGCTGCTGCAGCTCGGCCGCGCCCTGGCGGCTGCGGCTGTCGAGCAGCTGAACGCGCGAAATGCCCACGCCGCACAGCAGCACGAACAGACCCACCAGACCCAGCAGCGCGAACTGACCCGCGCCCAGACCGGCCGTCGAGCGCAGCTGCACTTGCAGTGTTTCGAGGCCGCGGCGCAGTGCTTCGCTGTCGTTGTTGATCGACGTCTGGCCTTCGCGTGCGGACACCAGGCCCTGCAGGTTGCCCAGAATGGCGCTGGCGCCGGTACGCGTCTGTTCGTAGAGCACGATCAGCGCCTGCAGCTGTTCACGCGTCTGCGCATCGCGCGTCGCGGGCAGGCGCAGTTCGCTGCTGCCGTTGAGCAGGCTCTCGGCGATTTCGCGGAACGAGGCCAAGTCCTTGCCGAGCAGGAACACCGCTTCGGGGCTCACGCCTTCGGTGGTCTGGAATTCGTTGGCCGACTTGCCGATGCGCTGGGTCAGCATCACCAGCTGGCCCGCGGCTGAAATTTCGGCGGGCGAAGCGCCCTGCTGCAGCTTGAGCGACGCAATGGTTTCAGCGATTTCGAGCAGTTCGGACGACTGGCGGTTCACCGCGCGCAGCGCATCACCGACCTGCATCAGCACCTGGCGCTGGGCCATCACCTGCTGGGCGCTGTTTTCCGCACGCTCCATCAGCGGCACGATGTCCTTGAGCGAATCGGCGTATTCGGAGCCCAGCGGCTGCACGCCCAGCGCGTCGTCGCCACTGGCCAGCGCCCGTACGCTGCGCGCCAGCACGTCGGCGCTTTCCTGCAGCGCGTCGAACGCCTGGCTGTTGCCGGTCATCGCCTGCGAGGCCGATTTGGCCAGGCGTTGCGACTGCATCAGCGCCTGGCCGTTGGCGGCCAGCTGCTGCGCCGAACGCTCGGCCTGCTGCAGCACCCAGCCGGCCATCAGCGCCAGCACGGTCACACCGACCGCGAGCATGATCAGCAGACGGCGCTGCTGCTGCGCCGCGGGCGCGCGGCCCAGCAGCGGCAGCGGCACCAGCTCCTCATTGAGCGGCTGCTCCTCGTCGCTGAACGACGACAGGCTGCTGTCAGCGTAGAGGCTCGCCGGTGCGTCGCGCACGGGTTCCTGCGGCGGCAGGGCTGCGTCAGGCAGATCGCTCAGCCCTTCGCCGCTGCCGGCGGAACGGCGCTGAAACATTTTTCCAATTTTCTGGGCAAAAGACATGACACAGCCTCACAGGGGACAACTCAGGCACGGATATGGAGAAATTCAGGGTCTTGCGCGAGGCTCTGCAAATCGATTTCCTGCCAGGAATCGCCTGCCTCGTCGAAGTAGGTCGCACCCCAGTAGCCTGGAGCGTCGAGCGGGGCATCCTGCATGCCCGTGAAATTCTGCGCGCCGCGCAAGCCCAGCAGACGGTCCACCAGCAGCGCCGCATGCACCTCGAGCGCGGGATTGAACGCCAGCAGACTTGCGTCGGCCAGCGTCATGTCGTTGCGCGCCACGGTTTTACCCTGCAGGCCGGGGAAATCGACCACTGCCACCAACGTGCCGCGCAGGTTGGCCACGCCCATCAGCCAGGGCTGGGTGTAGGGCACGCGCAGCACGCCCGACCAGGGAAAGATCTCGCCCGCATGCGCGAGCGGCATCAGATAGCGGCTGCCGCCGGCCTCGACGGCCAGCCAACTGGCCGCGGCCACGCCTTCGCTGCGAGCGGCTTGTAGTCGCGCGGCCAGCCGCGCATGCAATTGTCTCAGTGCTTCACGATTGGCCATGGATCAGCGCCGCTCAGCCCAGCGCGTCGATCTTGGCCTGCAGCTCCGCCGGATCCACGGGTTTCGTGATGTAGGCGCGCGCACCCTGGCGCAGGCCCCAGACGCGGTCGGTTTCCTGGCTCTTGCTGGTGCACATGATGATGGGCACGTCGGCATACTGGGGATCGCGCGTGATCGCCCGCGTGAGCTGGAAGCCGTTCTGGCCGGGCATGACCACATCCATGAGGATCAGGTCGGGCTTCTCTTCCGCGAGGCTGCGAAAAGCCTCTTCGGCGTTTTCCGCGCAGCGCACCTGCATGCCTTTTTTCTGCAGCAAATCCGTCAGAAACATCAGCTCGGTCTTCGAGTCATCAACGACCAGCACCTTCTGAACAGCCATCACATCGCTCCTTGGGGAATCTTGCCAAATTGCCGCACGGCTTGCAGCAACTGGTCTTTGGTAAAAGGTTTGGTCAGGTATTCCTGACAGCCGACCATGCGGCCCCGGGCCTTGTCGAACACCCCGTCCTTGGACGAAAGCATGACCACGGGCGTATCGGCATAGCGCGCATTGCGCTTGATGATCGCGCAGGTCTGGTAACCGTCGAGCTTGGGCATCAGGATGTCGCAGAAGATCAGCTGCGGCTGGTGGTCGTTGACCTTGGCCAACGCGTCATAGCCGTCGTCGGCGAGCAGCACTTCATAGCCGCCCTGACGCAAAAAGATTTCGGCACTGCGCCGTATGGTGTTGCTGTCGTCCACCACCAGCACCTTCAAAGGTGCGTCCGCTGTCGTTGTCACTTGAGATCCTCCCAGTCAAACCACGGCACAGGTGCACCCTGCGCTCAAATTTCAACCATCTCGAAGTCTTCCTTGCGGGCAGCGCATTCCGGACAGGTCCAGTTCATGGGAACGTCCTCCCAGCGGGTTTGCGCGGGAATGCCATGTTCCGGACAGCCGAGTTCCTCTTGGTACAGCCAGCCGCAGATCAAACACATCCAAGTCTTAGGGTTCGTCACAGCTTAAAGGGCCTTCACATAGAATGCAACGATTGTATCCAGTCATCACCCTGACATTCCCAGGCATTGGCGCAGGGGCAAACTAAGGCCCATCATGGCAACAACTCCCACCCCACCCACCGTCCTGGGCGCACCCGCGCCCGAAGACTTCGATGTCGCGCAACCGGTGTGCGTGCTGGTATTCAACGCCAGCGACCCCAGCGGCGCGGGCGGCCTGACCGCCGACATCACCACCATCGCCTCGGTCGGCGGACACCCGCTGGGCGTGGTCAGCGGCACCTATGTACGCGACACCAGCCGCATTTTCGAGCATTACGCCTTTGCCGACGACTGCGTCGACGAACAGGCGCGGACCGTGCTCGAAGACCTGCCGGTGCGCGCCATCAAGGTCGGCTTCGCGGGCAGCCCCGAGAACCTGGCCGTGATCGCCGAAATCTCTTCCGACTACCCCGATCTGCCCATCATCAGCTACATGCCCGAGCTGTCCTGGTGGAGCGACGACCTGCTCGATCAGTACCTCGATGCGTTCCGCGAATTGGTGCTGCCGCAGACCTCGGTGTTGGTCGGAAACCACAGCACGCTGTGGCGCTGGCTGCTGCCCGACTGGGACGCGAGCCGCAGCCCGAGCGCGCGCGACATCGCCATGGCCGCCGACGCGCTGGGCGTACCCTATGTGCTGGTGACAGGCATTCCGCTGCCCGAGCAGTTCATCGACAACGTGCTGTCGACCCAGCATGCCGTGCTGGCCAGCCACCGTTTCGAGATGTTCGACGGAACCTTCAGCGGCGCGGGCGACACCCTGTCGGCGGCGCTCACGGCGCTGGTAGCCAGCGGCAACGACCTGATCAGCGCGACCCAAGAAGCGCTTGAATACCTGGACCACAGCCTGGACAACGGTTTCCGCCCGGGCATGGGCCATTTCCTGCCGGATCGCATGTTCTGGGCCCAGCCCGAGGACGACGAACTCGATGCCGATGCCGAAGCCGAGGAAGCGCAGCCCCTGGCTGCCACCCTGGCCAGCCGCTCGGTGAATGAACCACTGCCCCTCGAGGGCTTTGTGATGCCTCCCCATGACACCAAACACTGATCTGAATCTCCCTCTGTTCGAACGCGCCAAGGCCGTGATCCCCGGCGGCGTCAACTCGCCCGTGCGCGCCTTCAACGCCGTCGGCGGCACGCCGCGCTTCGTGCAGCGCGCCCAGGGCGCCTATTTCTGGGACGCCAACGACCAGCAGTTCGTCGACTACATCGGCTCCTGGGGCCCGATGATCCTGGGCCACGGCCACCCCGAAGTGCTGTCTGCCGTGCAGGAAGCCGCGCTCGACGGCTTCAGCTTCGGCGCGCCCACCGAACGCGAAGTCACGCTCGCCGAGAAGCTCATCGCGCTGCTGCCATCGATGGAAATGGTGCGCCTGGTCAGCTCGGGCACCGAAGCCACGATGAGCGCCATTCGCCTGGCGCGCGGCTTCACGGGCCGCAAGAAGATCATCAAGTTCAACGGCTGCTACCACGGCCACTCCGACGCCCTGCTGGTCAAGGCCGGCTCGGGCCTGGCGACGTTCGGCAATGCGACCAGCGCCGGCGTCACGCCCGAAGCCGTGCAGGACACGCTGGTGCTCGAGTACAACGACATCGCCCAGCTCGAAGAAGCTTTCCAGCTCTACGGCGAGCAGCTCGCCTGCGTGATGATCGAGCCGATTGCCGGCAACATGAACTTCGTGCGCGCCAGCGTCGAATTCACGCGCCGCATCCGCGAGCTGTGCACGCAGCACGGCGCGCTGTTTGTCTACGATGAAGTGATGACCGGTTTCCGCGTGGCCCTGGGCTGCGCGCAAAGCGTCTACGCCAGAGACATCCCGGGCTTTGCACCCGACATCACGGTGCTGGGCAAGGTGATAGGCGGCGGCATGCCGATGGCGGCCTTCGGCGCGCGCCGCGAAATCATGGAAAAGCTCTCGCCGCTGGGCCCGGTCTACCAGGCCGGCACGCTGTCGGGCAACCCCATCGCCACGGCCTGCGGCCTCAAGACGCTCGAGCTGATCAGCCAGCCGGGCTTCCACGAGCAGTTGCACCTGCGTACCGGCCGTCTGATCGCGGGCTTGACCCAAGCCGCGCACGAAGCCGGCCTGCCGTTCTGCGGCGACCACGAAGGCGGGCTGTTCGGCTTTTTCTTCCTGCCCGAACTGCCGACCACCTATGCGCAAGTGATGCGCACCGACGGTCAGCGCTTCAACAAGTTCTACCACGGCATGCTGGACCGCGGCCACTACTTCGCGCCCGCGCTCTACGAAGCCGGCTTCGTGAGCGCAGCCCATACCGACGCCGACATCGACAGCACCATAGAAGCCGCGCGCGCGGTGTTCAAGACGCTGTAAGCGCGACGCCCCGCAAAAAAGCCCCGCAGGTTTTGGCCTGCGGGGCTTTTTTTGTTCAGGGCGGCGGATCCGGCTGCTCCAGCACCCAGACCGCCATGGCCTGGGCCTGCTCGGCGCTGATGCCCGGCTGGCGCGGCATCAGCTTGCGGCCCCAGACGCCGGCGCTGCCTTCGCGTATCTTGCGCGCCAGATATTCGTGGGCGTCAGGCGCATCGCGGTAGCGCCGGGCGATCTGCGCAAAGCCCGGGCCCACATGGGTCTGCTCCATGCCATGGCAGCGCAGGCAGAACTGGGCCTGCACCTGCGCCCAGCCTTCGCTGGCCGCGGGCAGCGGGGCCGCACGCACGGTTTCAGCGACAGGCGCAGGCGGCGGCCGGCGGCTGTTGATGCTTTTCCAGGCCAGCCAGGCGAACAGGGCCGGCACCATGGCAAGTGCCACGACCAGCCCCACCCGGCGCCAGCGCCTGGATGGAGTGGGCGGCTGCACCATCGCGCGTCAGATCAATGACGGAAGTGGCGCACGCCCGTGAAGACCATGGCCACGCCGCGCTCGTTGGCGGCGTCGATCACTTCCTGGTCGCGCATCGAACCGCCGGGCTGGGCCACGCAGGTTGCACCTGCGTCCACCACCACGTCGAGGCCGTCGCGGAACGGGAAGAACGCATCGCTGGCGACCACGGTGTGCTGCAGCGACAGCTTGGCGGCTTCGGCCTTGATCGAAGCGATGCGCGCCGAGTCGAGGCGGCTCATCTGGCCCGCGCCCACGCCCATGGTCATGCCGTTCTTGCAGAACACGATGGCATTGCTCTTGACGTACTTCGCGACCTTCCAGGCGAACAGCAGGTCTTGCAGTTCTTCCTGGGTAGGCTGCTTGACGGTCACGATCTTGAGATCGGCCAGTTGCAGCTCATGGTTGTCGGCGGTCTGCAGCAGCATGCCCGAGCCCACGCGCTTGGTCTCGATCACGTTGCGCACCTGGTTGTAGTCGGCGGGCAGCGCGATCTTCATCAGGCGCACATTGGCCTTGGACTTGAACACTTCAAGCGCTTCGGGCGTGAAGTCGGGCGCCATCAGCACTTCGGTAAACTGCTTGGCGACGGCCTGGGCCGCGGCCAGATCGACCGTGCGGTTGAAGGCGATGATGCCGCCGAAGGCGCTGGTGGGGTCGGTCTGGAACGCCTTGGCGTAGGCGTCATGCGCATTGCCGGCCACGGCCACGCCGCAGGGGTTGGCATGCTTGACGATCACGCAAGCCGGCGCTTCGAAGCTCTTGACGCATTCCCAGGCAGCGTCGGCGTCGGCGATGTTGTTGTACGACAGTTCCTTGCCCTGCAGCTGCACGCCGGTGGCCAGCGAGCCGGCAGCGGGCGCCAGATCGCGGTACCAGGCGGCTTGCTGGTGGCTGTTTTCACCGTAGCGCAGGTCTTGCACCTTGATGAACTGGCTGTTGGCCTGGCCGGGGAAGGCCGCGCGCTCGGGCACGTATTCTTCCGACAGCTTTTCTTCTTCGAAGGTCACGCTCGACAGGTAGTCGCTGATCGCGCCGTCGTACTGGGCGATGCGGTTGAACGCGGCCACCGACAGTTCGAAGCGCAGCTTGTGCGACAGCTTGCCGCCGGCTTGCAGCTCAGCCAGCACGGCCGGGTATTGCGAAGCATCGGTCAGCACGCCGACATCGGCCCAGTTCTTCGCGGCGGAACGCACCATGGCGGGGCCGCCGATGTCGATGTTCTCGATGGCGTCGGCCAGCGTGCAGCCGGGCTTGGCGACGGTGGATTCGAACGGGTAGAGGTTCACGACCAGCAGGTCGATGGTGTCGATGCCGTGCTCCTTGAGCGCCGCCATGTGGGCGGGCACATCGCGGCGCGCGAGCAGGCCGCCGTGGACCTTGGGGTGCAGGGTCTTGACGCGGCCGTCGAGCATTTCCGGAAACGCGGTGACTTCGGCCACTTCGGTCACGGGCAGGCCCTTGTCGGCGAGCAGCTTGGCGGTGCCGCCGGTCGACAGCAGGCGCACACCCATGGCGTGCAGGGCCTGGGCGAATTCAACGATGCCGGTCTTGTCGGAGACGGAAAGAAGTGCGGTGAGGGACATGGTGGGAGATTTTCAAAAGGAAAAGGGGTAGCGCGAAGCGAGCGGCGGGCGGCAAGCGGCTCAGAGCAGTTGGTGCTCGACGAGCTTCTTGCGCAAGGTATTGCGGTTCAGGCCCAGCCATTCGGCGGCGCGCGACTGGTTGTGGTCGGCCTGGCTCATCACCACTTCGAGCAGCGGTTTCTCGACGACGCGCAGCAGCATGTCATACATGCCGTTCGGCGCTTCGCCATCCAGGTCGCGGAAATAGCTCTCTAGGCTGTCGCGCACGGTTTGTTCGATATTCTGGTTGCTCATGCAGTCTGTCCTGCGGGTTCTTCGTGAAGCTGGGCCGGGTCGGACGCAGCCGCCACCGGCAGCCGGTCCATCTGCGTGGCCAGCTGCTCCAGGTAGTCGGCCACGGCCTGCCATTGCACGCCGCAGTCTTCGATGGTGTTGATATGTTGGCGCAAGGCCTCCCCCCCGGGCAGGCTGCGCAGGTACCAGGCGATGTGCTTGCGCGCGCTGCGCACGCCCGTGCCTTCGCCGTAGAGGCTGTAGTGGTCCTGCAGATGGTCGAGCAGCAGGCGGCGCAGCTCGGCCACCAGCGGCGGCGCCATGTGCTCGCCGGTCGCCAGGAAGTGACCGATCTCGCGGAAGATCCAGGGCCGGCCCTGGGCCGCGCGGCCGACCATGATCGCGTCGGCGCCGGTATAGGCCAGCACATCGCGCGCCTTTTCGGGCGAGGTGATGTCGCCGTTGGCGACCACGGGCACGCGCACCGCGGCTTTCACCGCGGCAATCGTGTCGTATTCGGCAAAGCCCTTGTAGCCCTGCTCGCGCGTGCGTCCGTGCACCGTGAGCATCTGTATGCCCACGCCTTCGAACGCGCGTGCCAGCACTTCGGCATTCTTGTGGTCGTCGCTCCAGCCGGTGCGCATTTTCAGCGTCACCGGCACGTTGGCCGAAGCGCAGGCCTCGACCACGGCCTGGGCGATTTCCACGGCCAGCTTCTCGTTCTGCATCAGCGCCGAACCGGCCCACTTGTTGCAGACCTTCTTGGCCGGGCAGCCCATGTTGATGTCGATGATCTGCGCGCCGCGATCGACGTTGTAGCGCGCCGCGTCGGCCATCATTTCGGCATCGGTGCCCGCGATCTGCACCGCGATGGGACCGGGCTCGCCTTCATGGTTCGCGCGGCGCGAAGTCTTGAGGCTGTTCCACAGGTCCTTGCGCGACGTGACCATCTCGCTGACCGCATAGCCCGCGCCCAGCGCCTTGCACAGCTGGCGGAAAGGCCGGTCCGTCACCCCGGCCATGGGGGCGACAAACAAGCGGTTTTCCAGCGGAATATGACCAATGCGCAGCGCAGCCATTGAAGGGATCAGGTAGAGAAAGGGAGGAGGGAAAAAGAGGCGAGATTGTATCTGCTTAATTTTTCAGCACAAAGAATGCGTTTGAAAGCCACCAAAGACGCATCAACTACCCGGCGCAGGCCATCGCTGCAGCGCGTTCATGTCATACGTGGGCATCGCGCGGCCCACGGCGCGGGTGGGCCTATGCAATCATTGGCTGTAGGCCGAGGCGCCGACTTCCGCGCGCGCGGGAAACTGGCAAGGGGCAGATCGGACACTTGCCTCATAATCCGGCAGAGTAAACAGAAGTAACTTGAAAGAGGCTGCCGTGAGTACAAGCTATAACAATTTGGCGCTGTTGTTGCAGGCCGATCCTGCGGCAGTTTTGGATGGCTGGATAGCCGCCACGGGCGGTGCCAGCGCCTCGCCCAAGGCACGCACCGAGGCAGCAACGATCCTGGCCACGCTGCTGCCGGCAATCGCATCGAATCAAGCCCATGGCTCGGGCACGGGCGCCTGGCAACCCGTCAAGGCGGCCCTGGAAGAGTTGTCCTCTTCGCGCGCCGCCCAGGGCACCACGGCCGGCAACACCAGCGCTTTCGTTCTGGCGTTGAAACAGCCGGTTTTTGACGCGTTGCAAAAACAACTGCCCTCCGACACGCTGGCCTTGATTCAGGCGGTCTCCGAAGTGTCGGCCCTGGTCGACACCATGGCGCAATGGACCATTGATGCCTACCAGCGCACGCGTGAACAGCTGATCGCGCGCCAGCAGGAAGAATTGCTCGAACTGTCCACGCCCGTCATCAAACTGTGGGACGGCGTGCTTGCCGTGCCGATGATTGGCACGCTGGACTCGAACCGCACCCAGCTGGTGATGGAAGCGCTGCTGCAGCGCATCGTCGACACCGAATCGACGCTGGCCATCATCGACATCACCGGAGTGCCCACCGTCGACACCCTGGTCGCCCAGCATCTGCTCAAGACCGTCACGGCGATTCGCCTCATGGGCGCGGACTGCATCATCAGCGGCATACGCCCGCAGATTGCCCAGACGATTGTCCACCTGGGCATCGATCTGCAGTCGGTCACTTCGAAGGCCACGCTGGCCGACGCACTGGCGCTGGCGCTCAAACGCAACGGCTATACCTTCACCAAGACAAAGTAGGCGCGCGAACATGTACCGCATCCCAATCTTGCGCATGGGGCGATCATTGCTCGTGACCATCCAGGTCGACATGGAAGACCAGACAGCCATGGCGCTGCAGGACGACCTGGCCGAGCAGATTTCCAAAACCGGCGCCCGCGGCGTGCTGATCGATATTTCCGCTTTGGAGATTGTGGATTCGTTCGTCGGACGCATGCTGGCCGGCATTTCCGGCATCGGGCGCATTCTCGATGCCACGACGGTAGTGGTAGGCATGCAGCCGGCCGTGGCGATCACCCTGGTGGAACTCGGCCTGTCGTTGGACGGCGTGAAGACCGCGCTCAACGTGAGCCGCGGAATGGCGCTGCTTGAGGCGGCGGCCGAGGGAGATTTCCTTGTCGAATGACACCCAGGGATCAGAGCCGCTGCGCAACGAAGCCGACATCGTGACATGTCGTCAAGCGGTCAGAAAGCTGGTCGTTCAGCTCAAATTCTCCTTGGTCGATCAGACCAAGATGATCACGGCTGCGAGCGAGCTGTCGCGCAACACCGTGGTGTATGGCGGCGGCGGCGTGATGGAGTGGGAACTCCTGACCGATATGCTCAAGCAGGGACTGCGCCTGCGCTTCAAGGACCAAGGTCCCGGCATTCCCGACCTGGGCCTGGCGCTCAAGGATGGCTGGACCTCAGGCAAGGGCATGGGCCTGGGACTGTCCGGCAGCAAGAGGCTGGTGCATGAATTTGAACTCGAATCGACCGTCGGTGTAGGCACCTGCGTCAGTGTGACCCGGTGGAAATAGTTCGGGGCGCGAGTCATGTCTCGTTTCCCATGGACGATCCGAGTTGCGTGGGCGCGGCGCGGCGCCACGTTGCGGCGCTCTGCCGTGATTTGGACTTCGACGAAGTGGCCAGCGGCCAGGCCGCGATCATCGTCAACGAACTGGGCAGCAATCTCTGCAAGCATGTGCGCAACGGACAGCTGTGGATCGCGGCGCGCCAAGGCGATACCCCCGAGATCGAGATGCTGTCGGTCGACAGCGGGCCAGGCATCAGCGATGTGGCGCTGGCCATGCGCGACGGCTTTTCCACCGCCGGCTCTCCCGGCACCGGCCTGGGCGCGGTGCAGCGGCTGGCGACCGATTTCGACCTGCATTCGGACGTCGACAAGGGCACGGTCATCCTGGCGCGATTGCGGCCAGGAGCGCACAGGAAACAGGGCTTCAAATGGGGCGTGGTGGCCCTGCCCGCCCCCGGTGAAACGGTGTGCGGCGACAGCTGGGGCGTGGCGTTCGAAGGAAAGCGTGCGGCCATGCTGGTGGCGGACGGGCTGGGCCATGGCGAACACGCGGCGCATGCGTCGTTGGCCGCGGTCGAGCTGTTTGCACAGCAGCCGTTTGCCGAGTTGAAATCTGCGCTCGAGCAAGCCCATGTCATGTTGCGAATGACGCGTGGCGCGGCCGTGACGCGCGCGCAGCTCGATGCCGAGGAAAATGTACTGCGGGCCGTGGGTGCGGGCAATGTCGCGATACGCGTCGTCAGCGGCGTGTTCAATCGCTCCGTGCTGGCCCAGCATGGGACCGTGGGCGTGCAGATGCGGCGCGTGGAGGAAACGGGCATGAATTGGCCGGCGCATGCGCTGGTGGTCTGTCACAGCGACGGCCTGCAGTCACGCTGGCCGCCCGAAGCCATCACGGCGCTGATAGGACGGGACCCGGCATTGGCCGCGGCGGTATTGGTCCGCGATTACGGTCGCGGGCGAGATGATGTGACGGTTCTGGTAATGCGTCGAGACGACTAGGAGATTTTCATGAATGACGTGACCGGACTTGATGCCCAAAGCGCCGACGGCGACAAACTGGAGCGGGCGCTTGCCGCCGCTCAATCCGAACTGGTGGCCTTGCGCTCCGAACTGGAAGAGACCAACCGCGGCGTGCTGGCGCTGTACGCCGAACTTGATTCCCAAGCCGACCACCTGCGCCAGGCGACCGAACTCAAAAGCCGTTTTCTGGCCTATATGAGCCATGAATTCAGAACGCCCATAGGCGCGATCCAGAGCATTGCGCGCATTCTCCAGGACCGCGTCGACGGGCCGCTGACAGAAGAACAGGCCAAGCAGGTGGGCTTCATCCAGAGCACTTCGGCGGAGTTCGCGGAAATGGTCAACGATCTGTTGGACCTGGCCAAGCTGGAGGCCGGGCGCATCGAAGTGTCGCCCGCCTGGTTCGAGATGGTGGACTTGTTTTCCGCGCTGCGCGGCATGTTCAAGCCGATCGCGGTCAACCCGGACGTCACCTTGATTTTCGAAGAGCCGATTGATGTGCCCAAGCTGTTTTCGGATGATCGCAAGGTGGCCCAGATCCTGCGCAACTTCATCAGCAACGCCTTGAAATTCACGCTGCGCGGCGAAATTCGCGTCAGCGCCAAGCGGGTTTCTGAAGAGTCCGTGCAATTCGCGGTCTGCGATACCGGCATAGGCATCGCGCCCGAATTTCACCACGCGATTTTCCAGGACTACACGCAGATCGATTCGCCCATCCAGAAGCGCCTGCGCGGCACCGGCCTGGGCTTGTCGCTGAGCAAGCGCCTGGCCCAGCTGCTGGGCGGCGATGTCTCCGTCGAAAGCGAGTCACAGAAGGGATCGACGTTTTACGTCACCATTCCCATCACTCTGGCATTGAACACCGCCGCGCCCACGGGTCAGCGCACTTCATCCTAAGCAATATGCCTCCAACCTCCGCCAGGCTCAATGTCAGCATAGACCGGTCCCAGCATACGGTGCTGGTCGTGGATGACAACCCCGTCACCTGCTATGCGACTTCGCGATCCCTGCGCGCGGCCGGATTTCGCACGCTGGAAGCCGACACGGGACAGAGTGCGCTGGATCTCTCGCTCGGAGACATTTCCGCCGTCGTTCTTGACGTGCATCTTCCCGACATCGGCGGCTTCGATGTCTGTCGCATGATGCGCGAACGCGAAGTCACGAGTTCGCTGCCCATCGTGCATCTTTCGGCGGCATTCATCGCCGACACCGACAAGGTCGCGGGACTGGATGCGGGCGCGGACGCCTATCTGACCCACCCTGCCGAGCCAGCCATGCTGGTGGCGACCATACAGGCGCTGGTGCGCGCCCGGCTGGCCGAGCAACGAGTGCACCAGAGCGAAGCGAAGTTCCGCTCCATCTACGAGCAGGCACAAAGCGGCATTGCCTTGATCGACGACCAGGGCCTTTTCGTCGACGCCAATCCCGCGATGCTCGAGATGATGGGGCGCAGCGCCGAAGACGTGCTCGGCCGCCCGGTGGCGGATTTTTCCGCGCCCGGCCATGAAGCGCATATCCAGCACATCAGCACGGCACGCAACGCGCAATCCCTGTGGCGCGAGGAGGTGGTTTTTCTGGACGCCTGCGGCAAGCTTTTGCATCTCGAATGGAGCATGGCGGCCAGCGCGGGAAGCGAACTGCGCGTCGCCGCCGTGTCGAACGTCTCCAACCGCATTGCACTCGAACAGGAGCGCAAGCTGCTGCTCGAAAGAGAACAGGCCGCGCGCGCCGCGGCCGAACGCTACAGCCGCTCCAAGGACGATTTCGTCGCCGTGCTGTCGCATGAGCTCAGAAACCCGCTGAGCGCGATCATGATGAACGTGCACCAGTTGCTGCGCCGGTCGCCGCCGGTGGAATTCGCCAAGAGCCTGGACGCGATCAAGCGCAACGCCAGCACCCAGGCGCGCATCATCAGCGACATTCTCGATGTCTCGCGCATCAATTCCGGCAAGCTGGCGCTGGAGCGGGAATGGATAGATCCGGGCGCGCTCATCTCGTCGTCGCTCGATTCGCTCAAGGCCTTCATGGAGGCCAAGCAGTTGACGCTGACCCTCGACATCGAGGACAGCAGCGCCAAGGCATTCCTCGATCCGGCGCGGTTTCAGCAGATCTTCTGGAACATCCTCAACAACGCGATCAAATTTTCCAACGATGGCGGCGCGCTGGAAGTCAGTCTGTCGACGCGCGACAACCAGTTGCTGTTGACGGTGCGCGATCATGGCAAAGGCATAGAACCGGTTTTCCTGGACCGCATTTTCGAGAAATTCACCCAGGTGGCGACGCCCGGAAGCCGTACCGCGGGAGGCTTGGGCCTGGGGCTGTCCATCGTCAAGCACCTGGTCGATCTGCACGCCGGCGAGATCACGATCACCAGCCCGGGCCTGGGACTGGGCACCAGCGCCAGCGTCAGCTTGCCGCAGGGCATTGCCGCAGAGGGCCAGCCGCCCCATCCCGATTTCGGCACCGCCATGACGCCGGATGGCATGGACGAACTCAAGGGCACGCGCATTCTGGTGGTCGAAGACGACAAGGAAGCCGCAGACCTGCTGGTGCTGATTCTTCAGGAACGCGGCGCTACGGTGTCGATGGCCGGCGACTACGAGGCGGGCGTCGCCGCGCTCGCGGCGCAAGCCACCGACGTGCTGGTCAGTGACATCGGACTGCCCGGCAAGGACGGCTACGACCTCATACGCCATGTGCGCGCCTCACAGGCCGCCTATGCCGGTATTTCGGCGATTGCCCTGACTGCCTTCGGCCGTGAAACCGACAGGCAGCTGGCGCTCGATGCCGGTTTCGACTTTCACCTGGCGAAACCGCTGCAGCCGCAAAGACTGCTGGACGCCATCAAGTCGTTGATCGCCCAGCCCGCGCGCCCGCGCTAAGCTTGAGCCTGGCGTTGCACCTACGGTGCATGGGTGGGCAGCGCGCCCTCTATGCGGCGCAGCGCCGCCTCGAGTTCTTCGGGCTCGGCGCTCTTGAGCAAGGCGCGCACGTTGGGGCCGATGGTGGCCAGTCCATGCTGGAATTCATAGCCGGACAGCAGCAGCACATGCCGGTTGGGATCGGCTGCGAGCCAGTGCTTTGCCAGATCTATCCCGGAGATGCCCGGAAGACTGATATCGGTGATCAGCACATCAAATCGCGCGCCGTCTGGCCGCGCCAGCGCGGCTTCTGCATGGGGCACTGAGACGATTTCGCGATGGTCGGCTTCCATCACCATTGCGACACCCTCGCGGATATCTTCGTCGTCTTCCACGTATAGATAGGAAATCATTTTCTTGCCGCTGGACAGCGGAATCATTGCGTCGTGCAAATTGGACCCTCCATCACTTGAATTCTCTTCAAACTAGGAGATCAGGCTTATAAGCCATTTCGGCTTTGCCTGTAGGACACCAGGCCGCCCACCCAGGCGTTGCATTGCGTCAGCGCGGCGCGAAAGCCCACCAGGTGTCGGGCACGGCGCGCAAGCCCTGGCGCCCCATGAGCGCGCGCAGCCAGGCACGGTTGTGCAGCACATCGGGCGATACGTTCTCGGCTGGCTGCGCCTGGATACTCACGCGCTGCGCCAGGCCCGGCTTGGACTGCGGCGCGGCGCTGCCCATGTCGAGCAATTCGCCGTCGGCCAACGGCCCGCGCACGGTCTTGGCCGCGCGCTCGCCATCGACGACCAGCACCGCGACCGCGAGCACCTGCTGCGCGGCGGCGGCTTTCGCGCCCGATGCCAGCTGTGGACAGCCGAGCACGCGCAACGCCATGCCTTCGCGCGCCAGCGTGGCCTGCACGGCCTGCAAATGCGCGCGCTGACCAGCCATGTTCCGGCACTCGGCCTGCGACAACACCGCGGCGATCTCGGACTCGGCCCGGGTCGCGGGCTGTGCCTCGTCCTGCCCGGCCACGCCCTGGGGCGGCAGCACGGCGCAACTGGCCAGCCCCAAGGCCAGCACGCCCACGCAGCTGTGTGCCCAGCCGCGGCCCATCGTCCTGGCCGTTTGTTGTTCTTCAGGCATCGCGCAACACCTCTCTTTGTTTCGTCAAGTAACACCATAACCTTGGTCGGCGTAAAGACAAGCCAGTCCAGGCCTACACTTGCGTCACATGGAAATCTGGATGCATCAGTTGTTGGAATGGTTGTCGCTGCCGCAATTCGGGCTGAGCACGGTATTCCTCGTCGCCTTGATCTCGGCGACCTTGCTGCCGCTGGGCTCGGAGCCTGCGGTGGCGGGGCTGCTGCATCTCAACCCCGATCTGTTCTGGCAGGCGATCTTTGTCGCCACCGCGGGCAATACCGTGGGCGGCGCAATCAGCTGGTGGCTGGGCCTGGGCGCGCACAAGGCCTGGCATGCGGCCAAGCAGCGCCATCTGATCGAAGGCGGGCCGCGCACCGGCAAGGCCGCGCGCCAGCCTTCGCGCCATGAGCGCAAGGCGCGCATCTGGCTGCGCCGCTTCGGCGCCAAGGCCTGCCTGCTAAGCTGGCTGCCGTTGGTCGGCGACCCGCTGTGCGCGGTTGCGGGCTGGCTGCGCCTGCCGTTCTGGCCCTGCGTGTTCTACATGGCCATAGGCAAGTTTTTCCGCTATCTCATCATGACCAGCGCCATCATCTGGATCTGGCCCGCCTGACTTCCCGCGCCTACAGATCGCGGCGTATCAACGCACCCGTGAACAGCACCGGCCCCGTGGGCCCGGTTTCGCTGGGCACACCGCCCTTGGGCTCGAGGCTGATCGCCAGCGCGGGCACGGCCTGCACCTGAGATTCCTGCGCCGGCAACTTCTCGAGCCTGCCCTGCCCCAGCACGCCCAGCGAACGCGGTGCGCCCTGGGGCGGCAAGGCCCACAGCTGCAGCGAGCGGTCCGGGTCTTCGCGAAAACCGCCCACGCGCTGCAGCACCAGGCGGTTCTGGCGGGCGTCGAACGTCACCAGCATCGACGGATCCTGCTTGCCATCGGCGAGCACGGCCACATACTGGATCTGCGGCGCCGCCTGCAATGCCGTCTGTGCGGACTGCAGCTGGCTTTGCAGCAGCGCCAGCTGCTGCGCGCTGGCCTGGCGCAGGCCCTGGTGGGACCACAGGCCCACGGCCACCGCGGCCACGGTGGCAAACGCGCCGGCCCAGGCGGCATTGCGCCACCAGGAGACGCGGGACGCAGGCACAACAGTCCGCGGACGCGCCGCGCGCGCTTTTTCGGCCTGCAGAAGATTGTCGATGCGGGTCCAGACCGCGGCATCGGGCTGGATGGGCGCCTGCAGTTCGGCCAGCGCCGACCAGCGCTCCTGCCACAGCAAGGCCGTGGCGCGCACTTGCGCGTGTTCACGCGCGAGTTGCTCAAAGCGTCGGCGCGCGCCGCCGCGCAGCGTTCCCAGCGCATGGGCCGCGGCGAGGCGGTCCAGCAGTTCAGTGTTTTGTATCAAATTCATGATGCAGCCTTTCGGTCATCTGCAGTGATCGCATCATTTGCAATTTCTGAAACTGGCATGCTCCAGCTCAGGGGCACCGAGCAAGGGCCGCCCCGCAGCGATGGTGCCGTCCCCCTCCACCGAAGGTTGAGAGGGGGAAGACGCGAAGCGGCTCAGGGGGTGCTTCATATATGCCGAGCCATGCATTTGCGCAGTTGTTCCAGGCTGCGGCGCACCCAGGTCTTGACCGTGCCCAGCGGCAGCTTGAGCTGACTCGCCAGTTCGCTGTGGCTCATGTCGCGCAGGTAAGCCAGGCTCACCACTTCGCGCTGGGCCTGCTCCAGCCGCTGCATGCATTGGTGCAGCACCAGCGCCTGCTCGCTGGCCTGCGCCAGCTGCATCGGGCCCAGGGCGTCGCTGGCCGGCAGCGAGCCTTCGGCATCGTCGAGCGAGACGCTGACATGCATGCGTTCCGCGCGGCGCCGGCGCAGGAAATCCAGCGCGCGGCTGCGCACCACCAGGCCCATCCAGGCCAGAGGCGGGCTCAGCGAAGCGCGGTAACTGCCCGCATTGCGCCAGATGCCGAGAAAACTCTCCTGCAGCACATCCTCGGCCCATTCCTTGTTGCCAAGAATGCGCAGCGCGAGCCCATACAGGCGCGCGGCGGTGTGCTGGTACAGCTGCTTGAGCGCAGCTTCCTCCTGCACGGCGATGCGGTCTAAAAGGTCCATCAGTTCGCTGTCCGGTGTATTGGCGCTCATCCATCCATTGTGCGGAGAAGTGCCGACTTGCAGACGCGCTGTTGGTTTGATGCCAACCCAGGAAATCGTGTCTTGCATACCTGGCTATACGCAGGCAAGAAGCTGCTGGATTCAGCAACGACAACGGTAGGGGCATGAACCCTGGGGCTTTCCGAGGGCGGGCCGTTCGTGGTTTGACCGGGCCGCGCCGGCAATAACCCGTTCGTCCTGAGCGGGGTAAGCGAGACGGGGTCTCGCAAGGCGTTAAAAAGAAACAGCGGGCCTCAAAATCCCCGTTCGCCCTGAGCCTGCCGAAGGGTGAACGGCCTGCGCTCAAAGCATGAGGACGGGCCGTTCATGGTTCGACAAGCTCACCACGAACGGGTCACTGTTTTGCCGCCGTTTGCCAAAATCGACCACCTTCTAAGTCATTGATTTATTTGCCAAAAAAAGCTGTTTCTTGAGAGCCTGCCTCGCCGGCCGCGTCGAAGGATGAACGGCCTGCGCTCAAGTCATGAGGGGGCCGTTCATGGTACGACCAGGCCGCGCAGGCCAGCTCAGCACGATTGACCCAGAGCGTCTCTCTCAATCCGCCTTCAGCCCAATGCTCTTGACCAGCTCGCCAAAGCGTTCGGCCTCGACCGCGTGGTGGTCTATGAACTGCTTGCGCGTCATCACGGCGGGCGTCGCGCCCAGACCGGCGACGATGTCGCGCACGTTCTTCTGCTCCATCGCCTTGGCAACGCCGTCGCGCACCTTGTTGACGACCACATCGGGCACGCCCGTGGGCGCGTAGATGCCGAACAGCGTGTCGGCGTCGAAGCCCGGCAGGCCGCTTTCGGCGAGCGTGGGCACGTTGGGGTACTGGGGCGAGCGCTGCGGGCTGCCGACAGCCAGCAGGCGCAGCTTGCCGGCGTCGACATGCTTGAGGCCCGGGCCCGGATCGAACCAGTACTGCAGCTGGCCGCTGATCACATCGTTGAGCGCGGGCGCGGCGCCGCGGTACGGTGCATGCACGGCGTCGACCTTGGCCATGCGCTTGAACATTTCGCCCGCGAGATGCGGTGAGCTGCCCTGGCCCGGCGAGCCATAGCTGACCTTGCCGGGATTGGCCTTGAGGTACTGGATGAACTCGGCGACGTTCTTCGCCGGCACATCGGGATGGGTCTCGAGATAGACATGCACGCGCGCCACGGCGGCGACAGGCGTCAGATCACGCGCCGGGTCGAAGGCGAGCTTCTCGTAGATCATCGGATTGATGGTGATCGCTCCGCCTGAACTCAGCAGCAGCGTATAGCCGTCCTTGGCCGAACGCACGGTTTCGGCGATGCCGATGTTGCCGCCCGCGCCGGGCTTGTTTTCGATGATCACGGGCTGGCCCAGCGTCTTGGAGAGCTGGGGCAGGATGGCGCGCGCGAGCACGTCGGCCGCGCCGCCGGGCGCGAAATTGACGACCAGGCGCACCGGCTTCTCGGGCCAGTTCTGGGCCATCGCGGGCAGCGCCAGGCTGCCCAGCGCGGCCACGGCGAGCGCCGAGAAGGCCTTGAGGCCCTGGCGGCGCGTGGCATGGGAATGGAATGTCATGATGTCTTGTCTCCTTGTAAATTTTTTGTTTTGCGCGGCGCGGCTAGCCGCGCGCCGCTCGCCGCGCGCCTCAGGCCACTTCGACTTCGACGAGCACGGGCCGCGGCGCGGCGATCGCCGCCTCCAGCACGGCGCGCAGCTGCAGCGCGTCTTGCACATGCACGCCGTCGCAGCCCTGGGCCTTGGCCAGGCCCACGAAATCGATGTCGGGCAGCTCCGTGCCTTCGACTTTTTCGCCGTCGCGGTAGCCGAACACCTTGGCGAATTCCTGCAGCGCCGCGTAGCGCCGGTTCTTGAGAATCACGAAGGTGATCGGCAGCCGCAGCTGGGCCGCGCTCCACAGCGCCTGGATCGCGTACATGCTCGAGCCGTCGCCGATCACGGCAATGACTTTCTTCGCCGGCTCGGCCAGCGCCACGCCCACGCCCGCGGGCATGCTGTGGCCCAGGCCGCCGCTGCACATGGTGTAGAACGTCGCCGAATGGAAGATCGGCAGATGGGCCTGTATGGTCGAGCGCGAACTCGGCGCTTCCTCGACGATGATGCTGCGCGGGTCGCGCACTTCGGCCAGCGTCTGCAT